>JBDLTG010000036.1:0-64030 GCA_039805885.1 Bacteroidota bacterium
TTGTTGATTACAATTCGAAAAATAATGATACTACTTTAATTTTTAACGAAATTCGCGAAGACGAAAGAACAATTAACCGAATAGCTAAATACCTCGAAAACCAAAACCAATTAAAAAAAGAACAATTTGAAGCGGTTTTACATTATATAAAAAAGGATACTATTTGCAAAAACAAATTGATATTGGAGTATTTTGGCGAAAAAAAAGAAACTAATTGCGGCATTTGCTCCTTTTGCATTACACAAAAAACAAAAAACAAAACCAATGTTTCACTTTCAGACGAAATACGAAGCTTATTAAAGACAACCGATTTAACTTCGAGAGAAATTCAAATCAAGCTAAATAATCCTTCGGACGATGTTATCTTTGCACTTCAAGAATTATTAGAAAACAAAAGCATTCTAATAAAACCAAACAATAAATATAGCTTAAAACAATAATGGAAAAATTACGAATTGTATTTATGGGAACTCCTGACTTTGCGGTAGGAATCCTAGACCAAATAGTAAAAAACAACTACAATATAGTAGGTGTCATTACCGCTGCCGATAAACCTGCCGGACGAGGACAAAAAATAAAATATTCAGCTGTAAAAGAATATGCATTAGCAAATAATCTTAACCTTCTACAACCAACCAACCTAAAAGACGAATCTTTTCTAGCCGAATTAAAATCGCTTAACGCCAATTTGCAAATTGTAGTTGCTTTTAGAATGTTGCCAAAAGTGGTTTGGGAAATGCCAAGTCTGGGTACATTTAATCTTCATGCTTCACTCCTACCTAATTATCGTGGAGCAGCGCCTATCAATTGGGCAATTATAAATGGAGAAACTAAAACAGGAGTAACTACTTTTTTTATTGATGACAAAATAGATACTGGTGCCATGATTTTGAGTTCAGAAACTGAAATTGATCCTAACGAAAATGCAGGACAACTTCACGACCGTTTAATGAACTTAGGAAGCAGTACCGTTATTGAAACTTTAAACTTAATAGAAAATGGCAATGTCACCACAACTATTCAAAAAGAAGATACTGATATTAAAACAGCATACAAACTCAATAAAGAGAACTGCAAGATTGATTGGAGCAAATCCTCTTTAGAAATCAATAATCTTATTAGAGGATTAAGTCCTTATCCTGCTTCTTGGTGTTTTTTTACCGATAAAGAGCAGGAATGGAATGTGAAAATATATGAATCTAAAATCATTTTGGAAGCTCATAATTTTAGTATTGGAAAAATAATTAGCACTAAAAAAGAATTAAAAATTGCTACAAAAGATGGCTTTATACAAGTATTGAGTCTACAATTTCCGGGAAAAAAGAAAATGACTACCCCTGAATTACTCAATGGAATCACTTTTTCTGAAGAAGCAAAGGCGCTATAACCCCCTAAAACAGGGAAAATCAGCAAAAAACATAAGAAAAAAGCCCCTGTTATGAACAAAAAAAATAAGTTATTAACAAAACGACGTAAAATCAACAAAAACACTTGCGAGGTCTGTATTTACTGCTAAATTTGTGTATTGACAATTTATTTTTAACCAACAATTAATAACTATTATTATGAACAAATCAGAATTAATCGATGCTATCGCTGCTGATGCAGGAATTACTAAAGCAGCTGCTAAATTAGCTTTAGAGTCATTTTTAGGAAATGTAGGTGGTACCTTGAAAAAAGGTGGAAAAGTATCTCTTGTAGGTTTCGGATCATGGTCTGTTTCTCCAAGAGCAGCTAGAGACGGAAGAAATCCTCAAACTGGAAAAACAATTCAAATCGCAGCAAAAAATGTTGTAAAATTCAAAGCTGGAGCTGAATTAGAAGGAGCTGTAAACTAATAAACAAGTTTATAAATCCTATCATATAAAAAACCCTCAATTGAGGGTTTTTTTATGCTTTTTAACGATTATGTTTGGTGTTTTTTATTTTTTTTTCTTAAATTTAATAAAAACTTGAAGAATCATGATTTCAGAAAAATTAATAAAAGGACAATTACTTATTGCTGAGCCTTCTATAATCGGAGATTCATCATTTAATAGATCTGTGATTTTATTGGCTGATCATGACAAAGACGGATCAGTTGGTTTTATCATCAATAAACCATTGAAATACACCATAAACGATTTAATTCCTGAAATTAATTCGCGTTTAAAAATTTACAATGGTGGTCCCGTTGAACAAGACAACCTTTATTTCATTCACAACGTTCCAGGTTTAATTCCGAATAGCATCGAAATCTCTAACGGAATTTATTGGGGTGGTGATTTTGAGTCTACAAAAGAACTTCTTAATAGCGGAAAAATAAACAAAAACAATATTCGTTTTTTCCTAGGCTATACTGGCTGGTCTGAAAGTCAACTCCAATCAGAGATGGATACTAATTCCTGGATTATTGCTTCTAATACCTATAAAAACAAAATTATAGGTAAATCGTCTGCTCATTTTTGGAAAGAACAAATCATCGAACTGGGTGGTGATTACCTAATTTGGTCAAACGCACCTGAGAATCCTTATTTGAATTAAATAGCACTCACTATTTCATTTAACCTAGCAACTATTTCTCTGGACATATTTACCCCAAAAGTCTTTTTCCTATACTTAGTAATTGGCTGAATTCCTTTTATAACATTAGTAACAAATAATTCGTCGGCTTTTTGAAGTTCAAAAGGAGAAATTACCTCCTCTACAACTTCAATTCCTGCAATAGTTTTGGCTAATTTTAAAACTTGTTTGCGCATCACACCATTCAAACAACCTTCAGAAACTGGAGGAGTAATTAATTTATTCCCTATCAGCATAAAAAGATTCCCTTGAATTGCTTCCACAACATTTTTACTATCATTTAGCAACAAACAATTATCTAAAGCGTTTTCATTTGCAAAAATACTTGCAGTAACATTTAAAATTCTATTTGTAGTTTTAATAGAAGACAACAACTGTTTTGTAATATAGAAATCTTTAAACAAATCTACTTCATACTCTTTTTCTTCGAAAGAATAAAGGACAGCTTCAGTTTCCGTGGCATGAACTAAAAAAGAAACCGTATTGTCTGTAGGTAAATAATAACCTCCATCATTTCTAAAAACCGTAATTCTAACTCTTGCAGCATTCGAAATAGATAATTTATCCGTTAAAGTAAGTAACTGTTCTTCTAGGTATTCCATTGTAAAATTCATCGGAATTTCCATTCTCACTACTCGCATTGAGGCCATTAACCTAAAGTAATGATCTTCTAAATAAAGTACTTTAGAATTTACAATTTTAACTGTTTCAAAAACCGCATCTCCATATAAAAAACCACGATTTTGCACTAATATATTTGAATCTTGTGTTACTAAAGTTCCGTTGAAATTAACCATAAAAAAAGCCCTGAATTTTGTTCAGGGCAAATATAAGTCATAAAAATAGAATTCACTATACGGAACCTAAGAGATGTTTTAAATCGGAAATTTGATTTTCCCATAATTGTTTAGCTTCATCAACTTCATCTTCCTCAGCAAAATCAATTATCATCAAAGAAACATCTTTAGTTAACTCATCCTCTAATATGTGTAATTCAAAAAAATAGTCTGTATCCTTACCTCCGGTATCAACCCATTTAAACTTTACTTTCTCTCCTGATTTTTTAGATGCCAATCTTGCTTTTTCTTCGGAATCATTCCAAATAAAAGTAAAAAATTCTCCTCTAGAATTCACATCATCAGCAAACCATTCAGATAAACCAGAGGGAGTAGAAATATATTGATATAATAATTGTGGCGAAGAATTTATAGGAAACTCAATTTCGTAACGTACTTTAACATCCATAAAAGCAGATTTATTTTTTTTCGAATATATAGAATATAATGCCTAAAAAAAAACGTTTTTAAAAATATTTTTTTTCTTCATTTTATGCTTGCAACTTTTAATTTTATTTCTATCTTTGCACCCGCAATCAGGAACAGTATTAACCTGAACATTTGGCGAGGTAGCTCAGTTGGTTAGAGCGCAGGATTCATAACCCTGAGGTCACGGGTTCAACTCCCGTCTTCGCTACAAAAACAAACCCTTAAACATCAATTGTTTAAGGGTTTTTTATTTTCAACTCTGTCCCGTCCTGAAATGGATAAAACGAGGAACTCAAATGAAGAATTTTTAAAAAAAAGTAGACTATAACGCTAATATTCTGAACAATACAAAACCAGACCTCAGGTTTATTTATTACTATTTCTATTTTTTGCAATTTATTTTATCCATTTGGTACACAAAATCCAAATTAAGCAAACTGCTTATTGAAATTGCGACACTATAACTGAATTTGAAAAAGAAATCAGCTGTGGTTATTTTTAGAGATTTAGACTCACTAAAGTTACTTTCTATCATAACAATTTGTTTTGCTTATCGTTATTTTCAGCACGAGGCATTTTGTTTCGAAAGTACCTACTACAAAAATCACAAACCAGTCCTTTTGAGTATCAATCCCACAACTCTGGAGATCAGACAAAAAAATAACACCAATACTCTCTCCTAACTTAAAAATAAAAAACTCTTCTTAAGTCTTTTAAATTATAAATCCAAGAACACAACAGATTAAAAAGTAATATAAAACTTAAATAAAAATATAAAAAACGTATTTAATCGATATTTTAAGTACTTAATCGGATTTTTAAACAGAAACGACTACTTTTGGTGTAACAAGAATAACAACTCATTGAGTATGAATTCATTTGAAATCAAAAAAATAGGCCATAATTAAATACAGTAGTTGAATTATGAAGAAAAATTACCCCAAAAAAAAAACATACAATTTAATCTATTTAGTTTTTTCTATACTATATTTTATTGTCCCTATGCAAATAAAGGCGCAAACATTGACATCACCACAAGTTAATTTTTCGCAAAGAACTTCGGCAACCACTCCTACCAAAACCATATATAATGTCAAGGGAGATTTTACCATGTTAGGTAACACCAACCTAACGCTTACAAATTATGGTACCGGAACAAACAACGAAGCTAATGCGATGCAATACGTAGATATAGATGGCGATTCTAATACTTTTAATTCCTCTATGGCGACTCTTGAACTTTCAAATGGAGGTGAAAATAGCGCTGTACAAACTTGTTCCACAGTTATTTTTGCAGGACTCTATTGGACAGGAAAATCAAATGATGCTGATACTTTTTCAGTTTCAAAACAAGTTCAAAGTGGAACACAAGCAATTAATACAAATTCAACAGCAACTCATGGTCAAAATATTACAAATACAAACTATACTTTAACAATAAGCAGAGGAGGAAGTAGCGGTAATCGCTATCCAATTTATACCTTTACATCAGGAAGTACAACCTATGCATTTAGCTATACCAATAGTACCGGAGCAGATAGAGTTACTCTTTCAGTGAATGGGGGGGGGCCTACCAACATCCCTGTTAGTGTTAGCACTGTATTAACTACAGCCACAGCTACACTTACAACTCCTTATACAATTACCGACGGAACAGTTAGTTTAACAATCAATCAATTAATTAGGGATACCAGTACAGGTCTATCAGCCGCACTCACTCAAAGCACTTCTTCTGCTTCAATTAATGTTTCAGGGACAATTCCTGCTTATGTAACCACAACAAAAAATTACGACAAAAAAGTAATCTCTTTAAAAGGTCCTGGTACTAACTCTTATACTTCCATTACTGCAAAAACCAATGGAGCTACTTCTGATATCCGTTTTCCTGGAGCTGCTCAAAGTGGAATTTTTATTGGTTATCAAGAAATCACCGATTATGTTAAAACTCACGGTCCTGGAGCTTATACGGTTGCTGATATAGCATTAACGGAAGGAACCAATGCTACTCCTGGTTATTCGGGAGGCTGGGTAATGGTAGTTATTTACGAAAATCCGTTAATGAAAAGTAGAGCCGTAACCCTTTTTGATGGTTATGCCTATGTTAACGGACAACTTGCTGGTGGTGGAGAATATGGAAATATTCCCATTTCAGGATTTACCACGGTAGGTTCTGGACAGGTAAATATGAAATTAGGCGTCATGGCTGCTGAAGGAGATGTAGCAACAAATTCAGGAAGCGATTACCTAGCTGTACAAAAACTAAATGCAGATCCAACTACTTATAATACTACTAATTATCTAACATTAAATCATGCCGGAAATACAACCACTAACTTCTTCAATTCTTCTATATATCCGGTACCGGCTACAGGTACAAGCAACCCTATTTTACAAAATAATACTGGGGTTGATTTTAGTATGTTTACCATTCCGAATACTGGAAATACGGTCATAGGCAACAATCAAACCTCTACCTCTTTTAGGTTTGGATCCACTTATGAAATATATACCATTTTCGGTTTTGCTATGTCAGTTGATGCCTATGTTCCAAATCCAGAAGGTTTAATTAGCGTTAATTCGATTAACAATGTCACCAACCCTCCTATTTTAAATGCATTACCTGGCCAAAGCATCAATTATTCCCTTAATATAACTAATGAAGGTACCGAAGCTACTAACAATACAATAGTTTCAATTCCTATTCCTGCAACTGCCATTTTCAGCACAGGAGGAACTTTTTCATACCATACCTATCATGGTTTTACTACGAGCAACGTTCCTTATTACGATTCAGCAACCAATAAAATCCTTTGGAATTTAGGCACTTTACCCATAACTACAAATCATCCTGAATACATCTATGCCGATTTAAGCTTTAACCTCAATGTTACAACAGATTGTGCTATTTTATTGAGTGCCGGTTGCAGTCCTGAAGTATCTTTAGAGACAGGAACCATAACGGGTACTGGTGCTGTATCTGGATCTCCTTTTACAAACTATTTTTTTCAAGGATATGACACTACCTCTTGTCATTTACCCATTGACGGATCTATTAAAGTAGCCATAGATAACAGTTCTTGTCTATCCTCAATGGCGGGCCCTAACCAGACGACTTCTTGCGGGGGAGAATATGTCACATTGAATGCATCAACTGGAGCTAGTGGAACTTGGTCCATTGTAAGCGGTCCTTCAGGAGGTGGAGAAATTTTTTCGAATAGTACTAGTCCAAGTTCAACGTTTTATAGTCCAAATATAGGCGTGTATACCTTACGATGGACTACAAGCTGCAATACAACAGATGATGTTTTAGTTACATTAGAACTTTGCAATGTGGTTAATTTTGACGGAATTGATGATAACATCAACTTTAAAAATAAATTTAGTTTAGACAGCGGTCTTTTCAGTATAGAAGCTTGGGTAAAATCAAATGCTACTAATGGGAATACACAAACGATACTTTCAAAACACATTAGCCCAACTGCTACTAATGGTTATGATTTAAGAATAGTAAACAACCTTATTTCATTTAACTGGAATAACAATTCTATAACTGCCACACATAGCATTGACACCAACAGATGGTATCACATTGCAGTTACTTTTGATGGTACTAATTACAAATTATATATCGACGGCATATTAGACAAAACTACTTCTGGTGTAAATCCAACATCAAACAGTTTCGATTTTATTATAGGAGCAATGAGTCAAAACACTTACACTCCTTATAATTATTTTAATGGATGGATAGATGAACTACGCATTTGGAATACCGAATTGACGGTAGATCAAATTCGAAAAATGATGAATCAGGAAATTATTAATGATGGAAGCAATAATGTAAAAGGAGCAATTATCCCGAAAACTATCAGTGGTTTAAACTGGACTAATTTATCTGGGTATTACCAAATGAATAATGTTAGTGATGTCAACAATGGCTATTTAGTAGATAAATCCGGAAATGCTATCAACGGTAAATTAAAAGGTATTTATCTTCCCGAACCGGATACAGCACCTATACCGTACACCTCAAGAATTGATGGTAGCTGGGAAACAGACAATACCTGGACCAACTATGATGTATGGGATGTTCCTAACAGTTTAGGAATTGACAGTACTACATTAATAGATTGGAATATTGTTAAAACTTCACATAACATTTCTTCTACTGGTAATAAAACTGTTTTGGGATTATTAGTCAACAGCAATACGCTAAGCGCAACCAATAATTCAAAAATTGAAGTTTCCAGTTATCTAAAATTAGATGGAAAAATAGATTTAGTTGGAAAATCACAATTAATTCAAACAACTGATAGCGATTTAGAAGTAAGCAGTTCTGGTTATTTAGAAAGAGACCAACAAGGTCAATCTAATCTATACAATTATAATTACTGGAGTTCTCCTGTAGGAACAATAAATACTACTGCCAATAATCAGAATTACACCGTAACAAGTGTTATGAAAGATGGTACCTCAACCACTCCAAAAAACATTACTTGGATTGGAGGATACAATGGCTCACCAACAAATCCAATAAGTATTGCCCGATATTGGCTTTATAAATTTGATAATTATGCTAATGTTTATGCCAATTGGGTACAGCTAAACGAAAATTCCGCAGTAAGAGTGGGACAAGGCTACACTATGAAAGGTAGTGGAGCTGCCACTAGTACACAAAACTACACCTTTGTAGGCAAACCTAATAATGGATCAATTACATCTAATTCAATAAGTAGTGATCAATTGCTTTTAGCTGGAAATCCATACCCTTCGTCACTAGATAGTGAAGCTTTTATAAACGACAATGCATCTTCAATAAATGGAACAATATATTTTTGGGAACATTATGCTACTAATAACACCCATATATTAGTAAATTATCAAGGAGGCTATGCCACTCGAAACCTAACAGGAGGTATTGCACCATCATCGGCTAATGTTGATTTCATAAGCAAATTAGGAACTCCGTCAAGAGGTATTCCTAACCGTTTTATTCCTGTTGGCCAAGCTTTTTTTGTTGTTGGAAAATCAGGCGCTGGAGGAACTATCACTTATAACAACAATCAAAGAAGCTTCCATAAAGAAGACGATGCAACTTATTCGAATGTATTATACAAAAATAGCACTCAAGCTAAACTAGTAGTGCAAAATAATAATGATGCTGTAACCGAGAATAATTATAAAAAAATCCGATTAGGAATTAACTCCCGTGACGATTACCACAGACAAATATTATTAGGGTTTATAGACGGAAAAGCTACTGACGAAATCGATTTTGGTTATGATGCCTACAATATGGATAACTTTCCTAATGATATGTTTTTTCTAATTGGAGGAAATCAATTTGTAATTCAAGGGGTTGGTGCTTTCAATAAAAATGCCTCTTATCCTATTGCTGTAAAAGCAAATGCCGAGGGTAAGGTAAAATTTATGATTGATGACGTAGAAAATTTTGATACAAACCAAGCTATCTATATTTTCGATAGCGAAACCAATACTTATAATAATATTCGAGGAACAAATTATGAGGTCAACATAATCGCAGGAACAAATACAAGCCGATTTTCTTTGCGCTTTTATAACCCGGCAGACGCACCAGTAGAACCAACAACACCTGTAACACCAGTAGAACCAGAAGTGCCTGTAGTAGTAGAACCCGAAATTAAAGATTATATTACGATCACATACATTCAAAAATCCGACAACATTAATATAAACAATGGCTTTAAAGATGGTAGTGTTACAAGAGTAAGTCTTTTTAATAGTTCAGGCACTGAAATTGATAGCTGGAAAGTTGAAGAAAACCGAAACCAATCCAATATACAATTACATGTCAAAAAGCCAAAATTAGGAGTATACATTGTAAAAATTGAAACTACTAAAGGCGAGTTTACTAAGAAAATCATCATAGAATAAAACAATATTAAGACCTGAATAATCAAATTTGAATTTAGTAAGCCATTTTAAAAACAATCCCTAATTGAATTCATCTATTCAATTAGGGATTGTTCTTTTACACCTCTCCTATTTTTAATATTAATTGGTCTGGAACAAAAAACACTGCTAAAATTTTCAAAAAAGAACTAACCAGTAATTGATAATATGGTTTTAATTTCTACATTTGCTCTATTTTTATTTATTCTAAATAGAACAACGAGATTAAACCATAAATAAAAAACTATATCTAATCGAAAAATAATAAAAATAATGAAGAAAAATCTATTTGTTTCGTTTGCATTAGCTGCTACTTTTTTAGCAACTGCCCAACAAAAAAACTCACTGTTAGAGCAATCTTTTTGGAAAACATCTCCTGATGTTGCAACTCTTAAAGCAGAAATAGCAAAAGGAAACAATCCTTCTGAAAATACTAACAATGCTTTTGATGCTGTAGTTTATGCCATAAACAATGATGCTCCCACTGAAACAATTAAATTTTTATTAGAACAACCTGGGAACACGGTAAATAAACCAACACATGATAACCGTATTTATCTTCATTGGGCTGCCACAAAAGGAAATGTCGAAATAGTAAACTATCTAATTGCAAAAGGTTCAGATATAAACCTTGAAGATAGCCACGGAACAACTCCAATTACTTCTGCAGCTAGTAGTGCCCAAAGTAATACTGCCGTTTACGATGCCTTTTTTAAAGCAGGTTTAGACCCTAAGAAAAAATATAAGGATGGTGCAAATCTTTTGCTTATGGCTATCCCTAGCGATAAAAATTTAGCTCTAAGCAATTATTTCATATCTAAAGGATTGTCTCTTAAAGACACTGACAATTATGGTAATACTGCATTTAATTATGCAGCAAGAACAGGTAACATAAATCTTTTGAAAACATTATTAGAAAAAGGAGTGAAATACACTGATAATGCACTTATCATTGCTTCTCAAGGATCTCGTCGTGAAGCGAATACTTTTGAAGTTTATAAATATTTAGTAGAAGATTTGAAGTTAAAACCAACTGTAATTTCAATTGATGGAGAAACCGTTTTACACAATTTAGTGCGTAAAGCAAACCAAACTGAAATTATCAATTACTTTATCAATAAAGGAGTTGATATTAATAAAGTAGACAACGATGGAAATACTGCTTTAATGAATGCGGCGGCTGGAAGAGATACTCAGGCTCTGGAATTATTACTTCCTAAAGTAAAAGACATCAACACTCAAAATGCAAAAGGAGAATCAGCGCTATCAATAGCGATCCAGTCAGGAACTCCAAAAGCAGTAGAACTTTTGTTAAACAAAAAAGCAAACATTGCTGTTTTAGATAAAGACAATAACAACCTGGGATTTTATTTAATTCAATCGTTTCGCCCACAAATGATGGGAGGACGTAGTCCTGAATCGAGCAATGCACCTACAGAAGATCCTTTTACTGCAAAAGTGAAATTACTACAAGATAATGGCTTAAACTTCGCACAAGCTCAAAAAGACGGAAGTACTTTGTATCATTTTGCTGTGCTGAAAAATGATTTAACTTTGCTTAAAAAAATAGCCGATTTAAACATTGACATAAATGCAAAAAACAAAGATGGATTAACTGCTTTGCATAAAGCTGCTATGATTGCAAAAAATGATGCTGTTTTAAAATATCTACTTTCTATAGGAGCTAAAAAAGATATTAAAACTGACTTTGACGAAAGTGCTTATGACTTAGCCAAAGAAAATGAGACTTTAACCAAAAACAACGTTTCTGTTGAAATTTTAAAATAATAAAATGAATTCAATACTTAAAACTGCCTTCGTAGGCGCATTTATCTGCCTTATTTCTTTTCAAGCTACAGCACAAAGCAGCAAATACAAATGCATGCTTCAAATGTCTAATTATATGGGCGAAGGTGCTTATGTAGTAGTCTCTTTAGTAAATCCTAAAGGAAATTACGAAAAAACACTTTACGTAATGGGAGATGATAAAAAATGGTACAAAAGCTTGAAAGAATGGCATAAATTCTATTCAAAAAAACCTTCAAATATTAGTGCTATCACAGGAGCTTCTGTTACAGGTGGCGATCGTAGCATTACAACTATCGAAATTGATGATTCTAAAATTAACAGCGGTTACAAATTGCGTTTTGAATCGGCAGTAGAAGATCAGAAATATTATACTTCCGATTTAGAAATGCCTCTTACTACAGCAGCTATGTCTGAAAAAACAGAAGGAAAAGGATACATTCGTTACGTAAGATTAAGCAAAATATAACAGCATAACTAGATGACTCTTTCTTTTTGGCGGTACTCACACCTCGCTTTGGCGGTATTTTCTTCTCTATTTTTAATCTTAGCATCCGCAACAGGTACTATACTTGCAGTTGATGCCATACAGCAGAAAATTCCGTCTCATCGGGTGGAAAATTTCAACAAAATTTCATTAGCTCAGTCTTTGCCTAAGCTGCGTAAAATCTATCCTGAAATAACCGAATTAAGTATCGACCACAATCAGTTTGTAACTTTACAGGCTATTGATAATGATGGAAACGACGTCAATGCCTATATCAATCCTGAAACAGGAAAAATTATTGGTACACCAACTAAAAAAAATGATTTTATTAATTGGATTACCAGCCTGCACCGCTCTTTATTTCTACACGAAACAGGGCGGCTTTTTATAGGCATCAATGCTTTCCTTTTATTGTTAATTGCAATTTCAGGTTTTGCTCTTGTACTCAATAGACAACGAGGTTTACGCAACTTCTTTTCTAAAATTATAAAAGAGTATTTTGCTCAATATTACCATGTTTTATTAGGACGTTTGGCTTTGATTCCAATTCTGATAATAGCCCTTTCCGGGACTTATTTGTCTATGGAACGTTTTCATCTTTTCAAAAATAAAGATGAAACTGAAAATAAAACAGAAGCAAAACCTACAGCTAACACAAAAAAAACTTTCGATTTAAAAAACACCTCTTTAACAGAAGTTACTAAAATTGAATTCCCTTTTTCTGATGAAGCTGAGGATTATTATACCTTCGAATTAAAAGACCGCAAAATAGAAGTAGATCAATATTCGAACGAAATAGTTTCTGAAGAACAATTTCCAACAACAAAATTAGTATCTGATTTAAGTCTGGATTTACACACCGGAAGGGCAAATAGTATTTGGGCTTTTATTCTTGGATTGGCTTCTTTAAATATCCTGTTTTTTATCTATTCCGGCTTTGCAATGACTCTTAAAAGACGAGCAAGCCGCATTAAAAACAAATTCAAAGCTAACGAAAGTCAATACATTCTGTTAGTGGGTTCAGAAAATGGAAGTTCGTTACGATTTGCCAATGCCATCCTGAAACAATTAAATGACCAAGGCAAGAAAGCACATCTTGCCCAATTGAATAATTATACGCTTTATCCAAAAGCCGAACATTTACTGATTTTCAGTTCTACTTATGGTTTGGGTGATGCTCCATCTAATGCTAATAAGTTTGTATCACTTTTAGAAAAACAAAATCAGCAACAACAAATTAATTATTCCGTAATAGGTTTTGGTTCTCAATCCTATCCTGATTTTTGTGGTTATGCACGCGAAATTGATACGCTATTGTCAACGCAAACCTGGACAAACCGCTTTTTAGATTTACAAACAGTAAACGACAAATCGGCTGAAGAATTTGTTAATTGGGTCAAATTATGGAGTACAAAAACCGAAATTCCACTAGCCACCACGCCTTCTTTATACAATCATATTCCAAAAGGATTAGAACAGCTGATGGTTTTGGAAAAAACAACTATTTCAGATTCTGATCAAACCTTTTTACTGACTTTACGTGCCGGGATGCGAAGCAAATTCACATCGGGTGATCTTCTGGCAATTTATCCTGCTAATGACAACAGAGAACGTTTGTATTCGATTGCTAACAACAAAGGAAATATCCAATTAGCCATAAAATTGCATCCTCATGGTTTGGGTTCTGAATTTTTACACAATTTAGAAGTTGGCAAAACAATTAAAGCCCGAATTATCAATAATCATGCTTTTCATTTTCCTAAAAAAGCAACTAAAGTCGCTATGATTTCCAATGGAACTGGTATTGCTCCTTTCCTTGGAATGATTGCTCAAAACAAGAAAAAAACCGAAATCCATTTGTATTCCGGCTTTCGCCAAAAAACCGAAATCACAGCTCATTACCAGGATTTTGCTTCTGAAATGAAACAAAAACAGCAATTACATAATTTCCATTTGGCCTATTCCCGTGAAGAAAACCATCATTATGTAATGGATTTAATTAAAATAGATGCTGATTTTTTTGCCAATTTATTAAACGATGGCGGCGTGATCATGATTTGTGGCGCACTAGCCATGCAGTTTGATGTGGAAAGCGTGTTGGATAGTATTTGCATCACTAAAAACAACACCACACTTTCTGAATACAAATCCAAAGGACAAATCCTGACTGATTGTTATTAAACAATATTTTAATTCTTCTCCAATGAAAACCAAATCCTTAATAATTGTAAGCTTTTTTACTTTTCTGTTATTTGGTTTTTCTTGTCATTCGCAAGTCTTACGAAAAAGGACGACAATGCTTATGGGAGGACGTTTTGATATTAGCATTGTAGCTCAGGATTCGCTTTCAGCCGAACAAAATATTGATAGTATCATATCCGAAATTAGTCGAATTGAAAACTTAATCTCCGATTGGAAACCCTCTTCACAAATTTCCGAAGTCAACCAAAATGCGGGAATTCGCCCTGTAAAAGTGGATAAAGAAGTTTTTGAATTAACTAAAATAGCACTCCATTTTTCTAAAATTACCAATGGCGCATTTGATATTAGTTTTGCTGCCATGGATCGTATTTGGAAATTTGATGGTTCGATGACCGAAATACCCACTCCCGAAGCAATAAAAAAATCGGTAGAAAAAGTAGGTTATCAAAACATAATTTTAGACAGTATCAACTCCACTATTTTCCTAAAATTAAAAGGAATGAAAATTGGATTTGGCGCTCTTGCCGAAGGTTATGCCACCAATAAATGTCAGGAAATGATGCTCGCTAAAGGCATCAAATCGGGAATTGTAAATGCTTCAGGAGACATGAGTGTTTGGGGAACGCAACCCAACGGAAAACCTTGGAACATTGGCATTACGAATCCGTTTCATCCCAAAGATATTTCAGCAGTTATTTCGTTAAAAAATACTGCAATAACCACTTCTGGTTCCTACGAAAAATTTGTAGTTTTTAACGGCAAACGTTATTCTCACATTATCAATCCTGCAACAGGTTATCCTGCAACAGGTTTGTGCAGTGTAACGGTTTTGGGACCTAATGCCGAAATGGCAAACGGTTTCAGTACCTCAGCTATGGTTTTAGGCAAAAAAGAAGCCGTAAAACTGCTTAATAAATTTCCTGATTATAGTTTTATTCTAATTACCGACTCGGGTAAAATGATAAAATCAAAGAATTTCCCCAAACATCAATTAAAGAAGTACAAATAATTAATAAAAATTCTTAATTATTTCCATTTCTTTAACTCCAAACTTTCTTAGAAAAAATACTTTTACCCGAATAAAAAACGGAATCTTAGAGTTCTAAAAAAACAGCACACCCATTTCATTGTCAAACACTTAATGAAAAGTGTAAAGCAAAAAACTCCAAAAAAACTCTTACAGCTAATTTAAAATGTAGTTTATCGAAATATCCTACGTATAATCGATTAAAGTATTATTCTCCAAACTAATTCTCTAACTTTAATATGTCACCTAAAATCTATCGATAAAACGTTCTTTTTTTTAATAAATATTTCGCTTAACATAAAACCAAAGCTTTAAATATTAAAATTAATTCTCTTGAAAGAGTGTATTGCATTTCCCCAAATCTATATTCTCTTAAAGTCAAAATTGCATAATCATTATGCAACTGAATAAATTTTTAAAAATTGTTTTTTGAATTTAATACCTACTAATCATGAAACAAAATTACTTATTCTTATTATTGCTTATTTTTAGTACATTTTCTTCTTTTAGTCAAGTAAACGGTGATTTTCGTTCAAAGTTAACAGCTAATTGGGAATCAGCCTCTTCATGGGAAACATACAACAGCATCACAACTAACTGGGATCCAGCCACAAACTATCCTGGACAAATAGCGGGTTCTTACAGCGTAACCATACTATCAACACACACCATTACAGTTTCATCCAATCTGACTACAACTTCTATGGGTGATTTAAATGTTAATGGTACTTTGAATTTACAAGGTGGTTCAAATCCTAAAAAAATAAGCCTAAATACACCTACTTTATATATTAGCTCCACCGGTATTTTAAATTTTAGTAATCAAAAAACCCAATTATATTTACCTAATAATGCCATCATAAAAGTTGATTCAGGTGGAAATATTTCAGGTGCATGTTCGAATAATACCGAAATATACATTGATAACAAACTTATTGCAGTTTGCAATGGTGGCGGTGGAAATGTATTGACCTTTGGAGAAATAGTTGCTGGTTCAGGAACACTTAATGCCAACATTACCACTCCAAGTGATTTCGCCTCTACCATTTGCAACGGAATAAACATTCCATTATCAGGCGGCTACACAGGAGCCCCAAACGGCACTGTAACTTATCTTTGGACTGTAAAAGATCCTAACAATACTAATGTTACTATCAGCAATAGTACAACCACTTCGACCTCGTTTACTCCGTCACTATCTGGACTATACAGTATTTCCTTTAGCGTTACAGATGGAAGTAGCTTTACTAATACCGAAACAAAAACGGTGACAGTACAATCGCTCGTAACTTCAGGAACTATAGGTACTGCACAAACTATCTGTATTGGAACTTCTCCCACTCCACTTACTTCTACTACAGATGGAACTGGTGACGGGACTATTACTTATGAATGGCAAACCAACGCCAGTGGCAGTTTTGTAACAATTGGAGGAGCTACATCAGCAACATATAGTCCTCCTGTTTTAACAGCAACAACTACTTACCAAAGAAGAACCGTATCCATATTAAATGGAGTAGCTTGCTATTCGGCTTATACAAGTCCAATAATAATCACTGTTGGAGATACAACTAATCCTGTTTTAACTGCTGAAGCCAATCAAAATGCAACATTAAATGCGAGTTGTATGGTGAGTATTCCAAATTTGGTCGATGGTTCTACAGCTACTGACAATTGCGCAGGTGTGACTATTTCTCAAAATCCTGTTGCAGGAACCACGCAAGCTTCCATTCACAACGGAACAATTAATGTTACTGTAACTGCAACTGATGCTGTAGGAAATACCGATTCAAAAATTGTAATAATTACTGCAAAGGACACTACTTATCCTGTTTTAACAGCCGAAGCCAATCAAAATGCAACATTGAATGCGAGTTGTATGATTAGCATTCCAAATCTTATTGATGGTTCTACTGGCACCGATAACTGTGCGGGCATAATTATTACTCAAAATCCAATTGCTGGAACAACTCAGGCAGCCATTCACAACGGAACGATAAATGTAACCGTGACCGCTACAGATACTGCTGGAAATACCGATTCCAAAATTGTAGTCGTTACTGCCAAAGACACCACTAATCCTGTTTTAACTGCGGGATCAAATCAAAGCTCCAATGTAACCGCTGGACTTTGTTCTGCTTCAGTAGCCGTAACTGATGCTACTTTTTCAGACAACTGTACAGGTTCAACTATTTCTTATACCTTAAGCGGAGCTACAATTAAAGCAACTACAGCAGGTCAAGTGGGAACCTATACCTTTAATAAAGGAATAACAACTATTGACTATACTGTTGTTGATGCTGCGGGAAATATAACTATCGCTTCTAAAACTATTACTGTAACCGATAATATCAATCCAACCTTAACTGCTGGTGTAAATCAAACTGCCAACACTACTGCTGGACTTTGTACTGCCTCTGTTCTCGTAACTGATGCTACTTTTTCAGACAACTGTACAGGTTCAACTATTTCTTATGCACTAAGTGGAGCTACAATAACAGCTACAACTTCGGGACAAGTAGGTACTTACATTTTTAACAAAGGAGTCACAACAATTACTTATACTGTGACTGATGCGGCTGGAAATACAATTACAGGCTCAAAAACCGTAACTGTGACTGACAACATTAATCCTACTCTAACTGCTGGAGCGAATCAAACTGCCAACACCGATGCAGGACTTTGTCCTGCTTCTGTAGCTGTAACTGATGCTACTTTTTCAGACAATTGTAGTGGTTCAACAATTTCTTATACTCTAAGTGGAGCTATAACTAAAACCTCAACTTCAGGTCAAGTGGGGACCTACACCTTTAATAAAGGAATAACAACTATTAACTACACTGTTATTGATGCTGCTGGAAATACTATTACTGGCTCAAAAACCGTAACTGTGACTGACAACATTAATCCAACCTTAACTACTGGAACAAATCAAACTGCCAACACAGCTGCTGGACTTTGTAGCGCTTCTGTAGCTGTAACCGATGCTACTTTTTCAGACAACTGTAGCGGTTCAACTATTTCTTACACATTAGGCGGAGCTACAATTAAAGCAACTACCTCAGGGCAAGTAGGGACTTACACCTTTAATAAAGGAGTAACAACTATTGATTACACTGTTATTGATGCTGCGGGAAATACAACTACTGCTTCTAAAACTATTACTGTAACAGATAATATAAATCCAACCTTAACTGCTGGAGCAAATCAAACTGCCAATACTGATGCTGGACTTTGTACTGCGTCTATAGCTATTACTAACGCTACTTTTTCAGACAACTGTAGCGGTTCGACTATTTCTTATACCTTAGGCGGAGCTACAATCAAAGCAACTACCTCAGGGCAAGTAGGAACTTACATCTTTAATAAAGGAATAACAACTATTGATTACACTGTTACTGATGCGGCTGGAAATATAACTACTGCTTCTAAAACTATTACTGTAACTGATAATATCAATCCAACCTTAACTGCTGGAGCAAATCAAACTGCCAATACTGATGCTGGACTTTGTACTGCTGCTGTTGCTATAACCAATGCAACTTTTTCAGACAACTGTACAGGTTCTTCTATTTCTTATGCACTAAGTGGTGCTACAATTGCAGCAACTACCTCAGGACAAGTAGGAACTTATAATTTCAACAAAGGGACTACCACAATAAACTATACCGTTACTGATGCGGCTGGAAATACTATTACTGGCTCTAAAACCTTGACTGTGACTGACAACATTAATCCGACTCTAACTGCCGGAGCAAATCAAACTGCCAACACCGATACAGGACTTTGTTCTGCTTCTGTAACTGTAACTGATGCTACTTTTTCAGACAATTGTAGTGGTTCAACAATTTCTTATACTCTAAGTGGAGCTACAACTAAAACATCTACCTTAGGTCAAGTAGGAACTTATACTTTTAACAAAGGAGTCACTACTATTAACTACACCGTAACTGATGCTGTTGCGAGAACTATCACCGGGTCAAAAACCATCACAGTAAATGACAATATTCCCCCAAGCTTAACCGCTGGAGCAAATCAAACTGCCAACACAGCTGCCGGACTTTGTACCTCTTCAGTAGCTGTGACCGATGCAACTTTTTCAGACAACTGTAGCGGTTCAATTATTTCTTATACCTTAAGCGGAGCTACAATTAAAGCAACTACCTCAGGGCAAGTAGGGACTTACACCTTTAATAAAGGAGTAACAACTATTGATTACACTGTTACTGATGCTGCGGGAAATATAACTACCGCTTCTAAAACTATTACCGTAACCGATAATATCAATCCAACCTTAACAGCTGGAGCAAATCAAACTGCCAATACTGATGCTGGACTTTGTACGGCGTCTATAGCTATTACTAACGCTACTTTTTCAGACAACTGTACAGGTTCAACTATTTCTTATGCACTAAGTGGAGCTACAATAGCAGCTACAACTTCGGGGCAAGTGGGAACTTACATTTTTAACAAAGGAGTTACAACAGTTACTTATACCGTTACCGATGCGGCTGGAAATACAATTACAGGCTCAAAAACCGTGACTGTGACTGACAACATTAATCCGACTATAACTGCTGGAGTAAATCAAACAGCCAACACCGATGCAGGACTTTGTTCTGCTTCTGTAGCTGTAACTGATGCTGCTTTTTCAGACAATTGTAGTGGTTCAACAATTTCTTATACTCTAAGTGGAGCTACAACTAAAGCATCAACCTCAGGTCAAGTGGGAACTTATACCTTTAATAAAGGAGTCACTACTATTAACTACACAGTAACCGATGCTGTTGGGAGAACTGCCACCGGAACAAAAACCATCACAGTAAATGACAATATCCCTCCAAGCTTAACCGTTGGAGTAAACCAAACGGCCAACACAGCTGCTGGACTTTGTACGGCTTCCGTAGCTGTAACCGATGCTACTTTTTCAGACAACTGTACAGGTTCGTCCATTTCTTATACTCTAAGCGGAGCTACAATTAAGACAACAACCTCAGGACAAGTGGGAACTTATACTTTTAACAAAGGTGTCACTACTATTAACTATACCGTTACCGATGCTGTTGGAAATACAATTACAGGCTCAAAAACCGTGACTGTAACTGACAATATTAATCCTACCATAACTGCCGGTACAAATCAAACAGCCAATACTGATGCTGGACTTTGTACTGCTTCTGTAGCTATTACTAACGCTACTTTTTCAGACAACTGTACAGGTTCTACTATTTCTTATGCGCTAAGTGGAGCTACAATAACAGCTACAACTTCGGGACAAGTAGGTACTTACATTTTTAACAAAGGAGTCACAACAATTACTTATACCGTTACCGATGCAGCTGGAAATACAATTACAGGCTCAAAAACCGTGACTGTAACTGACAATATTAATCCTACTCTAACTGCAGGTGCAAATCAAACAGCCAACACCGATGCAGGACTTTGTTCTGCTTCAGTAGCTGTAACTGATGCTACTTTTTCAGACAACTGTAGTGGTTCGTCTATTTCTTATACTCTAAGTGGAGTAACAATTAAATCAGCAACCTCAGGTCAAGTAGGAACTTATATTTTCAATCAAGGACTAACCACTATTAATTATACAGTTACTGATGCTGCAGGAAGAACAACCACCGGATCAAAAACAATTACCGTAAATGACAACATCAATCCTACCATTAGCTGTCCTTCCAACATCTCCTCTAATGTTGGAGCTGGAACCTGTACAGCTAGCTTAACTCCTTCAAATCCAGCCCCTACAGACAATTGTGCCGTTACAAAACTAACCTGGGCATTAAGCGGCGTGACAACAGGAGCTTCCGCAGTTACAGGAATCAATTATGTAGGCACAAAAGTATTTAACCTTGGAACAACAACTGTTACTTATGTTGCCTATGATGCCGCTAATAACAGTTCTACTTGTAGTTTCACAATCACTATTACCGATAATATTGATCCTGCAGTAATAGCAGCAGCTGACATTGTAACGACAACATCAATAGATGGAACAGGTAATTGTACCGCAGCTCTATCTATTACTAATGCTTCAACTAGCGACAATTGTTCGGTTGCTAAACTAACTTGGGGCATGACTGGAGCAACAATAGCGACTTCTCCTTCAACAGGAATAAATCAAGTAGGCACCAAAACTTTCAACAAAGGAACAACCTCTATAACCTATACTATAACCGATGGTAGCGGAAGAACAGCTACAGATATTATGACAGTTACAGTAAGTGACAATGAAAAACCAACTACTCCTACATTAGCTAACATCACAGCACAATGTTCTGTCACTGCTCCTTACCCAACAACTACTGATAATTGTGATGGAACAGTAACAGCTACAACTGGAGACCCCATAAATTTTAATACGCAAGGCAGCTATATAATACATTGGTCATTTGCAGATAGTAGCGGCAATATTACACTTGCCAATCAAAATGTAACTATTGGTGACACAACAGCTCCGGTCCCCAACGTTGCCAGCTTAACCGCACTAAACATTACAGGTTGCCAAATAGATTCTTTAACTGCACCTACAGCAACCGATAATTGCTCAGGAACCATAACAGGAACTCCTAGTATTACTTTTCCTTTTACAACCCAAGGTCCAACAGTAATTACATGGACTTATAATGATGGAAATGGGAATACAAAAACACAAACTCAAAATTTAACTTTAACTTCTTTCCCAATAAATGGAGGTAATTTATCAGGATATCTTAGCGATATTGAAACTGCCGCCAGTGCAAAAGACAATATAGCCATAACATCATGTCCTGATGACTTAAATCCTATCACTTTGAATTTATCCGGTCAAACCGGAACAATTGTACAATGGGAGAAATTTGAAGCAGGTACTAATAATTGGCAAATTATTTCAAACACAACTAATTCTTATCCTATTGTCTTTGATTTTCAAAATACAAAATCTACTTTATTTAGAGTTTTGGTACAAGTAGGCAACTGTACCCAGTATTCAAATAATGTTGACATACATGCTATTCCTCCTGATGTACCTCCAATTCTTGAAGAAGACAACTTTACTATATGCTTAAATGGGAATGTAACTCTAGTAGCCCATAATGGTTACACTTCTGCATCAAACGTAGATGATGGTGGAGACTTTAATAGCGGTCAATTTCCTAACAAATGGGATCCTACCCAATGGAAAATAGACGGAAAAACAGCCGGTGCACAATGGACTGCAGCAGGAAACAACACCAAATTTAACAACTGGGCAGGTACTAATAATCATCCTGTTGGAACACTTTATAAAATTGAATACGACTCAAATGATTTAAAATTTGGTATTGCCCATGGGAATTATAATAGTGCTGCTTATATCGCAGCGTATCCGCCAGGTAACGCCACCACTTTAGAAACACCTATTTTTAGTTTGGTAGGATTAAAAACTGCATCTATAGATTTTGATCAAGCTTACAATCTACATGCTGGAGATATTGCTAAACTAGAATTATCTTTAGATGGAGGATTAACTTACACCGTTACTTTACAAGATTTAATAGGAACAAGTCCACATGCTTTAGCTTGGGGAGATACACACGGAGCTCCTGTTACTTATCCTTATCAGGCTCCCAAATCCAATAACTCAACCACAACGTATTTTAATTTCCAAAATGACAATTCTTCGTTTGATGTCTCAGATTATATCGGGAATAACAACGTAAGAGTACGATGGACCTTTTTTGGAACTACAGATGAAAGTGCGTGGGCAATAGACAACATCACAATTCCTGTAAAACCATATAGTGACCTATTAGAATGGACTGATGGTATAGGTGATCCCGGCCAACCTCCATTAGCTAGCGGAACTCTTGATGTTGCCTATACTTTCGCTCCTACAGCTCCTGGAATACATCAATATGGAGCTACAAGCCTTATAAATGGTTGTAGAGCTTATGACCCTTCAGGTACTGCCTTAGCTACAGTTAATGTAAACTATTCTTATGCAGGTGTGGACATTACCCCTGTAACCGGTAAATGTGGCGGAACAACAGCCACTTTAAATGCCTATGACAATACTAAAACTGCAATCGAAAATAAAACAAATGGTGCTTACCCTGGAACCATTAATTCCTTCTGTGATGATCCTGGAACTGGACAAATAGGAAGCTGGACTATTGTTTCATCTACAAGCAGTTGTGGAACGGGTAGTTTTTCTAATATCAATGACCCAAAAGCTACATTTACTGGTAGTGCAGGAACTTATATTTTAAGATGGACAGTAGCCGGTTGTACTGATGATGTTAATGTTATTTTAGAAAATTGTGACGTAATTGATTTTGATGGAGAAAATGACTTTGTGAACTTCAGCAATAACCACAATCTAAATAGTTCTTTTACTATCAATCTTTGGGTTAAGCCCGAATCTCAACCTAGCTCAGGCAGCAATATTCAAACTATTTTTTCAAAAAGAAATGGAGACAATCTTTCTACTACAAACGGCTATGATATAAGACTGGATAGCAACAATTATATTTCATTTAATTGGAATGCCGGAGGAAGCTTGAAAGCCTCAAATCCAATAAGTACCTCCAGATGGTATCACATAAGTGTAACCTATAACGGTTCGACTTATAAATTATATATCGATGGTTTAGAGGTAGGAACAACTTCAGGTAGTGCACCTACAACAAATAACTATAATTGCCTTTTAGGAGGAATGTATCACAACGCGAATACAAATGATGCTGCTATCAATTTCTATAGCGGATGGATGGACGAACTTCAAATATGGGATATGGCTCTTACTCCTGATCAAATTCATCAAATAATGAATCAAAAAATTGAAGCTAACGGAACTGCTGTAAGAGGAGCTATTATTCCTATTGACATCTACGGTACTACATGGGCCAACTTAATAGCTTATTACAGAATGGACAATCTCATTTGTGGAAATTTACAAGCTTATTCAAATAAAGGAGCGAATGGTAGATTAATGAATATTAACACTACACAATCAAGAACAGCTCCTTTACCTTATACCACAATTAGAAATGGTAATTGGACTGATAGAGGGGCTTCTAATACACCATGGCTATATGGTGATAGTGTTTGGGATTTCCCTAATAGTACAGGAATCAATGGACAATCCATAAATTGGAATATTGTGGTACAATCTAACGATTTGAATTCTGGCGATAAAGACATTAGCTTATTAGGCTTGATTTCAAATACAGGAACAACGTTAAAAGTATCTGCTCCAGGCACACAAAACGAAACCAATAGTGGTCATATGTTATGGTTAACCCATTATTTAAAATTAAATGGCTTTATTGACTTAATTGGTGAATCCCAACTTTTACAAAAAAGATATTATAGCTATCCTGAACAATACAGCGAAAGTATTTTTGACGAAGCCAGTTCAGGATATATCGAAAGAGATCAACAAGGTCACAAAAACAGTTACAATTACAACTACTGGTCATCACCAGTGAGCATTCGCGGAGGAGCTAGCAATTCTGCTTATGCCATTCCTAATGTACTGAGAGACGGTACCGATTCCTCAAGTCCAAAAACAATTACATTTGGTGATGGTCCTTATTTTGCCGATGGTGCGCTATCAAGTCCTATTAAAATTAGTAATAGATGGATTTGGGCTTACAGCTCATTGACTCCAACTTCAAATTCCAATTGGGATAATTATTACCAATGGAAATACATTGCAAATACCGGTTTAATGGGAGTTGCTGAAGGATTTACAATGAAAGGTACCGGAGGATCAGCTCCTATCACAACTTTACAAAACTATGTTTTTACCGGTAAACCTAACTCTGGTACTATAAACAAATTCCTAGCTATAGAACAAACCTATTTAGTAGGAAACCCTTATCCTTCAGCTCTTGACGCTGATGAATTTATAAAAGACAATTTGAAAGACTGTACCGGTTGCAGAGGTACTGCAAACGCTTTTGGCGGAGCACTCTATTTCTGGGATCATTTTGGTCTATCAAACAACCATATTTTAGCTCAATATCAGGGAGGTTATGCCACATACACATTGACCGGAGGTGTTAGAGCTGTAGCTGATGACCCACTTAATGTTAATGATAATTCTAAGGGATCAAAAATGCCACAACGCTACATCCCTGTAGCCCAAGGATTCTTCATTGATTGTGCTGTAGATACTGATACTTTTGGAACAGGAATAACTAGTGTTGGTGGCGGTATGGTCTCATTTAACAACAGCCAACGCGTCTTTGTTAGAGAAACATCAGGAAACTCAACTTTCATGAAAGTGGCAAATGAAAAAAACACTACAGTTCTTAAGGAACCTACAGATAATCGAATGAAAATCAGACTTGGTTTTGACTCTCCAATTGGAAGTCATAGACAAATATTAATTGGTACTGATCCAAATACTACCAATAAATTTGATTTTGGGTATGATGCTCGAATGATTGATGTAAACAAAAATGATATGTACTGGGAATTAGGTAAAACGTCATTAATCATTCAAGGTGTTCCAAATTTTAATAGTGAGCAAATTATTCCAATAGGCATTAAAATTGCAAATGAAGGACAATCAACCATAAAAATAGATGCTTTAGAAAATATCCCTGATAATCTTGACATCTATCTCTATGATAGTGATGCAAAAATGTATCATGATCTAAGAAAAGCTAATTATAGTATTTCTCTGGCTATTGGTGATTATACAAATCGTTTTTCATTGCAATTTGTAAATAAATCTAAATCTTATAGCATTGAAGACACTACTGTTGATAATGGAATTATTACTTATTACACTAATGAAAACCATATGTTGAACATTAAAAATTACTTTACTGACGTAACCATACAATCAGTATCATTATTCAACATTCTAAAACAAAATATAGGAAATTGGAAAATTGCTGACGGCAAACAAAATTACATTCAAATTCCTGTTAAGAATCTAAGTTCAGCGGTCTATCTTGTTATCATTAAAACTGATAAAGGAGAATTTAGTCAAAAAATAATTATCAAATAATAAATAAGCAATCCCCAAGCCCCCGAGGAAACACTTTCAGCGATGGAAGTGTTTTTTGTTTATTTCAACTTGATAGTCCATTCAAAATCCATTTCAGAAACCTGTTCTCCGTTTTCATTTGTTCCAATAGATTTCAACCAAAAAGTTTGACCTTCGCCAGTTGCTATTGTATTCTGGATGGCTGTTTCTATTTGATTTGCATTTTGGCATTCAAAAGTAATTCTTCCTGTTGCTTTTTTGGAAAACTTACTTTTATTACTCGCAACCAGCATGGCAATATTTCGATTACTATTTTGGATATGGAGCATTACTAAAGCTCCTGTTGATAATTCGGCAGCCATAGCCTGAACAGCAAAATACATCGAATTAAACGGATTTTGGTTAATCCATCGGTGTTTTACTGACACGGTACATTTATCAAAAACTATTTCTTTTACCCGCACTCCACAAATATATGCCGATGGTAATTTGAAAAATAAAAAGCGATTGAGTTTTGTAGCTGTGAGTTTCATTGTATTGGGTTTTAAACCAATATACAAAATAATTAGTTCCCTCTATTTAATTTATTTTTGTTAATTTTTTGTTAATATTTAGTACTTTGCAATACATAATACCTGTTTTAAGATATATATTTGTATAAGAAATTACTATACACTATAAAAATGGAAACCAAAAACGAAAAAACCATAGCAGCATTAACTCATTTAAGTGCGCTATCCCAGTACTTTATCCCTTTTGGAAATTTTATTCTTCCAATAATTATTTGGAGTAGTAAAAAAGACAAATCGGATTTTATTGATTGTAACGGAAAGCAAGTAATCAATTTTCAGCTTAGCTTATTGCTTTATTCGATTGTATTTATTCTTATTGCTGTTCCCACATTGGTAACTGTAGTTTTTAGCAATATGAATTGGAACGAACTACTAAACAATCATGACTTCTTTTGGGATAATATCAATATAGCCGACAATATTGGCTTAATAACCTTAGGAATCGTCTCGCTAGTGTTAGTTGTTCTATTAAAAATAGTTGAATTTTTCTTAATCATAATCGGGGCTATAAATGCTTCCAATGGAGAAAAATACAACTATCCTCTAACGATAAACTTTATTAAGTAAAAAAAATGACAAATCATGAACATTGAAAACACAAAAGCCCAGATGCGTAAAGGTGTTCTCGAGTTTTGCATCTTATCTGTTTTAAAAGAAAAAGATGCTTATACATCTGAAATATTAGAAACACTAAAAAACGCAAAATTATTAGTCGTCGAAGGCACCATTTATCCTTTACTAACCCGACTAAAAAACGACGGATTATTAACCTATCGTTGGGAAGAATCCACCTCGGGACCACCAAGAAAATATTATGGTCTAACCGAAACTGGACAAACTTTCTTAAACGAACTGAATGGCACTTGGACTGAATTGTCTAATGCTGTAAATTTAATCACAAACCAAAAAACAGAGTCATGAACAAAACTGTAAACATAAACCTAGGCGGTATGTTTTTTCATATAGACGAAGACGCATACCAAAAATTAACACGCTATTTTGACGCCATAAAACGTTCTCTTAAAAATTCTTCCGGTCAAGACGAGGTTATTAAAGACATCGAAATGAGAATTGCTGAATTGTTGAACGAAAAACAAAAAAGCGAAAAACACGTAGTGGGTTTAAAAGATGTAGACGAAGTTATTGCCATAATGGGACAACCTGAGGATTACATTATAGAAGACGAACCTAAAAATTTCGAAAATCAATACCAATTTAATCCTTCGACAAAGTCAAAAAAACTATACCGCGATAGCGAAAAAGGAATGATTGGTGGCGTGGCAGCAGGATTGAGCCATTATTTTGGAATTGATATCGTATGGATTAGAGTGATATTAGTACTCTTCGTATTTTTTGGTTTTGGAACAGGAATATTTGCTTATATCATTCTTTGGATTGTAACTCCTGAAGCCCAAACTACTTCTGAAAAACTAGAAATGACAGGCGAAGCGGTTAACATTTCGAATATCGAAAAAAAAGTTAGAGAAGAATTTGAAAATGTTTCTGAAAAAATAAAAAATGTTGATTATGATAAATATGGTAATCAAATAAAAAAAAGCGCTAACAAAGCAGGGAATTCATTGGGAAATTTCATCATCAGTGTTTTCAAAATAATAGCTAAGTTTCTTGGAATCTTACTAATCATTGCCGGTTTAACCACATTAGTCTTTTTATTAATTGGTGTTTTTACTTTAGGAACTAACACCTTCATTGATTTTCCTTGGCAAGGATTTATAGAAACAGGTAATTTCACCGATTATCCTATCTGGGCTTTTGGCTTATTAATGTTTTTTGCCATTGGAATCCCATTCTTTTTCCTAACCCTTTTAGGTTTTAAGTTATTGGCTCCCAATACAAAATCAATTGGCTCTATTGCCAAATATACTTTATTAGCACTTTGGATCATCGCCATAGTTTTAGCAGTATCCTTAGGAATAAAACAAGCTTCAGCCTTTGCAATGGATGGTCGAACAGTTAAAAAAGAAACACTAAACCTTCCTCTAAAAGACACTTTGCATATTAAATTCATACACAATGATTATTTTGCCAAAGACATTTACGATCGTTCCGAATTTAAAATTACCCAAGATTCGACTAATAACGATATTATTTATTCTAACGAGGTGCATTTTCGAATAAAAAAATCAACCGAAAATTACGCTTACATTCAAATAGAAAAGGAAGCCAAAGGAAAATCTTTTTCGGAAGCCAGACAAAAAGCAGAGCAAATTCGTTACCAATACAAAATAGTTGGAAACCAACTTATTTTTGACAATTACTTGCTTACCGATTTAAAAAATAAGTTTAGAAACCAAAAAATAGAAATTACCTTATTTCTAACCGAAGGCACCCTTTTTAAAGCAGATTCTAGTGTTCGTGATTACGATCGATCTGACGATGACTTTTTTGACTTAGATTATGACAGTACTGAACCATTGTATAAAGTGGGCTATTCCAAAGTAAGCTGCTTGAATTGCGTTGACACTGATATGGAAGAGCAAGTAGAAAAAATTAACAATGAAGTTACAAATGCTAGAAGAACAGAAATTGAAAATGAAATTAAAAAACAACAAATTCTGATACAGAATTCAATAAATAAAAGCCCAAATGAAATTCCAAAATTAAAAGTAGATAAAAACGGTATCATCATTAAAACCAATTAATTATGCTAGCAATTGTAAAAAAGAATATAAAAACAAGTCTGCTCATTTTTGCAACAGCAGCACTTATATCATGTAATAATCAACACCGCCATACAATCAATGGAAGTGGAAACTTAATTACCCAAAAAAGAGAGATTACAGATGACTTTAAAAGAATAGAAGTTAGCAGTGCTGTAGAAGTTGTTATTGAACAAGCTGACAGAACCGAAATTTATGTAGAAGCTGAAGATAATCTTCAAAAAAGCATTATTACCAAAGTTAGAAATGGTGTTCTCTTTATTAGTCGGGAAAATGGAAATTATAGCAGTCATAAAACTCAAAAAGTTTTTATAAAAACACCTATAATTGTAGAACTTACTGCAAATAGTGCTTCATCTATAAAAACAAAAAACATTTTAAAAGGAGAAAACATTAGTTTAAACGCTTCCAGTGCAGCAAAAATAGAAGCTCAATTAGCTGTTGACAACATAAAAGCCAATAGCAGCAGTGCCAGCAAAATTGACATTAAAGGAATGGCACTCAGTTTAGAGGTTGATGCTACTAGTGCCAGTAAAATAGATGCCGAAGATTTATTAGTAAACGCCATTACAGCACAATCTTCCAGTGGTTCAAAAATAAGCATTCATCCTATTGTCAGTCTAAAAGCTGATGCTAGTAGCGGAGGGAAAATTGAATACAACAACAATCCTAAACAAATTGAAAAATCCACAAGTTCCGGTGGAGATATCAGCCAGGAATAACAAAAATCCTCGTTAAAAAACTAGAAATCGCCCATTATAAATAGGCGATTTTTTTATATTTGTACACAACCTAAATAAAAATGGTCATGAAATGAGCATAAACGTAAATTGGTCGTAAATATCAATAATTCTATGCGAATTACATATTCCTATAAAAAATAAATATTATCTACATATGAAAAAAATTACTATCCTTCTTTTAATATTTTTATCTACTACAATAGTTTTAGCTCAGAAAAAAGAAAAAATAAGCGGTTCAAAAACAATAATTAACAAACAAAAAAACATAAAAAACTTTAGCGCTATTGAGGTCGAAGACAACATAGAAGTTTCCTTAGAAAGAGGAGAATATCCTGAAATAAAGATAGAAGCCGATGACAATTTAATTGACGTTATTGATATTGATGTTATCGATAGCGTACTTCAGCTTTCAACTTCTAAGAAAGTAATAAAAAGCAAATCTTTAAAAGTAAAAATAACCTATACGTCAGAACTGAATACTGTTACAGCAAAAAATGACGCCGTGATTAAGGCAATTCAAGAAATCCTGACAAACAATCTTACTATTAAAACATTTGACAATTCTAAAATATTTGTAAATGCCAATACAAAGAATTTTGTTTTACAAGCTGATGGCAATTCAAAAATTGAATTGAATGTAACCAGCGAAAAAACAAAAATCGAGTTAATTAAAGATGCCGAATTAAAATCCTTGATAACAACTAATGACTTGGCCATAGATATGTACCAAAAAACAAAAGCTAAAATAGAAGGAACTGCAAATACTTCTATCATTAGATTAGAAAACAATGCTGTTCTTGAAGCTCCTAAATTAGAAATAACAAGCATCGAATTAATTACCGAAGCACAAAGCAAGGCTATTATAAATTCTAAAAAAGACATCCTTATTAATGCCAGCGAAAAATCGGAAATCGAACTTTATGGCGAAGCTAAAATCGAGATGAATAAATTTACCGATAAAGCAAAATTATCTAAAAAATAAACTTTTTAGAAAGCTACTTAATCAAAAAAAGAGGCTGTTTCACACTATGGAAACAGCCTCTTTCTATTTTAACAAATGTTAGTTTATTTAGCAGCCAAATATCTTTCAGCATCAAGAGCAGCCATACAACCTGTACCAGCAGCCGTAATTGCTTGACGATACACATGATCAGCAGCATCTCCTGCTACAAAAACGCCTTCAACATTAGTTTTTGAAGTACCAGGAGTATTGATAATATATCCTGTTTCGTCTAATGTCAAATAATCTTTGAATATTTCGGTATTTGGGTTATGACCAATAGCCACAAAGAAACCAGTTGCTGGAATATCATAAGTTTCATTAGTCGTTTTATTCAATACTTTGATGGCTTCAACCACTTGATTATCTCCTAAAACTTCAACCGTATCATGATTTAATAAGATTTCGATATTTTCTGTTTTACGTACACGTTCTTCCATAATTTTAGAAGCTCTAAATTTCTCGCTTCTTACTAACATGGTTACCTTTTTACAAAGTTTTGATAAGTAATGAGCTTCCTCACAAGCTGAATCTCCTGCTCCTACAATTACTACTTCTTGATTTCTATAGAAAAATCCATCACAAACCGCACAAGCAGAAACTCCACCGCCCATTTGCAAATAATGTTGCTCTGATGGTAATCCTAAATATTTAGCCGAAGCACCTGTAGAAATAATTACCGTCTCACAGTGCAATTCTATCGTATCATTAATCCAAACTTTATGAATATCCCCTGAAAAATCAACTTTAGTAGCCCATCCATCACGAATATCAGCTCCAAAACGCTCGGCTTGCTTTTGTAACTGCACCATCATTTCTGGTCCTGTAACTCCGTCAACATATCCCGGAAAATTCTCTACTTCATTAGTTGTAGTCAATTGACCACCAGGTTGCATTCCTTGGTATAAAATTGGATGCATATTAGCTCTAGCCGCATAAATTGCCGCAGTATAACCCGCAGGTCCCGAACCTATAATAAGACATTTTATTTTTTCGATTGTATCAGACATAATAATTAAGGTTTAATTTTAAAAACAGCACAAAAGTAAGTTTTTATTATTGGAAAATTAGACTAGAATAATCAGTTTTTATTATCCTAACATAGACAACTAAAAAAACTTTCTTGGCGCACAAAATGGTTTTTCAGTATAATATATAAACGTAAAACATAACCAAAAACAAAAAAACCTTCTTGGTTCACAAGAAGGTTTTTGTCGGGGTGGCAGGATTCGAACCTGCGGCCTCCTGCTCCCAAAGCAGGCGCGATAACCGGGCTACGCTACACCCCGTAACGCGGCTGCAAATATACAACTCTTTTTTGCTTTTGCAAACTATTCTTAAAAATAAAATCGCAATTGTAAAATTAGACTAAAACACAATCGGTAATTCGTCAAAAGACGACAAATCAAGCTTTAACAAATGTTAACAAAATAGATTTTTAGAAACGATAATAAATTGTATTTTTACCGTTCAAAATTATAGAAAATAAATGGGCAAAATCATTGCGATTGCTAATCAAAAAGGAGGCGTTGGAAAGACTACAACATCTGTAAATCTTGCAGCTTCCCTAGGTGTTTTAGAAAAAAAAGTATTATTAATTGACGCTGATCCTCAAGCTAATGCTAGTTCTGGTTTAGGAATTGATGTGGAAAGTGTAGAAATTGGTACCTACCAAATTCTGGAGCACAGCAATACTCCTAAAGAAGCTATCATTCAATGTTCAGCTCCCAATGTAGATGTTATCCCTGCTCATATTGACCTTGTGGCTATCGAAATAGAATTGGTAGACAAGGAAAATAGAGAATACATGCTTAAAAAAGCTTTGGAAAGTGTAAAAGACGATTATGATTACATCATTATCGACTGTGCTCCTTCTCTTGGTTTACTAACACTAAACGCTTTAACGGCTGCCGATTCTGTAATTATTCCTATTCAATGCGAATATTTTGCTTTGGAAGGCCTGGGAAAATTATTAAATACAATAAAAAGTATCCAAAAAATACACAATGCTGACTTAGATATCGAAGGTTTATTATTGACGATGTACGACTCTAGATTGCGTTTATCTAATCAAGTGGTGGAAGAAGTACAAAAACATTTTAACGATATGGTTTTTGAAACTATCATCCAGAGAAATGTGAAACTAAGTGAAGCGCCAAGTTTTGGCGAAAGCATCATTAACTATGACGCTACAAGTAAAGGTGCAACTAATTATTTACATCTTGCTCAAGAAATTATAAAGAAAAACATCCAATAGTTTTATGACAAAAGCAATAAAAAAACAAGCCTTAGGAAGAGGTTTATCTGCTTTATTAAAGGATCCAGATAACGATATCAAATCGGTAGAAGACAAAAATGCAGACAAGGTTGTTGGAAATATTATTGAACTCGAAATTGAAGCTATTGAAATCAATCCGTTTCAACCTAGAAGCAATTTTAACGAAGAATCATTAAAAGAATTAGCCACTTCCATTAAGGAATTAGGTGTAATTCAACCTATTACTGTTCGAAAATTAGATTTTAATAAATACCAATTAATTTCAGGAGAACGTCGTTTGCGTGCTTCTAAATTAATAGGATTGGCGACCGTTCCTGCTTACATTCGAATTGCGAATGACAACGAATCTCTAGTTATGGCTTTGGTTGAAAACATTCAACGTCATGACTTAGATCCTATCGAAATAGCACTTTCTTACCAACGTTTGATGGATGAAATCCAACTGACTCAGGAACAAATGAGTGAGCGAGTAGGTAAAAAACGTTCTACAATTGCCAATTATTTAAGACTTTTAAAACTAGACCCGATTATCCAAACAGGAATTCGCGACGGTTTTATCAGTATGGGACACGGTAGAGCTATCATTAACATTGAAGATTTAGATGCACAAACTGATATTTACCAAAAAATTGTAAGTCAGAATCTTTCGGTTCGTGACACCGAAGCTTTGGTGAAAAATTACCATGAAAGCTTAAAACCAAAACCAGCTGCAAAAGCTAAAACGACTTCTTTTGATATAGACGAAAGTCAGAAAAAAGTTTTTAATTCTTATTTTGGAAACAAAGTAGACATTAAAATAGCTACTAATGGAAAAGGAAAAATTACTATTCCATTCCAATCTGAAGAAGATTTTAATCGAATTATTGAATTAATCAAGGGATAGTGAACAAAATTATTTCCATAGCACTATTTCTTATTATCTTAAGTAACACCGCTGCATTGGCACAAAAAAAAGCCCAATCAGAAGTAGTAGCTAAGGATACTTTAAAGTCTATAGACATTGATCCATTAACACCTGCCAAAGCAGCTTTTTATTCGGCAGTTTTACCTGGTTTGGGTCAGGCTTACAACAAAAGATATTGGAAAATCCCTTTGGTTTATGGTGCCATAGGAACCAGTCTTTATTTTTATATCGACAGTAATAAAAAATACCATCAATTTAGAAATGAATACAAACGAAGATTAGAAGGATATACCAGCGAAGAATTTTCATATTTAGACAATGCCCGATTGATTGCCGGACAAAAATTCTACCAGCGTAATCGTGATTTATCCTCTTTGTTCATCGTAGGTTTTTATGTTTTAAATATTATTGATGCCAATGTTGATGCGGCATTAATGCAGTTTAATGTAGACGATCGACTGTCTGTAAAACCTACACTTTATCAAAACAATCTCAATTTTAAAACAAACGTAGGGCTAAGCCTTAATTATAACTTTTAATCGAATACAAAAGAATTGATACATTCAATATCTTTTTAATTTAAAATAATACACAAATGAAAATTGCGCTTTTAGGATACGGAAAAATGGGTCAGGTAATTGAAAGAATTGCTCTGGAAAGAGGACATGAAATTGTTTTGAAAAAAGACGAATTCAATACCTATGACGGACTTTCAAATGCTGATGTTGCTATTGATTTTAGTGTCCCTACAGCTGCCGTTGATAATATTTCTGCTAGTTTCAACAACAATGTTCCAGTAGTTTCAGGAACAACCGGATGGTTAGACCGCTACGATGAAATGATTGCTTTGTGCAAAGAAAAAAACGGTGGTTTTATTTCGAGTTCCAACTTTAGTTTGGGAGTGAATCTATTTTTTGGTCTAAACGAATATTTAGCTAAAATGATGGCTAACATTGACGGATATAAAGTAACTATGGAAGAAATTCATCATATCCATAAACTAGATGCTCCTAGTGGAACTGCGATTTCATTAGCTCAAGGAGTTATCGAAAACAGCAACTACAGCAACTGGACACTTGAAAACGGGACAGAAAATGATATTCATATCGAGGCTGTTCGTACTGGTGAAGTTCCAGGAACACATACTGTAACTTACGATTCCGGTATTGATAGCATCGAAATCAAACATACTGCTCACAACCGTGAAGGATTTGCACTTGGTGCCGTAATTGCCGCTGAATGGTTAGCCGGAAAACAAGGAATCTTCAGTATGAGAGATGTGCTTAACATTAAATAATCAAACCAAAATTAACCTTTAATTCAAAAGAACTATGACACTATATCAATGGTTTGTGTTTTTTCTCATTATTCAAGTTGTTCATTTTTTAGGAACTTGGAAACTATATGAAGCAGCAGGAAGAAAAAAATGGGAAGCTGCAATACCTGTATATAATGCTATTGTCCTAATGAAAATCATTGGTCGACCTACTTGGTGGACTTTATTACTCTTTATCCCAATTATCAACTTGATTATGTTTCCGGTTATTTGGGTAGAAACATTGAGAAGCTTTGGAAAACGCAGTCAAGCAGATACTATTTTAGGGATTCTAACTTGTGGATTGTATATTTATTACATCAATTATACACAAAAATTAGATTATAATAAAGAAAGAAGCTTACACCCAAAAAACAAAACTGCCGATACAGTAAGTTCTTTATTGTTTGCTATAATTGTCGCTACTATTGTGCATACTTATTTTGTACAACCTTATACCATTCCAACTTCTTCATTAGAAAAATCATTACTAATTGGTGATTTTCTATTTGTGAGTAAAGTCAATTATGGAGCTAGAGTTCCTATGACAACAGTAGCTTTACCGATGGTCCATGACTCTATTCCAATGACCAAAAGAAAATCTTATTTAAGTTTCCCACAATTACCTTACTTAAGATTACCTGGAATTGAAGACAAAATTAAACGTACAGACATCGTTGTTTTTAACTGGCCGGTTGATACTGTTCATTACTTTTTCGAACCTAAAGGCAATCCCGGTGTAATTAAACCTATTGATAAAGAATCAAACTACGTTAAAAGATGTGTAGGAGTTGCAGGAGATAGTTTAGCTATAAAAGACGGAATCGTTTACATCAATGGAAAAGTTTTACAACTTCCTGAACGCGCTAAACCTCAATTTTCTTATGCAGTAGCCATAGACACTAAAAACCCACCTTTAGACTTAGAAAATTTATTAAAGGAAATGGATGTTACCGATGCTGTAGGTTTCAAAAGTGAATTAAGAGATACTCTATATTTTAGAGCTTTAACTGCCGCAGGAGCTGAAAGATTAAGAAACACTCATGGAATAACAGCCGTAAAACAAGAAATTGCTCATGGTCCTGAAGATGGTATTTTTCCTAACATCAACAAATGGAATCGCGACAATTTTGGCCCTATTTATATTCCTCAAAAGGGAAAAACAGTAGCGCTTACACTTGAAAGCTTACCGTTTTACCAAAGAATCATTAGCACTTATGAAACGGATGATAACGGAAACAAAAACGACCTAAAAGTAACTGGAAACGAAATTAGATTGAATGGTAAAGTAATCAACAGCTACACTTTCAAACAAAATTACTACTGGATGATGGGTGATAATCGCCATAATTCGGAAGATAGCCGTTACTGGGGTTATGTTCCTGAAGATCACATTGTAGGAAAACCTGTTTTTATCTGGATGAGTTGGGATGCCAATGCAAAAGGATTGAAAAAAGTGCGTTGGGATAGAGTTTTCACAACTGTAAGTGGTGAAGGTCAACCACAATCTTATTTCAAAATTTTCTTAATCTTATTGGCTGCGTTCTTCGTTGGAGAATATTTTTGGAAAAAAAGAAAAGAGAAAAACAATATCTAGTCTAAAGTTTTAGGTCTAAAATTGAGGCACTATAATCTCAATTTTAGACCTAAACTATATCATAAATCAACAAATGAAAACCTTATTACATCCATCTTATTTCCCTTCGATTAGTCATTTTGTTGCTATTATGCAATCAGAAAATATCGTATTTGAAATGGAAGATAATTTTCAGAAACAGACTAACAGAAACCGCACCTATATTTATAGTCCAAATGGGATTCAACTATTAAATATCCCTATAAAACATTCGAAAACGAGCCATCAAAAAACAAAAGACATTCAGATAGAAAACGATTTTGACTGGCAAAAACAACATTTTAAATCTCTGGAAGCTGCTTACAGAAGCTCTCCTTTCTTTGAATTTTTCGAAGATGATTTTGTTCCTTTTTTCGAAAAAAAACATAATTTCTTAATGGATTTAAATTTGGAAGCATTCGATATTATTTCAAAATGCATGCGAACTAAATTCAACTTCGAAACTACAACAGAATATTTTCATGAAGTAGATTCGAATACTATTGTAGATTATCGTTTTTTGGTAAACGGAAAAAAAGACACTTCAACTTTTGAATCTTACACCCAAGTTTTTGATGACAAACATGGATTTATCAACAACTTAAGCATTCTTGATTTACTTTTCAACGAAGGAAAATTCACTGTTGATTATTTGAAAGCACAGAATTTAGTTATTTGATTCTTTTATTTTTTTCTGGATATTTGGAATTTAAAAATTGGAATTTCTTAAGTTATTCCAACGAAAGCTTTGCCATAATTGGGTAATGATCTGAATTATCAAACTCAGGGAAAGTTTCAAACTTTTTCACCTTCATTTGTCTATCGGCAAAGATGTAATCTATTCGGGCAGGATAATATTTAAATCGATACGTTTGTCCAAAACCTTTTCCAGCTTCCTCAAATCCGTCTTTTAAACTTCCTTTAATGATGCGATACACATAGGAGAAAGCACTATTATTCATATCCCCACAAATAATAACAGGATACTTGCATTCTCTTAAATTATCCTTTAAAATCTCTGCCTGTTGTTGTTGTTGCTTGAAAGCCTTACTAATTCTATTAAACAACAACTGCGATTTTTCTTTATCAATCACATCAATATTTTCCGAAATCTCATTTACATCCGGAGAAATCTTAATGGACTGCAAGTGCATATTATACACTCTGATAATATCCTTCCCTTTCTTTATATCGGCATACACCACGTTATTATTCGAATTAGGAAAAGAAATTTTACCCTGTTCAATAATTGGAAATTTAGAAAAGATAGCTTGTCCCGTTTTTATCTGATTGCCTTCCATAAAAATGGTTCGGTGCGGATATACTTTTAAGTCAACGTGAGCCGAATTAGAGTATTCCTGAATACATAAAATATCAGGGTTTTTATCATTGATAAATTCCAAAATGGTTTCGGGAATATCCAACTTGTTTTGCCATTTAAATAAATTAAACAGTCGAACATTGTAACTCATTACCACAAAATCTGTCTCTTCTTCTGGATAATCTTTAGCCGAAAATTTATAAAACTTATTGATAAAAGTAATGCCTATCAAAAGTACTAAACCGGACATTACCATTCTTTTTTTGAATTGGATGGCCCAATACACAAAAAAGAGACTGTTTAAGATAAAAAACAAAGGCATAAACAAGGTTAACACTGATAAAAGAGGGAAATTTTTCGGTGCCAAAAAAGGCAAAACATAGGCGATAAAAGTGATGACTATCAGAAGGATGTTTAAAAAAAACATTCCCTTATTGAACCACGAAAGGTTTTTCATTTTTTTTAAATTTAATACCTAAAGTTGCTATAAAAATACGACAACTTAAAGCAATTATACCAAACAGCTGAACTAAAATAGAATCAGTATTGGTATTATTTCCCTGATTTGAATAAAAAATCTTTCTCTTCTTTGGTTAAGCTATCATAACCAGATTGACTAATTTTATCTAAAATCTCATCAATTTGTTGCTGTACTTTATCTTTTGTTACAATTCTAGAAGCTCTTTTTTCTACTGGCTTAGAATAATTTTTATGTACTTTTTTGAAAGGAGTCGATGGTGATTTCCTGAAAATATTGGCAAAAAAATCAATAATTCGAGTAATAACAATACTCATATCAGTACCATTTTGCAAGGCTTTAATATAGACAAATCCAAAAAAAGCACCCGCCAAATGCGAAATATGTCCACCCATATTCTCCAAACGAAACTGCATTAAATCAAGTATAAGAATCACAGCAGTTATGTGCCACAACTTCACATTCCCTACTAGTAACAAACGTACCTGCATTAAAGGTTGGTAAACGGTAACAGCAACTAATATTGCCATAATTGCTGCCGAAGCGCCAACAATAGCTGTACTAATATTCATAAAATAATAGCTGGCAACAAAAATACCACCTGCAAAAATAGCACTCAAAACATACAATCCTAAAAACTGTTTTTGAGTAAAAAAGGTTAAAAATAATTGACTTGCAAAATTTAAAACCATCATATTAAAAGCCAAATGCCAAAATCCTTCATGAAAAAAAGCATAGGTTAAAAACGTCCATGGCTTAAATATGAAATCTGCGGTATTTGTTGACAATGCAACCCAAGAAGGAAAAGAAAACGAACCGGAATGAAAATCATAGAAAAAAATCAATGAAATTAAAAAACAAGCCACATTCCAATAGATCAATCTATGAGCTACTCCCCCTAGTTTGTATTGCAATTTTATATCGTCTAGAATATTCATTTATTCGTCTTTATAAGGTTTTGTTCTTTTTCTACAATTAATTCCAACGGTTATCTTTAAACTGATTTTTCTTCCAATACCACATAATCAAGAAACCAAATAAAGCACCTCCAATATGAGCAAAATGAGCAATTCCAGTGTTAATTCCCAACATAGAACTACCAAAAATACCGAAAAAACCATCAAATAAAAGCATATAAACAGGAACAAAATATTTTGCTTTTACTGGTACTGGAATAAACATAATTCCAAGTTCAGCATTAGGAAACATAAATGCAAAAGCAACTAATAATCCATAAATAGCTCCAGAAGCACCTACCATAGTTCCTGCAAAAGCACTAAGGAAATTTTCATATTCCGATGGCGTTAAAAAAGCTTGCCATTGGGGATTAATTCTTCCTTCGTTTAATAATTGTAAAATTTCAGGTTTTTGAAAACCATGTTCTCCTAAAATATTAATTGCATCATTAAAATAATAATAATTAATTCCTGTTTGCACTAATACGGCCCCTAAACCACAAGAAATATAGAAGAAAAGAAACTTTTGACTACCCCAAAAATGTTCTAAGGTAGAACCAAACGAATACAATGCAAACATATTGAAGAAAATATGCATAAAACTACCATGCATAAACATATGAGTCAACGGTTGCCAAAAATAAAAATTATTATTTTCTGGAGAATACATCGCCAATAACCTATAGGCTGGATTATTAGGATTAAAACTATCCTCTGAGAATCCTCCCACCACTAATGTTCCTATAAAAAACAGAATGTTAATTATCAATAATTGTTTTACCGTTTCGGTTATATTCATCATAGTGCAAATTTTTTATCTATATCTTCCACACGCATCGTGATGAAAGTAGGTTTTTGAAAAGGCGACACATTAGGATCTTTGCAAGCAAAAAGTCCGTTTACTAAATTTTCCTGTTCTTTTATTGTTAAACTTGTTCCTGTTTTTACCGCTAAACTCCTCGCCATCGACTTGGCAATGGTATCATTTTGACTGAAACTATTCTCTGGAATTCCATCTTGCAAATCGCTCAATAACTGCTCTAATACTATCGAAATTTCACTTTCGGTCACATTTACCGGAATTCCTGAAATCACCACATGATCATCATTAGTTTCTTCAAAAACAAATCCCGTATTGACAAGTGAAAGCTTCAAATCTTCAATTAATTCCATTTCGCTCGACGAAAAATACAAATTTAATGGGAACAACAATTGCTGACTCGATGCCTGATGTACCGTCATATTCGTCAAAAATTGTTCGTACAAAACACGCTGGTGCGCGCGTTGCTGATCCACAATTACCATTCCAGACTTGATAGGAGAGACAATATATTTTTTATGAATTTGATATACATTCTGAACCGCATGTTCTACTTCTTCATCATTAAATAATGAACCCGTAACTTCTTCGCTTTCAAATGAAAATTCGGTGCTTTCGGTTGAAAAATCAGCTTCTTGTTTTAACCCCACGTACAAACTCTCCCAATTAGAGGTTGAAACAGGCTTCTTGTAGCTCGAACCGGAACCGGAACTTGAACCAGCATAATGTTTATTGACCTTATCATCCGAAAACGGATTAAAAGTACTATCGACCTGAATAGTAGGAACTGCTCCTTCCAAATCTTTATAATGATAAGGTGTATCCAAATTAGAATCTCTTTCGAAATCCAAAACTGGCGCCACATTAAACTGTCCTAAACTGTGTTTTATCGAAGCTCTTAAAATAGCATACAACGCACTTTCGTCATCAAACTTGATTTCAGTTTTAGTAGGATGGATATTGATATCGATAGAATTTGGAGGAACTGACAAATACAAGAAATAACTCGGTTGCGCTCCATCTTTTAAAATTCCGTCATAAGCAGCCATCACCGCATGATGCAAATAACCACTTTTTATAAATCGGTCATTGACAAAGAAAAACTGTTCGCCCCTATTTTTTTTAGCAAATTCAGGTTTGCTAACAAATCCCTGAACCGTTACAATTTCAGTATCTTCCTGAACAGGAACTAATTTCTCATTGGTTTTCCCCGAAAAAACATTCACCACACGTTGTCTTAATGTCGAAATGGGCAAATTGAACATTTCGCTGCCATTGTGGTAAAATGTAAAATGAATATTGGGATGCGCCAAAGCCACACGCTGAAATTCATCAATAATATGTCGGTATTCCACCGTATCCGACTTTAAGAAATTACGTCGGGCAGGAATATTAAAAAACAAATTTTTAACGGCAAACGAAGTTCCTTTAGGCAAAACAGCCGATTCCTGGGAAACAAATTTACTTCCTTCAATAACAATTTGCGTTCCTAATTCTTCCTGATCTTGCTTGGTTTTCATTTCCACATGAGCAATCGCCGCGATAGAAGCCAAAGCTTCACCACGAAAACCCTTAGTATGTAGCGTGAATAAATCTTCGGCGTGACGAATTTTGGAAGTAGCATGACGCTCAAAACACAAACGTGCATCGGTAACATTCATCCCTTTTCCATTGTCAATCACCTGAACCAATGATTTTCCGGCATCTTTTATAATCAACTTGATATCCGTTGCATTAGCATCTACTGCATTTTCAAGAAGCTCTTTTACAACCGAAGCCGGTCTTTGAACCACTTCTCCAGCAGCAATTTGATTAGCAACATGATCAGGAAGTAATTGGATTATACTCGACATTAAAAAAATTTAATTATAGTTTAAAAACAAAGCTGCACAAATTTAACAAATTTCCGTGGGGTTTTACTGCTTTGACAATCATAAATAAAACAAAAAAACCTATACCATTTGGCTAGAATAGTATAGGTTTCATTTTGAATTATTTAGTTTTACTCTTTTAATTCTAAAGGTGTTCCCTCTCCTAACTGAACTGCTCCTGAAGTCAACAAATTCTGACTTGCATAATCATGAGCCAAGGAAGCCTGCTGACGAATATAAGCCATTTTTATAGCAGCGATAGCCGCTTCAGTTCCTTTATTACCATGAATTCCTCCGCTTCTATCAATAGATTGTTGCATCGTATTATCGGTCAAAACACAAAAAATTACCGGAATATCCGTTTGTACATTCAAGTCTTTGATGCCTTGCGTTACGCCTTCGCATACAAAATCAAAATGCTTGGTTTGTCCTTGAATGACACATCCTATCGCAATTACAGCATCCACTTTTTGAGTTTGCAACATTTTCTTCGCACCATAAATCAACTCAAAGCTTCCTGGAACATTCCATCGAATAATATTTCCTGCAGGAACTTCATTATCTAAAAAAGCCTCTTCAGCTCCTTTATACAAGCCTTCTGTTATATTTTCGTTCCATTCAGAAACCACTATTCCAAAACGAAAATCTTTCGCACTAGGAAGTGCATTTTTATCATAAACGGATAAATTTTTATTAACTGTTGCCATATCAAATTTAATTTTAGACTTTCAATTTATAAATAAAAATTGGTGATTACAAGTCTTTTTAATTACTGTAATCACCAATTTCTAAATTTTAACTTTATTTACTGAGATAAACCTATCAAAGCATCAACTGAAGCAGCTTCAGGTGCGTTCTCATAGTTATCTTTAATATCTGTAAAATATTTAATAGCGTCTTCTTTATTTCCTAATTCTAAAGCTGTTTTTCCAGCTTTCAATAAGAAACGAGGTGTTGTAAAATCATTTTTATTAGATTCAAATGCTTTTACATAATACTCTAAAGCTTCTTTTGGTTCATTTTTTTCAGCATAAGCATCTCCAATAGCTCCTTTTGCCATTGCGCTCAAAATAACATCTTCTGATTTGAATTTGCTTAAATAATCAATTGCTTCAGCGTATTTCCCTGTGTTCAAATAAGCTACACCCGCATAGTAATTAGCTAAATTTCCTGCTGAAGTTCCTGAATATTCGTCAGCAATTTTAATGAATCCAAATTTACCTTCAGAACCATTTAATGCTAATTTATATAATGAATCACTGGCAACACCGTTACTGGCTTGTTCAAAATTTTGTTGAGCAACAAACATTTCACTAGCCGCTTCATCTTCTTTTGGTTCAGCAACAAATTTTTGATACGCCACATAACCTACAGTAAACAAAGCAATAGCCCCTACTATACCAATAATGATTTTTTGATTTTTAGCAACCCAGTCTTCCGTTTTTGATGCAGTTTCATCTAATTTAGAAAAAACCTCAGCAGTTGTACTGTTTTTTTCATCAATTACTACTTGTTCTTCTACTGCCTCTTTTACTTCTTTCTCTTTTGGTGCTTTATATCCTCTTTTATTGTACGTAGCCATTTAAAAATAATTTAGTGAACCGCAAAAATAAAATTTTTATTCAAACCCACACATAAAAACTCATATTTTATATCTAAATCGAAAATATTTTTATTTTAACGAACAACCTCTAAATTCAGTTCGATTTTTTTTAACACAAAAAACATTCACTCCCCTCTATATTAAGACATTTAATTTTAAAAAAATCAAACACAGATTTCACAAATTCACACGAAATTCAATCTGTTTTAATTACACTAATCCTTAAATTTATTCTATAATTCGTGTAATTCAATTTTAAAAATTAATCCTATTTGTGAAAATTCGTGAAATCTGTGTCTGAAAATTTTAAATGCGAACGTCCTGCTTTTATATCGATATTTTTCAATAATTTGCAGCCTCTTTTAAAAGTCTAGGCAAAAACAGCAAACACCTCAATATCAGCAGCGCTTAAAATGTATTTAAAAAAAATTTCTTTATTCAATTATAAAAATTTTTCGGAAGCTAATTTCGAATTTGATGGTAAAATAATCTGTTTTGTAGGTAAAAATGGTATCGGGAAAACAAATGTCCTGGACGCTATTTACCATTTGTCTTATGGAAAAAGCTATTTCAATCCTTTGGCAGTTCAAAACATCAAACATGGCGAAGAGTTTTTTGTAATTGATGCCGAATTCATAAAAAATGAAAGAAGCGAACAACTGGTTTGCAGCTTGAAAAAAGGACAAAAAAAAGTATTGAAACGCAACGGCAAAGCTTACGATAAATTCTCCGATCATATTGGGTTTATTCCACTCGTTATTATTTCGCCAGCCGATAGAGATTTAATCATTGAAGGCAGCGAAACCCGCCGAAAATTCATTGACAGCATTATATCCCAACTCGATTCGCATTACTTGCAACAACTCATTCAGTACCAAAAAGTAATGAGTCAGCGCAACGCCTTGTTGAAATATTTTGCATTGAATCATGTTTTTGACAACGACACCCTTTCTATATATAATGAGCAATTAAGTGGTTATGGAAAGTATATTTTCGAAAAAAGGAAAGAATTCATCGCCGAATTTATTCCCATTTTCAACGAACACCATCATGCCATTACGGGTTCGCAGGAATCGGTTCAGTTAGTGTATGAAAGTCATTTATTCGAAAATGATTTATTAACACTTTTACAAGAAAACATCAATAAAGACCGAACCTTACACTACACCAGCGTGGGAATTCACAAAGATGATTTGGCTTTTGAAATAGACAATCATCCCATTAAGAAATTTGGTTCGCAAGGGCAACAGAAATCATTTTTGATTGCTTTGAAACTGGCCCAATTTGAATTCCTAAAAAAACAAAGCGGTGTAAAACCTATTTTATTATTCGATGATATTTTCGATAAATTAGACGAAACCCGGGTAGCAAAAATTGTAGAAATGGTCAACTCCGATACTTTTGGTCAATTATTCATTTCAGATACACATCCTGAACGCACCGAAGCCATTGTAAAATCAACACTGCAATCTTATAAAATATTCAACTTATAATTTTTTTAACCACAAACCTGTCTGCCGACAGGCAGAGAACACAAAGTTTTCCGCAAAGCTCACTAAGTTTTTTTTAGCGAAGAAAAAATCCGTTTAAATCTGTGCTAATCTGTGGCAAAAAAATTTACAAACTATAAAGTAAAATGTATTAAAGTCTATCGTTTTAACTATTTTTGATACTATTAAAATCCAAATCCGATGAAATCAAAAATCTTATTCTCGTTAATCTTCTTATTCACATTATTTTTTGGCAAAGCCCAAACTGCAACAAATATCAAAACAGTTGAAGTTACTGCTTTCGCAAAAGAAATAAAAACAACTAAAAAACCACAAATCCTGGATGTTCGCACTCCTGAAGAATTTGCTGCAGGACATATCGATAATGCAACAAATGTAGATTGGCAAGGAGAAAATTTCGTTAAAAATGCTGAAAAATTCAACAAAAACAAACCCGTTTATGTGTATTGCAAAAGCGGAAGAAGAAGCCTTAAAGCATCTGAAAAACTAGAAGAATTAGGATTCAAAAAAATCTACAATCTGGACGGTGGTTTCCTTAAATGGAGTGCCGAAACAAAAACAGCGCAATAAAAACCAAAAGTCATCATTCATGCTTACAAAAGAATCACTACAATTTTTAGACGATTTAAGAAACAATAACAACCGCGATTGGTTTCAGGATAATAAAAAACGCTATGAGATTTTCAAAAAAGATTATCATCAGTTAGTTGCTGCTTTTTTAGACACTATGAAACCTTTAGATCCTGCATTAGAAATGCTCGAAGTAAAAAACTGTACCTTCAGAATCAATCGCGACATTCGATTTTCCAAAGACAAATCGCCATATAAATCACATTTAGGAGTTTGGTTGTCTTCTGGTTTGAAAGGGCTCAATCGTGCGGGTTATTATGTGCATATCGATAGAAACGGTTCTTTTATTGCCGGTGGTTTTTATGCCCCGGAAACCGATGATTTAAAAAAAGTACGTAAAGAAATCGCTTTTTTCTACGAAGATTTAGAAGCTATTTTGAACGAAGCTAATTTCAAAAGAGAATTTGGCGATTTTAGTCGAAATGAAAAAAGCCTACTCAAAAATCCGCCAAGAGGTTACGGAAAAGACCATCCTGCCATTGAATTATTAAAATTAAAAAGTTTCGAAACCATTCAAAAATTCAATATTTCCGAAGTGACTAAAAAAGATTTTGTTTCGAAAATGAGTCAGAAACTAATCCTTTTGAAACCTTTAAACGAATTTATGAATCGCGCCTTAGAAACAGAGGAGTTTTAAAAAAAGTTAGCCACAGATTAAAGGGATTATAAGGATTTCTAAAATCTGTGAAAATCATTTTAATCTGTGGCTAAAAAAACCAGCTTATTTTAATGAAAAAAAGAAAAATACTTTTTCTTGGAGAATCCTATCGTGCCGATGCCATCACTTGGATGAACGGCTTAAAGGAATTCGGTAATTTTGAGATTATCAGTTGGGAATTGCAAACAGCAAACAATTCGTTTTTTAATAGAATCCTGCGAACACTGGAATTTGGCTTCGCTCCTATTGCAATTCGAAAAATAATTCACCAACAAAAACCTGATATGATTATTGCCGAAAGAACCACCAGTTATGGTTTTCTGGCAGCACTTTCAGGTTTAAAGCCTTCCGCCATTGCCCAGCAAGGAAGAACCGATTTATGGCCCGAAGATTCCATTAGCATTCCGCTTAAAAAAACAATTCAAAATTACGCTTTCAAAAAAGCCACACTTATTCATGCTTGGGGTCCAATAATGGCTGAACACATGAAAAATTCCAAAGTGGATATGACCAAAGTTTTGGTTTTACCAAAGGGAATTGATTTGAACCAATTCGAAAATAAAAACACGGCCAATCCTGATAAAATTTCGGCTATTGTCACCCGTTCGTTATTACCTGAATACCGACATGAGATTATTATAAAAGCTTTTGGAATTTTACATCAAAAAGGAATTGATTTTAGCTTGACCATCATTGGCAATGGAAAACAACTTCCTTTTTTAAAAGAATTAACCAGCGCATTGAATATCGAAAATAAAGTCATTTTCACAGGGAGAATTCCTAATACGAAACTTCCAGAACAACTACAAAAATCTAATTTTTATATTAGCATGCCCGTTACCGAAGGCGTTTCAGCTTCTTTATTTGAAGCCATGGCTTGCGGTTGTTATCCCATAGTTTCTGATATTCCTGGAAATCAAAGTTGGATTCATCATCGCGAAAACGGACAATTAATTACAATCGACGATTTTGAAATGCTTGCCAATGAAATTCTTTGGGCCTTTGAAAATACAAGTATTAGAAACCATGCCGTTTTAAGCAACCGCGAATTCATTGAAAATCATGTGGATTATAAAACCAATATGAAAATTATTGCGGACAAATACCACGAATTGATTGATTCTAAAAAATAATTTAACCACAAAGTTCGCTAGGATTTACGCAAAGAATAAAAAGCTTAGTGAACTTTGCGCAAACTTTGTGTCTTAGCGGTAAAACCAAAAATTATAATTCTTACTTTTGAACCTTCAATTCACGACTAAAAAAGCGCTTTCTTTTATGGAAATTCTAAATCATTTTTCTTTAAAAAACTACAATACTTTTGGCATTGAGGCCAAAGCCAGACAATTTGTTGCCGTTCACAGTATCGCCGAATTGAAAACCATTTTAGAACAATATTCTTCTGAGAAAAAATTCGTTTTGGGCGGCGGTAGCAATATGTTATTGACTCAAGATGTTGATGCTTTAGTGATTCATATTGATTTAAAAGGAAAGAAAATCATTAAGGAAGATGATGATTTTGTTTGGATTGAAAGTCAGGCAGGCGAAAACTGGCACGAATTTGTACTTTGGAACATTGAACAAAATTTTGGCGGACTGGAAAACATGTCGCTAATTCCAGGAAATGTAGGTACAACTCCCGTTCAAAATATCGGCGCTTACGGAACTGAAATCAAAGACACCTTTGTTTCTTGCGAAGCGATCAATATTAAAACTCAGGAAATAAAAACCTTCACTAATGCCGAATGCAATTTTGGATACCGAGAAAGCATCTTTAAACACGAGGCAAAAGATCAATTTATTATTACTTCAGTGGTTTTTAAATTGACCAAACGCAACCATAAAATCAATACTTCTTACGGAGATATTTTGGCCGAATTAGAGAAAAATAACATCACTAATCCGGGATTAAAAGACGTAAGCAACGCTGTAATTACTATCAGACAAAGTAAATTACCTGATCCAAAAGAACTGGGAAACAGCGGTAGTTTTTTCAAAAACCCTATTGTTTTGAAAGCCGATTTCGAAGCAATTCATAAAAAATTCCCGGAGATGAAATTCTATGAAGTTTCAGAAACCGAAGTTAAAGTTCCTGCAGGTTGGCTGATTGAACAAGCTGGCTTTAAAGGGAAACGTTTTGGCGATGCGGGAATCCATAAAAACCAAGCCTTGGTTTTAGTGAACTATGGCAATGCAACGGGACAAGAAATTTTAGCCGTTTCCAGAGCCGTTCAAAAAACTGTTTTTGAGACTTTTGGCATTCACATCGAGGCCGAAGTAAACGTTATTTAAGCCAAAAAACAGACTTGAAAATTTTCTTTTAAAATTCATATTTTATCATTTTCAAATCCTAATTGTATTCATACCTTTGCAGTCGATTTAAAAACCCATTAAACTCTGATGCTTATACTAATTCTTTACTTTTTTATTGCTATTGTTGCTATTCAAATTGCGTATTATTTAGGAGTTTTTGGGAAATTTGCTTTCGCCAAAGCACAAAAAATAACACCCAAAAGAATTCCTATTTCGGTTATCGTTTGTGCTAAAAATGAAGAAGAAAATGTAGCAAAGTTTGTTCCGCTATTAGCCGAGCAAAACTACCCTGATTTTGAGATTGTTTTAATCGACGATGCTTCGAGCGATAACACCTTAGAAATCTTTGAAGCATTCGAGAAACAATATTCTAACATTCGTCTCGTTAAAGTAGAAAACAACGAAGCTTTTTGGGGAAATAAAAAATATGCTTTAACATTAGGTATCAAAGCCGCCAAAAAAGAATATTTGCTATTTACGGATGCCGATTGTTACCCAACGTCTAAAGACTGGATTACTGCTATGAGTTCGCAATTTACATTACATAGAACGATTGTTTTAGGATATGGAGGCTATGAAAAAATTGCCAATTCATTCCTGAACAAAGTCATTCGTTTTGAAACTTTGCTTACTGCTGTTCAGTATTTTTCATGGGCAAAACTAGGACATCCTTACATGGGAGTGGGACGAAATTTAGCCTATAAAAAGGAAGAATTTTTCAATGTAAATGGATTTATCAATCACATCCAAGTGCGTTCAGGCGACGATGATTTGTTTATTAACGAAGCTGCAAACGGAAGTAACACCACAGTAGCGTACACGCCAGAAAGTTTTACGTACTCTGAACCTAAAACAAAATACAAAGATTGGTTTACCCAAAAAAGAAGACATGTGGCTACCGCAAAGCATTACAAAACCACTGATCAATTGCAATTGGGTTTATTTTATAGTTCGCAATTGTTATTTATTGTTTTGGCTACTTTATTATTATCTTTCCAATTCCAATGGATTCTAGTATTGAGTTTAGTAATTTTAAGATATTTATGTGCCTGGCTTATTATTGGTTTTTCAGCTGGAAAATTAAGAGAAAAAGACATTAAATTTTGGTTTCCAATAGTAGAGCTTGCCCTTGTTTTTACACAAATTAATGTCTTTATCACTAATATTTTTTCAAAACCAGTCAATTGGAAATAAAAACTCAAATAGAAAAAGCCAAACAAGGAGACCAAACGGCCTTTACTTTTCTATTGAACCATTATTGGAGTGAGGTTTATGGTTTCATGCTTAAACGCACTGAAAACGAGACTAACGCCGAAGACATTACCATTGAAACTTTTTCGAAAGCATTCGACAAAATAGCCACTTACAATCCTGAATTCCAATTCAACACCTGGTTGATTTCTATTGCGAAGAATGTTTACATTGATATGCTTCGCAAAAAAAGATCGAGTCTTTTTGTCGAAATTACCGAGCAAGAAGACTTGAAAGCCTACAATATTGCCGATACCAGTCCGTCAAAAGAAGACGAACTAATTACAGAGCAAAATTTGTCACAATTACTGCAATACATCAAAGAATTAAAACCGCATTATCAGGAAGTTATCCAGCTGCGTTATTTTCAGGAAATGAGCTATCAGGAAATAGCCAACAAAATTGACGAACCCCTCAACAACGTTAAAGTAAAACTCCTCAGGGCTAAGAAACTATTAGCCGAAATTATAAACAATAAGCGATAATTTTTTTTAAAACCATTAAGAGATTAAGTTGTATTAAGAATTAATTTTTAGTGTAGTTGTAAATAATTCTGCCATTTCTTTCACAAGTAAGAAAAGTTTTTAAATTTGTAAAAACAAAAACTTGCTTATTACATGTCTGCTTAAAATAAAACTGACTACCTTGATACATCTTGATGATATATAAAAATCACTCCGTTTGTCTTTAACGAAATATCCAACAAAACGACAGTTCACAAACTAAAATCAAAACAAATTAAAATAAAATCCATGAAAAAATTATTACTACCAATTCTGTTTTTATGTTCATTGACTTGCTTTTCTCAAAAAAAAGATAAAAGAGAAGGTGTATATTCTGCCTATTTATCTTCTGTTGACGTACCTAAAGAAATGAAAAAAGGAGTAATTGATTCTCTGTCATCAATATATGAGGATGATTTAATTAAAATTGATTGGGGTTACGCTATTTCTCAAATTGAATTTGAATTAAAAAACAAGTCTGACCAAACTTTAAAAATAATTTGGGACGATGCCGCTTTTATTTCTATTTCAAACGAGTCTGGACGTATATTCCATAAAGGAATAAAGTACATTGATAGAGAAAATTCACAACCATCAACATCAGTATATAAAGGCACTATTTTATCTGACTTAGTATTACCAACTTCCTTTGCGTATCTTGTACCTGGACAGTATGGAGGTTGGCGTTCACTACCTCTTATTCCGATAATACAAAGCACATGGTCTAAAAAAATCGAATATAAACCAGAATTAATTGGTCAAACGATGCGAGTTATTCTACCACTAAAAATCGAGGAAAAATTGATTGAATATGTTTTTAGTTTCAAAACAAAGTTTATCGAGAAAAAATAACCCTCCGGTTCTCGTTTGAAACTAGGATATACAAAAACAGTTCAGTATTATGCGTGATAAACAAGTTTCGACAAATTTATTTGAAAAAACACCAGAATGAAAATCAAACTAAAATATTTAAAAAAACAAACTGGAGATATCTTTGCAGAAGCTATAATTAAAGATAAAGTAATAATAAAAATAAAATCTTTAAACGATAAATATTTAGATGCAGGGAAGCCTTTTAATGTTGATTTTAGGTCAAAATATGATTTAGTTTTTTTAAATAAATATGAAAAAGGATATGAGTATGGAGACGTTATAATCAAATTTAAAGCAACATCAGACTTTAGCTATGAAGCTGTTGTAGTTGCTAATTTTTTCCAACGTATGTATTTAAAATTACTTTTTAATCAATATTTTATCCAAAGAATTGATGGAGGTGTTAGAACCGCTTTTGAGATTATTGCTTTTATTATCACCACAATAATTACTTGGTATGCTTCCAAATGCTAAGATATAATTAAAAACACATATTCCCGACCGCGCAGATATATCAACGCAACGCTAGCGCGGAAATGTTTCCGTTTCCACAACGTTATAATCATTTAAACACTTTCCAGAGTTACTTGAAGAGATTGCTTCGCCAGTTCACTATCGCTCGTGTCCGCATTCTTCGGAATGACTAGTTTGTGTAAAATCAATTAGAAAGGGCTTTAGCCCGTTTAAAAAATAGAATTCTAAATTGGCTTTAGCCTAAATCGTTTTGATTTTTGGCTAAAGCCTTATTCATTATTAATTCCATCATCTGGCTAAAGCCAGACGCTATTGAATCTCGTCTAACTTTCTAACAGTTTCCACAGCTTTACAATACTTGTAATCTATGACTTTTTTATGTATAAATAGGCTGTTGAAATTTACGTAAACCAACTACTTACGTACAAATACTTAATTTTTTTTAAAAAGCTGCGTTTTAGCAGATTTTAATCAAAAAAAAGCATTTAATTTTGCCTCATAAATAAGTAAAACACTTAGTAATAAGTTTGATACTTAGAAAAAAAATAGTACTAAACAATTAATTTTTTTTTAAAATGAGTTCAATTTTAACAAATCAACCGCTTTCTAGTTTAAACATTTTTAGTGGCAAGGGCGTTCAAATGCGTACATTCCACATTACTTGGCTAACCTTTTTCTTTTGCTTTTTTGCATGGTTTGGTATGGCATCACTTATGCCAATCGCTAAAGAACAATTGCACCTGACAAAAGACCAATTAGGTAACATTCAAATTGCATCTGTATCGGCAACTATTATCGCCAGATTATTAATAGGCCGATTAGTAGATAAATTTGGACCAAGATTAACTTATACCTGGTTATTAGTAATTTGTTCCGTACCGGTCTTATTAATTGGTACTTCACAGACTTATGAAAGTTTCTTATTTTTTAGATTGGCTATCGGTGTTATTGGTGCTTCTTTTGTTATCACACAATTTCATACTTCAGTAATGTTTGCTCCATCGATTAAGGGAACTGCAAATGCGACAGCAGGTGGTTTCGGAAACGCAGGTGCCGGTTTAGCTAATATTACCATGCCTCTTATAGCAGCAGGATTCGTAGGATTAGGAGTATGTACTCAGGAAGACAGCTGGAGATATGCAATGATTGTTCCCGGGGTAATGTTATTGGTTTTTGCTTTTTTATATTTCAGATTTACCAAAGATTTACCAAATGGTAACTATAAAGAACTTGGAATTGAAAATGAGAATAAAGAAAATACATTTATGCTGGCTGTTAAAGATTACCGTACCTGGGTTTTGACCATTGCTTATGCTGCTTGTTTTGGTGTTGAAATCACTATTGATAATTTTGCTCCTATTTATTTCACGGACACTTTTGGTGCAAGTTTAAAAACAGCAGGAATCTGCGCAGGTATTTTTGGGATGATCAATATTTTTGCAAGACCATTAGGAGGTATAGTTGCTGACAAAGTTGGTAAAAGCTATGGTTTTTCAGGTAAAAATTTATTGCTCGCATTACTGCTTGTTTTGGAAGGCATCGGAGTTATTTTCTTTGGTATGACGGATCAATTATTTGTTGCTATCTTTTTAATGTTCTTGTTTGGAATGAGTTTAAAAATGGCAAACGGTGCAACATACAGTCTTGTACCATTCATAAATCCAAAAGCTATAGGAAGTGTTGCTGGAATTGTAGGAGCAGGTGGAAATATTGGGGCAATGTTAATCGCTTTCTTGTTCAAAGCCAAAGCAGTTAAGTTTACTAAAGATGTAATTGATGAAACAGGAGTGTCTCAAACTAAAGATTTAATTGATTACACAAATGCTTTTTATATATTAGGAATCATCATTCTAATAACGGGAGTAGTTGTTTTAGCTGTAAAATTTGCAGTTTCAGCTAAAGAAGAGGTAATCGAAGTAAGCGGCGAAGTAGTACCTGCTGTATCTTTTGTAAAATCAAAATAACATAATTTAAAATCCACAAAGGATATTAGGAATAAAATATACCCGATTGCTAGGATATATTAACACAAGGATAAGCAAATAGCTTAAACACTGTGAAGTTACTTAATTAAGATTGTGTAAAATGAATTGGAACGGGCTTTAGCCCGTTTTAAAATAAGAATCTAAATTGGCTTTAGTCTAAATCGTATTGATTTTGGCTAAAGCCTTATCTTTAATATCAATTTCATCATTTAGCTAAAGCCAGACACAATTGATAAACGAATCCTTAATCTAAAGGCATTAACCACCATCTTTATAATTATTCTAAATTATTTTCGAAAACACTACGGAAATTACATACTAAATCCGTACCTTAATCGTTCTAAATAAAAATACCACATACGCATACCGATTTAACTGAATCCTTAACCATTAAATCTATATCTTATGTCACATCACAGTCTTTATGAAAGCAATTGGATTAACCTAGTTTTCGAAAACAGAAACAAAGAGTACGGCGCATTTCAACTGCGTCAGCAAACTACCAAAACTTCTTTTCATGCCCTCTTCATTGGTATTTTAGTATGCACTGCATTAATCATTCTACCCAATTTGCTGTTTCATCCAAAAGACTTTACTGTCCCCACAGCTCCTGATTGGACAAAAACAGTAATTGAGTTAAAAGATATTTATTCGATAGAAAATAAAAAAAAGGAGGCTTCAGCTCCACTTCCAGCGGCTCAACAGCAAAAAGCTGTCGATAAAATAGACAGTAAACAACTCATAAACCCAACCGTGGTAAGTGCTACACAAGCTGTTGATACTAAATTTACCTTAGAAAGAAATAATCCTATTGACAATACTACCGCAGGAACAGCACTTAACAGCATAGGCACTTCTACCGGTGAAGGTGTCGCTAATGGAACTGGGAACGGAACGGGAACAGATATTTCAAACACTAATGGAACCGAACTTATTATCACTGAATTATTAGACAGCAAACCTCAATTTCCGGGAGGAATAGAAAAATTCTACCGCTATATTGCTAATCACTTTAACAGTCCAACATTAGACGAAAACCGAAACGTTCGCATCTTTATTTCTTTTGTAATCGAAAGAGATGGCAGTATGAGCAGCATCAAAGTCATGAACAATCCGGGAGCTATTTTAGAAAAAGAAGCTATTAGAGTATTACAATCTATAAAAGCAAAATGGACTCCGGGAATGCTTCACTCAAAACCTGTGAGAACGGCGTACAACTTACCTATCACCGTACAAATCAATTAATATTACTTTCTCATAAAAACAAAGGCAGCCATAGTGCTGCTTTTGTTTTGAGCTAACTTTTCATTTTTTTTGAAATAGAGCAAAATAGACTAAAGCACTATTCTTAATTATTTCTGTGTTCAATCAAAAGATAGTGTTCATTTTTATAACAAATCCACCTAAAAGCTTCAATAGTTAAAACATCGCATTTTAAATCAACATTACGTATATTTGTAACCTCAAAATTGATTTATGGAAACTGTTTTAGACAACACCAAACCCGTAGCTAAACCAAAATGGTTAAAAGTAAAATTACCTATCGGGCAAAAATATACAGAACTTCGTGGCTTAGTCGATAAATATAGCTTAAATACCATCTGCACCTCGGGAAGCTGTCCAAATATGGGCGAATGCTGGGGCGAAGGAACGGCTACTTTTATGATATTAGGAAATACTTGTACGCGTTCTTGTGGATTTTGTGGTGTAAAAACAGGACGTCCAGAAACTGTGGATTGGGACGAACCTGAAAAAGTGGCTCGTTCAATAAAAATCATGAACATCAAACATGCGGTAATTACTAGTGTAGATAGAGACGATTTGAAAGACGGTGGTTCTATTATTTGGATAGAAACGGTAAAAGCCATCCGCAGAATGAACCCAAATACGACTCTTGAAACTTTAATCCCGGATTTTCAAGGTATCGAAAGAAATATTGACCGGATTGTAGAAGCAAACCCTGAAGTGGTTTCACACAACATGGAAACCGTTCGCCGATTGACTCGTGAAGTACGTATTCAGGCGAAATACGATAGAAGCTTAGAAGTGTTGCGTTACTTAAAAGAAAAAGGAATCAACAGAACCAAATCAGGGATTATGTTAGGCCTTGGTGAAGAAGAAGAAGAAGTTTACCAAACCATGAGAGATTTACGTGCTGCTAATGTAGATGTAGTCACAATTGGTCAATACTTACAACCCAGTAAAAAACATTTACCTGTTAAGGAATTTATCACGCCAGAACAATTTGCTAAATACGAGCAATTTGGTTTGGAATTAGGTTTCCGCCATGTAGAAAGCGGCCCATTAGTTCGTTCTTCATACAAAGCACAAAAACACATTCTTTAATTCCCAAACGTTTACATAAAAATTGAAAACAAGAATTGCTATCAATGGTTTTGGTCGAATTGGTCGAAACCTTTTTCGTTTACTTTTAAATCATCCTGAAATAGAAGTTGTCGCTATCAATGATATTGCCGACACTAAGACTATGGCGCATTTAATAAAATACGACAGTATTCACGGTGTTTTGCCTCAAGCTGTAATTGCAAATGAAAAAGGTTTTACAATTGATGGAACGCATTTTTTATTTTTCCACGAAAAAAGTATTGCTAAACTTAATTGGAGCCCTTTAAATATTGATTTTGTAATTGAATCCACAGGAAAATACAAAACGTACGAAGACTTAAACGAGCATATTATTGCAGGAGCTAAAAAAGTAATTCTTTCGGCACCATCAGAAGTTGACACTATCAAAACAGTAGTTTTAGGAGTTAACGAGCATATTCTTGACGGAACTGAAAAAATCATTTCAAATGCGAGTTGCACGACTAATAATGCGGCTCCAATGATTAAAATAATCGATAAACTTTGCGGAATTGAGCAAGCGTACATCACTACAATTCACTCTTATACTACAGACCAAAGTCTACACGACCAGCCACATAAGGATTTACGCAGAGCCAGAGGCGCCAGTCAATCTATTGTTCCTACAACTACAGGTGCTGCTAAAGCATTAACAAAAATTTTTCCTATCTTAGAGGGCAAAATTGGCGGATGTGGTATTCGTGTTCCTGTTCCTGATGGTTCTTTGACTGATATTACTTTTAATGTAAAAAAAGCTGTAACCATAGAGGAAATCAACGAAGCTTTTAAATTGGCTTCGCAAAACGAACTAAAAGGAATTCTGGATTATACTGAAGATCCAATCGTATCAGTTGATATTATAGGAAATAAAAATTCCTGTTTATTTGACGCTCAACTTACCTCGGTAATTGATAAAATGGTAAAGGTTGTAGGTTGGTATGACAATGAAATAGGATATTCATCACGCTTGATAGATTTAATACTTTTGACCAAAAACTAATTAAATTAACTGAATGAAATTACAAATCAAATTCTACCTGATTTTCGTTATTTTATTTAATTCAGTTCTGTATTCTCAAAAAGAAGAAACAGATAGCATTTCCTATTACAACAGCTCAGCCAATGCTAACATCAAAGAAAACAACTATAAAAATGCTTTTATATATACCCAAAAAGCAATCAATTATGCTGAAGAACATTCAAAAATAAATGAGCAAGCCAATCAAATAGCGAAATTAGGAAAACTCTTTTATAAGCTAAAAAAATATGATGATGCAATTGAAAAACTTACTGAAAGCATCAACTTATACAAAACCCTAAACCCTTCGGCTGAATACGCTAAAGCTTATTATTATCTAGGATTAGCTTACATTGGCAACAACAACTTTAATGCTGCCGAGACTTACATAAACAAAACTATTGCTGTTTCAAAAGCACTAAAATTAGAAGATGACAATGAATCAATAAGTCTTCAAAAAGCAATTATCTATAGATCTACTCAAAGATACAATGCCGCAGCTAGCATTTTCAACGCTATCATTTCAAAAGCAGATAATCCTACTATTTTAGACATAAAAGCGGAAGCTTTGTACCAAATGGGGCTTATTGAAGCACACAACAATCGTAATAATCTAGCCTTAAATTATTTCAACAAAGCCTTAGACTTAAATGCTAAGAATCAAAATTTAGATCAAAAATCCAATATTTTACTGGCCATCAGTTCTGTTTATGAAAAAATGCTAGACAAAAGCAATGCCTATGCTTTTTTAAAATTACATCTGAATTTAAAAGAAAGTATCGCCATTTCGAATAATGAAAAATTAGGGATTAACGACTACGAAGCTTTCAAAGAAAACCAAAGAAAACAAAATTTAGCCCGTCTTGAAAAAGAGAAAAAAGAACAACAAAAAACAGAGAAATTCTCCAGATTAATTAACTACTTATCTATTGCCCTAATTGCTATTCTATCCTTATTGAGTTTGTCATTATATAAGAACAATATTATTCGAAAAAAGACAAACCTTTTATTAAAAGAAAAAAATAACGAATTAATAAAAGCCAAAGAAAAAGCCGAAAAAGCGTCTAATGCAAGAGCCGATTTTTTATCAACTGTTAGTCACGAACTCAGAACACCACTGAATGCAATTAATGGGATTACCCATTTATTATTAGAAGAAAAACCAAAAAAATCACAATTACACTATCTTAATTCGCTACAATATTCCGGTAATTATTTAACGGCTTTTATTAATGATATTTTAGAGATTAACAAAATCGATTCGAGTAAAATAGAGCTAGAACACATCAATTTTGATTTAAAAAAATTGTTAGAAGACATACAAAACTCTTTAATCGAAGTTGCCACAAAAAATAAAAACGCTTTCCTACTAGAGATTGACCCAAGCATCCCAAATAATTTAATTGGCGATCCTATTAAGTTATCTCAAATTTTCATGAACCTAATTAACAATGCATTAAAATTTACTAAAAATGGAAAAGTAAGCATTGTAGCCACGCTAAATTCTATAGAAGGAGAAAAAGCCAACATATTTTTCAAAATAACCGATACAGGAATAGGAATTCCTGCCGAAAAATTAGAAACCGTTTTTGAAAGTTTTTCTCAAGGTTCAACCGAAATTAACCGAAAATATGGCGGAACAGGCTTAGGTTTGACTATTGTAAAAAAACTATTGAACTTATTAGGAAGTGATATTCAGTTAAAAAGTACCTTGGGAGAAGGATCTTGCTTTTCGTTTGAATTGCAATTGTGCATCAATGGCAATCAAGTTCCCGTAGAGAAAAAAGTAAAAACTACTTTTGACATCTCTAAAATAAAAGGAAAAAACATCTTAGTTGTAGAAGACAATAACATCAACCAAATGATTACCAAAAGAATGCTCGAGAATAGAGAGATTCTTTGTGAAGTGATTGACAATGGCGAAGAGGCAATTGAAGCCCTTAAAAACAACAGCTATGATTTAGTTCTTATGGATGTACATTTACCCGGAATCAACGGTACAATTGCCACTCAGGAAATTAGAAAATTTGACGCTGCAACACCTATTATTGCCATGACAGCCATTTCGCTGAATGAAAATAGAGAAATGTTACTTTCTTTTGGAATGAACGATGTTATCACAAAACCTTTTATTCCTAAAGATTTTTACAATATCTTATCTAAATATCTGGACAATTAGTAGCTTAAAATCAACTCTTTGATTAGTTTTCGAACTTTAGGCTCAGCATTTCGAGCGGCTTCTAAAACTTCATCGTGAGAAATCGTTTCTATACTCTCTTCGTCACCCATATCAGTAATTACCGAAATACCAAAGGTTTCTAAATCCATGTGGCGCGCCACAATAACTTCAGGAACGGTAGACATTCCCACGCAATCGGCACCCAGGATTTTCACCATTTTATATTCAGCCAAGGTTTCAAATGTAGGTCCTTGCAAACCCAAATAGATTCCGTCTTTTACTTCTATATTATTTTTTTGTGCTAATTCCTTTGCTTTAGCAATCATTTTTCGCGAATAAGGCTCGCTCATATTCACAAATCGCGGTCCAAAGCGTTCATCATTTTCCCCTCGCAAAGGATGTTCCGGAACCAAATTAATATGATCGTTGATAATGACAATATCCCCTACTTTGTAATTAGGATTCACTCCGCCCGAAGCATTAGAAACAATCAATTTATTTATCCCTAAATACTTCATTACACGCACTGGAAAAGTAACTTCTTGCATCGAATAACCTTCATAATAATGAAAACGACCTTGCATAACCACTACTTTTTTATCTCCAATAGTTCCAAAAACCAAAGCACCTTTATGTCCCTGAACTGTAGAAACCGGGAAATTAGGAATTTCAGTATAAGGCAAAGTATATTCTATTTGAATATCAGCGGTAAAATTCCCTAATCCAGAACCTAAAATTACGCCGTATTCTGGAGTGAAATTGGTTTTCGCTTTTATAAAACTAACCGTTTCTTGTACTAGCTCCCACATATTTTTTTATTGTTTTATCGAATTGATCTGCTTCTGAAAAAAATGAACTCTGTATTGCTAAGTAAAAAAGTTGCTCGTCTGGCAGACTTCCTTTTAATCTTACATAATCTTTTTCGGTAGTAATGATAATGGAATCCTGAGCTTTAATAATAATTTCCTTAATATCATTTTCAGAAAAATGATGATGGTCAGGATAAGTCAAACAAACATCATTTGGATTTTTTAAATAAGAAAAGAAAGGTCCTGGTTTAGCAATTCCAGCCAAAAGTAGCTTCTTTTCATCCCGTATTTCACTTATTTCTATCATGCTGTTTTCTGAATAAATACAATCATCGTAAGCAATACAACTAAAGTACAATTCTTGATTTTTAGCTAATTTTAGTTTGTTTTTTATCGAAAGTCGCTCAGCAGCTGAAAGATTTGGCGGACATTTAGTTACCACTACAACATCGGCTCTTTTAGCTCCGCTTCTACTCTCTCGCAAATTCCCTGTTGGAAGCATATAATCGGCTGCATAAATATCACTGTAAGCAGTCAATAAAATATAAAAGCCAGCTTTCACTTTTCGATGCTGATAAGCATCATCAAGTAAAATCACCTCAGGTTTTGGATTATTAGAAAGCAATTGTTCAATACCATTCTTACGATTGGCATCAACGGCAACTTGAATATTCGGGAATTTTTGAAAAAACTGGAAAGGTTCATCACCAAGAATTTCAGCATTCGCATTGGCATCCGCCAAAACAAATCCTTCTGATTTTCGTTTATAACCACGACTTAAAGTAGCAAGTTTGTATTTTGGTGATAGCAAACGAATCAGGTATTCTATCTGAGGCGTTTTTCCGGTTCCACCCACGCTTAGATTCCCCACAGCAATTACAGGCAAATCAAAAGAATAGGATTTTAAAATGCCTTTATCGAAAAGAAAATTTCTAATGGCTGTTATCAAACCATATAAAATGGCAAATGGAAAGAGTATTTTTCGAAGTAAATTCATAATTATTTATCAGAATAGTGCCCCATTGCAGAAACGATAATAACAGTGACAATTTCCTCTTCTACTCTATAAATTAGTCGGTCTTTCTGATTAATTTTTCTTGACCAATAACCTTTATAATTGTATTTCAATTCTTCAGGCTGTCCTTCTCCAGAAAAAGGATTCTCAGTCAATTCTAAAAGTATTTTCTCAATCTTTTTAATAGTAGCCTTATTTCCTGATTTATAGTGATTTTTTAAATCCTTACGAGCAATGTCCTCAAAGTCTACAAAATACTTCCCCATATATCTTCAGGATTTAATCTTGTCGTTTTTCCTTTTTTAATATTTTCTTCTGCTTGTTTAATCTTCTCGATAAATTCAGCAGAATAAAAACTTTCTTCATTCTTAGTTTTTTTTGAAGAATCAGTTTCAACAATTTCTATTCCGTCAACACCTTTAAAAAAAGCTTCAAACATAGCCATAAATGCTTTTCCTGTTTTGGTACGTTCGTTAATTTTTATTGTAGTCATAACTTTAGGTTTTGAATTACAAAGATACAAAATTCATGCTGCTTTTTTTATTTGAAAAAGAACAGTTTCAGTCAAGCTTTTTTTACCGTAAATTCAAAATTCAAGAGCAGAATATTTTATCTTTGAATTGAAATAAAAATGTTTTAGTTCATTTGGCTTTATAGCTTTTCGAAAAACCAAATAATTAAAAAAATCTCCTTTCAAATGAAAATAAAAGAAATTCTTTCTGTTCTAGAAGAAATGGCACCTTTAGCCTTTGCCGAAGATTTTGACAATGTTGGTCTATTAGTTGGTGACCAAAATGCCGAGGCTACAGGAATTTTAGTTTGTCATGATGCCTTAGAAAACGTAATTGATGAAGCAATTGCCAAGAAATGCAATTTGGTGGTTTGTTTTCATCCTATTTTGTTTTCAGGTTTGAAGAAAATAACGGGTAAAAACTATGTTGAACGCTCGATTATTAAAGCCATAAAAAATGACATTGCCATTTATGCTGTTCATACTGCTCTAGACAATCATCAGGATGGGGTGAATAAAATATTTTGTGATGCGCTGGGATTGAAAAAAACAAAAGTATTGATTCCGAAACCGAATTTTATTCGAAAATTAATTACCTACACTATCCCTGAAAACGCTGAGAAACTGCGCAATGCCTTATTTGATGCAGGAGCAGGAAACATTGGTAATTATGAAGATTGCAGTTTCAATTCTAAAGGAATTGGAACTTATATGGGCAATGAACACAGCAACCCTGAAATAGGCGAACGTTTTGAATTTGTAGAAAGCGAAGAAATAAAAATCGAAGTCACTTTCGAAAAATATTTGGAATCCAAAATTCTAAAAGCACTTTTCAAAAACCATGTTTATGAAGAAGTGGCTTATGAAATCTATGATTTACAAAACCAACATCAAAATATAGGTTTGGGAATGATAGGTGAATTTGAAAGTCCAATGAATGAAAAAGACTTTTTAGCCTTGGTAAAAGATAAAATGCAAGCCGATGGAATTCGCTATTCTGCATTTTTAGGAAAATCCATAAAAAAAGTAGCCGTCTTAGGTGGTTCAGGAAGTTTTGCTATAAAAAACGCTATTCAGGCCGATGCCGATGCATTTTTAACGGCCGATTTGAAATACCATCAGTTTTATGAAGCCGAAAATCGATTACTTTTAGCCGATATTGGACATTTTGAGAGTGAACGCTATACAAAAAATTATATTGTTGATTTTCTTCGGAAAAAAATCCTTAATTTTGCAATCATTTTATCTGAAGAAAATACAAATCCAGTTAAGTACTTATAGAATATGACTAATACGAAAGAATTAAGTGTTGAGGACAAGTTAAGAGCCATCTACGATTTACAATTGATTGACTCTAGAATTGACGAAATTAGAAATGTAAGAGGGGAACTTCCTCTTGAAGTGGAAGATTTAGAAGATGAAGTTGCTGGTTTAAGCACTCGTTCAGAGAAATTAAAAAGTGATCTTGAAGTGATTGAAAACTTGATCAAAGAGAAAAAAAATGCAATTGATGAGCACAAA
>JBDLTG010000037.1:0-19480 GCA_039805885.1 Bacteroidota bacterium
AAGTATTTCGTTGCTTTTTGTTGCTTAAAATTGCATTGTTCATTTTTATAAAGTCAATGAATACAACACTTTAAGTGCAAATGGGAGGGTTGAATGAAAAGTTGTAGATAACTTGTATATACCCGAAACAAACCTTCGTGTATACACCCAAAATCGGGTAGATTGGCGAAGTTTTATCTCGTTTTATACTTTTTCAAATATAGAAATTAAATCTTACAAACTGTACCTTTGATTTTTTAAGTGTTTTGTGTTGAAATATCGGAAATACTGTGGTTCAACCATAGATTTATTTTATTGGTTAATTCCTCTTTTTGAATTGGTTTTGAGATGTAATCGTTGACTCCAGCCTGCATAATTTCTTTAATATTTTCTTCAAATGCATAGGCCGATAATGCTATAATGGGGATATGGGTCAGTTTAGGATTTCCTTTTATAATTTTTGTGGTTTCAATTCCATCCATTTCGGGCATTTGAATATCCATTAATATGATACTATAGGTTTCTTTATCCAGTTCGGCTAAAAGTTCTTTGCCATTAGATACTTTTTTGATTTCCCAATTTTGGGATTTTAGTATTTTTTCTATCAACATTTGATTGATTTCTACATCCTCAGCCGATATTATTTTTACCGGTTTATTATTGTACTGTTGAGTAATTTCGATTGTTTTAACTTCGACTTTTTTGACTGCGTTTGAAATCTGACAAGGAATTAGTATTGAAAATTCGGTACCTTTTCCTTCTTCGGTTTTAACGCTTATTTCTCCGTTGAGCATATCGACAGATTTTTTTATAATTGGTAAACCTAAGCCAGTTCCTCCATATTTTTTAGACAAAGAGTTGTCGCCTTGATAAAAGGGTTCAAATATTCTGTTTAGTTTGTTTTTATTGATTCCTATTCCGCTATCTTTTACTATAATGGCTATTTTGTTGCTTTCTTGAAGTATGTTGATGTATAATTTTATAGATCCCTGGTCAGTGAATTTTATGGCATTCGAAAGCAAATTATTTAAAATTTGGGATAGTATTTTTTCATCAGATATAATTTCTTTTTCATTGCAATTTTTGCATTCAAGAATGAAATTGATGCCTTTCATTTTTGCCTGTTCTTGAAAAGTACGGACAAATTTCTCGATAAAATCAGCTGTGTTTATGTTGTTTTCAACGATGTTGTATTTTCCTGATTCAATTTTCGAAAGATCTAAAATGTCGTTTATGATGCCTAAAAGATTTAAAGAAGATGTTTTTAGAATTTTTAAATAGCCTCTTTTTTCTTGATCTGTTTCTTTTTCATCTAAAATGCCAATAAAACCTAGGATTCCGTTCATAGGAGTCCTTATTTCGTGACTCATATTCGATAAAAATGCCGATTTTAGTTTGTTGGCTGTTTCAGCTTCTTCTTTGGCAAGTATTAAATCTTTGGTTCTTTTTTTGACGGTTACGTTGAGATTGTTGGAGAGTTTTTTTAGATTTTTATTGTTGCTTTTTAATTCAGTGTTGTAGTACTTCAGTTCATTGATAAGCGAAAAGATATACGATAACGGCAAGACAATACTGATGATAAAAATAAATAAATTGATAAATGAAAGATACTGTTTGCTTTCGTAAAAAGGCCCAATTCCTATTGATGTTGCATAAATAGTACAGGCGCTAAAAATAATAATGCCTATCGAATAACCTATCGTTTTGAATCGAATGATAAATAGACTCAAAATAGGAATCGAAATATAAATAAGAGAAGGAAAGCTGTGGAGGCCATAATATAAGTTCAATAGCAGTAATAAGGTAAAGGAAAGGAAGAGTAAAATGTCTTTAGTTTGTAGTGGTTTTGTCTTTTTTAACGCATAAAATAAAGGGATAACTAATATGATTCCTAAGATATCTGAAAGAGTTATCAGTCCAATTTTGATTAATAGCTCAGATGTTGTTGCTTGGAAATAGCCCAACAGGTAAGGAGATAGCACCATTATCCAAGTGGTAAGAATTGGCGGCATCAAAACCATGAATAAATAATACTTGAGCACATTTTTAGTGTTCGAAAATATATTTGTTTTAATTAATTTTTTATAGGCTAAATATCCTAAAACCGATTGTAGTGTGTCTATGGATGCAATCCAGGTTCCTGTGAATAACCCTTTAGAGATGTTCCAGAAATCATTTTGGATGAGAAAAAAAGGTAAGTTTGAAAAGAATGACGCTAAAAATATTGCGGGAATTACTTTTTTGCCAAATTTCATCAAACTTGCTATGGCAATTCCTGCCGGTAACCAGATTATGGTCAAATTCCCTGGCGGTAGATTGATGAATTTCATTCCTAAAATAGCGGTTACGTAATAAAATAGGAACGTAATCACATTTGCATATACTGTTTTATTTAGTGTGTCTCTCAACTTGAATATGGATAATTTTAAACTTTTGTTGACTATTTTTCTTGAAATAGATTCTAAAAGTGCTGGCTGCGGTTACTTCGTTCTTGATAATAAAAATACAATGCCTTTAGCTTTCAATGTGATTGTGGAATGTTTCATGTATTTCTAATAAATTATCATTCCACTTTTTGGAAACATATTGATGAAGCAATAACGGTTTTTCTATCTTCAAATATATATTATTTATGATTACAAACTATCCAACAAGCAGCTATCTAAAACAATTAAAAATAAACGAAAAAATCCGTCTTGTAATTAAACGAGACGGATTTTATATTTATAAAATTGGATACTGTTTTACCTATTTTAAATGTGGATCTCTCTTGAATCTAGACGAGTTAAGTCAATGTTTTCAGGAGTATGAAGTATCATTGGGAATTTTTCTATTTTCACCGAGCTACTGTCTAAACCAAAAGCACTTTCTTCAGATAAACTCAGTTTTTTGATTAAGAAATACGAATTCATAATAATGTTTTCATGCCATTTTAATTCGTTGTCATTCGATAAAAATTTCTCAGACAGCACAAATTTAAAGTCACCAATAATGTTGTTTTTGTTTAATGATTCATAACGGCTTCTAATATCTACTTCGCCTTTTTTAACCATGTCTTTGATTACTTCTTTAAACATCAGGTTAATTTTTGTAGGCTCTCTAAAACCTAGATTGAAATCAACACGGTATAAATCATCTTTAAGAATTTCGGTTACTCTATATTCTGTTTTATAAGGTTCTGTCAAGATGTTTACGTGTACAAACCAATAAATATCGGCTCTTTTTGGTCTTTTTTGTAAAATAGAATACATTACTTTTTCTTCTATTTCATCTACACGTCCTGCATTTGTCATATATACTAAATGCGTCGCATATTTAGGAATACTCATGTCAACACTTAGTTCGCTCAATACTTTTAAGTAATCTTGAATTTTTACAATTTTAGTATAACTCTTCGTAATTTTTTTAGCTGTAAACCAAATAGACATCACACAAATTAAAATAGTGGCAATAATTAAGGTTACGTAACCACCATCAGCAAATTTGGTGATATTAGCTGCCAGAAAGCTTAATTCGATTAATAGGTAAATAGTAATTAATGGAACCATGAAGTACAATTTTACTCTTTTCATTATCAAATAAAAATTAAGTAAAATGGTGGTCATTATCATACATAAAATGATGGCTAAACCATAAGCATGTTCCATATTGCTGGATTCTTCAAAATGGAGAACGATTCCCACACATCCAAAGAACAATAGCCAGTTTATAGATGGAATGTACAATTGTCCTTGTAATTCAGTAGGGTATTTTATTTTTGCTTTTGGCCAAAAATTCAATCGCATAGCTTCATTTATCAGTGTAAACGAACCACTAATTAATGCCTGAGACGCAATAACAGCAGCCAAAGTAGCGATAACAATTCCGAATGGTTGAAACCAATGATCCATAATTAAGTAGAACGGATTTCCGTTTTTTCCACCTAAACTCTGTAATGTTTGTCCTTCGTTATGAATTAAATAAGCTCCTTGTCCAAAATAGTTAAGTACTAATGTTGCTTTAACAAAAATCCAACTGATTCGGATGTTTTTTCTTCCGCAATGTCCCATGTCTGAATACAGTGCTTCGGCTCCCGTAGTACATAAAAAGACAAATCCAAGAACAAAAAATCCATCAGGATGAATCGTTAATAAATGATAAGCATAATAAGGATTGAAAGCCTTAAAAACTTCTGGATGTTTTGCTATTTGAATAATACCTAATATTCCAAGCATACTGAACCAGATTAGCATCATTGGAGCAAAGAATTTTCCAACTAGCTTAGTTCCAAATTGTTGTATGGTAAAGAGAACAAACAAAATTCCAATGACAATAGGGACTGTATTTATTTCAGGATAATACGTTCGAATTCCTTCTACCGCCGAAGATACCGAAACGGGAGGTGTAATAATTCCATCAGCTAGCAAGGCACTACCTCCTATAATGGCGGGCACAATGAGCCATTTAATTTTTGTTTTCTTTACTAAGGCATACAGAGCAAAAATCCCACCCTCACCGTGGTTGTCAGCATTTAAAGTTATGATGACATATTTTATGGTTGTTTGTAACGTTAAAGTCCAAAAAACTGCTGATATTCCTCCTAAAACTACATCGGCATTAATGACGTGTTCTCCTAGTATGGCCTTCATTACATATAATGGAGAAGTTCCAATATCACCGTAAATAATTCCTAATGTAATTAATAAACCTCCTAATGTAAATTTACTGTGTAGATTTTTATGTGATGCGCTCATGTATGATTTTGTAAACGCGTCAAATTTACTCATTTTTAAACAATTCAAAACTTATTATTTTTAAAAAACAAAAAAACACGACCAATTGGTCGTGTTTTTAATAATAGCTTTTGATTTTGTTAGATTCTTCGGTTGTTATTTCTGGAAGAATTGTTGTTTTCTCCTCTGCTGTCACTATTTCTGTTAGATTCAGTTCGTTGTGCTGGAGCGCTAGGAGTTGACATTGTCCCTCTATTTTGATTGTTATCTCTATTGCCTTGTGTTCCTTGCGAGTTGTTTTCTTGTCTAGGAGAATACGTTCTTGTTGTTGGGTTTTGCGATGTTTGATTTTGTCTTGTATTCCCCGCGTTGTTTGGATCGTATACTCTGCTTTCTGTTCTTTGAGCTGAATTTCCTCTTGAGTTAGAAGCATTGTTTGGATTGTATGCTCTGCTTTCTGTTCTTTGAGCTGAATTTCCTCTTGAGTTGGAAGCATTGTTTGGATCGTAGGCTCTGCTTTCTGTTCTTTGAGTATTGTTTTCTCTTGAACTATTAGTGGCATTATTAGGATTGTAGTTTCTAGACGGTGTGTTTGGTCTGGAAGTACCCAATCTGTTTTCTGAATAGTCTCTTGTAGCTGAATTTTGTCTAGATGTAGATGTATTCGATCTATTTTGTGAATAGTCTCTTTGTGTTTCTCTTCTAGGTGTTGTGCTATATTGTCTACCAGTTGAATTTCTGTTTGTTGAATTATTATTGCTATAATATCTAGAACCTCTTCTTTGATCTAAATCGTAACGATTAGAGTAATTACTATTCCTTTTTGAGAAAGCATAATTTGGATAACGTCTTTCGTAAGCATTGGTACGTCTGGAATTATATAATGAAATGGCTAGATTACTTCTTCTGTAGCTTACATAATTGTAGCTGTTGTGAAAATTCAAGCTCAAACTAATGTTGTTTCGGTATCTGTATACAGGATATGGATTCCAAGCATAGTAGTAAGATGGATAGTAATTCCAATACCAGTTTGAAACATAAGGGCGGTAATTAGAAGACCAAAAAGAAGCATAGATTAATGGTGTTGAATAATAAACAGGTTCGTAGATGTAATTAGGACCATACATGTATTCGTTACCAATAAATTGTACTTGTACACTATTGTTGTTTCTTTCAATGTCAATAGTTGCAACGTCTTGGTATACATCACGATCTAAAACGGCTTGAATAATAACTACGTGAGTATTGTATTCTACAGATTCTATTACACGTAAGTAATCTACCTCGTTATCATTGTTTAAGTCCAAATTAGAAATTTGTTGTTCCGGATCATTCAAACGTCTTTCAAAATCTTCCAGATTTCGAGAGTCTCCAAAAATTGATGCAACAGCTCTCAAATCGAGATTATCACTAATTTCGTTACTCATTGCGTTTACCGTACTGCTATTTTGAGCTTCTGTTTGTGTGATAAAAAAAGAAGCTATAATGCTTAAGAATATTATTTTATTTTTCATGGCGACTGTTTTTTTTATATTGATAATTTGAGATATCCAATTACTGTGCCAATTAATTTAAAGTTGTTTTTGGTAGTTGTGATATGCAGTTTAAGAACGCATAAAATCAGCTTATAGTATAATGGAAAAAGCCGTCGCGTTTTTTTAACGTGACGGCTTTCCCCAATCTTTTTAATGTATTATTTGTTTTTTCTGCCCCTATCTCCATATTGTTGGAGTAATTTTCGATTAAAATCTTCTTCGGCTTTTTTTAATTTCAAGATTTTTGTTGCTGAAAAAATTGTTCTCAAGCTTTTGCTGAATTTTTTTCGCAATAAAAACAATTCTTCATCATTAGCTTCCATTTGCGAAAGTATAATTGCAGCATCTTTTTCATTCATTTTGCTAAGTGCATCATCACTCAATTTACTTTTGAAGGCTTTCATTTTTTCATGTCTTAGTTCGAATTGTTTATCGTCATAAGCATTATAAATGGGCCAGAATTTCTCCGATTCTTGAGAGCTAAGATCGAGTTCAGTAGTTAAAAAAGCTACTTTTAAGGATCTAATTTGTTCTTTTTTGTCGTTTATATTGTCTTTATCCTGGGCATAGAAGCTACAAGTGAAAAGTAATAGTAAGGGTATAATTTTTCTAAAATTCATCTTCCGTTTTTTTAATATTATTCTATAATATAATGTTCTAAATTGTTGTTGCTTATTAAAATATCCTCAATAGTTTTATCTTCTAAAGCGATATTAGTACTGGTGCTAATGTTGTTAATGTCTTCTTCGTCTAGCGCATTTATTAAATCGTATTGATTCACATTCGATTGATAGCTTAAGTAATTTTCTAAGGTTACAGGATCTATATCGCTTGAACGACTCGCATTATTAATTAAAGAAGGAATAAGTAATGCTAGCACAAAAATAGCGGCTACCATCATAATAATTGCTTTCTTTCTTTGAAATAGCGAGATTGTTTTTGGTTCTTTTTTAGGCAATTGTTCTATTAGATTCGCCGAAAACTTTTCGAAAAAAAGGTCTTCGGGAGTTTTGAATCCAGATTCAATTTTAGGGATTGTATTTAATTTAAATTCTTTCATGATATCTATTAGACTGAATGAAATGTAAAAGGTTTAATTTGTTGTCAAAAGGGCTTCTATTTTTTTTACTGCATGATGATAAGAGGCTTTTAGTGCACCAACTGATGTGCCAAGAATCTCTGATATTTCTTCGTATTTTAATTCTTCAAAGTATTTCATTTTAAATACTAATTGCTGTTTTTCTGGAAGTGTTACAATGGCTTTTTGTAATGCAATTTGAATATCATTTCCATCAAAATAAACATCAGCTTTCAAATTGTCTATTGCTTTGCTTTGTAAGGTTTCGGATGAAATTCCGCTTTTTTTTGCTTTTTGATTTAAAAAAGTCAGCGCTTCATTAGTAGCTATGCGGTACATCCAGGAAAATAATTTGCTTTCGCCTTTAAAATTTTTAAGATTTTGAAAAACTTTGATAAAGGTGTTTTGTAAAACATCTGCAGTATCATCATGATCCAAAACAATGTTTCGAATATGATTGTACAGTGGTTTTTGATAGGTATGCAACAGTTTTTGAAAAGCATCGTTTTGCGTTTTCGGATTTAATAGCTGTTGTATGAATTCCTTTTCGTCCAGCAAAGTCTTTTATTGAATTAGATGTAAAAGTTGTGATATGGTTTAATGGACAAAAAGAAATTTTTTAAAATTCTGATTCTTCCTCGGCTGCTTTTGGTTTAGGCTCCTCAATAGGATTCTTTTTCTCTACTGCTGTTGCTACTGCTGGATAGTATATTTTTTCTTGAGGAACTATTTTAGGCACAATAGGAATATAAATTTCGGTAACCCATTTAGATGTGTTTTTGATTTCATTTTTACCTGAAGTGTAAATCTCTAAATGTGAAAAAACAGGATTTGGACTCAGCTTGTTTTGATTTAAATAAGCGACAGTTTTGTTGTAAGCTGTTTTTAGGTGCGAATAATCTCCAGTTAATGTTGTTTTAGCTGCTTCAAAAGCTTCTAGTTTTCCAGCTATAATTTCGCTTCCTGCACTAAAAAAGATGGCATCTCTAATAGCAATACCGATAGTGATTTTAGCAAGTCCCTTTGGAGTATCATAAGTGTGGTAAATAATAAAGGGTTTTCCGCTAATTACAATATTATTTTTTTTGCAAAAAGTAGTCAGTTTAGGAATTACAATTTTGAAGTTTTTATTTACTTTGACTAATTCACTCGTGAAAGATTGCCCAATATAATTCATAACGGGTCTTTGAACTAACCCATTATTAATAGTCGAAAAGGTATTTATCTCATAGTCTAGCGCTTTGTCTAAGTTAGCTAAGCTTTTTTCGTAAATAGCTCCAATTACATTATCAACACCACCATTTACAGCGGAGTAAATTTTAAAGAAAAAGCTCATTTTTCCTTTGGTTTTCCAAGTTACTTTTGTTCCTCCAATAGTATCTTTAAAATTCCAATAAACCGTAGAAGTGGTTCCGTCAAATTTCATGGATTGTACTATACTATCGTTTTCTATGATTCTAATAGTATGCATTTCGCCAGTACCTTCTTTCCCATCCCAAGAATAAGAAGCACCTTTACCAATAGTATTTTGAGGGTAGTTTATTTTTATTTCAGGATCTTCAGTTGTCCATGAACCAAAATCACTCCAGTTTCTGTAATCATTGATGTAATTATAAACGGAAGATCGGGGAGAATTAATAACCTTACTTCTTTCTACAAGGAAATCTCCTTTTTGTGTAGCAACAAATATTGATAATGCGACTAAGCTAAGTAAAAATAAAAGAAAGATATATTTTAAAATTCTCATAGTAAATTGATTATTTTCTGATGTAAAGTTAGAAATTTTATCAATATTCGAAGCTGTGAGCGTAAAAATTATAAAAAGAGATGGTTTATTATCGAAATAGAAAAGAATTCTTGAATATTTCTGAATAGAAGCTTGGGTTCAATTAACGGAAAAACAATAGCAAAAAAAGTATAATTTTAAAAATTAACTGATTGTTTTTGTGATGATTGTGTTTTGAATAATCTTAATGTAATTTGAGATTATTGAAGTGAAAACGTGTTTGATTAATGTTTGAAAAATATTTTTATTAGGAATAAAATTGCAATGAAAATAAAGAAACCAATTAAGATTTTGTAATTTCCTTTGTAAAATACTTTGTGTGTTTTGATATCTTTTCTATAAGAAATAATCATAAGGATAACAAAAGCAATAACAAAACAGAGTGCAAATAATAATTGTCCTTGGCTAAACATAATTTTAAAAATTTATTGCAAAAATAGTCAAATGTTTAGGATTAGTTGCTAATTTGCATTTCATTTAATCAATAATAATTATGCAAAAGCAAATCAATTCAGTTAAAGAATTTCATACAGCATTTGGAATAGGACATAGTGAAAATCCTATTGCCGATTTAGGAGAAACAAAAAAGACACTTCGTTATCATTTAATGAAAGAAGAAAACGAAGAATATCTGGAAGCGGTTAAGAATAATGATTTGGTTGAAATTGCTGATGCTTTAGGAGACATGATGTATATTTTGTGTGGAACAATCATTGAGCACGGACTTCAGGATAAAATTGAAGCTGTTTTTGATGAAATACAAAGAAGTAACATGAGTAAATTAGGAGAAGATGGTCAACCTATTTACCGTGAAGATGGAAAAGTGATGAAAGGACCTAATTATTTCAAACCCGATTTTTCGAAAATATTAGGTAATTTCTAATCCAAATAAGCAGTAACAAGAAAGGCGATTTTCAAACTTGAAAATCGCCTTTTTATTTATCTTAAAATAAGAAAATTATATTTTTACAGTCCAACCAAATGGGTCTTCAGCTAATTTGTGTTGAATGTTCGTCAATTTTTCTTTCAATTGTAATGCGATAGAATCTTCTATTTTAGGTAATTCAAAATATTCTTCTTTGTATGCAAATCCTTTTATAGGACTAACTACAGCAGCCGTTCCAGCTCCGAAAATTTCTTTTAAGCTACCATCTTTAATTCCTTCAATCAATTCAGAAACAAGAATCGGACGTTCTTCAATGGCGATACCTTCTCTTTTTGCCATATCAATAAGACTTTTTCTGGTAACCCCATCTAAAATTCTTTCGCTTGTAGGAGCAGTTACTAAAGTATCATTGATTCTAAAAAATACATTCATTGTTCCGGCTTCTTCTAACTTAGTATGCGTTGCATCATCAGTCCAGATAATTTGTTGGAAACCTTCTTTGTTAGCTAAACTAGTAGGATAGAATTGTCCTGCGTAATTTCCAGCTGTTTTAGCGGCACCAATACCACCGTTAGCAGCTCTACTGTAATGCTCAGCAATAAGTACCTTTACTTCTCCTGAATAATAAGCTTTTGCAGGAGATAGAATAATCATGAATTTATATTCGTCAGATGGATTAGCTACAACTCCAAAACCAGTTGCAATCATAAAAGGACGGATGTACAAGGTATTTCCTAAACCTTTTTTAATCCAGGCTTCGTCTAATTTTAATAATTGGTTAAGCCCTTCTGTGAATAATGATTCTGGAACTTCAGGCATTGCCATTCTAACAGCTGAACTATTAAAACGTTTTATATTTTCATCAGGTCTAAAAAGCCAAATAGCGTCATTATCATCTTTGTAGGCTTTCATTCCTTCAAAAATGGCTTGTCCATAATGAAAAACTCTAGATGATGGATCCATCATAAATGGAGCATAAGGCTTGATAGTTGGGTTTTGCCATTCCCCATTTTTAAAATCACATTCAAATAAATGATCAGTAAAAACAGAACCAAAATTTATGTTGTCAAAATCTACTTCGTTAATTTTTGTATTAGGTGCTTTTATAATTTCAATTTTGTTGGCTTGAGTTGTACTCATAATAATATGTTTTTTATTTTTTTGAATGTATAAATGAAGCTTAAGTGTAAAATTTCACTTTATGATGAACTAAACTTTGATTTCTGCAAAATTAAATAAAAATGGACAAAAAACTTGCTAAAACTTTAATAATTGTTACTATTGAATAGGATTTTCATATATTCAAAAAAAAACTAAAAAAAAGACAATCATTTCTATGAAATATGCAATAAATCAAAGTTTTTTAAGGTTTTGTATACTGTTTTTTGAGTAATTTTGGTTACTCATTGATTTGGATTCAATAAAAATATTTTAAGTAAAATTGAAAAGAGAAATTATACAAACCCAAGATGGTTCTACAACGATTCATTTGGAAGAATGGAATGAGAGTTATCATTCTAAACACGGAGCGATTCAAGAAGCCAAACATGTTTTTATTAAAAATGGACTTTCATTATTTAAAAATAAAACACTTTCTATTTTAGAAATTGGTTTTGGCACAGGACTCAATGCTTTTATTAGTTTTTTAGAAGCTCAAACAATGGGGCAAACCATTAATTATGTTGGAGTAGAGGCGTATCCGGTTGCTACTGAAGAAATTCTATCTATGAATTATGTAGATGAATTAAATGCTCAGCATCAATTGGCTGTATTTGAGCTGATGCATCAAGGCAATTGGGGTGAAAAAATAGAGTTGAGTGATTGTTTTTCATTAACTAAACGGAAACAGTTTTTTCAAGATATTGATGATGTGGCACAATTTGATTTGATTTATTTTGATGCTTTTGGTTATAGAGTACAGCCCGAGTTATGGAGTACCGAAATTTTTAAAAAAATGTACGACGCTCTAAAAGAAAACGGGGTTTTAGTAACTTATGCAGCTCGTGGAGTAGTAAAACGAAGCATGATTGAGGTAGGATTTAGAGTCGAAAAACTGGAAGGCCCTCCGGGAAAAAGAGAGATGTTTAGAGCTTTTAAGTAAAAAATTAGGAATGCATTATTTTTTAAGTCTGTAAATAATAATAATTGAAAAATAACGTTAAAGTATAAAATGTGTTTTTAAAATCCGTATTTTTACAAAGCATTGAAAAAAAGATGTTTAACCTTAAACTATTGATACATTATGTCAAAAATTATGTTTGATTATACCAAATCGATATTAGAAAGAGTTAGTTTTGATCCCGTTCTTTTTTGTAAAGAACTAGAAAAAGCCATAAAAGCACTCTTGCCTTATGAATTACAGCAGCTTAAAGAGTGGTTAACATCTTTTATAATAGAAAAACCAGAGTTAAAACCTTCGTTGTTAATTGTAAATATCTAAAGAAAAGGAATCTAAAAATAGATTCCTTTTTTTATGCAATAAACATTTTTTCTATTATTAAAAGAGAGAGGTTGAAATACATTAATATTGTAAGTTAATTTTTTTAAAATTCCTTGTAAAATGTATTTTATCGTATTTTATGTGTTTTTTAACGGTTTTTGAGTTGTAAGTTAAAATCTATTTTTTGTAAATTACACTACTTTATTTTGAATAACTTTTAATACTATTAGATATGCCAAGAATGATATATGATTACACAAAGTCAATATTGGAAAGAGTTAGTTTTGCACCTGATTTATTTGTAAAAGAACTTAAAAAAGCAGTTAGGAATTTATTACCACATGAAATAGAACATCTTCGAAATTGGCTTTTGTATTTTACTAAAGAAAAGCCAGAATTACAGCAATGCCTGTTTATTGTAGAAAGAAATTAATCTTTAAAATAGAGTCAAGAAACTTAAAAATTCTTGACTCTATTTTTTTTGAAGTGGACTTATGATTTCTACATTTTGAAAAACAATAGCACCTTTTATTACACCGGCTATGGTGCTTCTTAATGCGTCAATAATTTGAATTTTTAATTCGCTTTTTGGATAAATAAGACTTACTTCTCGAGCTGGTTTTGGTTCTACAAAATGGCGCAATTTAATTTTGTCAGATTCTTTTAAATCTAAAGTATGTAAATAAGGTAAAAGTGTAGTTCCTAAGCCTTCATCGGCAAGTTTTATTAATGTTTCAAAACTACCGCTTTCTATTTGAAAATGATTTCCTTCGTGTCTGGTATTGTTTTTACAAAGATTTAAAATTCCATCTCTGAAACAATGTCCGTCTTGTAGTAATAAAATTTCATCTAGGTTTAAGTCGGATACTTCTATTTCCTTTTTTTGAAAGTTCTGATGGCTTTCAGGAATGTAAGCGACAAATGGCTCGAAGTATAAAACAATTTCCTTGATTTTTTCTTCCATCAATGGTGTAGCAGCAATTGCAGCATCTAAATGACCATTGTTCAATTTGGTGATGATCTCTTCGGTGTTTAACTCTTCAATAATGAGTTTTACTTTAGGATGTTTTTTTATGAAATTATTTAAAAACATCGGCAATAAAGTAGGCATAATAGTAGGTATGATACCCAGTCTAAATTCTCCACCAATAAACCCTTTTTGTTGTTCTACAATGTCTTGAATTCTATCAGCTTCGTTAACAATATTTTTGGCTTGGTTAACAATTTTTTGACCAATATCAGTTAATTGAATGGGTTTTTTAGTTCTGTCGAAAATTTGAATACTAAGTTCTTCTTCAATTTTTTGAATTTGCATACTCAATGTAGGCTGTGTTACAAAACATTTTTCGGCAGCGAGGGTGAAGTTTTTGTGTTCGGCTACCGCCAATACATATTTAAGTTGTGTGATTGTCATGAATAGAGAATTTTGATGCAAATATAAAAACAATCAATTTAATTTATGACTGAAATTGGAAAGAATTAAGAGCGTGAACAGTATTTTTATCGATATTCCTGTTTGTGAATTATGTTAAAATTTTAAAAAAAATGCTGACGACTTGCATTTAATTTGTTTTTTTAAGTTTAATTTTACCGCTATGAAATTAATAGCACGCTTTTTTTTATTTCTTTTCATAGCTTTTTTATCGACTCCTACCATTATAAAGTTGATAGAAAAGTCGACTGACACTTCTATGTTTTATAGTATGTCAGAGGAAGAGCATGCAAAAAAAGAAGTGAAGAATTTAGTTTATATTGTTGCTTCTAATTCTACTTTTGAAATAAAAACAACTGCTGTTAGAAGTTTAATCCTTTCTGAAAATTTGTCGAAACACGATAATGTTTCACGAACTATATTTACTCCTCCTCCCGATAGGGCATAATACATTCAATTAGACTTTTTAGAAATTTTGACCGCATTTTATGTTTGGTCAAGATTACATGTAATTTATTGTAGTATTATGACAAAAAAAATTAATCTTTTTGCCAACCTTAAATCTGATTTTGCATCTGGTTTAGTGGTTTTCTTGGTGGCGTTACCATTGTGTTTAGGTATAGCAATGGCTTCTGGTGCACCGCTGTTTTCGGGTATTATTTCAGGTATTGTTGGAGGAATCGTAGTTGGGTATTTGAGTCAGTCACACATTAGTGTTTCCGGACCAGCTGCTGGATTAACAGCAATTGTTCTAACGGCAATAACTGATTTAGGTGCTTTTGATATCTTTTTATCGGCAGTTTTTATTGCGGGTTTAATTCAACTAGCATTAGGTTTTATTAAAGCAGGAAGTATATCAAATTATTTTCCAACCAATGTTATCGAAGGGATGCTTGCAGGTATTGGAATTATAATTATTCTAAAGCAACTTCCGCATGCCTTTGGGTATGATGCTGATTTTGAAGGAGATCAGTCTTTTTCTCAAGTTGATGGTGATAATACATTATCGTCATTGTTTCAAGTATTTAATCATTTTCAATTAGGGGCAATAATTGTAACCTTAGTTTCTTTGGTAATACTTATTTCTTGGGATAAAGTTGCTTTTTTCAAGAAATTCAAATTGGTTCCCGGAGCTTTAATCGCCGTAATTTTTGGGATTGTTTTAAATGAAATTTTCATCAGCACAGGAAGTTCACTGGCTATTGCTAAAGATCATTTGGTTTCCTTACCGGTGCCAACATCAATAGATGAATTTAAGGCAATTATTGTAGTACCTAATTTTGCAGGTTTTACAAATCCTCAAGTTTGGACTGTGGGAATTACAATTGCCATTGTTGCTTCTATCGAAACATTATTGTGTATTGAGGCATCAGACCGATTAGATCCGCAAAAAAGATATACTAATACCAATGTTGAATTAAAAGCACAAGGGATTGGGAATATTATAAGCTCACTTTTAGGAGGTTTGCCAATGACATCAGTAGTAGTTCGTTCTTCTGCTAATAGTAATGCAGGAGCTAAGTCTAAGATGTCAACTATTATTCATGGAGTATTATTGTTGTTGAGCGTTTTGATTATTCCAGTGGTATTAAACAAGATTCCATTAGCAACTTTAGCAACTATCCTAATTTTAGTAGGTTACAAATTAGCAAAACCATCAACAATTAAACATTTCTGGGAAAAAGGAAAGTATCAGTTTGTTCCTTTTATTGCCACTATGATTGCTGTTGTTGCTACTGACTTGTTAAAAGGAGTAATGCTAGGAATTGTTATCAGTGTCATTTTTGTTTTGAAAGGAAATCTAAAAAGAGCCTATACTTTCAAGAAAGATGAATATGCTGATGGAGATATTATTCACATTGATTTAGCACAAGAAGTTTCTTTCCTGAATAAGGCTGCTATTAAGAGTACATTGAGTTCTATTCCTGAAAATTCCAGTGTGGTTATTACTGCCCATGATACGGTATATATTGCTCATGATATTTTAGATTTAATCAAAGAATTTAAGTCAACAAGAGCTGTAGATGATAACATCAAGGTGAAATTGAAAGGCTTTAAAAAGGCGTATCAATTAGAGAACACTGACGAAGTACCTAATCACGTAACGATTGAACATTATTATGATGTTGCCAAGCGAGTAATGGTGAAAAAAGAAACTTTTTAGTTTTGTACAAACAATAAAATTTAGATAATTATATCAAAAAAAATAAAATTAAACAGAATAAAATTTAAATTAAGATGGAAGATTTTTATAAAAAAATATTAGATAATAATAAAGAATGGGTTGTAAAATCATTAGAGAAAGATCCTAATTACTTTGCAGATTTGGCCAAAGGACAAACACCACCCTTGTTATGGATAGGATGTTCAGACAGTCGTGTACCGGCAAATGAAATTATTGGTGCTAAGCCAGGAGAGGTTTTTGTACACAGAAACATTGCTAATATGGTAGTTCATTCGGATATGAACATGCTAAGTGTTTTGGATTATGCGGTTAATGTTTTAAAAGTAAAGCACGTAATTGTTTGTGGACATTATGGTTGTGGTGGTGTAAAAGCGGCCATGGGAAACCAGTCTATAGGTATTATTGATAACTGGATTAGACACATTAAAGATGTGTACCGTATGCATAATATTTATCTGGATTCCATACAAGATGAAACAGAACGTTTTAACGCTTTTGTTGAAATCAATGCTAAAGAACAAGTTTTTGACTTGGCTAAAACATCTATCGTGCAAAATGCTTGGAAAAACGGACAGGATTTAACCTTACACGGTTGGGTTTACGGTCTAAATTCAGGTTTTGTAACTGATTTGGAGGTTAATATCAGTTCTAATCTTGAACTGGACGAAGTATATCAGTTGAGTTTATAAAAAAAGAAAATCGCCCTTGAGGCGATTTTTTTTATTCATTATCCAGGTTTTCATTGAAAGCAGATGGAAGCAGGGTAGGGATAAATTTAATTAAAATAGGAAGTAATAAACTTCCTCCTGGAAGTAAAAAAATGGTTAGAGAAGGGATTGTTTTACAAATGTCTAATAACTGTTTTTTTACTTTCTTTTTTTCTTTTTCATCCAAATCTCTTCGGGTGGAATAAGCTAATAAAACCATTAATTCCTTACTTTGAATAATTTCCTTAAGTAATCTGTTTTTATTGCGGGTAACCAATGTAATAACACTTTGTGTGGTTTGGTCGTAAAAATGTTTTACAGGATTTGAATAATTAAAATACGGAATTTCTTTTCGATATTTAGTTATAAAAGCATCCGTGTTGTGAATACTTTCCGTTACAAAATCTGTGGGTATTTTAAGGTTTTGGGCTAATTTATGCAAAAAGTAAATTTCTTCATTTTCTATTTCTCCATCACTCCACAATGCCATTCCGGCCATATCAATCAAATAATATTTTTCCAAATTTGAACTGAAATAGTCCAAATTGAGTTCGTCTATATTTTGAGTGTTAATTTTAGAAAATTTGCTGTAACGTACAGAAGCTTCAAAGAGTTTGATTAATAAATCGTCATAATTAGATTTATTGGTCTTGATTTTTAATCCTAAGGTAACCACGCTAATTACGGCTTCTTCAATTTTTTTTAAATATTTCTCTGGAATTTTTCCATGGATTAAATATTGTCTAAAAGCTAAAATATCTATGAAAAGCAGTGCATTAGTTACAATATGAGAAAAGTTTTTATTGATAATGTCCACATTAGTTTGAACTCTAGTATCAATAATTTTTTCCAGATTTAAAGAAGGAGAGCCATTTGGCAAGACTTTTTTAAATAAATTAAAGCCTTGCGGATGCATATCATCATAAAAATCCAGACACTTTTTAATAAAAGCATTCGAATCAACATCATGAGTTGTTAATCCGTAAATGACATACAGGGTGTTCAACAAAGAAACTTTAGGGATTTCATTTTGAACCCAGCCTTTAGTATCAATAAATGATGGGGTTTCAAACGAAATAATATGACCGTAGATAAAACCTGTTGCTCTAATTTTTTTATAAAATAAATCATCATCCAAGAAAACATGCTGTTTCGTGAATTCTTGCTTGATAAAGAATTTATCAATCCAACCGGATGCAGAAGGGTTAATCATAGTTTTATTTTCATGCTACAAAGCTATGTTATTTTATAGTTTTGATGTTATCTAAAAATAAAAAAACCATCTCAATTTTGTTAAATTAAGATGGTTTCAAAATTTGTTATTGTAAGTTTATTTTATGATTGCTGTACAAGCTACTCTTGCTCCTGCATTTCCAGCGGGTTGAGAAGTAAAATCATCCGTTCCGTCATGAACAATTAGTCCTTTGCCTAAGATGTCTTTGGTTTGATCTCCACAACCAATACACCATTCTTCAGTAGTAATTTTTATCGTTCCATTTCCTTTTTCGTCAGCTGTGAAATTACCAATATCGCCTTTGTGATATTCGCCAACTCCCCATTTCCCATGTTTTTTAAAGGTTGGATTCCAATGTCCTCCAGCTGAACTTCCATCAGCAGCCGAACAATCTGATTTTTCATGGATGTGAATAGCGTGAATTCCTGGTTTTAATCCGGATAATTTAGCTTCAAATGTTACTTTTCCGTTCTTTTCAATAAAAGTAGCTGTTCCGGCAACACTACTGTTGCTTTTGGATTCGAATGCAATATCTAATTTTTTAGTGTCCGCTGATTTATTTTGTGGTTTACATCCAATAAAAAGAGTCGTTATACCTAGTGTAAGAAGAATGAATTTTTTCATGATTTTGTAGAATAGGTTTGAAACTATAAAAATAGCACAAAAATTGCGAAAATCATATTAGTATTTCTATTTTGATTTTTCCCCGATAAAATGGTTTGTTGGCGATTTGAATAATACATTAAAAGAAGTTAAACTGCCATATATACGGGTGATGTATTGTTGTAATTCGATTTTTTCGATTTCTTCAATTTTACTCGAATTTATTTTTTGTTCCATTACACGTAATCGGTCTCTGACCATTACTATTTTATGGAAAAAAGTGTCAATCGGAATTTCTTTCGATGCTGAACCTGCTTGGCCAGGTTCTAGAATTATTTTTCCGCCTTTCCATTTGTCTCCAATAGGAACAATTTCAGACACATCAGACCATTTTTTTAGAAGATCACGTAAACTTTTTTCTACTTCAGAAAAACTGACAGTATCGACTTCGTTTTCAGCAGCTTCAATAATTTCGAAACTATCATCTAATGCTATTGTTTCTAATCCGTTTTCTATAAATGTTACCCAATAGTCCGTTGATGAAACATTGGTAATTACTCCTTTTCCGTATTCAGGATGTTCAATTCGGGATCCTATTCCTAGTATTTTCATGTGATTTTGTTTTTATCTAAAATAGGAACAATTTTTGTTCTTTCAAAAGAATAAACTTCGTTTAATTGAAGGTTCTTATTTAGTTAATAATCTTATATTTATAGAAGTTTATGTTTTGTAAATTAGCACTTATCGTATTAAATAAATAAAATTAGAAATTATGAAAACACATAAAATAGTTGTTTTGCTTTTGCTTTGTTGTTCTTTTTTCATGGGTTTTTCCCAAGAAAAAACTAAAAAACAATTGAGAGCAGAAAAAAGATTAGAAAAGGAACGAGAAGTAGAAAAATT
>JBDLTG010000038.1:0-69490 GCA_039805885.1 Bacteroidota bacterium
GTATTATATACGTAAATTAAATTATGAACATCTTTTTTTTGTAGATATTCAAAAGTAAATTTCCATAAAGATTTAAATTCTTCGGGAGTACAGTTTCCTTTTCCCCACCAGAACCAACCGCCAGTTAATTCGTGATAGGGTCTAAAAAGAATTGGAATATTTTTTCCGTTTTTATCTTTTAAGGACAAAAAGAAAGTAGCTGCTTTGTCTAGCCAAGTGGTGAATTTTTCATGATTTTCTCCTCCAGGCAACACTGTTTTTAAAGAATTTAGGGTGTTATCCCAAGCGTTTTTTCCGGTTGCAGGATTGTCAAAATGCCAACTTATAGTTGATATTCCACCTCTTCCGTTTGCTTCCTTTATATATTGTTTCATTTTATCAAACGGAACCCCATCGATATTATTAGAAGCATCTTTTTCTAAACCTGCAATATCCCAACCATAAACAGCAGGGTAATCTCCTACTATATCTTTTATGTCACTACGGCCTTCTTCATATTTCCAATTTACGCCGTAAGCTAAGTCTTCTTGGTGACCAAAAAGATATCCTTTTTGACTCAATTGATTTAGTTTTTTATATAGGGCAACTGTTTCAGGCGTTGATTTTTTATCTGCAAGTGACAAGTTTGTAGCAAAAGTTATTGCTTTCGATTTACAAGAAGTTCCTATCAATATTAATATAATAAGAGAAAATATGTTTTTTTTCATGATTAATAAGTTTGTCTCTAATATTCTAAGTAAGAATACGGGATTTTATATTGAATTTTAATAGCACGTTTTCAATCTAGAATTACACACTGTTTTTTTAGTTTAATTATCAAAATTATAAAAAGATATTAAATTAAAAATGATCAATGATAATTATCGATATTGTTTTTATGACAATTGACAATTGCATTATTCAAAGATAATAGGATATTATCTTGTGATTTATATTATTTTGTCAATTATATATATTATTATTGCAGATAAAACCACATAAATTAGAGTGTAAGACAATGGTAATAATATGAGTGCTTCTAAAAAATTTTACAGAGAAATAGTGCCGTTTTCGGAAGAAGATAGCTTTTTAGTTTTTGATAGAGTTAAAAATAGTTTTGATTTTCCGGTGCATTATCATCCTGAATTCGAAATTAATTTTATTTTGAATGGAAAAGGAGTTAGGCGTGTAGTTGGCGATAATATTGGAGAGATTGATAATGTCGAATTGGTTTTAATTGGTCCAAATTTATTTCATGGCTGGGAGTTGAATAAATGTATCAGTAAGAAAATTCATGAAATAACAATTCAGTTTCAAATTGATTTATTTCACGAATCATTACTTTCAAGACGTATCATGAATCCGATTCGTGAAATGTTTAATAGGTCTAATCATGGTATTTTATTTTCGAAAAAAATAACTGATGAATTAACTCAAAGACTACTAGGGCTTTCGAAGTTGGACGGAATGGATTATTTTTTAGAAATTACATCAATTTTATATGATATGGCTATTTCAAGAAATCAGGAACTCCTTTCTAGTTATACTGTCGATTATGATAAATTTGAAGATTACGATAAAATGAAAGTTGTTTATGAATATGTTCAAAAAAACTTTGCTAAAAAAATTACTTTAGAAGATGTTTCTAATGTTGCAAATATGTCAACTATTTCTTTTAATCGTTTTATAAAAAAACGTACTGGCAAGACATTAGTGAACTATTTAAATGATATTCGAATTGGTTATGCAGCGCGTTGGTTGGTAGAAAATGACATGAGTATTTCTGAAGTAGCATACAAATCAGGGTTTAATAATATTGCTAATTTTAACCGAACGTTCAAATCGATTAAAAAGTGTACGCCTAGTAAGTATAAAGAAGATTTTTTTGGGATGAAGAGAATTTTATAAGTATTGTTTGAATTTAACTTTTCGAAGAAAAGTGAAAGTTATCAGAAGACTTTTACTGTATGAACTCAGAAGAACTTATCATTAATGTAATCTGCTTGTGATCTAGGTCCTCAAGCTGCTCAAGTATTATGTTTTCATCCTTTGTTATGTTGTATAAGGTTTTTAAGAATGAGATTAGGTATATAGGGTTTGATATTGAATGACGCTGAAATTGATTGTTTCTCCATTCTTTTTTTAATAGTCTATCTAAATTTTCTATAGTGTTAATAGTTGTGCTTTATTGTTTTTAGCTTCAATAATAGATTTTTAGCTTCAAGCTAATAAAAACATTAAAGATCACTGGAATTTGCACCGTTGGGTGTAATTCCTATATTTTACCTTAAATTGACTCCTTGTAGACTGTTCAATGTAATTTCGGGATTTCTCATAATGTCTCTCACATTTTTCTTTAATTTTATTAAACTAAACCAACTATTTCCCTTCGCCATGTACAAGGCTTTCCTTTATTCGGACTACTACGGGAACTCCGTATTCAGAAGCTTAACTCCATAGCCTTTCGGCATTCCCCATTTAGATGTATAGTGACTTGGCGCAATGAATTGTCGGCAACCGAGTTTCGTCCTTTTCTACTTATTGTAGTTGTGTTCCTTACTTGTTCATACTTTCTCCGCTACATATTTACGAGAAAGTGTTAGGAAAATGACGTTTATAATTATCTTCCCTCAATGCTTAAAAAACTAACCACTTAGACTATCGTTCAATCAATCCAGATTTGTTCCCTATATCCATTATTTTAACTTGCCATTACAGTCGCAATCTGATAATTGATTGACTTATGGCTTTTCCAATATGCTAGATTCCCCATTGAGTTTCCCCTTTGGATAAATCGGATGTTGATGACCAGTTTGAATACTTGCTAAACAGTTTGCTAAAACTACATTCACTACATACCCTTATTAAACGAATAGTAATAGCTTTTGTTTTTATTTTATTATTTGCTCTATTTTCTCCATCAACATTTGAAACCGTTCCTCCCTAATTAACGGGTGGATGTGCATGGCTAAAATTTCGTTGGCTTGTGGATGGTTTTTAATAGTTGTAAGTTCTTGCTTTATGTATTGTTTTACGTTGTCTTCACTTGCTAGAATTTCTTCGACTATTGTTGTTCTATTGTCAATTAAATAAATGATGTCTTCGTAGTCGTGGCTTCCATAAAAGTCATTTTGCCCTCGGTCTTTGAAGGCTTCCAATTTGGTAGCCAGAAAATAAGGGGATGGTAATACGTTGATCTTAATTCCTTCCAGCAATTCTATTTGTTGCAGGTATTTGAATCCTGGCTTGTACCATTTATTGGATATACCAATACTGCTGTCATCAGCAGGCATAATGTCTATGGCTATATTTTCAAACTGATAGGAACAAATGGATTGTCCTTGAGGATCTGGATGGAAATGAAGGTCTGCTAATCGTTCTTGCATTTGTGTCCATTCATAATAATTAGCTAAATTAATGGTCATGTCTATATCAGAAGTAGGACGAATTTCTTCCGCAGCCGGGTCATCTGTATATAAGCTAATTACTGCCCCTCCAATGAAGACCATCTTTTCATTTAATTCTTTTAAACCTTGCGCCACTTGAGCTACTAATGCCAGATTGATTATTTTATTATGCATTCAGTATTCTTTTTTCTAATTCTCGTTTTGCCATTTCTTTTTCTCTTACTCTTCCCACTCTAATGGCATCCACTAAAGTTAATAATTCATATAAATCCTTGTCTTTTAATGAAGCTGCTACGAGAGTAGGGTATAAAGGTTCTATTGCCTGGCCACGGTCTAATCCTTTTGCATAAGGCCAAACGTATTTATCAGTTGCCTGAATGATTTTATTTAAAGGTTCCGCTGAATGGGCCGTTAACATTCCTCTAACTAATGCTCCTGGTTGTTGCGGAAAAGCATAGCCTACACCATGAATTAAAAACTCGTTAAAAGCAATTTTATTCACTTTTTTTCGGGCATCATCTATTAGTCCCGCATATTTGGAACGATTTAATGACTGACTCACTTCTGATTGACTCATACCTAATTCCTGAGCAATAGTATGGTGAAACCAAGATTTTTCACCTAGTGCAATTATTTTTAACAAAATTACAATGTCTTGCGGTTTGAGATTATTTTTTGCTTGTATCATTCTCATATTTCATATTGCGATATGCAATATTACCTATAAATTTCATAATAAACAATTTTTTATCTAACAATATCGCATATTGCGATTTGCGATATACGGAGTGTTCGTTTGCTCAAAACTCAGTTTTCTTATTGTCAAAACGTAAATTATCACGTCTTCTTCTGCCAAATAACTCCACTTAAAGACAACTCATTAATTAGTTCCTGTTTCCATGAGACATTTGCCATCAAATCCTGCAACGAGCAGGAATAAGAACAAATTAATTCATTCAAATTATGGGAAAACAAAGAAAAAAAGTCTTGCTGTCAGCTGTAATTATGCTGTCAGCTTTTGGAGGGTTTGCACAGGGAAACGGTGCAGCAGGAATTAACGAGGCGACTCAAATGGTCACCTCTTATTTTGATCCCGCTACCCAGCTTATTTACGCCATTGGTGCGGTAGTTGGTCTTATCGGAGGGGTCAAAGTATACAACAAGTTCAGTAGTGGCGACCCTGATACCAGCAAGACCGCAGCGAGCTGGTTTGGAGCCTGTATCTTCCTGATTGTATCAGCTACTATTTTACGTTCCTTCTTTCTTTAATCTTTTGGCTGATGAGTACATACAACATCAACAAAGGCATTGGGAGAGTAGTAGAATTTAAAGGGTTGAAAGCGCAATACCTGTTTCTTTTTGTAGGTGGATTACTAGGGATTCTTATTCTAGTCATGATATTGTACATGGCAGGAATCAATTCCTATATCTGTTTGTTTATCGGAATTGGAGGAAGCTCTCTCATTATATGGCAGACTTTCTCCCTGAACCAAAAGTATGGAGAACATGGATTGATGAAAATAAGTGCGCATAAACGCCATCCTCAATACATCATCTGTTGTAAGCGAGTACACCGTTTTTTAAAGTTCAAAACTAAATCCAATCACGCATGAGGAATAAATCAAAAGCGACTACATTGGAAAGTAAGTTTCCATTGTTAGCGGTAGAAAATAATTGCATTATATCAAAGGATTCGGATATCACAGCTTGTTTTCGGGTAGAACTTCCAGAGCTTTTCACAGTGGCCTCTGCGGAATACGAAGCCATTCATTCCGCCTGGCATAAGGCTATTAAGACTTTGCCTGATTATACGGTGATACACAAACAGGATTGGTATATCAAGGAAAATTATGCTCCTGAAATCGCTCAGGAAGATTTGAGCTTTTTAGCAAAATTCTACCAACAGCATTTTAATGAACGTCCGTTTCTGAATCACTATTGCTATTTATTTCTAACCAAAACAACTAAAGAACGGATGCGAATGCAGAGTAATTTCTCTTCGCTTTGCAAAGGTGTCCTTATTCCAAAAGAAATAAGAGATAAAGAAACCATTCATCGTTTTACGGAAGCCGTAACACAGTTTGAACGAATAGTAAATGACAGTGGTTTTGTAAAACTAGAGCGATTAAGTGAAGACGATATTATTGGAACAGATGACAAGCAAGGATTATTAGAACAATACCTGACGCTTTCAAGGGAAGCAGAAACTCCAATGCAAGACATTGCTCTAGGAGCGGAAGAAGTTCGTATTGGAAACAAAAGACTTTGCCTGCACACTTTGTCAGATACAGATGATTTACCGGGAACGGTTTCAGCGGATATCCGTTATGAAAAACTGTCCACAGACAGAAGTGATTGTCTATTGTCTTTTGCCGCACCAGTAGGATTGCTGTTAAGCTGTAATCACATCTATAATCAGTATCTTTTTCTGGACAACAGCGAAGACAACCTGCGTAAGTTTGAAAAATCGGCAAGAAACATGCACTCCTTGGCTCGTTACAGCAGAGCGAACCAAATCAATAAAGAATGGATAGAACGCTATCTGAACGAAGCACATTCTTTTGGACTTTCGTCTATTCGGGCTCATTTTAATGTGATAGCCTGGTCAGAAGATCCTGCTGAATTAAAACAGATAAAGAACGATACAGGAAGTGCTTTGGCACTGATGGAATGCAAGCCTAGGCACAATACCACAGATGTAGCTACGCTTTACTGGGCAGGAATGCCGGGAAATGCAGGAGATTTTCCGAATGAGGAAAGCTTTTATACTTTCATAGAACCTGCTCTTTGTTTTTTTACTGAAGAAACCAATTATCAAAGTTCTCCGTCACCTTTTGGGATTAAGATGGCTGACCGGCTTACAGGAAAACCCATCCATTTGGACATCTCCGATTTACCAATGAAGCGTGGAATTATCACCAATAGAAACAAGTTTATACTAGGACCTTCAGGTTCAGGAAAGTCATTCTTTACCAATCACATGGTCAGACAATATTATGAGCAAGGTGCTCATGTGTTGCTGGTAGACACAGGGAATTCTTATCAGGGATTGTGCGAACTCATCAAAGGGAAAACAAAAGGGGAAGATGGAGTTTACTTCACTTATACAGAAGACAATCCAATAGCCTTTAACCCTTTCTATACCGATGATGGTATCTTCGATATAGAGAAAAGAGAAAGTATCAAAACCTTGATATTGACTTTATGGAAGCGTGATGATGAACCACCGACTCGCTCAGAAGAAGTGGCTTTGTCCAATGCCGTGAGTGGCTACATTGAACGTATCAGACAAGAGGACGAATTTCCTTCTTTCAATGGGTTTTATGAATACGTGAAGGTTGATTACAGAAAGCTATTGGAAGAAAAACAAGTTAGAGAAAAGGACTTTGATATCGCTAATTTTCTCAATGTATTAGAACCTTACTACAAAGGAGGTGAATACGATTATCTGCTGAATTCGGACAAACAACTCGACTTACTTTCTAAACGATTTATTGTATTTGAAATTGATGCCATTAAGGATCATAAAATCCTTTTTCCAATTGTAACCATTATCATAATGGAGGTTTTTATCAATAAAATGCGTCGTTTGAAAGGAATACGAAAGTTAATCTTAATTGAAGAAGCCTGGAAAGCTATTGCAAAAGAAGGAATGGCGGAATACATAAAATACCTTTTTAAAACGGTAAGGAAGTTTTTTGGAGAAGCCATCGTAGTAACTCAGGAAGTGGATGACATCATCCAATCACCCATCGTAAAGGAAAGTATCATCAACAATTCGGATTGTAAAATATTGCTGGATCAGCGTAAGTACATGAACAAATTTGAAGAGATTCAAGCTATGCTTGGATTAACAGACAAGGAAAAAGCACAGGTACTTTCCATCAATATGAACAATGATCCAAAACGCTTATACAAAGAAGTTTGGATTGGTTTAGGCGGTACTCATTCGGCGGTATATGCCACAGAAGTGAGTTTGGAAGAATATTTGGCTTATACCACAGAAGAAACCGAAAAGATGGAAGTGATGCGCCTTGCAGAGGAACTCGACGGAAATGTGGAACAGGCTATCAAACGGATAGCACTTCAGAGAAAAGAAAATAATTAGTAATCCTTTTAAAAAATAAAAACAATGAAAAAATTAATGTTTATGGTATGTACAGCGTTGCTATTTGCAGTTATACCAACAGCGAAAGCACAATGGGTGGTAACAGATCCTTCTAATTTGGCTCAGGGTATTGTCAATACAGCCAGACAAATTGTACAGACTTCTACCACAGCGACCAATATGATTAACAACTTTAAGGAAGTGCAAAAAGTGTATAATCAGGGAAAAGAATATTATGACAAGCTAAAGGCAGTAAATAATCTGGTGAAAGATGCACGAAAAGTACAACAGACCGTATTGCTTGTAGGTGATGTTTCTGAGATCTATGTGAAGAATTTTGGAAAAATGATGAACGACCCTAATTTCAATCAACAAGAATTAACGGCTATCGCCAATGGCTATTCCATCTTACTAAATGAAAGTACAAACCTCCTGAAAGAGTTAAAACAAATTGTAAATGCTTCTACTTTATCCCTGAATGATAAAGAGCGAATGGATATTATCGACGGTGTGTATAAGGAGGTTAAAGAGTATCATAATTTGGTTCGTTACTTCACCAACAAAAACATTTCCGTCAGCTATCTAAGAGCTAAAAAAGCCAATAATAGCAAAAGAGTATTGGAACTTTACGGGACTGCTAACCAAAAATACTGGTAGTCATTATGGAATTTTCTAACCTCCATGAAGTATTACGCTCGCTCTATGATGAGATGATGCCACTATCAGCTGATATGGCGGCAGTTGCTAAAAGTCTGGCGGGATTGGGCGCATTATTTTATGTAGCATTAAAGGTATGGCAGGCACTTAGCAGCGCAGAACCAATAGATGTTTATCCGCTGCTCAGACCTTTTGCTTTGGGACTTTGTATTATGTTTTTTCCAACTATGGTGTTGGGGACACTAAATGCGATTCTTAGTCCAGTAGTAAAAGGAACACATTCTATCTTAGAAAATCAGGTACTTGATTTGAATGCGTTACAGCAACAGAAAGACCAATTGGAAAGGGAGGCAATGCTTCGCAACCCTGAAACTGCTTATCTGGTTTCGGATGAAGAGTTTGATAAAAAACTCGATGAACTGGGTTGGTCGCCTTCGGATATGGTCACCATGTCAGGTATGTATATGGAAAGAGAAATGTACGGAGTCAAAAAGGAAATTCGTGATGGTTTTAGAGAGTTTTTGGAAATACTGTTTCAGGCGGCTGCGCTGGTCATTGATACGATACGCACTTTCTTCCTGATAGTCTTATCCATATTAGGCCCGATAGCTTTTGCCATTTCAGTCTGGGAAGGATTTCAGTCCACACTAACCCAATGGCTCACCCGATACATTAGTGTGTATCTCTGGCTTCCTGTTGCCGATCTTTTTAGTGCGATGTTGTCCAAGATTCAATCTTTAATACTACAGCAGGATATAGAAAGCTTGTCTGATCCCAATTTTATTCCTGATTCCTCAAATACAGTTTACATCATCTTTATGATAATAGGCATCATTGGCTATTTCACAATTCCTACAGTAACAAGTTGGATTATTCAGGCTGGGGGAGCGGGTAATTTTATGCGTAATGTAAATCAAACCACCGCAAAAACCGGAAATATTGTAGGAGCTGGTTCAGGAGCGGTAGTAGGGAATATTGGAGGCAGATTAATGAAAAAATAATATAAAACAGCGTTAAAATGGAATTTAAAACATTAAGGAATATCGAAAACAGTTTTAGGCAAATCAGGCTCTATGCCATTGTATTTGCAACATTATGTATTGGAGTGACAGGTTATGCCGTATGGCAATCCTACCATTTTGCAGAGCAACAACGTCAAAAAGTCTATGTTTTAGACAATGGTAAATCATTAATGCTCGCTCTTGCACAGGATGCTTCGATTAATCGACCCGTAGAAGCCCGTGAGCATGTTCGACGTTTTCATGAACTTTTCTTTACACTGGCACCAGATAAGGATGCTATCGAAAGTAATATGAAACGTGCGTTCGATCTAGCCGACAAAAGTGCTTTTGATTACTACAAAGATCTTTCAGAAAAAGGATACTACAATCGGATTATTTCAGGAAATGTGCAACAGCGTACAGAAATAGATAGTGTGGTATGTAATTTCGACAACTATCCGTATACTGTAAGAACTTATGCCAAGCAGTTTATAATTCGATCGAGTAATGTAACCAAGCGTAATCTTGTGACCAAATGTTATCTAGTGAATTCTGTTCGTTCGGATAATAATCCACAAGGCTTCAATATCGAAAAATTTGCAGTGGTTGAAAACAAGGATATTGAGGTTATCGAACGTTAAAAACGATTAAGATGAAAGAATTACGAGAAAATTTGAAGACATGGTTTGATAAAGTGGATACCTGTTGGCAAGAACTTCCTTTGCAACTACAGTACCGATACCTTATGTGTTGTTTTCTGGGGTATTTGCTTCTTACGATAGCTGTTATTCTAAAAGTTTGGTATGATTTTGAAAAAAACAATCATAGTCTAGCCATCGAACACATTGAAAAGCCTGTTGTGAGAAAAAAAGAATCCGCTATATCGATGCAGGATTCATTGTTAAAAATCATAAAAAACAAAAGTCATGAAAGAAAATGAAAATAAAAAAAATATCGTCTTTGTAACAGATGGTAGTCAAAATAATTCTTCGGATATAGTACTGGAAAGCAGTTTAAATAAAGTCAATAAATTTAAAAAGCCACTCATTTTTGCGTTGATGGGTATCGTATTTCTGGGGTGTATGTATCTAATATTTAAACCCGCTGAGGACAAAAAAACAACTGAAGATATAGGTCTCAACGATTCTGTTCCTCAAGCTACCGATATCAGTTTGCAGGATGATAAACAAAAAGCCTATGAACAGGAAATACTAGAGCAAAAGAATCAGGAAAAACGAAATGCACTACTATCTCTGTCTGACTACTGGAAAGAAGATGATATTGATGCCGAAACTCCGATTGTTTCTCAAGATGAGAATGAAGCTTCTAATAATACAACAAGAAATTCGAATTCTTCCTTAGACAGCTATCGCAATGCACAGAATACTTTAGGTACTTTTTATCAGAATGATAATTCTGAGACATTGCAATTGCGTAAACAACTGGATGAGCTAAAAGAACAACTGGCAAAAAAGAATGAGACACCAATTGATCCTGTGGAAGGCCAACTGGAATTAATGGAGAAATCCTATCAGATGGCTGCAAAATACCTACCGACAAATATGACTTCAACTGAACATTCTAAGGAACAAAAAACACCATTTTCCAGTTCATCAACCCAAAAAGAAGTTTTTGTAGGTGTTACTCCTAACCATAAAAAAATAGTTTCTGCTTTGTATAGAGAACCTACGGATAGCACATTTATAGCTAATTGGAGCGAAAATCGAAACCGTGGATTTTATACCGTAGGAAAAACGGAACAGCAAATCCAACCTCAAAATAGTATCCGTGCTGTTATTCAGGAAACACAACGACTAATAGGAGAGGGGAGTGTTCGTTTGCGTTTGTTGCAAGCTGCAAAAACAGCAAATCATCTTATTCCGCAGGGAACGGTATTGACTGCTAATGCAAAATTTCAACAGGGACGACTTCAAATGAAAATTACTTCGGTAGAACTGGATGGCAACATTTTTCCAGTTAATATTACAGTATATGGATTGGACGGACAAGAAGGTCTGTTGGTACCTTATTCCCTCGAAATGAATGCCCTTACTGAAATGGCTGCTAATATGAGTCAAACTTCTGGAAGTAGTATCATGATGACAAGATCTGCCGGACAACAAATAGCAGGCGATTTAAGTCGTGGTGTTGTACAAGGTGTTTCAGGTTATTTTTCGAAAAAAGTCCGAACTCCAAAGGTTACGTTGAAAGCAGGTCATCAGCTATTCCTTGTGTCAAAAAAGTAAAAATTAAATTCTGTAAAACTCAATAAAAGAAAAGATGAAAAAAGTAATTAAAAACATAGTGATAGCATTGGTTTTAATAGCAACAAGCTACAATGCTAGTTCTCAAATTCAATATACAGCTCCGGATACCACAAAGTTAGATTTGGGAAAGATAGAGCCGTACAAAATAGAAGTAACCTATAGTAAAACTTCTCATTTGATTTTTCCTGCTGCTATTCGCTACGTGGATTTAGGAAGTGAATACTTGGTTGCTGGCAAGGCGGAAGATGCGGAAAATGTATTACGAGTAAAAGCAGCTGTTCGTGGTTTTAAAGAAGAAACCAACTTTTCGGTCATTACCGAAGATGGCCGTTTTTATAATTTCAATGTGCTTTACAATTCTTTTCCAGTCATCATGAATTATAATCTTTTGGAAATGCAAAAGGAGATAAGTAGAGCGAATACTAAGAGTGTTCTTTTTGAGGAACTCGGAAAAAATGCACCATCACTAGTAGATGATTTAATGGGAAGGATTTATAGAAAAGATAAATCTCCTATAAAGCATATAGAATCTAAGAGTTTTGGTATCCAATTTTTGTTGAAAGGAATTTATATTCATGACGACAAGTTCTATTTCCATACCGAACTCCGTAATTTAAGCGAAGTGTCGTTCTCAAATGATTTTGTTACTTTCGAGGTTGTGGATAAAAAAGTCGCCAAACGAACCGTGATACAAGAAAGAACGCTACTCCCATTAAGAGTTTACAAACCTTTAGACGAAATCATAGGTAATACGACAGAGCGAAATATATTTTTACTGGATCAATTTACCATTGCTGACGACAAGATACTATTGATAGGGATCTATGAAAAAAACGGTAGCAGACAGCAGGTATTGCAAATAAAAAATTCCGATTTGCTAAAGGCAAAACGGATTAAAAATATGAAGTAGCGGATTGATTATTTTAAAAAAGAAAGGGAGGCTGTTTCACAACTTTTGTGGCAGCCTCTTGCTATTTGAGGAATATATTGATTTCTTAACCTTTTAAAAACAATAAGTTATGTCTGAGAAACGTTTTTTTGTAAATTCAAAAAGTGAAATATAAAGATGTAAATTATGAATCCAACTTTGGTTTTAAGTATTCTTTCTTTGTTGAGTGGTTTTGGTCTTCGTTACTGGATTAACAGAAGAAAATTTTACAGAAGAAGTCCTTTGGGAGGAGAAGGTTTTTCAAGTTATGAAAAATCAGTTATTGTTTCTTTCCTGGAGCGTACAGGAAAATGGATTGCTTTTATTCTGATTATTTTTGGGCTTTTGTTCTTCTGGAGTTATTCAAGACAAAAGAAAGAAAAAGAAGAAGTGGTTTTAATTGAAACACAAAATCCAAAATAATCAAGCGGCATTCTTTTGCTTCTTTTCTTTGGTCGCTTATGTAGAGTGTCTGGAGTCATAGTGGAGCACCTTATTCATATTTTAACTTTTACCACATTACCTAAAAAATCATTCTAAATCTTTGCTTAACAAAATGATTGAAAGTGAAATTTACTAAAATTAATCATGAGTTATTCGATTAGCCCTCGATTGCCATAATTTGATATTGATATCTTATTTAGTATTAATATAAAAAATAGAGAGTAAAAGGGGAAAAATATATAAGTAATTAGAATAAAATAATGTCGTATTTTGTTGTTTGTATGCAATAATATTTGTGTATTTGTCTTATTATGAGATGTGTAATGCTTAAAAAAGAAGAGATTGAGGTATTCACCTACATCAAAATAGCCTTAATAATACCATTAGAAAACGTAGTCAATGTCTTGTTTTGTCACATCAAAGACATAATATTAAAGACTTGGCTTCTATTTTTAAAGTCAGTCGTAGAACGATTGAACGTTGGTTTGATAGTTGGACTGAAATCGGGGTTGATTCCCTTGAAATAGCAGAAGGAAGAGGAGCGAAAACCCTTTTAAAAGACTATTCCAAAGAAGTTTCCGAGCAATTGGAACTTCACAATAGAAATTTAAAAAATGTATTGATTTACTTTGAAGAGCAACACAATATTATCATCTGCAAAAAAACATTGCAGAATTTTTTAAAAGTTACTGGGTTATAGATGGAAAAGAGCTAGACTCTCCTTAAAAGGCAAACGAAACGAAGAGCATTTCGATTTAAACAAAAGCAAATAGAAACAGGTTTGGAAGATAGCGGGTATATTGATTTATATTTTGGAGACCAAAGTCATTTTGGACTCACTCCCAATGTGCCTTATGCTTGGCAAACAAAGGATTGCCCAGTATTGTTACCTGCTCCTAAAGGCAAATATCAAAATGTAGTTGGATTAATGACCCGCAAAAACAAACTTTATTTTGAAATACTTGAAACAACCTTTAATTCAGATAGAATAATCTGTTTTATGGATCGTTTTGTGGAACAATCCGTTAAAAAAACGATTGTGATTCTTGACAATTCGCCAATCCATAAATCAAAGAAATTTATGGCTAAAATAGAACAATGGAAAGAAAAAGATGTTTTGATTTACTTTTTGCCACCGTATTCTCCGGAGTTGAATCTGATAGAAATTCTATGGCGAAGAATAAAATATCAATGGTTAGTTTTGATGCTTATAAATCATTTGAAAACCTCAAAGAAAAATTAAATTTTGTACTGAATAATTTCGGTATTAAATACGACATTAAATTTTAACCATTACTTATTCTACTTTTTTTTAACTTTTCTTTTCATTATTTCATTAGATATGAAAAAAAATAAAGACATTTTTTCTTTCTTAGTCTCTATTTTTGCTAGTGTATTTAGAGATAATGTGTCTAATTTGGAAGATATTCTTCCATCCATGAATAGTCGGCTCGAGAAATGTTAAGAGCACATCTTTTAGCGCCTGCAAAGGGAGATTCATCACAGATTTTACTATAAATATCGGCGAGATAATTGTCGAAAATCTTCTTTTCATGCTCCTCATTTCCACCTCCTCTTAATTGCCATATTTGATAAATTGCATCTGCATTTTTAAGTAAAATTTTTAATTCTTCAACTGCACTTGTTCTATTACTTGCTGTTTCTAACTTATCTAAGTGAAACAGCCATATAGTAATTTTCATCCTTTTTTGTTCAAAATCCGTAGGTTTCCTTCTCCAGTTGCTAAATCCGGGATTCCCATCAGGCCCAAACCACATCATTGCGACATCAGTGGCTGAACACGGATCAAGAGGCAAAACCGCCTCAGTAATTAAATTGAGTGGTGTTTTCTCCAATGCTCTCAATCCTTCAACTGGAAAATAATCCCATTTACCACCATCAGTTTGCTCATCAACTCTTCTTTGATTTGAATGCATGCTAGAAAGTCTAAAGTTTTCTAAATCAAAAGCTAACCACCAATAACCACCGGAGTCAGTATTTAGATTAGCCAATGTTTCATTGTTAATTTCTTTAACTCTCCCTTTAGGTCGGAAATGATCAATATTTGGATCAGACCCTGTAAGGTCAACTTCAGAATACCAGCATTTATTTCCTACTACATTTCTTAATGCAGCTATTAAATCGTCATGACCCCAGACATCATTCCTTTTTTGTGTTATAAATGGTATTCGTTCAATTTCATCTTTTACTAAAAGTTCAGCTTTAAGTGTCTTTGCTTTATCTAACCAATTTTGTGTAGGTCTTATCTTTGTTGGATTTATGTAAATCATATTATTTTGAAGATTCTTTGTAAAGGTAACTTGCAAGATTTTCTATCGCTTTTATCTTTATATCACTTGCAGTATCAGACAAGACAATCTTGTCTACAGCATTTTTATATGCCAATTTAGCAATATTTCTATAAGGATCAGGAGATGTATCAGTTGCTGTTAGGCCTGGGACAATTTTTCTAAGTCTTTTTAAATGCTTTTGCTTTTGAGGGTAATCTTCGAGCATAGATATCTCGTAAATACGTTTTAAAACTTTTAAGCTAAAATTGTCTAATTGGCTTTCTAGTCCATACAATTCACTGGTTAATACTCCTGCTACGCCAGTACCACGTGGACTTTCTTCAGGCTCAATCGCTGATACAACACCATTGTTGTCACGTGATAAAACTTTTATTTCTTTTTTTAATAAACCAGCAACTAATAGAGGATCATGAGTTGCTAAGATTGTATGACTATTTTTGTTGATGCCTCCTATTTTTCTTAATCTGTCCAAATAATCAAGTCCCCATGCAGGATTTAAATGTGTATCCGGTTCATCTAAGATGTACAGAGAACCCTCATCCTGAGTAAATTTCATTAATCCTAAAACGGTCAAAAGTTGTTGCTCACCTTCACTTAATTGTCTCGTATGGATTGCGGCAGAAGCACCTTTAACTTTAACTCTAACCCTAAAGTCTGCTATTAAATCGCTCAACCTCATAGTGTCTAAAGCTTGGAAAAATGCTCTTGGATCTTGTCCGTACTCAGAAGCAAGGTTATGTAATGAATCTAAATCAGGTAAATGTAAATAGACTAACTCCTTTTTAGTTCGATGTCTAAAGTCAGTAAGAACATTTACAGACCTAGTGAAAGGGACAAGGCTATGTTTTTTTATACTTTTCAATAGCTCTCCTACTGGTCCTTTTGCACCCCAAAAATTTTCAGAGCTTGAGTCAGTTTTAGCCCACTTTGGTTTTTCCAAAATTATTAGTGCTGAGTCAAAAGATTCAATTCGAGGATAATTTTCTAAAAAATCTACAATGTCATCATCGTGTGAGAGATAGAAAGCCAACAAAGCAAATAATCCGTGAACTGGACGTGCACAAATAAATCTCCTAAACGATAATTTTTCATTTGGGTTTACTGAATTTAATGTACCTTTTAAAGCTTCTTTATCGTGTTCATGAAATAATTCTTGAAATCTATCACTTGCTCCGGAATAATACCCAACGATATATCTTGGAATCCAATTATCTTTTAAATCTTTAAATGATATATTCTTATTTTGAACTTTTGCCCTTGCTACTTTATTAATCTCTGCTTCTACTACAACAATATTGTTGTTTAAAGAATATTCAATATTATAGCTAAAAGGTGATGGCTGTTTTAAGTCTATATCTCTAAAAATTTTAATAATTGTCTCTAATAAATTGCTTTTTGCAGATCCATTTTTACCAAGTAGGACTGCTATGTCACTATCTTTATTAAAATTTACTATAAAACCCATAAGGTTTTTCCAATCACTAGTAATTGATAAATTTAATATTTTCATCTTTTAATAGTTTTTATTAATCCATCGTGTCCAACAGGTACTTCAAGTAAGTTATTATTACGTCCTTCACGAAGTAGTTCAAAAAATAAGTCAACATTATCTTCTAAATTAGATAGTAACAATAAGGTTTCCGGCATAGCTTCTCCACCTAGTTCTTCTATACATTTAACAAACTCCGCAAAGTTTTTTACAGGAAGTGTTTTCATTATTCTATTATTTGTTGTCTTCTTATTAGTTATAGGTTTTTTTATATTTTCACGATCTTTTATTAGTTGATTAATCTGATCTGTAGTAATAGGTAACCCGGAATTGTTATGTATTAACTCACCGCTAAAAGCCATTAAATAGATTCTATTCTCCAAGCTATGTAAAATTTTATTTAAATTCACTAACCTTCTATCTATTAATTCAAGAAGGGTGTAGTAATTATTAACTCTTTTTACAATTTCAATCTGTTCCGTGATCGGTGGTAATGCAATCGGGACGTTTGAAAGGGATTTTAAACTAATTGATGCTAAATTTACTGTTTGGCTCGCATTTTTAAAAAAGTAATCAGTCGCAATAAGGGATTTAGTAAATATTGTAATGTAATCTGGCGTGACAAATTCTTGATTTACACGAGCTCTAAATATATGATTCTGATGAATGCAATTTTCGATTTCATTATTCCACACAGTCCCTCTTCCTAACTTATCCCTGTCACCACCTTCGGTCATTAAGATGTCGCCTTTTTCTAATTTAAATTTTTTAAAATCATTAACTGAAGCGTTGATAGTCTTTATTTCAGAAAGGTTTAAAAAACCGTCTTGAACATTTGCTACACGAAGATAGGGAACAGTTATCATATCTTCATTTGATTTTTTGCCTTTAGTTATTCCTCCTGTAACATTTGCTATGGTTAGTAAATTGGTCCAGTACCAGCTTTCGGGTAAAATATCTTGAGTACCGTTTTCATAATTAATTTTTCTAAATAAGTTTTTTCTACTTTTATCTGAAATTTTAAAAGCTTCTTTTGCATTGACTATTTTTTCCATAAGTATCTCTGCATTCTCAATATTTGGATTATTATCTCTCCAGTCTGAAGTTAAATTACCTGTAGCAGCTGAATTTATAACATAATCTCTGGCATAATGCATTACATCTGGAATCTTTGAGACTTTAGAATTTATAAAATTAAGTTTTGCAAAAAGCAAATCCATTTTATCAGCGATTTTATTTTGAATAGCAATCGGAGGAATAGGAAGAATGATTTCTGATAAATCGTTCTTATTAAATCCATCTTGAGCACTACGTCTGGTACTGAGAATTGTTTTTTGAAAAATTTCTGACTGAAGTAAATAATAAAAATATCTTTTATTAAAATTTTCGGGTATAATAACTTTGGCTAACGCTACATTATATGCCCCTTTTTGACCAGTAACAATTCGACCAATTGAGGCTCCATACCTCGCAATGAGAATGTCATCTTCATTACATGTTTTCAACTTATGAGAGATAGGGATATAAGTTGGTACTGGTTTTTTTCCAAAATCTCTTATTTGAAGTAGCTTAATGTAGCCTTGTTTTTCTTCATATATGAAATCACTTTTAGGAGGTTGAGTGCCTCCTTGAATATCTAAAATATCTAGAAACGGCACTTCAATCCATGAACTAGGTAATTTATTCTTCATCTATTTCAAGTAATTGTGTAATTTCTTTTAGGTCGTCAATAATTAGCTCCATTTCACTAATTGCTGTAGATAATAAAATTTTTGGATCAATTTTAGAATAATGGTCAGTTATTGTAACCTCTTTTAACCAAGAAATGTCAAGTTTGTAACCTCTTTCTTTTATAATTTCAATACTAAATTTTTTAAATCTACTATCATCACCAATGTCTTTTCTATTAAAGTTAGCATTAGGATCCGATCCGTATGATTTGATAAAGTCTTCGAAATATTTTGCAGATAATGGTCTGGTATTTTTAGTTACGCTATCTGAGTTTGTACGTGCATCATATATCCAGATTTCCTTTGTTGGAATAGATTTCTGTAAAAAAATAACGTTCGCTTTTACATTAGCGTATGGTAAGAAAGTACCATCTGGTAATTTTAGAATAGTATGAATATTACATCGTGACATTAAATATTCCCATAATTCAGCAGCTTTATCTTCAAAAAGAACATTGTCAGGTAATACTACAGCAGCTCTTCCAAAATCTTTTAAACAACTATAAACATGTTGAATGAAATTTAATTGTTTGTTACTTGTTTTAATTACAAAATCGCTTCTGTCAGGAACTTGATTTGCACCTTTCGTACCAAATGGGGGATTAGTTAATATACAAGAAAATTTATCTTTTCTTAAAGGTTCATAAATTGTATCGCCAAGTATAATACTCGGCTCTATACCATGTAAATACAAATTCATTTGTGCCATTCGACGAGGTCTTATAACTAATTCCTGGCCGTAATAGGTGTGTTTGAAAACCTTTTCTAACTCTTTTTTTGTAAGTTTGCTAGAGAATTTATTATTCTTAAACCACTCGTAGCTAGAAATTAAAAAGCCAGCCGTTCCACAAGCGACATCAGAAATACTGAAATTTGGCTCTTCATATGGGTTAGGTTGCATCACTGAGACAATTGCATCGATTAGAGGTCGTGGTGTGAAATATTGCCCAGCACCTTTTTTGCTTTCAGATGCAGCTTTCTCTAACAGTCCTTCAAACATTGAACCCAAAACATCTTCATTGAAATTTGACCAATTGATTTCGTCAATGAGATTTAGTAACTTCTTTAGACTTAATGAATTTCTTATTTTTGCAATTGGCTGAGTAAAAATATCACCTAATATATTATCTTGCTTGCTTAGCTTAGCTAAAATATCATTATAAGTTATTAGGAGTTCTTCATCTTCGTGAGAAATCAAATTTTGCCATTTGCATCCAGACGGAATTTTTATACCTCTTTCATCAGCGATTTTCAGGAATATTAGGTAGGTAAGTTCTTCTATATAATCGCTGTAGTCAATACCTTCATGACGAAGTGTATGACAATAATTCCAAAATTTTGCAACTAGATCCATTTGTAGTCTTCAAGAAAATAAATTAAAGTAAATTAATATTTACTATTCAAATGTACATTGTTTAAAGTGGATATGCAAACTAAAATAGGAGGCTGAGTTAAGGGAAAAATTATCTTTCCTTTTGCTGTATTTTTTGTTTACATATTTTAAGGTGTTTGTGTCAAAAAAATGGAGAAAGAGTACGGGTTATCTTAACTTATTCTCTATTTTTTTTCTGGCATTCCATTATCTTAATTTGACTCATTTTGATCATTTTTAGAGGAATGTATATTGTGCTAACCTAAATTAACATATATAACAGAAATGTTATTCCTAAATAGAGTAAAGAAAAGAAGTCGGACAAAATAAATAATGAGGATAATGAATATCCTCACGCAAAAATACCGCAAGCTTTTTGGTGAAATGTGAGGATTCGCATTTTGCCAAAGTGCTTGCTTCTTTTTTACTGCAAAAAGACTTTCCCGACCATCGGAAGGGAGTGTCTTTTTGCAGCCCGCCCCGATAACTATCGGGGTTGGGTCAGCCAATGGGTATTGGCTGTGACCTAAAATCTTTCAAATTAAGAAAGAAACCTCTGTATTGGGTTAGTCCATTACGAAATAAGTTCCATAAAAGTGAGCATCCCATTTGTGAGAGTGTAGAATTGATATATAAATCCTGTTTTTCTAATGCTTCAGCAAGGGAGCAACTTGGAGTGTCATCTATAGCTTCAGATTGCTTTAATAGTTCGGTAAATTCTTCGGTCACAAATGGTAAATTTGAAACAGTTTCATATTTCTCGGAATTGGGTTGTTTTATATTCCCAATGGTAGATAGTATAACTTGTCCAGTATGTTGACTATTCCCAAAATCCATCCAATATCGGGGACGGTTGGAATATGCTCTGTTGTTGTTCAGCTGTTGCAAAATATCAGCAATTTCAAAGCGAGCCTTCACACTATCCACACAGCTAATAAAAATACTTGCTCCTGCATTTTCGGGTAATCTTTCCAAACTGTCTTTTTCAAATTTTATCGTTTCCGCTTTCCAGTTTGTACCCGACCAGCGATTGGCACGATTTATCAGTGCTACCGATTTATACAATCCTGTTTCACATTCGGCAAAACGCTGTCTGCCTAAATTGGCTTCCGTTATACTATCATCATCCCATAGACGAACATTTAAACCTGCATGACCCAATGCAATAAGGCTATGGTTCATTTCAATTAAAGCTGTTAGTACTTTTGAGCCTGTACCACCCGCACCGATAAGGTTTACCGTAATGGGATTGGTAGGGTTTATCAAATGGTTATCAGTAAAATGGACTTTTATTTTTTCGGTGTTCATCGCAATAAGTTTTTTAAGGTTTGGTTACTCTTTTTTAATACTTCTTTTGGGAAAGCTTTCTCTGTATTTATAAGGTTTTCCCAAAGAGTTACACAGTTTCCTTTAATCGGGTTATAATCGGGCATCAAGTGGCTGAAATAACTATTGAAAAAATAATTTTCCCATGCAATTGTAAACTCTTCCAATAAAGCGATTTTCTTTATTTGAATATCTACCGTTCCCATACACACATTGCCGTTTTCGTAAACATTGAAATATGGGGCATTGTAGAGTTTTGTATATTCGGTAGGTCTGCGATTACTTCCCAAAGCAAAAACAGAAAGACTATTTTTGTTGGCAATCCATAACATCGGTGGAACATTTGCAATTCCTTTTGGAATCCCTAAATTTTCCGTAAAACAGAGTTTTCTTTGCATTGCTTTGGTAAACCAAATTACCTTATTATCAATAGCGTTAATGTGTAAAATAGTGTTGCTTATGATTCCCACGGATTTCAAACAAGGTTCTTTTTCTTCTTTTGCTGTTTTCAATGCCTTTGCCAGTTGATTTGCTTCTCGTACCGTCAAAGGGTGGGCGTTAATGGGATTACCATTTTTGTCCATATCAAAATGTTCTACGTAAGTATCAGAGTTCATCCCTTTCGTTTGATAGAATACTAATGCTGATTTAGGATGGTACAGCGTTCCAAAACTTTCTGTAATGTCTTTCATAACTATTGTTTTAAAAGTTATTCAGTATGTAAATTAACTCTTCGATAAGAGCAAACAATCTATTCTCAAAATCGAGATTGTTTTGGGTTATATCACTTCCGTCAAAACGTTTAAGAATGCCAGGCTCTTCAATTTGTGCGTATTCTTGTAATTCACTATTGACGCATTGTATAAGATTTTCATTCAACCAACCTTTGCCATCAGCATAAAAGGAAACATAATAATCCATTGTTAAAATGTTTTCTGTTTCGTCTTCGTCTGCTTCTTCGTTGGGTTTGGCATTTCGAAATACATTTTCGTTAGGATATTGTTCTAAAAGGGCATAGGCATCTTTAGCCAATTTCAAACAATCAAAATCTAAAATATCTTTGCATTTAAAATGATTCAAGCGTTTTTTGAAATAGGTTAAATTGGCAGGGTTGAAAATCTTTTGTTCCATTCGGTCGCCAATCCATTCTGCTTGGTCAAATTCACTTTTATAAACGGTTACTTCTTCTTCGTCCTCTTCATTCGTTAACCATTCTTTCAACATTTCGTATTGCCCATAAAGAAAACTGTTTTCCTGTCTGTAATAGGGTATGCTAACCCCATGATAGAGATAACTACAGACCGATAACAACAGCTGTGCATTGTGTTTTCGTTTTTTGTTTTTTAGTAATCTGTAGAGCGGTATTACAGGAATATAATACAATGTAGCATTTGTATTGTATCGTTCTTCACTTGTGAAAAAGGTTTTTCTACCATCCTGTATGAGTTTGATTTCTTCCCAATCTCTAACCTTAGTTTTTAACTGTTCCTGTGTATTCCATAATGCCAATGCGATATTATAGGGATACTCATAAGTTTGTGTTTGCATCGGCTTGATTTGATAATGTTCAGCAAGTAGGGTAAGGGACTTGTAAAAATCCCTTACCGTTTTTGCTGTTTTCTTACAAGGCTGTACTGTTTTTGTTTCCGCCAAAACTGGTAGAAATAAAGTTCTTAAAAAACCATTGGTAGCATCGGTATCGGTACTGACTGCTGTTTGTCTTTTCGAATTTCGTTTGCATCCTTTGTTCGGTTCATCCAGTTTGCAAATTCGTTTAACTGACGGTGTAACTTTTTTTGTTTTGGCTCTTTGGGTATGCGTATCGTACCCGCTATGATATGTTGTTGCATAATTCATCTTTTTATGGTTTTGAGTTTAACCTTTCGTTCCAATAGCACTTTCAAAACGGTATTGTACCGTATCATCCTTTATTACAGCTGCGGAAATTTTTGCGGTTGTGAGTATGGGATAAGTATTGGAATAGAAATTCAATACCGCTTGTACACTCCATTTTGGTTCGGGGTCGGTTAGTTTGATTTCCTGTCCTTTATCACTAAAAAAGAATACTCTTTCTAATTGTGTTGCTAATAACATAATGATTCAATTTAGGGTTAAACATTTTCTTGCTCTGTTCCGAAAAGGCTAGGGGAAGCAAATTTATCGGATAGTTCTTTTTTTCGCTTGTGTATGGCTTCCGCATATTCAGGAAAATCGTTAGGATTGGGTACTTTCACCCAAGCATCACGGGGTTTGCCCTCTTTGTCTAATTCATCAGCCTTTGCCATTGCTTCTGCATACTTCTTGTCTTTTTCGTCCTTTGCTTTTTTCTCCTTGTCGGTTTTTTCCTTTTCCATTACCGATTGCTTTTGGGCATTTTCCAATTGTTTCATATAGGCTTCCATATTGACCATTAGACCTGAGGCAGTTTGTAATGGAACAGTAATGCTTTCAAAAAAGCCCTCGTCTAATTCTTCTGCTGTTCCTCTAAGGTTAAGAGGCGGAATCAGTTGTTTTGCATTGTCTCCACATTGGTCGTTTTGAAGTAATATGGAAACAATTAGTTTGTTTTCTACTCCTTTGGAAATCGTTAATTGTAAATCCCCTGTGATTTCCAATTGTGCTATTTGATTGAAAAAATTAGTATTCATCTTTCTAAATGTTTAAAGTGTTGTTAAATCTCCTTTGATTGCTGTCAGTTTCTCGTGCATATCCTTCCAATAGGCTTTTTGTCTTCTGTCAAAATCAGAAAAGCTTTCGTCTTCGTGTTGGTATTCTGTGTATTGTTTCGTAATCTCAATCGCTTCATCAAGATTGCTTACTTCAATCAGGCAACCATTTAAATCAGTTACTTTCATTAGTTCGCTATTTTGATTAGTTGAAATTGAGACTATCTGTACCCATTTTTGAAAAAGAGGTACACAGTTCAAATGCTTTTTGAGATTTTATTTGTGCTGTACCACCCAATACAATGGATTGCAGTTTAGCTTCATCATCTTTATAATTGCGTACATTTTGGTAGTAGCCAGTCACAGCATTATATGCCCCGAATAATGTCCCTTTTGTGGTTTCCATCTGTTGGGTATCACTAGTCATAGCATAAGCAAAAGCACTTTCAACAGTATTTTTGAACACAGTGGATATTTCGTCATTATTACCCTTTTTGATATCCTCTAAGGTTTCTTTATTTGGACAAAGTGCCAACTGTATCAATTTTTCAACCTCCCTATCACTTATTCTTACTTTCGCCCAGTCATTGAAGATGTTTTCTAATTGATTACTAAATTCGTTTGCCAATCCCATTACTTTGTGCGCATTGTCCAAACGTTGTTTTGCTCCCGAAGTATGTCGGATGCGTACTACGTTGCTCATATTTCGGAGTGATGCGTTAAGTGTGTTTTGGCAAACAATTCTAACAGGAGTAAAAGCAGCGGTAATACTTCCGCTACCATCGTGCGAAGTGGTAAGGAAAATATATTTTTCTGTTACGTCATCGCCATTACCAACTCGAATGTAATCAGGTAGTTTTGCAGTTATGAAAATACGTTCTCCATTTCCTAAAGCCCCTGCGGTCTCATATAGAATCCCATCAGTACCACCTACAATGGCATCAAAGAATGAAAAGGCTTCGCGGTTTTGTACAATATGATAATCTTTGCCTACAACACCCAATACGGTATTGTTATCGGTTCTGATGTTGGCAAAATAATTAGGTACGTGTAATTCATTATTGCCAATTTCGATACCGTTTGCAGTATCTACTATCCCTGAAATTTTGCTATAAAGAGGTGTTTTGACCACTTCATAATCAAGTCCTGCGTGTTGGATAGCTTCTGCACTTGTTGGATAGTCTTGTACAATTTGTCCTAAACCATGCCATGCTTTTTGTTGAACGCTAAAAAAGGAATAACGTCCTGTTCTTTCGTTAAAATTTAGATTATGTCCCATGATATTGAAATTTTAAAATTTTAAAAAATGATTAAATAAATAGATTAGAATGGTAAATCGTCTCCAGTTTCCTGTTTTGTAGTTTTGGCTTTTTCTTGCATATTGCTTTCCTGAGTGTTTTCTGTTTTCTTACCGCCTCCGTGCAATTTGATAACTGAGGTATGAAAGTTCAGGCTTGCTCTTAACTCGCCGTCATTCGCTGTCCACGCTCTAGTACTTACTCTGCCTGTAAGTTCTACCAAAGTGCCTTTAGTGAGTATCTTCGCTACGTTTGGGCTTATCCAGTAAGAGCAATCGAAATAGGTTGTTTGCTCTATGCGTTCGCCCTGTTTGTTACGATAGCTGTCGTTGGTAGCTACTGAAAAATTTACTACTTGTTTCTCTTGTGATGTTGTGCGTACTTCCGCATTCCTTGTCAATCTTCCGATGATGTTCATAATCTTTAATTTTTAGCGTTAAATTTTATTTGATTTATTATTCGGCAATGAGAGGAGGAGCTGTTTCGTTTCACTCTATTACCATTTCTAATGCTGTTGTTTTCCATAATTGACTTTTTTTTTATTCGTCTAAAGAGCCGGAGTATGCTTTGTTTCGTTTCAGGAGCATAAAAAGGTTAGTGTTTAGCAGGAACAAGGTTTTGTCAAATAAATACAACCCGAATGGGTGGAGATTTTTTGACAAACCCGTAGGGCTTGACCTTGTTCCTGCGTTAAGAACACGGAAATACCTTTGCTCTTGAAATGGGACAAAACAGCATACTGGCTCTTGAATAAAAATATCAGTGGAAGTGATTAAAAAGGCATTGAGTAAATGGTTCAATGTGATTTGAAAAAATCCATTAATGAGATAGAATTTCTAAAAACTTTAAGTGTCATTATTTTCTAAATATATGGCTATGAAATCCATGTAAAAGGATCTTGAAAAATACTGTTTGGGTGAAGATTTGGATTTTTCAATATGCTTTTATTAGGTATCGGATTAAGCTCTTTTATGGAGGGGAGTAGCAAATGAATAAATGTGCTTTGAGGATTTATTGTAGATTAAAAAATCAGGATTTTGAAATCTTTTCTCATGTTTTAGCTCTGTATAGCCAAGGCACGACAAATAATACGGTTTAGTACCATTGGAATTAATGCTCTGTTTTATCAGCCTATTTTAGAAAAACAAAAGAAAAAATAGGAGATGCGATGGAGAAAAAAGAACTAAAGAAAATTCCAATCGAAGAAGCTGTGGAGTTTTTTAGGAAAGAAGGTATGGAGATGGATGTGGAAGAAATAGAGCTGGTTATGGAGTTTTTGAATAATCTCACGATGATTGTTATTCGGGAATGCTTTGATGTAGAGTAGTTTATTTCGTATCTTAGCTAATCCCTATAAAACATTTGATTATTTATTAAAAAGAGATTAGCCATGAAAATAGCAGATTTATATATACGTGTGTCTACCGACGAACAAGCAGATAAAGGGTATTCGCAAAGAGACCAAGAAGAGCGTCTAAGACGATTTTGCTTGACTAATAAAATTACTATTGGGCAGGTTATTTATGAAGACCATTCTGCTAAAACCTTTATTCGTCCTCAGTGGATAGAATTACTAAATAATCTAAAAAAGAAAAGTTCGAAAACTAATCTTATCCTTTTTACCAAATGGGATCGTTTTAGTCGTAATGCAGGTGATGCTTATCAGATGATTAGTATTCTTACAAATCTAGGGGTAGAGCCGCAAGCTGTAGAGCAACCTTTGGATCTTTCTATTCCAGAAAATAAAATGATGCTTGCAATTTATTTGGCTGCTCCCGAAGTAGAAAATGATCGTAGAGCCCTCAATACTTTTTATGGTATGCGTAGAGCAAGAAAAGAAGGACGTGTAATGGGAATTGCTCCTTTTGGATATGTAAATAGAAGCAAAGAAGATGGTCGAAAGTATATTGCATTAAAAGAGCCTGAGGCCTCCAATATGAAATGGGCTTTTAAAGAAGTAACGAAGGGGCTATTTACTACTAATCAAATTCGTGAAAAAATGAATTCAATGGGGGGTAATACATTAAGTAGAAGTGCTTTTTATGTAGCACTTCGAAATCCACTTTACTATGGTAAAATATTTATAAAAAAGTATAAAGAAGAAGAAGCATATCTTGTACAGGGGCAGCATGAGCCCCTAGTCAGCGAAGAATTATTTTATAAAGTTCAAAAGTTATTGAATATAAATAAAAAAGAAGAGCGACCAAATGTAAAAATACGTTCTGATATCAATCTCCCTTTAAGAGGTTTTTTGATTTGTCCAAAATGTGGACGTAATTTGACTGGAAGCGCATCAAAAGGGAGAAATAATCGCTACTACTATTATCATTGCGTTTCTTCCTGTGGTTTTCGTCAAAAAGCAGTAGAGGCTAATTTAATTTTTGAAGAAGGTATACAAAAACTTAAAATTAATGAAGTAATGAAGAAATATCTAAAAAAAATATTTTTAGATAACTATAAGACCTTTGTGAAAAATCCAGTTAATCAAAAAAAGTTAATTTCGGATGAAATTGACCAGTTGAATTCGAAATTGTCAATAGCAAGGAATAAGTTACTTTTAGGAACTTTAGATGATGAAGACTATATTGAAATTAAAAAAGACTTGAAAGAAAGGATTGAAAAAATGGAAGAACAATTAAGTAAAGATGATTCTGAGACCAAAACATTAAATATAAATGTATTGATTGAAAAGGGGCTTGAAAGTATCACAAACCTAGGTAGGCTGTACGAAGAAGGTGGAATTAAGACAAAAAGAGATATAATTGGTTCGATATTCCCTGAAAAATTAGAGTTTGATGGGAAGACATATCGAACCGCTCGAATGAATGTGATTGTACATCGTATCTTTCAGATAGACAATGAGTTGTGTGGGAATAAAAAAAGGAGAAATGATTGTGATAATCATTTCTCCTGTCTAGTAGCGGGAACAGGACTCGAACCTGTGACCTTCGGGTTATGAGCCCGACGAGCTGCCTACTGCTCTATCCCGCGATGTGCGTTTTGTAATCTCAATAAGGCTACCTTAGTAGCGGGAACAGGACTCGAACCTGTGACCTTCGGGTTATGAGCCCGACGAGCTGCCTACTGCTCTATCCCGCGATGTTTCGGGTGCAAAGATACACATAAATTCGAGATATCCAATGCCTAATTTTAAAAAATGTTTTATTTCAGCTATTAGCCTGATATAGCCCTCTTTTCAGTATTAGAATTAAAGCATAAGGCGTCTATAGTAGTTTCTTGTGCCTAGAAAAGCTATTTGTTTTTCTATTAAAAATTTATGCTAATCCAAAAACAGCATTGTTAGGCTTTTAATTCGTAACTTACCAAGTGCTAATTTTTTATTTCTGATTTTCAAATATTTATATGTTAGTTTTTCAGAAAATCTTTCCATTGTAGAATTACAAGATAAATCGCTAATCTGTGAATTTCACAACTTTTATCTAAAGTTTCACAAGTCTTTACAAGGCAAACTGCTTTAATTTCGCGCAATTAGTTATAAAAACAAAACAATTTGAAATTATACATCAAATATATGGTCAGCAACCGCTGTAAAATGGCTGTAAAAGAAGAATTAAGAAAGCTTGGTCTGCATTTTATAGTGGTTGATTTAGGTGAAGTTGATATTATGGAAAATATTTCCATGACCCAACGTCAAGAACTCAAGGCTAATTTACTGCTATCAGGACTCGAATTGATGGACGACAAGAAATCGATGTTGATTGAAAAAATCAAAAATATCATTATCGAAATGGTGCATCATTCTGATGAGATTATCAAAGTTAATTTTTCGGATTATTTAAGCGAAAAAATGGATCATGATTATACGTATTTGTCCAATTTGTTTTCGGAAGTACAAGGAACAACCATCGAACAATTCATAATTTCTCATAAAACAGAACGCATAAAAGAATTGATAATCTACGGAGAGCATAATATTACTGAAATTGCCTGGAAAATGGGATACAGCAGTGTGGCGCATTTATCGAGTCAGTTCAAGAAAGTAACGGGTCTTTCGCCTTCTCATTTTAAACAATTGAAAGACAAAAGAAGAAGTCCATTAGAAGAAATAGGGAATGTAAAAGCCTAAATTAATAGTTGTAAAAGTATTATGAAATTCATATTTGAAAAAAAAGAATTCCTTTTTTATGTCCTTTCCGCTGTTTTATTGAGCACCGTTTTGGCTATTTTTTACCTGAATAGTCAAAATGATATTGCCTCTACTAAAAAACTGATTCATACCCAAGAGGTCATTAGTAAGAGTAATGAAGTTTTGTTAGATATTCTTACTATTGAAACTGGATTTAGAGGGTATTTATTATCTGGGGATCCTGTTTTTTTGGAGTCTTATAATGAGTTTAAATCTAAAACCGATACTAATTTAGAGGATCTGGAAGTGCTTACTAAATACAGTAAAAATCAGTGGATTAGAATGAATGTATTGAGAAAAATAGTAGCTGAGAGACTGGTTTTGATTGAAAAACATATTGCCAGCAAGAATCATTTCTCATTGGATAACACTCAAAAAACAGCTGTAATTCATGAAGGAAAAATTCTTACTGAAAAAATCAAGAATGCAATTACGGCTATTAATAAGGAAGAATTTGGATTGATGAGGGTTCGGAAAATTGAAAACGAAAACAACAATCAATTTTCAGGATTGCTCTTTATATTGCTACTCATTTTTTTGGTTGCCATTTTTATTTTTGTGGTTCTAATTATAAACAACCAAAAAGTAAAACACAGTGTATTAGAAACTCATACTGCCGATCAAAAAATGGCTTCTCAATATTCGTTGAGTCTTATTGAAGCCAGTCTCGATCCATTAGTTACCATTAGTATTACGGGTAAAATTATGGATATGAATCAGGCATTGGTAAAGATTACGGGTATTGAGCGTGAAGAATTAACGGGTTCTGATTTTTTCGATTATTTTACTGAGCCACAAATGGCACGTGAAGTATATGAGGAAGTTTTCGACAAAGGTTCGGTTGCCGATGCTCCGCTTACACTTCGTCATAAGGATGGTAAATTAACGGATGTTTTATTTAACGGCTCTGTTTATAAAGATGACAATGGAAATGTAATGGGAGTTGTGATTGTGGCCAGAGATGTTACCGACCAAAAAAGAATTGAAAAAGAATTGGTGGAAGCAAAAATATTTGCGGAATTGGCCACTGAAATTGCCGAAGAAGAAAAACGGAATGCCCAAGCAGCCACACTAATAGCCGAAAATGCCGTAAAAGCAAAGCAGCAATTTTTGTCGAATATGAGCCACGAAATCCGTACCCCAATGAATGCTATTATTGGATTTACTAAAGTGGTGTTGAAAACTGATTTGACCGAAAAACAAAAAGAATATTTATCAGCCATAAAAATGAGTGGTGATGCCTTGATCGTACTTATAAATGACATTCTCGATTTAGCCAAAGTGGATGCAGGTAAAATGACATTTGAGAAGGTTCCGTTCAAGTTATCCGCTTCTATTTCAGCAATGTTGCATGTTTTTGAAACCAAAATTCACGAAAAAAACCTGAAATTAGTTACTGAATATGACACCAATATTCCAAAAGTATTATTGGGTGATCCGGTTCGGTTGCATCAAATTATTTTGAATTTAGTTAGCAATGCGATAAAATTTACTTCTAAAGGAAAAATAACGGTTAGCGTTCATTTGATTAAAGAAGATGAAGAAAGTGTTACGGTTGAATTTGCTATTGCTGATACTGGAATAGGTATTGAAGAGGAAAAGATTGATACTATTTTTGATGATTTTCAACAAGCCACAAGCGGAACATCACGATTGTACGGAGGAACTGGTTTAGGATTAGCCATTGTGAAACAATTGGTCGAACCACAAGGAGGAACTGTAAGTGTGAAAAGTCAAATTAAAGAAGGTTCTACTTTTAGTTTTATACTACGATTTTTAAAAACAAATGCCGAGGCGGCGCTAGAAGCGGAAATTGTTGCCTTAGAAACAGAAATCAAAAATATAAAAGTATTGGTGGTGGAAGATATGCCGCTGAACCAATTATTAATGAAAACCCTTTTGGATGATTTTGGTTTTGAGCGTGATATTGCCGAAAACGGAAAAATTGCCGTCGAGAAACTTCAAAACGAATCCTATGATGTGGTGCTGATGGATTTGCAAATGCCTATTATGAATGGGTTTGATGCCACAGAATACATTAGAAATACTTTGAAGTTAGATGTTCCAATTATTGCTTTAACGGCTGATGTTACTACCGTTGATTTAGCAAAATGCAAAGCCGTTGGAATGAACGATTATATTGCAAAACCTGTTGACGAACGTTTGTTGTTTAGCAAAATTGTGAATGTTGTAAAAAAACAAGCCATTCGAAAAGCGGCATTCAAATTAAACAAAAGCCCGAAAATAAAAGCTACTAATTTAGATTACTTAAAAACCCGTACGAAATCCAATCCAAAATTGATGATGGAAATGATTTCCATTTATCTGACACAAACACCGCCTTTAATTGTTGCAATGAAACAAAGTGTTCTGGATAAAGATTGGGTAATGTTAGGAGCTTCTGTGCATAAACTAATTCCGTCTTTTTCGATAATGGGGATGAGTCCAGATTTAGAACAACAGTCAAAAAAAATACAAGATGCAGCTAACTCTAATCAATTTACCGATGAAATTGCGGAGATGGTTGTTGAACTGGAAACCGTATGCAATCAATCTTGTGAAGAATTAGAATTAGAACTTAAATTAATTAAAAACGCTGCATTGTGAAAAATGAAAATAAAATAAAACTATTCCTGGTAGATGATGATGCCTTGTTTTTGAAAGCATTGGAAATTGAATTTACTGAGCATGCTGATTTTACCGAAGAAGGTTATATGATAGAAACCTTTGCCACAGGAGAACTTTGTGTGGAGAATCTAGCACATCAGCCCGACGTAATAATTTTGGACTATCATTTAGACGGAATTGATAAAACCGCCATGAATGGATTAGAAACTTTAGATAAAATAAAAGCTTTTAACCAAGATATACCTGTAATTATGTTGTCCTCACAGGATAAAATTGATGTAGCTATCAATTGTATGCACCATAAAGCCTTTGATTATGTGGTCAAGAGTGAAACCGCTTTTATGCGTTTGCAAAAAATTATTACGACCATTTTTCAATTTAAAAAAATGGAAAAAGAACTAAGTTGGTATATGGATAGAATGTAATTAGTCCAGTTGAGTTCTAACTTTTCGTTTGTCTCTAAAGGAAGCGTTTCTAAAGGAAGTTGTGTTATTTTTTTATATAATTATTTCAGGTTTTTTATCATCAAAAAATGAAGCTTAAATTCTGGTCGGATGTTATTGTTTGTGTATAAGGTTCTCATTTGTAGTTTTTTATAAGTGTTTAAATCTGCGAATAATACAACTAATATATAGAATTGTATAATAGATTTTATAATAAACTAACTCAACTTTGTATAGTTATTATTGTCCAAATGTAAATTAAAAAGTTGTCCAGAGGTTAAAACCTAAAAAGGCAGATTGCTGTCAACTTATAAAAATCCTTGAGACTATTGTCGCTGGAGAATGAAACCTCCAAAATATAAAATCATTTAAAAATAATATCATGAAAAAAATCATTTTTTTAGTCGGATTGGTAGGGATTCTATCGCTCTGTAATGCCTGTTATGTAGGCTATGTTTCGGAAGAGCCTGTGTATCAGGAGTACAATAGGCCCCAACGCCCAAGTAATGATTATATTTGGATAGAAGGAGGTTGGTCTTGGAATAACAGAACCAATACATATGTTCAGCTTAATGGTAACTGGGAGAGAAACAATAATGGACGTAATCACACACGAGGTCATTGGGAAAGAAACAAACATGGTTCCAGATGGGTAAAAAGCAGATAATTCCTGTTGAATACTGTTTAATAATTTGTGTTTTATTTTTCTATTCCAAATAGCTATACAATTCCTTTTTAAAAAGCCCCAACCTAAACTAAACTTTTAGTGGTGTTTTACATAAACGATTTAAATAAAATATCATGAAAACAATAAGTAAAACTTTTATCTTAATCTTTTGTCTTAATGTAATGATGTGGATAACACCACAAAAAGCATCCGCACAAGTATCTGTTAATTTTCAGATTTTCTATGATAATTTGAGTCCCTATGGAGATTGGGTTTTTTATCAAAATTATGGATACGTTTGGATTCCTAATGTAGATTATGGATTTGCTCCTTATAGTACAGATGGATATTGGGCATACACCAATGCAGGTTGGACTTGGATTTCAGATTATTCATGGGGATGGGCACCTTTTCATTATGGTCGCTGGCTGTATGATGATTATTATGGTTGGGTATGGGTGCCGGGAAATGAATGGGGACCGGGATGGGTAACATGGAGAAGATCTCAAGGTTATTATGGATGGGCACCAATAGGACCGGGTATTAGTATCACTATTGCTTATAGTAGTGGTTATAGGTTGCCTAGTAATCAATGGACATTTGTTAGAGATAGAGATTTTGGAAGAACGAACATTAATAATTACTATGTTAATGTGTCTAACTATACTACAATTATTAGGAATTCAACTGTAATAAATAATATTCAGGTTGATAATTCCAGTCGTGTGAGATACAATTCAGGGCCTGATAGAACTGAAGTGCAAAAACGAACAGGAAGATCAATTGCTCCGGTTGCATTGAGAGAAAGACGCAATCCAGGGCAAAAAATAGGTGACGGAGAACTTCAGATATATAGACCACGAGTAGCCAAAAACAATTCAAATGTACAGAGAGCTGTACCGAATAAAGTAGCTAGAAAGGAAGATATAAAGTCAGTAACTCAAAGAAATAGAAATACTCAGACACAAAGAGAAAATCAGCAACGTAATAATGAGCAAGAGCGCAATAATCAACGTGCTAAACAACAGCAGGAGCAACAGCAAAATAATAATAAGCAGGCTAGAGATCAGCAAGATCAGCAACAGCGAAATAATCAGCAAGCTAAACAACAGCAGGAGCAACAGCAAAATAATAATCAACAGGCTAGAGAGTTACTGGAACAACAACAACGCAATAATCAGCAAGCTAAAGAGCAGCAACAACAAAATAGTCAGCAAGCTAAAGAGCAGCAGGGGCAACAGCAAAATAATAATCAACAGGCTAGAGAGTTGCTGGAACAACAACAACGTAATAATCAGCAAGCTAAACAACAGCAAGAGCAACAACAACAAAATAACAATCAAGCCAGACAGCAACAACGTAAAAGCCAGCGAGCAAAACCACAGCAAGATTAAAAAGGACACCCAAACGTTAAAAAGGAGTAATCAGTCTGGTTTTGATATCTATAAATAATCAAAAAAACAGATTAATAGTGCAGCTTATTCGGATAATTAAAAGGAGCTAAATTAAGTCAGTTTTTTATAATAACAAGTCACTAAATTAATTATCATGAATTTAAAAAGAATTTTTGGAGCATTGCTCACGGCCCTTGGAATAGGAGGTCTTATCTATACTGCCGTTGTTTTTACTAATACGTCAGGTAGTGAAAAAGATATAAAACAGCTTATTATTTACGGGGTACTGGGTATTGTGTTTTTCGTTTCGGGTATTAGCCTTGTTCGTACAACAAAAGATGAATCATAAGGAATATAATTATGAATTGAAAATTACTAACAACTGAATTTCAGAAATGATATTTATGATTTAGTAAATAATTGTCAAAGGAGAATTTAGGAAAATAAATTTAGTTTAGGGGCTGTCTTTTTGGGACAGTCTCTTTTTTATTTGTATGGGAATATGATAACTTTTTATTAAAGTAATATAATTTTTTTGGTTTTAAAAAGTCGATATTTATAATTGATTGTTATTGAAATGATTACTGAAATTTAAAATATGATAAAAGTAAAAAAAGATGGGATTATACTAACAAAAACAACATTTTTGTTTGAAAATCAAGGGGTGCTAAATCCTGCCGCCATCAGAGAAGGAGCTTTTGTTCATTTATTTTATAGAGCAGTAAGTCACGGAAATTTTTCCAGTATAGGCTATTGTAAACTAATGGGGCCTTTAGAAGTAGAGCAACGGATGAATGTTGCTTTAATCTCTCCAGAATTTGACTATGAAAAGCACGGAATGGAGGATCCAAGAATAGTTAAAATTGAAGATTTGTATTATCTCACTTATACGGCTTATGATGGTGTAAACGCATTAGGTGCATTGGCAACATCTACAGATTTAATTCATTTTGAAAAAAGAGGAATCATTGTGCCTCAAATAACTTATGAAGATTTTAATTTTTTGGCTGAAACCAATGAGTTAATGGACGAAAAATATTATCGTTTCAATCAATACAATCATATTGTTGAAAAAGAAGGATTGAAAATGTTACTCTGGGATAAAAATGTTATTTTTTTTCCAAGAAAAATTAATGGCAAGTTGTGTTTTTTTCATCGCATTCGACCCGAAATACAAATTGTAATTCAAATCGATAGATTAGAAGAGTTAACCAAGGAATTTTGGAAAGATTACTTCATTCATTTTAATGATCATGTAGTGCTTTCTCCAAAATACGATCATGAAATAAGTTATATAGGAGGAGGCTGTCCACCAATAGAAACAGAACTGGGCTGGCTTATTATTTATCACGGCGTTCACGACTCTATAAAAGGGTATGTTTATTCGGCTTGTGCCGCTTTATTGGATCTGGAAAATCCAAAAATAGAAATTGCCCGATTGCCTTATCCATTATTTAAACCAGAAGAAAGCTGGGAATTAAAAGGCGAAGTAAATAATGTGTGTTTTCCAACAGGAGCAATAGTTTTTGATGATACATTATACATTTATTACGGTGCAGCCGATGAGAGAATTGCTTGTGCATCAATGAGTTTTTCTGGATTGTTGGATGAATTAATGCTAAATAAAAAACAACATGAGAACTAAATCAGCAATCAAGCACGGTCATTTATTTTCGACAAAAGAAACTCTTAAAATTAGTTCTGAAAATGAATTTAATTTTCAAAAGAGCAAAATCAAATTGCCTGAAATTTTATTTATAACTACTTTTCCACCCAGAGAATGTGGTATTGCAACCTATTCCCAAGACTTAATTTTGGCACTAAACAACAAATTTAAAAAATCGTTTGCCATAAAAATTGCCGCTTTAGAATTGCAAAATGAAAAGCACAATTATAAGGAAAATGTATATGCGGTTTTAGAAACGGATAATTCCAAGTCGTATGTAGAATTAGCTAAAAATATTAATAAAAATTCAGCTATTGAAATAGTTTTAATCCAACACGAATTTGGTTTATTCAGAGGAAATGAAGCTGATTTTATTTTGTTTTTAAAAGCAATTCATAAACCAAAAATTGTGGTTTGTCATACTGTTTTACCCCATCCTGATGAAAAATTTAAAATGCAAGTCCAGGAAATCAATAGTACTGTAGATGCTTTTATTGTAATGACTAATAATTCGGCAAGAATATTAGAAAATGATTATCAGGTTTTGCAGGAAAAAATTACTGTTATTCCTCACGGAACGCATTTAGTAGAACATTTAAACAAACAAACGCTGAAAGAAAAATATAATTTATCAGGGCGAAAAATTATTTCAACATTTGGATTGTTGAGTTCTGGAAAATGTATTGAAACCACTATAAACGCCTTGCAAACCATTGTCAAAGAACAACCGGATGTGTTATTTCTGATTATAGGAAAGACACATCCAACGGTTTTTAAAAACGAAGGTGAAAAATACAGAAATTCTCTTAAAGCAAGTATTGAAGAGTTAGCATTACAAAACAATGTGAGATTCATTGATGCTTATTTGCCTTTGGATTCACTTCTGGAATATTTACAGTTAACGGATATTTATCTTTTTACGTCGAAAGATAGAAATCAAGCGGTGAGTGGTACTTTTTCCTATGCTATAAGTTGCGGTTGCCCGATTATTTCGACTCCAATTCCACACGCTGTTGAAGTTTTGAAAAACGGAACAGGGATTATTGTAGATTTTGAAAATCCAGAGCAATTAGCGGAACAGGTTATTCTTTTGTTGAATGATGCGCAATTACGCAAGAACATTTCGGCAAACGGTATCCATAAATTAGCGCCAACTGCTTGGGAAAATTCGGCTATTGCACATGCTTTGTTATTCGAAAAAATGGGAGATCAAAGAATCGCTTTGCATTATAAAATTCCCGAAATCAATTTGAATCATTTTAAAAATTTAACGACTCCATTTGGAATGATTCAGTTTTCAAAAATCAATCAACCTGATTTGGATTCGGGTTATACTTTAGACGATAATGCACGCGCTTTGGTAGCCATGTGCCAACATTTTGAGTTGACAAATGATGAAGCTGATTTAGAATATATTAAACTGCATTTCAATTTTATAAAATTCTGTTTTCAATCGGATGGTTACTTTTTGAATTATGTAGATGAAAATAAAAAATTCACCAAGCAAAACAGTGAAAACCTTGCCGATGCTAACGGAAGAGCGATTTGGTCTTTAGGATATTTAATTTCTATAGGTGATTTATTGCCGCCAGATTTAAATAAAAAAGCACTTTCAGTGATGCAAATGGCATTGACAAATGTCAATAAAATCCATTCTACCAGAGCGATGGCTTTTATTATAAAAGGAATCTATTACAGTAATTTGAGAAATAATTCTGTTGAAAATGTTTCTCTGATTGAGCATCTTGCAAATAAGTTAGTTCAAATGTACAAGCATGAAACAAAGGAAGATTGGCAATGGTTTGAGAGCTATCTTACTTATGCAAATAGTATTTTACCAGAAGCCATGTTGTGTGCTTATTTAGCAACTGGAGAGAATATTTACAAAGAAATTGCTAAAAAATCTTTTGATTTCTTATTGTCTAAAATATACAGAAACGATAGCATAAAAGTAATTTCAAACAAAGGTTGGTTAACCAATGGAGAAGCATTAAATCCTAAAAAAGTGGGTGGCGAACAGCCTATTGATGTTGCTTATACAGTTATTGCTTTGAGCAAATTTCACGATGTTTTCAGGGAAGAAGAGTATTTGCAAAAAATGGAAATTGCTTTTAGCTGGTTTTTAGGAAACAATCATTTAAACCAAATTATCTATAATCCTTGTACGGGAGGATGTTATGATGGTTTAGAAGATTATTATATTAATTTGAATCAAGGCGCCGAATCAACGGTTAGTTATTTAATGGCAAGACTTACAATGGAAAAACAGTTCAAAATAAAATATAGAAAATCCGCTGTTTACCAGGAAAAGAAATTAAAATTAAAGTCTCCAATTGTGAATTCATTACCTATTGGGTTGTGAAAACTGTGAATTATATCTTTTGTATCCAATATTATATAATGTTTTAAAGTGTTAATTGATCGATTTTTATGCAGCTAATGTTGTTTAGATTTATAGGTTAATCCGCTGTCAGTTAAAGGTGTAGTTTTTATGCTAAAAAAAATATGAAATGACGGTTGTATTTAATTATAAATCAAAATATTGTTGTTTTTGAGCTTCAACTGTCCTTAGCTTCCGCAGTCGAGTGTCAAATGTTTGAAGAATACGTAAAAAGAAAATCTGTTTGAGCGTAGCGAGTTATTTTCTTTTAGACTCGAGCCGAAGGCGAACAGAGCGAAGCTAATTCGAAAACTAATTTGACCGAGGAGGAAGCGCAAGACTTGAAATCGAAGATTCATGAATACCAAAAAACAATATGAACGCATGAATATTTTTTTGTTTCTTTTTTGATCAAGCAAAAAAGAAAATTAATAAATCTGATTTTTCACTTTTAATAAAAACGTCAATGGTAGCAAAGTCAAGAACATTATCAATTTAATTTTAAAAAATAAAAATATGAAAACAGCAAAAAAATTAGGAATAGGGATGGATCATTCCATTGCTTGTTTAATCGAATTTACCCCCGATTCATTTGAAATGAAAAATATTGAATCAGAATTTACTTTTCAGGATAAAAAGAAAGCTTTAGTAAAAAGTGAAAGTCTGATGCATCATAAGGAGAATCAACAATTATCGAGTTATTATAAAAAACTGGCTGACATAATTAAGGGGTATAATGAAGTGGTACTCTTTGGTCCAACAGATGCCAAAGTGGAATTGTTTAATACATTGAACCAAGAAGAGGAATTCGGGAAGATAAAAATTGAAATTAAAAATACCGATAAGATGACCGAGAATCAAAAAATATCTTTTGTCAAAGAATATTTTTCAAAAGCATAGGTTTAAAATTCCAAAAAAATAATTTCAGAAAACCTAAATTACACTATTTTGACTGTCTACTTAAAAAATATTTTTAATGAAGCGGGCGATATGACCCAATTTACCTTGAGGTTTTTTAGGGAACTTTTCAAACCTGCTTTTCAATGGAGAGAATTTGGCCGGCAATGTTTTGCGGTAGGCTATAAAACTTTAGCCTTAATAACCATCACGGGATTTATAATGGGATTGGTTATGACCATTCAGTCACGACCTACGTTGTTAAAATTTGGAGCTGAATCCTGGTTGCCCAGTATGGTTTCCCTGTCTTTAATCAGAGAAATTGCCCCGGTAATTACGGCATTGATTTGTGCAGGAAAGATAGCTTCAGGGATTGGAGCCGAATTGGGTTCGATGAAAGTAACGGAGCAAATAGACGCTATGGAAGTTTCGGCAATTAATCCTTATAAATATTTAGTGGTTACCCGAATTTTAGCTACCACATTAATGGTGCCTCTCTTAGTCATTTATGCTGATTTTATTGGGATTTTTGGGGGCTATATTGGTTACAACATTCACGGAAGCATGACTTTGTTTCGCTATTTCTCTGAAGTTTTGGAACACCTTGTTTTTTTAGATTTAATGCCCGCTTTTATCAAGACGTTCTTCTTTGGTTTTTTTGTTGGATTAATAGGTTCTTATAAGGGTTTTAATGCCTCAAGTGGAACAGCAAGTGTAGGAATTGCAGCAAATGAAGCGGTAGTTGCAGCTTCACTTTCTGTTTTTATTATTGATATGTTGGCCGCACAATTAACCGATTTATTTTTTTAAAGTTATGGAAGCACAGCCTATTATAGCCATTAAGAATTTATATAAATCTTTTGGCGAAAATGAAATTTTAAAAGGAATTACTCTTTCGGTAAACAAAGGAGAAGATTTGGTTATTCTGGGAAGATCGGGTTCTGGGAAATCAGTAACCATTAAATGTTTAGTGGGATTAATACAGGCTGATAAAGGAAATGTTAAAGTTTTTGGAAAAGAAATTACAAAATTAAAGAATGATGAGCTTAATAATATTAGGACTCGAATTGGTTTTATGTTCCAAAACGGAGCTTTGTATGATTCTATGTCGGTAAGACAAAATCTGACATTTACGTTGAAACATCATACTCGAAATTTAACTGAAGAAGATATTGAAACTGAAATTATGGCAGCATTAGAAAGTGTTGGTTTAGAAGAAGCTATTGATAAAATGCCTTCGGAATTATCAGGCGGAATGAAAAAAAGAATTGCATTGGCCAGAGCCATTATTATCAAACCAGAGATTATTTTGTATGACGAACCCACTTCGGGTTTGGATACCATTACCTCCAGAGAAATTAGCGAATTGATATTGTCTGTTCAAAAAAAATACAAAACAAGCTCCATCATAATTACTCATGATATGGCTTGTGCAAAAATGACGGGAAACAGAATTTTAATTCTGAAAGACGGACAAATTAATGCCGAAGGAACTTATGCCAGCTTAGAAAAAAGCGAAGACGAATGGGTGCGTTCTTTTTTTATTTAATCAATAAAAAACAGTAATTATGAATAAAAGTGCTGGGTCGAATTGGAAATTAGGAATGTTTGTAATCATTGGATTAATATTATTTGTTTTCACAATTTATTTTGTAGGTAAACAGCAGAATATGTTTGGTGCTACATTTCAATTAAGATCAAAATTTAAAACAGTAAGTGGTCTAAAAGTGGGAAACAATGTGCGTTTTTCGGGAATAAATGTCGGTACGGTTAGCGAAATCGAATTGGTTACAGATACTAGCGTAGTAGTGGTTTTGATTATACAAAAAGAAGTACAAAAGTTTATTAAAACAGATGCTATGGCAAGTATCGGTTCTGATGGATTAATGGGAGATAAAGTGCTGACTATTTCTCCAGGAACTTCATCTAATACCATCATCAAAAACAATGCTTATATTGTTTCAAAAGGGCCGTTAGAAATAGATGATTTGCTGAAAAGTGTGAAAAAAAGCGTTGATAATGTTGAGGTTATTACGGCTCAATTGGCTGAGTTTACCTATAAACTGAATAATGGAAACGGTACACTTTCAAAATTGATGAATGATAAAAGTTTTGCAGTAAAACTAGATAAAACTATGTCAAATCTACAGTCCGGATCCAAAGGATTGAGTGAAAATATGGAAGCAGCAAAACATAATTTTTTACTAAAAGGTTTTTTCAATAAAAAAGAAAAAGCCGCAGCAAAAAAGAAAGAAGATTTAAAAAAGAAAGAAGAAGAATCAAAGAAAGATAAATAAGCTAACATGAATACAAAAAACCTTGGAATAGTAGTTGTTATAATAGGGATACTAATGATGGTGTATACAGGTTTTCATTATGTAACCACACAAAAATTAATAGAATTTGGTCCTATTGAGATAAACAAAGAGAAAAATCATTCTGTCCAATGGACTCCTATTATCGGTTTGTTGGTAATTATCGGAGGCGTTGTTATACTAAAAGTGGGTAATAAAAAGCATAGTGCTTAATCTGTGAATAATACAACTTAATCCAAAAGTTATATAGTACTTTCTATCTCATAGCTGTTCACCTTTGTAATGTTGAGAAACACATTCTTTATAATAAACACATTCTGAAAATATCAGTCACGATTTTGGATATGTAAAAATCCAAAAACAAACTGTCAAGCAGTACAAGATTACTGTGATTCATGAATGGTTTATTAAAAGACTATTTAAAAACCATCACAAAATAACAAAATGAAAAAGATAAAAAATATATACAGCTTCACGGAAAATATTTTCGAAAAACTAGTTTCATTAGTAACCTCCATCCTTGCCGATTCCATCACTTTTATTGTGGCTTTTTGCCTGGTGCTATTTTGGTGGATAAATAATTTTTTCACCAGTCGTGACATACACGAAATTATTGGAGATATCATCTTTTGAACTACTTTTTTGAGCTTGTTTATTATTCAAAAATCATTCAATAAGTTTTCGGGTTCCTTGCATTTGAAAGTAAATGAACTGGTTTCGTCACATGAACCGGCAAACAATTCGGTTATTAATGCCGAAGGAAAGACAGAACGAGAAATAACTGAACTTTCTAAAGAATATTCAGAATTGGCGGAGCAAGTTAAAGAGCTGATAGAAGAGGAGAATAAAAACAAGACGAATTCTACCGACTAAACCTTTTGTTTATCTGACATAATACTATTTAAATCCGTGAAAGATATAAGTTCTTTCTAAAGTTATATAACTTTTTTTAGAAGGAATTAACCAACTTTGTAATATCGGGGAACCATTTTATAATTAAATTAAAAAGGCATGAATACTATAGAAATAAAGGGGAACTGGGAAGAGCAAAAAGACAAATTGAAACAAAAATTTGCTGCTTTAATGGATAATGATATGTTTTTTCTAGAAGGTAAAAAAGAGGAAATGATAGTAAGGCTCCAACTCAAACTTGGAAAAACAAAAGAAGAAGTATCTGAAATTATTCAAGCATTGAAAGATTTAAGAGTTGATAATGAACAATAATTTAAAAAAAAGAAATCATGAGTAATCTACTTTATACCGTTGCTGTTATTTTAGTCCTTTTTTGGGCTATCGGATTCTTTGCTTATAGCGCAGGATCAATCATTCACATCCTTCTTGTTATAGCAATTATTGCTGTTTTGTTTCGAATCATTCAAGGAAGAAAATTATAATAATTTAAAAAAAAAGAAAATTATGAATTCAAGTAAAGTGTTATTAGGTATTTTAGGTGGTGTTGCCGCCGGTGCATTAGTGGGAATCTTGTTTGCTCCTGATAAAGGAATAAAAACAAGAAAAAAAATTATTAGCAAAGCTAATGGTGGTAAAGCTGCTTTGAAAGATAAATATGATTCGTTGTTAGATTCCGTAAGTGAAAAATACGAGAACATCTGGCAAGCAAAAGACGAATTAGTTACAGACGGACAAGCAAGGTTGGACGCCGTGAAAAAAGAATTAAAAAACTTATAAGATTAAATTTTAAAAGTTTTAGCTCTATTTCAGGACGGGACAATTAGTTTGTAAAAAGAGGATGGCTTTCATAAAGTCATCCTCTTTTTATGTGTAAAAATCTCTGAACCAGTTTAGAGGTTTGTGGCTGTTATAAAAAAGTCGTTAATTCTGATGGAGGGTATTGGATTCCATCGTACCTTTGTGCCCGAAACATCAAGAAATAAAGGAGTTGACCTCAGTACCGTATTGAGGTTTTTTTATGGATTTGAAAATTAAAACGAATTCAAATCATCGGGTAAAAAACAGATACTTCACTTGATTCAAATTACACACATTATGACACATAAAGCAGGTTTTGTAAATATCATTGGAAATCCAAACGTTGGGAAATCAACATTGATGAACGCTTTCGTTGGCGAAAGATTATCAATCATTACGTCAAAAGCACAAACAACTCGTCACCGTATTCTTGGAATCGTAAATGGCGAAGATTTTCAATTGATTTTATCAGATACACCAGGAATCATCAAACCGGCTTATGAAATGCAGGAGTCGATGATGAACTTTGTAAAATCGGCTTTTGAAGATGCTGATATCTTGGTTTATATGGTTGAAATTGGAGAACAAGAACTAAAAGACGAAGCTTTTTTTAATAAAATTATCCATTCTAAAATTCCGGTTTTGTTATTGTTGAACAAAATTGACAATTCAAATCAGGAGCAATTAGAAGCACAAGTGGCTTTTTGGGCTGAGAAAGTTCCGAATGCAGAAATTTTTCCAATCTCGGCTTTACAGAATTTTAATGTACCGGAAGTTTTTCAAAGAATCATTTCATTGTTGCCGGAATCGCCAGCTTATTATCCAAAAGATCAATTAACAGACAAACCAGAACGTTTTTTTGTGAACGAAACCATTCGTGAGAAAATCTTGTTGAACTACAGCAAAGAGATTCCGTATGCAGTTGAAATCGTTACAGAAGAGTTTTTTGAAGATGAAAATATTATCCGTATTCGTTCGATTATTATGGTCGAAAGAGATACGCAAAAAGGAATTATCATTGGTCACAAAGGCTCTGCTTTGAAAAAAGTAGGAATGGATGCCCGTGCCGATTTAGAAAAATTCTTCGGAAAACAAATTCACATCGAATTAGTTGTGAAAGTAAATAAAAACTGGAGAAGCAACGCTAATATGTTGAAGCGTTTTGGGTATAACCAGTAAAAGTTGATTTGGTAATTTGTTTATTCGAATGACTATTGACTACAGGAATGTCTAGCCCTGATAAAAGTGAAAATCCTTTTTTATTGTTTTTTTTACAATAAAAAAGATTGTAACGGATAGCAGGAAATAGCTCCTAAAAAACATAAAAGCTTAGGGACTTAGAAACTTAGTGGCTTAGCCACTTTTTTAACTACCTTTGCAAAAAATTAAAAATACTGTATTTTGGATAACAAGTGATTATGTTTTAGGAAACTAGAATCTAAAATTTGAAATCTAAAATCTAAAATTCAAAAAAATGAATAACATTGTTGCGATAGTAGGAAGACCTAATGTGGGGAAATCAACCCTTTTTAATAGGCTGATACAAAGAAGAGAAGCTATTGTAGATTCGGTTTCGGGAGTTACCCGAGATAGAAACTACGGAAAAAGCGAGTGGAACGGAAAAGAGTTTTCTGTAATTGATACCGGTGGATATATTCGCGGATCAGATGACGTATTTGAAGGTGAAATTCGTAAACAAGTGGAACTTGCTATCGATGAGGCTGATGTTATTATTTTTGTGGTTGATGTAGAAGAGGGGATTACTCCAATGGATGAAACGGTGGCTAAATTGTTGCGTAAGGTAACAAAACCCGTTTTATTGGCTGTAAACAAGGTGGACAATGCCATGCGTGAGAAAGATGCAGTGGAGTTTTATAACTTGGGTTTAGGTGAATATTACACTTTTGCCAGTATTTCAGGAAGTGGAACAGGAGATTTGCTTGATGCTTTAATTAATGCTTTTCCTGAAAAACCTGAGCCAGTTCAGGAAGAAGTGGTTTTACCGCGTTTTGCAGTTGTAGGAAGGCCTAATGCTGGAAAATCAAGTTTCATAAACGCACTTATTGGTAAAGACCGTTTTATGGTTACTGATATTGCAGGAACGACTCGTGATGCTATTGATACTAAATTTGACCGTTTTGGTTTCGAATTTAACTTAGTGGATACAGCGGGAATTCGTCGTAAGGCTAAGGTAAAGGAAGATTTAGAGTTTTATTCGGTAATGCGCTCGGTACGTGCTATTGAACATGCTGATATTTGTATCTTAGTTATTGATGCAACTCGTGGATTTGAAGGGCAAGATCAAAGTATTTTTTGGTTGGCTGAAAAAAACCGTAAAGGAGTTGTAATCTTAGTGAATAAATGGGATTTGGTTGAAAAAGATACCATGTCAACCCGCGATTACGAAGAAAAAATCAAACAAGAATTAATGCCATTTACAGATGTGCCTATTTTGTTTGTTTCTGCATTGACAAAACAACGTTTATTGAAGGCACTAGAAGCTACAGTAAAAGTGTATGAAAACAGACAACAGCGTATTGCTACTTCAAAATTCAACGAATATATGTTGAAAGTAATTGAAGCTTACCCGCCACCAGCGACTAAAGGAAAATATGTGAAAATTAAATATTGTATGCAGTTGCCATCGCCAACACCTCAGTTTGTGTTTTTTGCTAACTTGCCGCAGTATGTAAAAGAACCATACAAGCGTTACCTTGAGAATAAAATTAGAGAAAACTGGGATCTCTCAGGTGTTCCAATAGATATTTATATTAGAGAGAAATAAAAAAAAACAAAAAACCACTTCATTACGAAGTGGTTTTTTGTTTTCTGATGTAAGTGTCATAACTATAATCATAAAGATGTTTCTCGTCTTTGGGTTGAAAATCGCTTTGGACTAATTCCCAATCTTCCAGTTTTATTTCGGGAAAAAAAGCATCGGCATCAAAATTATGATGCACCACGGTGAGTTCAATTTTATCTGAAAAAGGCATGCCTAATTGGTAAATTTCACCTCCGCCAATGATAAAAGAATCTTCTCCTTCTGGGCATTTTTCAATTGCTTTTTCGATGCTGTCTACCACAATGCAACCTTCGGCCTGGTAATTAGATTGACGGGTAATTATAATGTGTGTACGATTCGGTAATGGCTTTGGGAAGCTTTCAAAAGTTTTTCTTCCCATGATGATATGATGTCCAGTGGTTAGGCTTTTAAATCTTTTGAAATCGTTAGGTAAATGCCAAATCAATTGGTTGTCTTTCCCTAGTGCCTTGTTCTGGGCGGCAGCAGCAATCATTGTAATCATCAGTATTTATTTAGTAGGAGGTTCTTCGTTTATGTGATTCTTTAGCTCTTCTATTTTTTTTTCTTGCAATGCAACCAATCGGTCAATTTGTTCTCTTTCCCAATTTTTATTCATGAAACGATCGGTTATAAAAACTTTGATAAAGTGTAAAATAAATATAAATAACCAAGCTGTAATTATCCAAATATGCCAATTTGCATCTTCGTTAAAGTGAAAAACTTTAGTAGAAACAAATAGAAATAAGCTAGCTAAAAACAATAAAACGAAATGAAAATAAACTATTCTTTTTTGTTTTATACGTTTTCGGGCATATTCGTATAATTCATGTTGTTCGGTTTTCATAGGTTAATTTTTTGTTTATAAAGATAAAATTTAATTTGGAAATGCTTGTTAGTACTAAAGAATTTTTAGAATTAAGTCTGGGGCTTTTTGTTTTTTGAAAATATAATCCTCCAAAATTTGACAAATTGGTTGGTTTTTAACATTTTATTAAGCATTATCCTAAAACTTACTTTTGGGTATTTAAACTTCGAATAAATTGATTTACTTTGTCTCATAAATCTAAAAATGAAATAGTTATGTCGATTAAAAAACAATTCATAAAGTCAAAACCAGTTTGTAAAGTTACATTTTCTATTGAGGCTAAAGAAGCAGCTCAAGTTGCTGTTGTTGGGGATTTCAACAATTGGAACGCTGAAGAAGGTACTTTAAGTAAATTAAAAAATGGAACCTTTAAAGGAACTTTTGATTTAGATAAGGATGCTGCTTACGAATTCAAATACTTAGTTGATGGAGAATATATCAACGATAGTGAAGCAGATTCTTTGAAATGGAATGAATTTGCAGGTACAGAAAATAGCGTTTTAGAGGTTTAATCTAAAACGCTTTTTTTTTAAATTCCAATAAAAAAAATCCCAAATCCAATTGTTAGACCTGGAATTTGGAATTTATTTATAATTTGGAATTTCTAAAATTTTAAACCGCTACGCGTCCTTTTATGCTTTCGTGTGGTTCATAACCTACGAGTGTAAAATCGCTGTAATCAAAATCGAAGATGTTTTTTATCGCTGGATTTAAGATCATTTTTGGTAATGGTCTTGGTTCGCGCGATAATTGCAATTGAACTTGGTCAAAATGATTGTTGTAAATGTGTGCGTCACCAAAAGTATGGATGAAATCTCCAGGCTCTAAGTCGCATACCTGTGCAATCATCATGGTTAATAGTGCGTAAGAAGCAATGTTGAATGGAACACCTAAAAAGATGTCGGCACTTCTTTGATAGAGTTGGCATGATAGTTTTCCATCTGCTACATAAAATTGAAAGAAAGCATGACATGGAGGTAAGGCCGCTTTGTTATTGGCTACGTTTTCTTCAAATGACTTTGTGGTGTCTGGTAAAACCGAAGGATTCCATGCTGAAACAAGCATCCTGCGGCTATTAGGATTGGTTTTTAATTCTTTGATTAAATCAGAAATCTGATCGATTTCTTCGCTATTCCAGTTGCGCCATTGGTGTCCATAAACGGGGCCTAAGTCGCCATTTCCATCTGCCCAGGCATCCCAAATTTTTACTCCATTCTCTTTTAGATAACTAATATTAGTTTCTCCTTTTAAAAACCAAAGCAATTCATAAATAATGGATTTAAGATGTAGTTTTTTAGTGGTAACCATTGGGAAACCTTCACTTAAATCAAAACGCATTTGGTAACCAAAAACACTTTTAGTTCCAGTTCCAGTTCGGTCACCTTTTTGGCAGCCGTTTTCCATAACGTGTTGTACTAAATCTAGATATTGCTTCATTGAATATGGTAATTTGTGTATTTGGTTATTGCTAATTAACAAATAGCCAAATTAAGGATTGAACTAAGATTCTCTTTTTGAAATTTCGTCTCTTATTTTAGCTGCTTTTTCGTAATCTTCTTGCTCTACTGCCTGAATTAATAGATCATTTAATTCTTGAAGGCTGTATTTTATATAAGCACGACCGCTTTCGGCTTCGGCAGTAAAAGATTCTGGATTCGAAATAATATCATCTATCGGCTGATTTTCTGTGTCAGCTTCTGATGGATTTGTTTTTAGGTAAATACCTGCTTTATCCAGAATGTTTTTATAGGTAAAAATAGGGGCATTAAAACGCAGGGCTAATGCAATTGCATCAGAAGTTCTGGCGTCTATTATTTCTTCTATTTTGTCTCTTTCACAAATGATACTGGAGTAAAATACGCCGTCAACTAGTTTGTGGATAATGACTTGTTTAACAACGATATCAAATCGTTCTGCAAAATTTTTGAACAAATCATGAGTTAATGGACGCGGTGGTTTTATTTCTTTTTCTAATGCAATAGCAATGGATTGGGCTTCGAAAGCTCCTATGACTATAGGTAGTTTTCTTTCGCCGTCTACTTCATTCAAAATCAAAGCGTAGGCTCCATTTTGTGTTTGGCTATATGAAATTCCTTTTATGGATAATTTGACTAAGCTCATAATTGTTGAAATGAAAATGTAGTTTTTTAATTTTTGGATTCTTTTAAACTAATATTAGGTTGCAATATTAATTAAAAAATCTGCCAATAAGCAAAGATACGATTATCTTATTTTATTGGACAGATATTTTTATAAGCATTTAAATTATGCGTTTTGTGCCTTAAATACTTTTAGTTTTTCGATTAATCTTGGTACAACATCAAAAGCATCACCTACAATTCCGTAATCGGCTACTTTAAAGAAAGGAGCTTCAGGGTCAGTATTGATAACCACTTTTACTTTTGAAGCATTGATTCCGGCAATGTGTTGGATAGCACCAGAAATTCCTATTGCAATGTAAAGGTTTGTAGCTACTGGTTTTCCTGTTTGTCCTACGTGTTCAGCGTGTGGTCTCCAACCTAAGTCAGAAACTGGTTTAGAACAAGCTGTTGCAGCTCCTAAAACGGCAGCTAAATCTTCGATTAAATTCCAGTTTTCTGGACCTTTTAATCCGCGTCCGCCTGAAACTACAATGTCGGCATCGGCAATAGATACTTTTCCTGATGATTTTTCAACTGATTCTACTTTTATTCCAAAATCATTGTCTCCAATGATTGGGTTGAAAGCTTCTTCTGCTAGAGTTGAAGCATTTTCGAAAAGACCATAAGAGTTTTTAGCTAATCCAATAACTTTTATGTCAGTATTGATTTCGGTTATATTGAATGCTTTGTTAGAAAAAGCATTTCTTTTTACTTGAAAAGGAACTGTGCTTACTGGCAATCCTACTACGTTTGATGCAAAACCAGCTTCTAAGTTTACTGCTACTAATGAAGAAAGATAGATGCTGTCAGTACTAGAAGATAAGATAACTAGTTTTGTGTTTTCTTGTTGAGCTGCTTGTTTGATAACGTCAGCATAAGCTTTGGCATTAAATCCAGCTAGCTTGTCGCTGTTTACTTTTAATACTTTGTCGACTCCGTATTTTGATAATTCAGAAACGTTTTCAGTGTTTATAGTTAAGGCGGTTACAGTTGTTCCAAGGGATTCAGCTACTTTTTTAGCATAAGAAGCAATTTCGAATGCTACTTTTTTAAATTTGCCTTCGGCTGACTCGGCATATATTAATATTGACATGATGATTTTTAGATTTTAGATCCTCTCCCAGCCCTCTCCAAAGGAGAGGGAGTAAGGACGAGATTGTTATTTTTTTATTTGTTTTCTAATTCCCCTCCTTCGGAGGGGTTAGGGGAGGATTAAATTACTTTAGCCTCATTATGTAATAAATTAATTAATTCGTCTAAATTATCTGGAGAAATCATTTTTATTGCTGATTTTGGAGCAGGTTTTTCAAATTTTACTGCTTTTGTATTTATTGCAACGTCAATTGGTTCAACAACGTTTAATACTTTTGTTCTGGCAGTCATGATTCCTCTCATGTTTGGAATACGCAAATCTTTTTCTTCAACCAATCCTTTTTGACCACCAATAATTAATGGTAATGAAGTAGAGATCGTTTCTTTTCCTCCGTCAATTTCGCGAACTGCTTTTACGTTTGTACCCTCAACAGTAATGTTAATACAAGAATTCAGGAAGTTGTATCCTAAAATACCGGCAATCATTCCGGGAACCATTCCTCCGTTGTAATCTAAAGATTCTTTTCCGGCAATAATTAAATCGTAAGCTCCTGATTTTATAACTTCGGCTAATTGTTTTGCAACAAAAAATCCGTCAGTAGGAGTGGCATTGATACGAATAGCTTCATTTGCTCCAATAGCCAATGCTTTTCTTAATGTAGGTTCGGTTTCCGGACCGCCTACGTTTACTACAGTTACAGTAGCACCTTGTTGTTCTTGGAACCAAATGGCACGTGTTAATCCAAATTCGTCATTAGGATTGATTACATATTGTACGCCGTTAGTATCAAATTCGGTATCACCGTTAGTAAAGTTAATTTTTGAGGTAGTATCAGGAACATGACTGATGCAAACTAGTATTTTCATGTTTGGATATTTTATAAATTTCGTAGATTGAGTTACAAAATTAGAATAATATTTCGAATAATTAGTTATCAATACCTACTTACCGATGATACTAAATAGTTTTTGTTTGTTTAATATTGGTAAAATAAGAGTGGAAATACGATATATTCACATACCGATGGTAAGATGTTAGAATTTAGGGCGGATTATTTAAGCTAAATTGTGCTTTAAATGGTTTTAAATATTTATTTTTGCTCTTCAGAAAATTCAACATACAATATAAATATGAGAACAATACAATTTAGAGAGGCCATTTGCGAAGCGATGAGCGAAGAAATGCGTCACGATGAATCCATATATTTAATGGGCGAAGAAGTTGCAGAATACAATGGAGCATACAAAGCTTCAAAAGGAATGCTTGCTGAATTTGGCGAAAAAAGAGTAATCGATACTCCAATTGCTGAGCTTGGTTTTACAGGAATTGCAGTAGGTTCAGCAATGAACGGATGTCGTCCTATTGTAGAATATATGACTTTCAACTTCTGTTTAGTTGGTATTGATCAAATTATAAATAACGCTGCTAAGATGCGTCAAATGACAGGAGGACAATTTAATGTGCCTATCGTTTTTCGTGGACCAACTGCTTCTGCAGGGCAATTAGGAGCTACACACTCTCAAGCTTTAGAAAACTGGTTTGCTAACACTCCAGGTTTAAAAGTTATCGTTCCTTCAACTCCTTACGATGCTAAAGGACTTTTGAAATCAGCTATTCGTGATAATGATCCTGTAATTTTTATGGAATCAGAGCAAATGTATGGTGACAAAGGAGAAGTTCCAGAAGGTGAATATACTATTCCAATTGGAGTTGCTGATATTAAAAGAGAAGGAACTGATGTGACAATCGTTTCTTTTGGAAAAATTATCAAAGAAGCTTTTATTGCTGCTGATGAATTAGCTAAAGAAGGAATTTCTTGTGAAGTTATCGATTTGAGAACTGTTCGTCCAATGGATAATGAAGCCATTTTAAAATCAGTTAAAAAAACAAACCGTTTAGTAATTCTTGAAGAAGCTTGGCCATTTGCAAGTATTTCTTCTGAGATTACTTATATCGTTCAAGAGCAAGCTTTTGATTTCCTTGATGCACCAATTCAAAGAATTACAACTGCTGATACTCCTGCGCCATATTCTCCTGTATTATTGAAAGATTGGTTGCCAAATGCAGCTGATGTTGTGAAAGCAGTAAAGAAAGTAATGTATAAATAATACATAGCACAAATACTATTGAGGCTTCATCTTACGTTAGTTTGATGAAGCTTTTTTTATAAAATCTATTATATGGATAAGAAGTACCTTTTGACTCTGTTTTTTATATTGTCTGTATTTTCAACGCTTTTTGCTCAGACCAAAGTGAGTGGTACAGTGGTAGACAAATCAAATCAGCCAGTTCCTTTTGCAAATATTGTTTTAAAAGGTTCGAATACAGGCGTGATGTCAAATGAAGACGGACGTTTTTATATCGAATCACCCAATACTTACACTGCTTTAATAGTTACTTCGGTAGGTTTTTCAGATAAAGAAATTACATTAAACAAAGCGGTTAATTATAACTTTAAGATACTGCTTAAAGAGGTCGAAGTGCTTAAAGAAGTAGTTATTTATACTGGGAAAACATCTAAAAAGAACAATCCAGCACTTGATATTCTTAGAAAAATTTGGGAAAGAAAGCGTAAAAATGGTTTATATCAGTTTGATCAATACCAAATGGAGAAGTACGAGAAAGTAGAATTTGACATGAATACTATTGATAGTGCTTTTATGAAAAGTAAACTCTTTAAAGGGATGGAGTTTGTCTTTAAGCATGTTGATACTTCAAATGTTACCGGAAAAACGTATTTACCTATTTTTATAAATGAATCTTTAGCGGATGTTTATGGAAATAATAAATTGAAAAAAGTAAAAGAGAAGCTAAAAGCCAACAAGAACTCCGGATTTAGTAATAATCAACAAATTCTATCTTTTGTAAAAGACTTGTATTCTGATTATGATATTTATAATAATCACCTTACTTTTTTTGATAAAAGTTTTACCAGTCCATTATCAAAAACGGGGATTGATGTTTATAATTATATCCTAAAAGATAGTGCTTTTATTGATAAAAAATGGTGTTACAATATTTTGTTTTATCCAAGACGAAAAAATGAACTGACTTTTAAAGGTGATTTTTGGGTGAACGATACCACTTTTGCCATCAAAAAAATTAATATGGCTGTTACTAAAAGTGCCAATATTAACTGGGTAAAAGATATTTATATCGAACAAGAATTTGAAGTAGAAAACGATTCTGTTTTCTTGCTTACTCGTGATTATATGATGTCAGATTTTGCTTTGAATAAAAAAGACGAATCTAAAGGAGTTTATGGAAAACGAACTACTTTGTATCAAAATCATAAGTTCAATATCGAAAAACCAACTGCTTTTTATAAAGATGAGGTCAATTATATTGACAATGATGTTTATAATAAGTCCGATCAATATTGGAATGATAATCGTTTCGAAAACTTAAATAAAGACGAAAAAGGCGTTTATAAAATGCTTGATACTTTACAAACAGTTAAGAAATTCAGGCAATTATATAATTTAGTTTCTATTTTAGGAAGCGGCTACGTTCAATTTGGGCATATTGATTACGGCCCTATATTTTCTACTTTTGGATACAACGAAGTAGAGGGAATTCGAATTCGAACGGGAGGAAGAACGTATTTTGGTCCTAATGATGCTTGGAGAATTCAAGGATATACCGCTTACGGTTTTGACGACAATAAATTCAAATATGGTTTGTCAGGAAAATGGATGGTTGACAAGAAAAATAGAATCATCATTTCGGGAGGAAATAGGCGAGATGTGGAACAAATTGCAGCTAGTTTAACAACAACTAATGATGTTTTAGGTAGGAGTTTTGCGTCCTCTTCTTTGTTTTCCACGGGAAGCAATGGAAAGCTAACCAATATCAATTTGTCTAATGTAGCAGTGGAAATGGAGCTGGTTAAAAACTTGACTTTCCAAGCTGGATTTTCATATAGAACTTTAGAGTCAGCATCGGATACATTTAGTTTGGATTATTTTACTGATGCGGCACATACGTTAACAAAAAGTGATGTGAAGCAATCGGAAGTTAATTTTCAAGTAGAATTTACTCCAAAACGGAAAACTATTGGTTACGGAGTGGAAAGAAGCAATGTAGATAGTCCTTTTAGTCGTTTTTATGTTAATTATAATCATGGTTTTAAAGGTTTGCTGGATAGTGATTTTAATTACGATAAAGTACAATTGTATTACAAGCAACCCATTATTATTGGTCCACTAGGACGTTCAAATGTTATTTTAGAATTAGGGAAAACTTTTGGAACTATTCCGTTAGGTTTAATGAGCGTGATTCCAGGAAATCAATCGTATTTCTCTATTGAAAATACCTTTAGCAACCTTAATTTTTACGAATTTGTAACCGACCAATATGCCACTTTACAATGGGAACACAATTTTGGAGGACGTTTGTTTTCCCGAATTCCTTTTATGAGAAAGTTAAATTGGAGAGAGATTATTGGTGCTAGAGGGGTTTATGGAACTATTACCGATGCAAATAGAGTAATTAATGCTTCGGGATTGACTTACACGGCTCCAGAAGATGTTTATTGGGAATACAGCGCTGGAATTGGTAACATTTTTAAGGTATTCCGAATTGATTTTGCATGGAGAGGGAATTATCTAAATACGCCAGATACGCAACGATTTTCTGTAAAAGGTTCCTTTGGTTTTTATTTTTAAGAGCATAGAAAAGCCAATCAAATGTTTTGAGTGTCTTTTAGATAGAAATATTTTGCTATAAATAAGGAATTAAATTACTTTTGTGCCCAAATAAAATCAACTTAAGATAATAAATAAAATGACTGCAGACAAAATAAACACTTTCGATGTTCTTATCGAAATTCCAAGAGGAAGTAGAAATAAGTATGAGTACGATTTCGAAATCAAAAGAATGCGTTTTGATAGAATGTTATTCTCATCGATGATGTATCCAGCTGATTACGGATTTATTCCTGAAACTTTAGCTTTAGACGGTGATCCTCTTGATGTATTGGTATTGATAAACGAACCAACTTTTCCTGGATGTGTTATAGAAGTAAAACCAATTGGGGTTTTCCACATGGCAGATGATAAAGGACCAGATGAGAAAATTATTTGTGTACCAGTTTCAGATCCAATTTGGAATTCATTAAATGATTTATCAGATATTAACCCACACTTATTAAAAGAAATTGAACATTTCTTCCAAGTATATAAAGATCTTGAAAACAAACAAGTGGATGTTGAAGGATGGGGAGATTTGAGTGAGGCAAAAGCTATCATCAAAGAATGTACTGATCGTTTTGACGCAATCGAAAACAAACCAGAGGGATTATTTAGTATTAAATAATTTTACCCCATAAATTTTGTAAAAAAAGCAATACTCCGTTAAGAGTATTGCTTTTTTGTTTAAATTCGTTTGTATACTATTGATTGCTAACCTTAACCAAAACGAATTTATGAATACAATTATGATTTGGGTGCCTATTTTCATGGCATTGATTGGACTTGCTTTTATGTTTTTTAAAAGAGCTTGGGTTTTAAAACAAGATGCCGGTGACGGCAAAATGGCTTCAATCTCTGATTATATTTACGAAGGAGCCTTGGCTTTCCTAAAAGCCGAATATCGATTACTGGCTGTTTTTGTTTTTTTTGCCAGTATAGCTCTGGCCGGGATTACTTTTTTACCCGGAGTTAAAACACATTTATTAATAGTAGTCGCCTTTGTTATTGGCGCTTTCTTTTCTGCTCTTGCAGGAAATATGGGAATGAAAATAGCAACTAAAACTAATGTGAGAACCACACAGGCAGCTCGTACTAGTTTACCCCAAGCTTTAAAAGTTTCTTTTGGAGGAGGTACCGTAATGGGATTAGGTGTTGCTGGTTTAGCCGTGCTAGGTTTGACTTCCTTTTTTATTTTCTTTTATCATTTTTTTATGGGTGGTATGTGGACTTCTACTGAGGATATGACCATTGTTTTGGAAACTTTAGCAGGTTTCTCTTTAGGAGCCGAATCGATAGCTTTGTTTGCTCGTGTAGGTGGTGGTATTTATACCAAAGCTGCCGATGTAGGTGCGGATTTAGTAGGTAAGGTAGAAGCTGGAATTCCGGAAGATGATCCTCGTAATCCAGCTACAATTGCTGATAATGTTGGGGATAATGTTGGGGATGTTGCAGGAATGGGGGCCGATTTGTTTGGCTCTTATGTAGCCACTGTTTTGGCCGCTATGGTTTTAGGGAATTATGTTATCAAAGATATGGGTGGAAATATTCAAGATGCTTTTGGCGGAATTGGGCCTATTTTGTTGCCAATGTCCATTGCAGGTTTTGGAATTTTGTTTTCCATCATTGGAACAATGTTAGTTAAGATTACAGATGATAATGCCAAAGAAGCACAAGTACAAAAAGCTCTTAATATAGGGAATTGGGTAGCTATTGCTTTAACGGCTGTGTGTTGTTTTTTTTTAGTACAATATATGTTGCCAGAAACCATGAGAATGGAGTTTTTTGGCGAAGGAAGCCAGGAAATTTCATCAATGCGAGTTTTTTATGCCACTATTATTGGATTGATAGTAGGAGGAGTGATTTCATCGGTTACGGAATATTACACCGGTTTAGGGACAAAACCAGTTATGGCGATTGTTCAAAAATCGAGTACGGGAGCAGGAACGAATGTAATTGCTGGTTTAGCCACAGGAATGATTTCGACATTTCCAACGGTTTTGTTGTTTGCAGCGGCCATTTGGACTTCTTATGCTTTAGCCGGTTTTTACGGAGTGGCGTTGGCTGCTTCGGCTATGATGGCAACTACGGCGATGCAATTAGCAATTGATGCTTTTGGTCCTATTTCTGATAATGCAGGAGGAATAGCTGAAATGAGTGAATTACCTAAAGAAGTACGTACCAGAACTGATATCTTGGATTCTGTTGGGAATACAACTGCAGCAACTGGAAAAGGATTTGCGATAGCTTCTGCAGCACTGACTTCATTGGCTTTATTTGCGGCTTATGTCACTTTTACAGGAATTGACGGAATTAATATTTTCAAAGCACCGGTTTTAGCGATGTTATTTGTAGGCGGAATGATTCCGGTAGTTTTTTCAGCATTAGCTATGAATTCAGTTGGGAAAGCGGCTATGGATATGGTGTATGAAGTGCGCCGTCAGTTTAAGGAAATTCCGGGAATTATGGAAGGAACGGCAAAACCTGAATATGCAAAATGTGTGGATATTTCGACCAAAGCCGCTTTACGTGAAATGATGTTGCCAGGAGTTTTAACCATTGGTTTTCCTATAGCAATTGTTTTGTTGGGTAAATTAGTTTACGGAAGCAATAATCAGTTGATTGCTGAAATGCTTGGAGGTTATATGGCTGGAGTTACTGTTTCGGGAGTACTTTGGGCTGTTTTTCAAAACAATGCCGGAGGTGCTTGGGACAATGCCAAAAAATCTTTTGAAGCAGGAGTAATGATCAATGGCGAAATGACCTATAAAGGTTCTGATGCACACAAAGCAGCGGTAACTGGTGATACTGTGGGTGATCCATTCAAAGATACTTCTGGACCTTCGATGAATATTTTGATTAAATTAACTTGTTTGATAGGTTTGGTTATTGCTCCAATTTTAGGTAATGGAGATATTAGTATTGAAAAAGGACACCATATGATGGAAATGAATTCCTGTCATCATGGTTCACAAATGATGGGGCATTGTGATATTAGTAAATGTGCTACTATGACCAAAGAAGAGTGTGCGAAAATGTGTGATAGTTTGAAATGTACTCCTGAACAAAAAGAAGCCTGCTTGTCACATTATGATAGTAACGGAAAGTTTATGTCTCAGGTATGTAAAAAGAGTTGTTGTGCTCATAAAAAGTAAATTTTATATAAAAACTAAAAAATGCCTCACGAAAGCGAGGCATTTTGTTTACTGTTTATTTATGCTCCCTCTCCTTCGGAGAGGGCTGGGGAGAGGATTAAAATAATCCGTTTAGTTCGGCATTAATTCTTTCTATAATATTTCCTAAATCTTCAGGATTGTCAACAAAGTTAATTTTGTCCACATCTATAATTAATAGTTTTCCTTTGTTGTAAGTGTGAATCCAGGCTTCGTAGCGTTCGTTCAAACGACTCAAATAATCAATCGAAATGGAGTTTTCATATTCACGTCCGCGTTTGTGAATTTGTCCCACTAAATTAGGAATAGAACTTCTTAGGTAGATTAATAAATCAGGTGCTTTCACTGTAGATTCCATCAATTCAAAAAGAGTGGAATAATTCTGGAAATCACGATTGGTCATTAATCCCATCGCATAAAGGTTAGGGGCAAAAATATAAGCATCTTCGTAGATGGTTCGGTCTTGAATTACTTTTTTTCCGCTTTCGCGAATTTGTATCACTTGACGAAAACGACTGTTCAGGAAATAGATTTGAAGGTTAAAAGACCAACGTTCCATTTGATGGTAAAAATCGTCTAAATAAGGGTTGTCTACTACATCTTCATAATGCGGTTCCCATTTAAAGTGTTTGGATAGTAAAGCGGTTAATGTGGTTTTTCCTGATCCGATATTTCCAGCTACTGCTATGTGCATTATGTTGTTACAGTTTTATAATTTGTATTTTACTTTTGATGTAAAAATAGAAAAAAAATAGTCTCTATTGTAGGCAATTTGAACGATTTTAAATTTTGTTTGAGCTTGTGTGTTTATGATTTTATAAGTGGTTCTAAAATAACTTGAGAATTCTTATAGTGAAATTAATTAAAAAAGCCCTCTCAAAATAGTATTGAGAAGGCTTCTTTCAGTTAGAAAATTTGAATTTATAATGAATATTTCAAAGTAATACCATAAGTTCTTTGGTCACCTAATACTCCAGAATAGTGTCCGGCATTTCCACCAGAGCATACTTGTCTATCGAATATATAGAATATGATATTGATATTTGCGAAACAACTTTGTCAAATCTTTCAGAAAAGAGGATTGATTCTGTTTAGTTTTGGTGAGCTGTCACTTAAATTTTTACCAACCTACTTATTTTGACTTACAAATGGAAATAAAGTAGATTCTATATGTGATGAATTCATCAGTCCTTCTAATTCCTTCGCTTTTTTAGGAAATTGCTTGGCAATATTTTTACTTTCAGCGGGGTCTTTTATTAAATCATATAATTCTACTTCGTTCTTAGGATTTGCTGAAGCATCCAATTTTACGGCTTTCCAATTTCCTTGTCTTACCGCTTGAACCCCACCATTTTCATGAAATTCCCAATAAAGATAGGCGTGTTTTGCTTGAGTTTTGTTGCCTTTTAAAGTAGGGACAAAAGATAGTCCATCAGTATTTTGAGGCGCTTTTGCACCAGCTAATTCAGCGAAAGTGGGTAAAATGTCCCAAAAAGCGCCAATATGATTATTCTGGGAATTAGGTTTAATAACGTTCGTCCAACGAGCAATGAATGGTTCACGAATTCCGCCTTCATACAAATCTCGTTTTACTCCTCTAAAACCACCGCCACTATTAAAGAAAACAGGGTTAGCTCCGCCTTCTGTATGTGGTCCATTATCACTTGTGAAAATTACCAAAGTATTTTTATCTAAACCTTCTTGCTTTAATTTTTCAAGAATCTGTCCAACATATAAATCAAGTCTGCTAACCATAGCAGCAAAAGTAGCATGTGGATACTCTTGTGAAGTATAACCATTTTTTGTGGCGTTCACACCATAATCATTTCCTTTGTATGGTTTTTCATTGAACTGTTTTTTATAATATTCCAAGATGCTATCGTTAGGAACGAGTAATTCAGCATGTGGCAAAATATAGGGCAAGAATAAGAAAAACGGCTTATCTTTTACTCTGTTATCAACAAAATCTAAAGCCTTTTTTTGAATAATATCTGGGGCATATTCTTTATTTTCAATCAGATTTTTATTAGCTTCCAACACAACTTTTTGTCCATTTTCCCATAAATGATTTGGATAATAGCGGTGTGCCAAGGTTTGACAATTATAACCAAAGAATTGATCAAAACCTTGTTTGTTAGGATCGCCCTCCGAACCAACAGGGCCTAATCCCCATTTACCAAAAGCACCAGTTTGATAACCTGCTTTTTGAAGTATTTCAGCTATTGTAAGCACAGAGTCAGCGATAGGTTCTTGTCCTTCAGGGTCAATTCCTTTGTTGCCACGAATATAAGTATGTCCGGTATGTTGCCCTGTCAGTAACGAAGAACGTGAAGGAGCACAAACGCTTGTACCAGCATAAAATTGCGTAAAACTAACGCCTTGCTTGGCTAATTTATCAATATTGGGAGTTTTGATAAGTTTTTGCCCGTTGATTGCGATATCGCCATAACCCAAATCATCTGCTAAAATGAAGATGATATTCGGGCGTTGATCATTTGGATTTTGCTTGTTTTTTTGTGCTAACAAAGTAGCTGTTTGTGTGAACAGCAAGGTGACAATTAATATGATTTTTTGCATAATGATACTATTCTTAAATTACTTATAAAATAAAAACATACGTAGCAAACTGAATTATTACGTATCTTCTTAAAGACAAGAAATGTTTAATTATATCCAGGGTTTTGTTGATACAATCCTACTTTTGTTCCTATTTCAGTGGCTGGCACTGGATAAATTAAAAAGTCAGGTGTTACTGCATTGATTGTTAGAATTCCATCATTTTTTATCCAGGAATTCATTTTAGTAACAGCATTTCCTGAACGAACTAAATCGTTCCAACGAGTACCTTCGCCTAAAAATTCTTTTCGTCTTTCTTCTAGTAAATTATCAAAAGTAACGTTTGAAATACTTGGTAATCCTGCACGATTTCTTACTTGATTCACCAAAGCATCTACTTCGGTTTGTGTGCCTTGTGCTCCTTTTAAAATGGCTTCTGCTTTCAGTAAGAGAATGTCAGCATAACGTAAAACGATAAAATTAATAGGCCAATCTCTACCGCTTGTGCCTTTTTTTGCAATATCAATGTATTTTTTAATAAAAGGTTGTGAGTAAGATAATTGAATATTGAAAGCATTTCTCACATCTGATGCGTTGGTAAGATAGGAAGCTTTAAGTTCTTTAGAAATATTAAAGTTACTTGAACCATAACCGTTACCATAAGAGTTTGAAATTCCTTGTCCTGTCCAAAATGCTACTGGAGCAAGATGACTTGGAAAACCTGCACCATTTGAAGAACTCATAAATTGTACATCAAAAATTACTTCTTTATTATTTTCGTTATCATAAGCAAAAACCGAAGCATAACTAGGTAATAATTCATATTGATTACTCGTAATTACTTCATTGAAAAGAGAAAGTGCTTTATCGTATTCATTGCTATTTAATCCTGGGCCTTCAATATTATACGTTGTTCCAGAACGAGTTAAATAGACTAAACCTAATAAACCTTTTGCTGCATTGTTTGTAGCACGACCAATATTCGCTCCTGTGTATGATGCAGGAAGATTTTGTGTAGCAAATTCTAAATCTGCAATAATTAATTTATAAATATCGGCTACTGAACTTCTAGGTACAGATTCTACTTCTGTAGCTGTTAAAGGTTTTTCTACTACAGGTACTTTACCAAAAGTACGCACTAATTGAAAATAGTAGAAAGCTCTCAAAAATCTTGTTTCAGCAGTAAACCTTGAACGCAAACTTGCATCAGTAATAATACTTCCTTTAGTTTCTAATGCCTGTAAAACGGAATTAGCATTGAAAATTCCATTGAAATTATCATTCCAAGCACTGGCGATAAAACCAGTTGTGGTAATATTGGGAGAAAAATCATTGATTCCTTGCCAGTCACGGTTACCATCGTGCAATACATTTAGGTTATCGCTACGCATTTCACCTAACCAAAGTACTTGACTTGGATAAGCCGTTAATTTACTGTAAACACCATTTACAGCTTGTGTAAAATCGTTGGTATTGGTATAAAAATTTTCTGCTGTGGTACTAGAAACTGGTTTCTGGTCGAGCTGATTCTCGCAGGAAGTAAGCCCCAAGATGACAGCGCTAAGTGCTATATATATTGTTTTTTTCATGATTATAAAACGTAATTGCGTGAATTAAAAAGTAAGATTAAAACCTAGAGAAGCAGTTTTGCTCAATGGCATTGAACCGTAATCGCCTGGAATCGGATAACTTCCGTTTCCACTCACATTGGTGTTTTGGGCTTCTGGGTTTACACCACCTCTGTATTTATCGTGGTTGAACCAGTTTTGTAAAGCGACATAAACACGAGCAGATGAGAGTACACTATTCTTTGCTAAATCCTTGAGGTTGTAACCTAAAGTAATGTTTTGAATACGGATAAAATCAGTTGAATAAACCCAGTCGGATGTTACTTGTGGAACGGTATAGGTACTTGCTAATTTTCCACGAGGAGCATTATAATTTTGGTTTTCAGGAGTCCATCTATCTCTCCAAACTCCAGCAATATTGGCAGTTGTGCTTCCACTGAAATCAATGGCACGACCAAAATAGGAAAGAATAGAGCCTCCAACTTGTCCATATACTTGTACGCTTAAATCAAAGTTTTTGTATTTGAAATTGTTGGTAACACCCCAAGTATATTTTGGATTTGGTTGCCCATGAACCACTCGGTCATTTGCATTGATTATACCATCATCATTGGCATCGAAATATTTAGTATCTCCAACAGTTTGATTTTTGATTTTAGCCACTTTTGGATCATCTAAATCAGCTTGTGTTAATATTCCGATTGATCTTGTTACATAATAACTATACATTGGTAAACCAGGCTGTAAAATATACGGAGCATTACTCCCGCTATATGCCGAAGGAATATAAATAGGAGAGCTGTCGGCATTTAATGAAATTACTTCATTTCGATTAAATGCAATATTTGCATTTGTACTCCATTGGAAATCAGGAGCTATTATGTTTTTTGAAGTTATGGCTAATTCAATACCTTGATTTTTTACTGAGCCAGTATTTTGTAAGCTAGTCGAGAAACCACTTGCGCCCAAAACAGGTAGATTTAGCAATAAATCAGTGCTTTTCTTAGTATAAGCATCAAAAGAAACATTAATGCGATTATTAAAGAAAGCTGCATCAAAACCTAAATTGTACGTATTGGAAGTTTCCCATTTCAAGTTTGGATTCGCTAAGCCTGCTGACACTTGTCCATTTGCTACTATTGGAGTATTTCCACCAAAATTATATGAAGTTCCTGATAGAGTAGGAATTGAGTTGTAGTTTCCAATGTTGTTATTACCTGATTTTCCCCAGCTAAAACGTAATTTTAAATCACTAATTTCTTTAATATCTTTCAAGAATGATTCTTGTGAGATTCTCCAACCAATTGATGCTGAAGGAAAAGTTCCCCATTGGTTATTGATACCAAATTTAGAAGAAGCATCTCGACGAATACTTCCTGTAATTAAATATTTACCAGCATAATCATACTGAACTCTTCCATAATAGGAGAAAAGCGTATTGTTATTCTCGCTAGTCGTACCAGTAACCGTTACTCCAGCAGCGTTTGGAATGGCATTGCTAATTGTGTTTACAATATTGTTAGCAAAGCCACCAGCAGTACGAATGTTGAAAGCTTCACTATGAACTGAATTGAATGAAACTCCAGCTACTGCCGATACATTATGTACATCATTAAAAGTCTTAATAAAATTCAAAGTGTTCTCGTTTACAAAATTTTGCTTTCTGTAACCTCCATAGGATCCACTTGCATTTTTTCCAGGATTGGTGATTCGTTCAGTAGCGCCTCCAACTGCTACGTAGTCGGACACATATGTTTTTGTTTGTTGATTTACATCATCATAATTGATAGTTGTTTTAGCAAACAGACTTGGTAAAATGTAATATTCAGCATAAATAGAAGCAAGGAGACGGGTATTTTTTGTCAGTCCGATTGAATTATTCAAAATTGCATAAGGGCTTACCAATCGTGGGCTACTCCATGTATAAGTCGGGAACTCGCCAGCACCGGTATTCAATCCTGCATTTGCTTCTACTACTGGGGAAATTCCAGCGATATTCATAATTGGACTATCTTTTCCGTCACCTTGTGGAGTATTATTTTCAGAATAAGTAGGTGCCAAATTGATACCCAATTTCAATTTTTTATTGGCTCTTGCTTCAATATTTGCACGTAGGCCATAACTTTTAAAATCAGTATTTATCAAAGTAGCTTGTTGATTTAAGTAGTTACCTGAAAAGAAATAACTCACATCTTCAGTGCCTCCTGTTGCCGATAATTGATAGTTTTGAAAAATTGCTTTTCTATAAATAGCATCTTGCCAGTCAACATAAGTTAAGCCAGGATGTCCCGCTTGTGACCAACGTTCGTCGGGCATATATGAAGTATTGTATTCCCCTGCTTTTAAACCTAGAATAGCTCTACGCTGGTCATTAGTTTGCTCAGCTGTACGTCCAGTTCCTGAACGTATCCAGTTTGTATTTGCAACTTCGGTTGCTACGCCTACCCATTCTTCAGCACTTAAAATATCCAGTTTTTTAGCAATACTGCTAATACCGGTATTGGTATTCAAGCTAATTTTTAGCTTACCAGATTTTCCTCTTTTTGTTGTAATAAGCACAACGCCATTGGCAGCACGAGAACCATAAATTGCTCCAGCAGCTGCATCTTTTAGTACTTGGATACTCTCTATATCATTAGCACTTAAATTTGCGAGTGGACTCGTTCCAATACTTCCATCTGAGTTTTGGCCTGCAATATCTAAGGGAAATCCATCCACTACGTAAAGAGGTTCAGAGCCAGCATTGATAGAACCCGTTCCACGAACTACAATACTTAAACCTGCTCCAGGCAAACCCGTTTGTTGTTTTACTTGCACACCAGCCATTTGTCCTATAAGGGCTTGTTCAATTCTACCAATTGGTTTTTCTTCTAAATGTTTTGCATTAAAAGATGCCACCGAACCTGTAATGTCACTAGATTTTTGTGTACCATAACCAATTACAACAACTTCATTCAATGATTTAGCCTCAGGCTGTAGTGATACATTTATTATTGTTGATTGGCCGTTGATTTTTACTTCTTTTGTTAAGTAACCAACGAAAGAATAAATCAAAGAAGCCTCTTTTGTATTAGCACCAATTGAATATTTTCCATCTGCATCAGAATAAACACCTATTTGAGTCCCTTTAATGATTACGTTTACTCCAGGTAAAATATCGCCTTTTTCATCTTTAGTAGTACCAGATATAATTTGTTCGTTAGATTTTATAGGATTTTGAGCAAAAATTTGCGAAGATGTGCATATTGAGACTAGAAATATTAAAAATAACATTTGAAGTTTTCGTGAATTTTGTTTCCATTGTTTTTGTTGAGTCATAATTTTGCATTTTAAATTTGGCAAATACTTTTACTTCCATCATGTTTATGATGTTGCTTTATTTATCAAAATGTTTAGGGTAGTTAGCATTGAAAATGCTAGGTTTACTCAGGGATTATGTATTAAATATGTAATAAAAAACCATTGATGAAAATTATCGCCAAAAAAGGTTATCTATGCATTTTTTGCTTTATTTCTAAGCAAAAAAACATTCGAACTGACATATTTTAATATTATAACTTAACTGGTTAGGAAAATAGAAGTCTTTTAGTGTAAAAAACACTGACTGTCGAGAATAGAATATATAGTTATATCGAACAGTTGATTTTTTCAGGTTCTTATGGTATGAAAAACTTACTATATGTGGTTATATGTATTCGTAAGTAATCTAAAGAACATTGTGGGGGAGTTTTATTTTATTAAAATGTGTAAGCTTCTTTCGAATTTAAAGCAAGAAATAAGTTTGTAAGTGAGTTTTTTCTAGCAAAAATTTGGGTAATTTGGTAAAAAAAGCCTATAGGTTTTTCAGAAATTCATCTTTAAACTATAGGCTTTTAATTTTATAAGGCTTTTAATATTATAATGAATATTTCAAAGTAATACCATAAGTTCTTTGGTCACCCAATACTCCGGCATAGTGTCCTGCATTTCCACCAGCAGGTAATAATTGTTCGTAATAATCTTTATTCAAAAGGTTACGACCCCATACTGAAATAGATAATCCTTCTGCTGCACGGAAACCAAGACGACCATTAAAGATAGCATAACCGTCAACGATTAAGTATTTAGAAGCTGATGGGCTTGAAGAGAATTCTGAACGAGCATAGGAATCAGCTGCTACGAAGAATTTACCTAAATTTCCAAAGAATTTTGCTTTTTTAGAATATTCTCCACCTAAGCTTCCTGCCCATTTTGAAACTCCTGGTAAGCTACTTCCAGAAACATCTTTAAATGCAACCTGAACACCTCCAACAGTAAGTCCAGTATCTTCTAATGGAAGTGGAGCATTGGTGAATTTTACATATTTACCATCACTATAAGTTGCAGCTGCATTGAAGCTAAAGTGTTCGTTTACTGTAAAGCTAGCATCAAGTTCAGCACCTCTTACACGTACTTTATCTGCATTAGCAAGATATCCACGATTTACACCTAACTCAGCCGCTTGAACGTTTGTTTGGTAGTCTGTAATATCAGTATTAAAGAAAGTTACGTTTAATATTGCGTTGTTGAAAGGCGATGTTTTAGCACCAATTTCATAGTGATTTACTTTTTCAGGTTTGATTACTGCATGCTCAAGATCTGGTTGACCATTAACGGTAGGAAGCCCTGCTACGTTAACACCTACAGGCTTGTAACTTTTTGCATAAGTAGCATAAGCATTGATTTTATCAGATGCTTTGTAAGATATAGTTAAGTTTCCTGAAAAGTCAGTAGCATCAGTTCCTTTTGCAAAACTCTGGTCAGTATAAACTAATTTTTTTAAAGCAATAAGTTCTGGATCGTTTGTTTGTAATCCTCCGTATGTTGTACGGGCGTAATCAGCATCTTTTTTATCGAAATTGTATCTTACACCTGGTAATACATGTAAACCTTCTGTAATTTCCCAATCTAATTGACCAAATACAGCAGCACTAACTGAATGTATGCTAGCATTAGTTTTTATTCCGTATCCTTCAAAAAGTCCTGGAGTTTTCCATTTTGCACTAGTGGTACTTTGAGAAAAACGCCATTGTGCACTTCCTGATTCTTCGGTACCTTTAGTTTTTGATGTTTGATCAATAAAGAATATTCCACCTACAGCAGTTAGCTTAGAAGAGATTTCTCCCGCATAACGAAGTTCTTGCGTAAATTGTGTTTGTCTTGATGGATTTTGTGATTTAGCCAATACTTGTAAACCTGTAAAGTCTCTGTCATTAGATGGGTCCCAAGTCCAAAAACGCCAAGCAGTTGTTGAGGTAAGTGTTCCTTGTCCAATTTTAGTATCAATATTAAGAGATGCTCCACCTAAATCCTGTCCTGAACGCCATGGTGTATCATGGTCAATTTTACGGTCAAAAGCATTAGTGCTTGGTAATTGGTATCCTAAATCAGCAATGATAGCATTAAATTGACGGTAAGCTGCTCTTTGAGTAGGTGCTACACCTGCAACAACTTGAGCATATCCATCAGGACGTTGTGTCGTGATATCCGCTGAAAACAATACGTTTGTGTTCTCTGAAGGAACATAAAGTAATTGTCCTCTAATTCCTTGATTATTTAATGTGTTAGTTGCTCTTCCTGTTGCAACATTATCAATTAAACCGTCACGTTGTGTGCCAGAGAATGAAAGACGACCTGCAAGTTTTTTGCTTAATGCTCCAGTAACAGAGGCTTTAGCTTGTAAGAAAGCATAGTTTCCATAACTTACTTCAAAGTCAGCACTTGGAGTAAAACTTGGTCTTCTGGTAGTAATGTTAAAAGCTCCAGCAGTTGTGTTTTTTCCAAATAATGTTCCTTGTGGTCCACGTAGTACTTCTATTTGACTTACGTCAATAAAATCTAGAGTGGTAGCCGCAGGACGGGCATAGTATACTCCATCTACATAGAAACCGACACCTGGATCGATACCATCATTGGTAAGTCCAAAAGGAGAACCTAGACTACGAATGTTAATCCCCGTGTTTCTTGGATTAGATGAATACAATTGTACTGATGGAATCAATTCTTTAATTCTGTTTACGTTGAAAGCACCAGCTTGTTCCGCTTGTTTTCCGCTAACTACTGAAATTGGAATAGGTACGTTTTGTGCTTTTTCAATTCGACGTCTGGAAGAAATTACTACTTCTGCCAGTTTGTTGTCTTCTATTAATAGGATATTAAGTAGTGTAGAAGGAATTGCAGTAAGTACTATTTTCTCTGTTTTGTATCCAGTGTATTGTACTAATAGTGTTAATGGAAGTCTTCCTTGAGAATCGATATTGAAATCTCCATTCTTGTCAGTAGTTGCATTAATTTTTGTACCGTTAATGATAACATTCGCTGATTCTAATGGAATGTTATCGTTGTTATTAATATGTCCGTTAATGATTTGAGCAAATGTGCTTGAAACGCCTAGTAATAAAATCGTTGTGAATATGTTTTTTATAGTTGTTTTCATTGTTTATTTATTATGTATATTATATGTAATTAGTAGAATTTAAAATTAATTTTTTTTACCAACACATACACATCATAGAATAATTATTCTCTTTTATGGATTCTAAATTTTTTTCTTGACTCTGTTCCTTTCTGGTGAACCTTGTTTGAACTGTTTTCATTTCTTAAAAATTAAATTTGTAATCGTAATTCGACTGCAAATATATATAAATTCTATTAACTTAGTAGAGGTTAAGAAATATTTTTTTATTTTTTTACTAATGAGGCTATCGTAATGCCTTGCATCGCCTTTAAAGTTTCGTTTCTAATAGTCATTAATCCGTGTCGTAGCAGGCATTCATCTTCGCTTTTGCAATCAGAACAACGTTCGTAAAAATTTAATGAAGCACAAGGTAATAAGGCTATTGCACCATCAAATAATCGGTGAATATCGGCTAATGTTATATCACTTCCTGGTTTTAAAAGATAATAACCGCCAAATTTTCCTTGTTTACTACCTACTAAATGACCGCGTTTTAAGTCCAGTAGAATTTGTTCCAAAAACTTTTTAGGAATATTTGCTTCTTCGGCAATATCCGTTGTTTTAGAAATATGATTACTGTCTTGTTGCGCTAAATAGAGTAAAGCTTTAAGTGCGTATTTGGTTTTTTGTGAAAGCATGTTGTGTTCGTTTTCGGGTATGTTTCAAGGAAAATAATGATAAAGATAAATAAATTTATAGATGAGTCAAGACATTTTATTAATGTTTTCGTAATCGTATTTATAGGAGTTGTAATAAAAAGGAAATCAGAATTTTAAAATGAGTTCAAAATGAATGTTAGTTTGTATTTATTAAGAAAAATAATATGTTAAATTTTAAGTAAGAAATAACTTTAATTCATCTAAAAAACTTAGCTTGCGTCTTCATTTTTTTAATTAA
>JBDLTG010000039.1:0-54025 GCA_039805885.1 Bacteroidota bacterium
AAAAAAAATCAAGTCTTGCGCTTCCTCATCGGTCAAATTAGTTTTCGAATACTAAAAGAAAATAACTCGCTACGCTCAAACAGATTTTCTTTTTACGTATTCTTCAAACATTTGACACTCGTCTGCGGAAGTTAAGGACAGTTGAGTGTCCAGAAATTACAGTATTTTGATTTATACCTGAAAAGTAATATAAAATTACGTCTAATTTCTTTTGAAAAATCAATTCTTGAACCGGCTTTTACTTAGTAAACATTGCCATGATTTTTGAAGTTTCCTTCGGGATCGGTTTTTTGTTGATTTTAATCGATTTTATGATTGCTTCCAGCTCTAGCATTAAATCTCGTTTTTCTTTCGAAGGAGAGTAGCAAAAGCCCTCTAAAATCAGTATGCGGTCATTGTCTTTGTCAACAATTGCATAATTAATAAATGGGCCAGACATAAAATCGTCTTTTAGTTCCCAGGTTCCTTTAGTTTCATAGGCTTTTTTGTAATCCAGAACAAGATTTGAAAAATAAGGAGCATAAGCTTCTTCAGTAATCATATCTGTGTTCAATTCCTTGCCATGAATGTATAGTTTTCCAATGGAATCTCGCATTTGGATGATGCTAGACACCTTGTTTTTTTTAGTTTCAATACTGTTTATAGGAACTTGATAGATTAGGATGCTATTGTTTCCACTAATGATTTCTTTTTTAAACCATGCAAAATTCTCTTTTTGAAGCATTAATTCATAGCTGGAAGGCATTTCAATTTTGATGTTGAAACTGTCTTTGAAAAATTTCGAACTTAAAAGTGATTTTTTATTAATGCGTTGGCATTCTTCAATCTCAGTTTGATGAATGGTTTTAATGATTTCAGCGGCATTTTTTTGAATTAAACACAAGATATCATCAGCGGCTTTTCCGGAAATATAGAACACATTTTGTGGCGAAGCGATTTTGTTTTTTTCTATTTTGAAATTTTCTTTGGTGTCTTTTTTGATCACAATAATGTTTCGGCTATCCGTCATGTAGCCTTCCATTAATTTCACGGGATATTGATTGATGGTAAAAAGAGGTTCTTCTTGCGGTAATCCAATTACTGGCGAAGCAAATTTATTTCGGATGCTGTCGCCAATTTCGCCATTCCACAACAAATCGTCTATAATCACCGAAATACTATTGATTTTTCCATTGGTTTTTCCAGGATTTAGATCCTCCTGTTTGCAGGAAAGGAAAAAAATGGAAACGAAAAGCAATATAAAATGGATTTTATTCATTTTGCATTGGTTGTAATTGCAATTCAAATTTAGGGTATGAATTATTGTTTATTAATTAGCTTCTTCTGTTTTAGTTAGCTAATATCGTTCCAAATTTTTAATAAATGGAATAAAAATAGTGCAAAATACCCGTGAAACAGAAAAAGGGCTTTATTTCGCAACAGAAATAAAGCCCTTTTGTATCGTTGAGGATTATAATTAACCTCCTATTTTTAATTTCATTCCTGGTTTGATCTCTTCGTTGTTTATGTCGTTCCATTTTTTAATATCTGAAACGGTCACTCCAGATTTTTTAGCAATGCTAAATAAGGAATCTCCTTTTTTAACTAAATAATCCTGTTGCAAAGAAGTATCGATTTTACCTTTCTTAAATGAAGCTGCGGTAGCTTTAGAAGTGTTGATTGCAATTTCGTTTTTAGCAACAATTAATGTTTTTCCTAATGCAATGTTGTTATCTGATAAGTGATTCCATTCTTTTAAATCAGTCATCGCAGTACCAAATTTCTTAGCGATGTTACCTAAATTATCTCCTTTTTGAACAGTGTATTCAATGTTTTTTAATTCAGGAGTTGCAGCAACTACTTCTTTCGTTTCGATTTCTCTTTCGGTCAGTTGTAGGCTAGTTCCCGCTTGGATAGTATTTCCAGAAAGTTTATTCCATTCTTTAATTTGAGCTACAGTTACGTTGTTTTGTTCGGCAATATCACTTAGGTTATCTCCTTTTTGAACAATATAATTGGTTTTGTTACTAGCTACTAAAGTGTCTTTTTTAACTTCTTTCTTTATTTTCTCAGCCTTGTTTGTTTTGGTTTCAACCGAAGCAACAGCAGTTTTAGTTTCAATTTCAGCTGCTATTATGGTTAGCACTTTTCCGTAGGAAACAGTATTACTGTTTAATTTATTCCATTTTTTTAAGTCGCTAATGTCAACATTATATCTGCTGGCAATATTGCTTAAATTATCTCCTTCTTTTACTTTGTAATATTGGGTAAAACGACCAACAGGGTAAGAAGGTGTTTTTTCAGTGCTGGCAATAGCGGTAGCACCGTTTTTAAAAGGACTATTGTTTTTAAAATCTAATTCGTGCTGAACATAGGCGTAAATTTTATCTTCATTGGAAACAAAAACACCCACTTTGTCTTTTGGTAATCGCAAATAATGATTTTCAGAAGAATACGAAGGGATTACATTGAGTTTGTACGAAGGATTTAGCAATTGCAATTGCGAGACAGGCATATCCAATAAATCGGAAATTTGCTTGAATGACATTTGTTTTTTAATCATTACCGTATCAGTAGCAAAGTGCTGTACGATAGCTTTGTTTGGTTTAATTCCGTGTTCGTTATGGTATTCGTATAAATACATTGTGGCTAAGAAAGCTGGCACATAACCTTGAGTTTCTTTTGGAAGATTTTGTTTAATGCTCCAAAAGTTTTGTTGTCCACCTGATCTTCTGATGGCTTTTGCAACGTTTCCTGGGCCTGAATTATAAGAAGCTAATACTAATTCCCAATCGCCAAAAATGCTAAACATATTTGACATGTATTGGGCAGCTGCTGCAGTAGCTTTTAATGGATCGCTGCGTTCATCAATATAAGAATCTATTTTTAGATTGTATTGTTTCCCGGTTTGATACATAAATTGCCAAAGTCCGGTAGCACCTACTTTAGAAACTGCTTTCGGGTTTAATGCCGACTCAACAATAGCCAAGTATTTTATTTCTAAAGGAATGTTTTGTTTGGCAAAAGTTTCTTCAAACATTGGAAAGTAATATTCCGAAATTGCCATTAAACGCTCAAAAGATTTTTTTCTGTTCTTTAAAAATGACTTAATTACATTTTCTAATCCTTGATTGTACTGAATGTTAAATGGAGATTTAGCATTCATGGCCTCAAGCCTAGCTTTTAATAATTCGGTAGGTAACTCATAATCTACTTTTTCATCCGTATTGATATTTTCAATATCCTTAGTGATGTCATTGTATAAATCTAAGTCGGTCAGTTCTTTTGTCCATAGGCTGTCTACACAACTGGCCATGTCATCATTAACAAAGCTTCGTTTAATAGAATCCAGATAAGATACTTTAGTTTCTAATACAGCAGTTCCCTTGCTTTCGGCAACTTCTTGCGAAAACAAGGGAACTGTTAGTACTAGAAAAAATGATAAAGTGATTTTTTTTATATTCATATTTTTATTGTCAACGTGCTTAATTTTAAACGATTACAAAATCGTTTATGCAAACTTAATAGGTTACAACTAAAAAAATCAATAAAAATTGTTAAAATTGTGATATTTAGTCTAAAATAGCTGCAATTCCAGGTAAAGTCCTTCCTTCAAGCATCTCAAGCATAGCTCCTCCACCTGTAGAAACATAACTTACCTTATGTTCAAAACCAAATTGTTTTACTGCTGCAACTGAATCTCCACCACCTACAAGTGAGAAAGCTCCGTTAGCAGTTGCCTCAGCAATATAGTCTCCAAGAGCAATAGTTCCATTAGCAAAACTTTCCATTTCGAATACTCCTAAAGGTCCATTCCAAAGAATTGTTTTACACTCTAAAATTACTTTTTTGAAGTTTTCTAATGATTTTGGTCCTGCGTCTAATCCTTCCCATCCATCAGGAATTTCTCTTACATCAACAATCTGAGTGTTAGCCGTATTCGAAAAATCATCTGCAGCAACAACGTCAACTGGAATGTGAATTTGAACTCCTTTTTCTTTAGCTAATCTTAATATTTCAAGTGCCAATTCTTGTTTGTCATCTTCACAGATAGAGTTACCGACTTTTCCGCCTAAGGCTTTCACGAAAGTAAAAGTCATTCCACCACCAAGAATCATGTGGTCTACTTTGTCAAGGATATTTTCGATAACTGTAATTTTAGAAGACACTTTAGATCCTCCAAGAATTGCAATTACAGGTTTTTCACTGTTTTTTAATACTTTATCGATGCTTTCAATTTCTTTAGCTAACAAAGTTCCGAAACATTTAGCTGTTGGGAAAAATTGTGCAATAATTGTAGTAGAAGCGTGTGCTCTGTGAGCTGTTCCAAAAGCGTCGTTTACATAAATGTCTCCTAATGAAGCCAATTCTTTTGCAAAAGCAACATCTCCAGCCTCTTCTTCAGCATAAAAACGTAAATTTTCTAATAATAAAACTTCACCTGCTTTTAAATCATTTGAAGCTTGTTTTGCTACTTCACCTATACAGTCTGAAGCAAATTTTACAGGAACTCCAAGAATGTCAGTTGCTGTTTTTAAGATATGTTTTAATGAGTATTTTTCTTCAACACCTTTTGGTCGACCTAAATGAGACATTAAAATTACGCTTCCACCATCAGCAAGAATTTTATCAATGGTAGGTTTTGCAGCTTCAATTCTGGTAACATCGGTTACATTAAAATTTTCGTCTAGCGGCACGTTAAAATCAACACGTATAATTGCTTTTTTATTTGCAAAATTAAAATCGTTTAAAGTCTTCATTAGGTATTATTTTTAGTTTATTTTTTTGAAAGTGAAACAAATATAGAAATTTTCTAGTAGTATTAAATTTCAAAATTTCAAAAAAATCAATTTTTAGCAACGAAAACGATGTAAACTCACAAATAATTTTATTTATATCCTTAAATTTAAAAAATTGCCTATAAAAGTTAAATTTTATCGTTTTCGAAAGTTGGTGTAAAAACGAATATTATTCTTTTAAATAACAAATTGACAAATGATCTTGAACGGCAATCATAAAAGTTTCAAACTCATTAGCGTCATCAGTATTTTTTGAAAGCAGGAAGTGGTTGTTGATCATTCCTAAATAAGTAAGTAAAGGCGAATAAAAAGTGATGCCTATTTTATGCTTGGAAATATCCGTAATGTCGGTATTTATAATGTCTAATTGGTAATTTATAAAGGGGAAAAAGTTTTTTCCTAAGGTATCAGCTATGCGGTAGCAATTTCCTTTAAGCTGTTGTACATAATTATTGGCAGCGATGCCTACCAGATAATGCAGTTGTGAGGCTTTTTCATTTTCGGCCAGTAATTCTCTAAAAGTATTCTTCGGGTTTTCTTTCGAATTAAATTGTTGGTGCTGCAATAAATATTCCTGATACGTATCTTCAAAAACATATTTGTCCCAAGTTAGAGTAGCGCTTTGGTCAATTTCAAAGCGATAGGCTAATCTTATTTTTGATTTATAGTTCATACTAGTGGTATTTCAATGAGTAGCAACATAGCATTTTCAGATAAAGATTCCCATTCTACGTCTTCTATTTCTTTTAAACTTAAGGCATCACCACTTTCAAGAAGTCTGTTTTCAAATTCGAATGCGCCGTTGATTATGTAAACAAAAATTCCGTTTTCTTTGTTTTGGAGTTGGTAATGTGCTTCTTTTCTACCATCAAATTGAGCTATAAAAGCAGCGGCAGTATTGTTTTTGAATAATGAGATGAGTTTGTTTTTTTCTTCGAAATCAAATTTCAAATAATCTGTTTCAAATGAGGTAGTTTTTGCTTTAAAACCTATTTGCAAAAAACTCACATTTTCATCAAATGGATTGGATAGTTCAAATGTAGTTTCTTCATTAGAAACAATTTGTTGAATTTGTTCTGTCGCAATTAGTTTGTTTTGGCATTCGATTCCGCCATAGAGAGGTAAAATATAGGACAAACAATCGGCTTGGGCTAACATTGTTGTTCTTTGATTTGGTGCTAGTATCTGATAATTAAAAAGAAATAAAGAACCCAAAACTTTTCTTGTGTTTTCTTGATAATTTTCGATACTTAATGTTGACCAACAGTTGTAGCCCTTAGTTTGCCGTTGCTCTCTTGCTGTTGCCAGATAAATTTGTGCCGGATGTTGCTTTATCATGCCTTGAGGAATCAAATTAGCCTGCTACGTTTATGCTGTGAGTTAATACAAATCCCGCTACAACGCTTCCTGTAACGGTAGATAGCTCACTGCTTACTCCGTCCGAAAAAACATTGTCTGAAGCATTGTAGGTATAACCACTCATGCCTTTTGAATATCCATTAGCAGTTGAAGCGTTAACTAAAACAACAGCACTGCCGGAACCTTCTGGAAAGGCAATTTGGGTAACCAATAAGGAAGTTCCTGCCGAATTGTAAATGTGTACGTGAATGTGTGTGGCTCTTCCGCTGTACCAACCCGGGAAAATAGAAGTAAAACTAACCAGACCGTTAGTGTTAGTGGTTTGTCTTCCTCTTAAAAAGTGAACAGCAGTAAAATCAGCCGATTGCATTCCTGTTCCTCCGTATTCTGAATAATAACCGTCTTTGTCACAATGCCAAATGTCAACGATTGCACCCGCTAAGGCAGCACAACTGGCATTTTTATTTTGAATTGTAATGTTTATCGTGAAAGGAACTCCTGTTCTGTCGCTGCTAATATCTGATTTGACTAATGATGAAGGGCTTTTAGTAGGGAATGGGCCTGCTGTTTCTGATGCAGTTACGCTGCAAGTTGAAGAACCCGAAGAGCTGCCTGTATCAGTGGCTTGGGTGTTGTCGGTTGCACTTGAATCGGTAGATGAATCATCGTCACCACAAGAACTTAATATTGGTATAGCCAAAGATCCTAATCCTACTAAACCTAATCCTCTTAAAAAATCTTTTCTTTCCATACTAAATACAATTTATAAGGTTATGGACATAAAGGTATTTAAACTTCTAAATGCATTAAAATTTATGAGGTAATGAGGTGATTTTAAGCGGTAGAAAGAAGAAAATAGGTTTTAATTTGTTTTCGATAAAAAATGAATTGCTTATTAAACAGTTCGCTCCTACGGAGCTAAAAGTAATAAACATCTATTTCTATAAACGGTTCACTCCTAGCGGAGTTGTTTTTAAGTCCCATCGGGACTTTCTGTTGGTAGCAATATTTAGCATCTCTAAAGTAAGCTCCTTAGGAGCGGGCTGTTTTAAAGTATTATTGACAAATCAGATTCCATTGGAATTAATCTTTTTAATTGTTGAAAAATCAATCTTTATTAAGCAAAGAAAAAAAAGCCGTTTCGTAACTGGCACTTACCGGAATTTCCTCTTCGTTGATATAGATTATTTTATTTCTCACCTTTTCTATTTTTGAAATAGCAATAATAAAGGAGCGATGCACTCTGATAAATTCCGTTTGAGGGAGTTTTTCTAATAGTGATTTTAAAGTCATTCTGGCAACAATTGTTTTTTGATTCTGAATGTGGATTTTTAGATAATCATCCAGGCCTTCGATAAATAAAATATCCGAAAACAGAATTTTTATCAAACTGTAATCGGCTCGAATAAAAAGATATTGTTGTTCCGGATCTTGATTTTGCAATTTCCATTGTGAATGTGCTTTTTCTACCGCTTGTTGAAATCTTGGAAAGGTAAAAGGTTTCAAAATATAATCGGTGGCGCTTAATGTAAATCCTTCAACAGCATATTCTGAATAAGCAGTGGTGAAAATTACCATCGTTTTGTGTGGTAGTTTTTTGTAAAAATCAATTCCCGAAATCGAAGGCATATTGATGTCCAGGAAGAGTAAATCAACGGGATATTTTTTTAAATATTTAAAAGCATCATCTGATTTGGTGAATGTTTTTTCTAATTCGACCACATCAAGCTGGTTGCAAAAACTTTGCAAAACCTCTAGTGCCAATGGCTCATCATCTAATGCAATTGCTTTTAACATCCTACTTTAATTTTTAGTGTAACATTATAGGTTTCGGGATTGTCATTAATTATCAAATCATGTGTGTTGGGATATAAATGGGTTAATCTTTCTATGGTATTTTGTAATCCAATGCCGCTTTCGGACGGACTGAATTTTACTTTTTTATTGGAAACAAATAAACTCAAAATTTTTTCTCCAATGTTAATGTGGATCTTGATTTCCGAATTTTGATTAGGGTTAACACCGTGTTTAAAGGCATTTTCGATAAAAGAAATTAAAATTAGTGGTGTAATGCATTTTCCGTATTGATTTCCTTCAACTTTGTAGTTAATAGTTACCGTATTACCCAAACGTGTTTTTTGAAGTTCAACAAAATTATTGATGTAATTGATTTCTTTGTCTAAGGAAATTACGTCATCATTGGCATTGGTGATAATGTACCGCATCAATTCGGATAATTGTACTACGGCATCGGCTGTTTTGTCTGATTTTTTTATAGCTAAAGCATAAATGCTATTTAAGGTGTTAAACAAAAAATGAGGATTGATTTGGGCTTTCAAAAAAGACAATTCCGATTTCATTTTCTCTTTTTCTACATTTCGCAATCGATTATTGATGGCGAATAGCAAACTGGAAATTACACCAATTAAATACACTAAAATAGTATGACTGTATTGGGTAGGAGGGCCTCCTCTTTTGTCAAAGTTGGGCGGAAAGGAATGAGGAATTTTGTTGTGAAATGGCATTCTTTTTCCAAAGTCCAAAAAATTGCGTTCGGGATTATCAAAATGAGTGGAAATCCAGAGAAAGAAGAATAGTAATGCAATGACAATTCCAAAATAAGGAATCGTTTTATTTGAAAAATAGAATTTTGGGATTAGGAAATAATAATTAAAGTAGAAGAAAAGCAGTAAAAGAAAATAGATTAAAAAATAAATTCTGTCGTGACCATTATGAGATAAATTGGGTAAATTAAAGATGCTCCCTGTTGATGTAAAAGCATAAGGCAACAGCATAAAAGTGATGCATACTAAAATGTGCCAGGCATAAAAGGGAATCTTTTTTTTCATAAAGTAAACGAAGTCTATTCAAATTTAAGATTCTAATAGTAAGAATTCAAATTATTAAGGCCAAATTGCTTTTTATTGCGGTGAATGCTATTTTACCTGGCTATTTTGATGACGATATTCTCCCGGAGTCAGACTCACGATTTGTTTGAATGTTTTTGAAAAGTGTGGCAAATTAGAAAAACCTGTATCCATAGCAATTTCTAAGAATGTTTTATGAGTAGTGGCAATGAGGTATTGCGCTCTTTCAATCTTTTTTTCATGGATATAATTTAAGGGCCTCTGTCCGGTATGGATTAGAAATTGTTTCGAAAAATAATCCTGACTCTGATTCACTCTTTGGGCTAATTCTGCTACAGTTAGATTCTCACTTAGATGAAGTTGTACATAACTCATCGTGTCCAAAATTTTTGAGGGCGTACTTTGGGGAGCATTTTGTTTGAAATTTTTAGTGTTCAAAAATCTGGAAATCAATAGAAGTAGAATTCCTTGGTTTTCAAATTTCAGATGTGGTTTGAGTTCGTTGTTAAGGGATTGGTATTCCTTGTAATAGGCTTCTTTTTCATATACTTTCGGATTGTTTGATCTGTTAATTCCTCTTCCTGGGTTGCCTTGAAGCATTTGTTTGATAAGAACAATGTCAGTTTCAGTAGCGGCTAATTTCATCACATTTCTATTTTGATTAAACAACGAAATTCCGACAGGAGATTCCTCAAAAAACTGAATGAAGTATTGACTCAAATATTCCTCACAATTCAAATTGCAAATGGTAAAACTCGGAATAAGGTATAAATAACCGGGTTCTAAAATTAGTTTATCCGAACTATTAGAAATTGACCCAATACCATCGTCGATGTAATACAGTCGATAATAGGGGCTAATTACATTATTAAAATTCCAGTTGTTGTTAAGTTTCACATAATCAATATGTAGCAAGGAGAATGAATATTTGAAAGTGCTTTTTGACATAATGATATTAAAAAGATTGAAAAATCGTTTTTGAGTAAAAAAAAATCGTTTTTGAATAAAAAATATATGCGATGGCTAAACTACATTTGTTTTTGTTAATACCAAAATAAGCGATTAAAAAAACTAATAATCAAATTTATATCTAAAATATGTACCATAAAAAAAGTTGGAAGCGATATTTTAGTATTAAATTGAAAAACGAAATAAACCGATAAAATCGGAAATGTATAAATTGTTATCCAAATTGTAAACAGATGCAAAGAAGAAGTGCTTTAAAACTAGGTGTCTCGGCATTAGCGGGACTTTATTTATCTCCTTTATTGGGTTATTCCAAAATTCTTAATACTCCTGCTTTCAAGGGGGCTTTTGAACCAACCTGGGATTCACTGGAGAAATATCAAGTTCCGGATTGGTTTCGCGATGCTAAATTTGGAATGTGGGCACACTGGGGCCCTCAGTGTGAACCAGAAGCAGGTGATTGGTATGCAAGAGGAATGTATCAGGAAGATTCTTGGCAATATAAATATCATGTTGAAAAATACGGACATCCATCAAAATTTGGTTTTAAAGATGTTATCAATGTTTGGAAAGCCGATAACTGGAATCCGGAGGAATTGGTGAATTTATACAAAGATTCCGGAGCCAAATATTTTATGGCAATGGCCAATCATCATGATAATTTGGATCTGTATGATAGCAAGCATCAACCCAATTGGAATTCGACTAAAATAGGTCCGAAAAAAGACATCATAGCAGGATGGGAAAAAGCAGCCCGTAAAGCTGGTCTTCCGTTTGCGGTGAGTGTTCACGCGGCTCATGCTTGGAGTTGGTTTGAAACTGCTCAACGTTCAGACAAAAACGGTCCTCTGGCTGGAGTTCCTTATGATGGAAAATTAACTAAAGCCGATGGAAAAGGAACCTGGTGGGAAGGTTTAGATCCTCAGGAATTGTACGCCCAAAATCATCCATTAAGTGAAAGAAGTTCCGATAATGGTGCTATACACAGCCAATGGAATTGGGGGAATGGAGTAGCAAAACCATCAGAAGCCTACTTGGAAAATTTTCATGACCGAACCATTGATTTGATTGACAAATACAATCCTGATATGATTTATTTTGACGATACGGCATTGCCATTGTGGCCTGTAAGTGATGCTGGTTTGCGTATTGCGGCACACATGTACAACAAAAGTCTTCAAAAAAACAAAACCGTTCAGGCAGTAATTACGGGTAAAATTTTAGACGAACAGCAAAAAAAAGCTATGGTTTGGGATATCGAAAAAGGACAAGGTAACGATATTGAACCTTTGCCTTGGCAAACAGATACCTGCTTGGGTAACTGGCATTATGATCGAGGTGTTTACGATAAAAAGCGTTACAAATCGGCCAAAACTGTTATTCATACCTTGATAGATGCAGTAAGTAAAAATGGGAATTTAATGTTGAATATTCCGGTAAGAGGAGATGGAAGTATCGACGAATTAGAACGTCAAATTGTGAAAGAAATTGGGGTTTGGATGAAACTAAACGGCAAAAGTATTTATGGTACGCGTCCTTGGAAAATATTTGGCGAAGGCCCTCAACTAGGAAGTGCCGGAGCTTTAACGGCTCAAGGTTTTAATGAAGGAAAAGGAAAGCCTTTTACGTCAGAAGACATTCGTTTTGTACAAAAAGACAAAACCCTTTTTGCTACTGTAATGGCTTGGCCAGAAAGCGGTATAGCAATTATTAAAAACTTAGGAAAATCTAATCCACATTATACCCAGAAAATAAGACAAATTCGATTAGTGAGTACAGGTGAAAAATTGAAATTCAAACAAAATTCAGATACGATTGAAGTATATTTTCCTAGTCAAAAACCGGAAGCTTCTTATGCTAATGCTTTGGAGATTGTATCATAGTGTAAGTTGATTTCAGATAGTTTTTTTTAAACATGAAATTTTCAATGACAAAAACCAAACAAAAATTAAATAAGTAAGTATGTTCAAACGAAAAATAAAAATTACGGCAACTGGACTTGTATTAATTCTCCTGAGCCATTCTTTTGCAGCAATGAGCCAGCAGATGGGTGACGCAGAAAGAAAATCAATGGAGAAAGGAAAGGTCTACCTTACATTAAAGGGTGTAGGGCAAGGCGTATCGGGTCTGGGTTCCAATCTTCCGCCCGAAAAGATGCAATGGTGGGAAGATCAGAAATTTGGAATGTTCATACATTGGGGCTTATATGCGATCCCGGCAACAGGCGAATGGACAATGTTTAACCAAAAGATACCGGCCGAGGAATATGCCAAACTAGCTGATTCGTTTAAACCGAAGCATTTCAGCGCTGCGGAATGGGTCAAGGTAGCGAAAGAAGCCGGAATGAAATATATGATAATGGTTTCCAGGCACCATGATGGTTTTGCCCTTTGGAACAGCCCATCAAGTTATCGGCATTTCGATAGCTGGGAAACTGCCGCTCACCGCGATTTTATAAAGGAATACACCGATGCATGCCGTAAATCCGGTTTATACACAGGTATTTATTACTCCCCGTTGGATTGGCGATTTCCCGGTTATTTTGACCCGAAGGGGCTTCCGGAAAATGCTGCACTTCTAAAGAAGCAAACTTATGGGCAGGTAGAAGAGCTAATGAAAAATTATGGCAAAATAGATATTTTGTGGTACGATGGAGGCTGGTTAGCGCATAAGGGTACCGATGCTGACGCAGCTTGGTTCTGGGAACCATTAAAACTTAACGCAATGGTACGTAGCTATAATCCAGATGTGGTCATTAATCCAAGGTCAGGAATGGTTGGAGATTTCCAGACCGACGAAGGCAGTGCGGATGTTAAGGGGCCTATTATTCCCTTTCCGTGGGAAAAATGCCTGAACCTTAATTCAACAAGCTGGGGATATAGTAAAACTCAGCAATTGATGCCCTTGAAACGAATTATAGATATGCTTGTCAATACCGTTGACCGCGGAGGGAATATGTTATTAAATGTCGGACCAGACCCAGATGGTGTCATTCCTTCTGCTCATGTGGAGCGCCTGAAAGAAGTCGGGAAGTGGTTAGCGAAAAATGGCGAAAGTATATATCAAACGCGTCCCGGGCCTTTTCAACCTGTTGATGATTTTTATGGAACTACGCACAGAGGTAATAAAATATATATCCACCTGCTGAAAATTCCGGCAGGAGCTACCGTTATTAAATTACCGCCAACCAAGCAGATTATTACAGCGTGTATGGTCCTACATGGTAAAAAAGTTAAATTCCATCAGGATACGACGGGCATCACCCTTAATCTGGCTACGGTACAATTAGATTCATTGGTAACCACCTTGGTGTTAAAAACAAAAGACAGCTAGGCTGCCCCGAACAACCCGCTATATGTAAAATTGGGCTCTATAATTTCAATGGGTGAAAAAATGCAGTGCACAAATGAAAAGCCTGCGAAAAATCTTGAAATTAGAGTATATGCAGGCGCTAATGGAAAGTTTGAGCTTTATGAAGATGAAGGAGTAAATTACAACTATGAGAAAGGAGCTTTTTCAATCATCCCTTTTGAATGGGATGAACAAAAACAAACCCTTTTAATTGGAAAACGAAAAGGCAAAAGTTTTGATGGATTAATTGAAAACCGTGTGTTTAATATTGTTTGGGTTAATGAATCAAACGGTGTTGGTATCGAAAGCGGAAAAACAAATATTTCGGTAAAATACAATGGAAATAGTGTTGCTATTCGAAGAAAATAAAAAAGTAACAACCAAGAATTAAAGTTGTTGATGAAGAATTTAATAAAGATTAAACCCACCTTAAAACGTAATTTATGAGTTCTAAAAAATTATGTTATGCCTGCGATTTAGTTGATAATCCAGAACTAATTGAACTGTACAAAAGCTACCATACTAAGGATAGTGCTTGGCCTGAAATCACTAAAAGCATCAAAGATTCGGGTATTATAGACATGGAAATTTACCTTTTAGCCAACAGATTGTTTATGATTATGGAAGTGGATGAAAGCTATACTCCGGAACGCAAACAAATGATGGATGCCGTCAACCCGAAAGTTCAGGAATGGGAGAAATTAATGTGGCAATTTCAACAAGCGCCACCAGGAGCAAAAGATGGTGAAAAATGGCTGCCTATGGAACAAATATATAAATTGGATTGATTTTTTGTGTTTTTATTAAATAAATTAAGAAAGTAGCATAATTCTTGATAAGAATGGTTTGAATTAATCAAAATCAGTTTAAATGAAAGACTTTTTAAATCGTTTTCTTGGCTTAACTTTTATCATTTTAATAATTTCTACAACTTTTTCACAAGAACAAAAAGCAAATAAAAGTGCAATTCTAGGCGTAGTTTTAGAAGGTGGTTATACCAATTTAAAAGAAGCAAAAGGGATTCTGGGATTACAATTTAAAAATGTAAAATCAGATAATTGGTCAGAAGCTACACTTACTTTTGAAGCTTTTGATAATAAAGGAAAACAGCTCAATCAACTAAAAACCGAAATGGATTTCAGTAAACTTCCAGAAGGTTATCAATTTATTTCATTCGAAAAAGAAATAGATTTGGCTCAAGCCGAATTTTTGCGTATTACAATACTTTCAAAAGCTGGAAAAAGCCTTTTTACAACTGATTTTAAAAACGGGGCTTACAAAGAAATCCCGATCTATTCCAACTGGATTACACACCCAAAATACGGAAATGGACCTGGAGTTATGAATCCAGACAAAGTTCCCGCTGGTGTTGATCCTGCGGTTGTGAACACCAAAAGTTTAAGTGTAAATTATCTTTATGATGATTTTTATCCAATCGGCAAACAAGATAATTTATTGTGGTATAAAACGGGCGCTTATGATCCAACCGCCACTATTTATGATCGTGATGGAAAAGACTGGGAAGAACAGGCTTTGCCAATTGGTAACGGTTATTTAGGTGCCATGCTTTTTGGAATGCCCGGAAAAGATCACATTCAGTTTAACGAAGAAACTTTTTGGGCAGCAGGTTATCGAGGCGTTCAGGAAAAAGTGGCTTCGGATTATATCAACCGAAAAATGGGCGAAGGCATAAACGGCTTCATGAATAGCGGGAATGTTTTTGTCGATTTTAATTTGCCTCAAAACCCTGAAATTTTGAATTATTATCGTGATTTAGATTTGAATACAGCCATTTCATCCGTACGTTATCAATATAAAAAAGTAAATTATAAAAGAGAATATTTTGCCAGTTATCCTGCTGAAGTTATTGTTTTACGATACACCGCCGATGAAGCAAAAGCATTAAATTTTAGTGTAAAACCCATATCGGCACATCCTGGAAATATTCAGGTGAATAATGGAGTGGTTACCATAACAGGCAAGTTGAAAGATTCCGAGCCTTATACAGGTGGCGGAAAAGCGACTTACAATCAAGCTTCCGATTTAGAATATTGTACCAAAATAAAAGTCATTGCTGATGATGGTGAAATTCTAGATCATTATGGCAATCTTGAAGTTAAAAATGCAACGGGAGTAACCATAATTATTACTTCGGCAACTGATTATGATCCAAATGCTTTTAGTATAAATGCTGATGGAAAAGTAAACTTGGACATTCCTCAATTCAAGCATAAAGAAGGTTTGCAATATGCGATTCAAAAGGCAGAAAACCGACTTTCAAATACTGATGGAAAAACCTATGAAGTTCTTAAAAAAGAACACATCGCCGATTATCAGCCTATATTTAATCGTGTGAGTTTTGATTTGGGCAAAAAAGAAACTTCAAAAGCAATTCCAACTAATGAACGTGTTGCTGCCTATGCAAAAGTGATTAAAGCAATAAAAGCAGGCGAAAGTATTTCTTATCCAAAAGCCGAATATGATAATCTTGATACTCACTTAGAAGAATTGTTCTATCAATATGGACGTTATTTGATGATAGCTTCTTCGCGCGAAAAAACTTTGCCATCGACTTTACAAGGCAAGTGGAATCAATCGGTTGCCGAGATTTGGGGATCAACATATTGTATCAACATCAATTTACAGATGAATTATTGGTTTGCAGGCGGAGCCAATCTTATTGATTGTGGAAAAGCATTGGTGAACTGGATTGAAACACAAATTCCTGCTGGTTCGTTAACTGCTCGAAATATGTATAACGCAAGCACTTCGTCTTATCATTTAGATAAACAAAATAACATTGTTTTTACGCCTTCCAAGAATGATGCGGTAGATGGTGTTTTTGTGATGCACACCAAACAATCCATTAACGGACAAACGGATTTAACAGGCTCTACAAACATACAATCACCTGGAAATACTGCTTTTTTAATGTATAATGTTTGGGATCTTTTTCAGCGCAGTCAGGATAAAAAATGGTTGGCTGAACAATTGTATCCAATATTAAGAAAATCGGCTAATTTTTATGCTGCTTATCTCAACAGCAACAAGGTAAAAACGGATGATGTAAAACAATATCCTAAAGGCTATTTTTATACCACTGGAAAAGGAAGGTCTCCAGAACACGGCCCTTATCAAACAGGAGTGAAATACGATTTACAATTAATTGCAGGACTTTTGGATTATACTTTGGAAGCGGCAAAAATCTTGAATATTGATGTTGAGAAACAACAAGTTTGGAACGAATTAAGAAGCAATATCGAAAAACCGGTAGAACTTGGAACTGATGGACAAGTAAAAGAATGGATTCAGGAAACAAAATACAACAAAGACAATAACGGAAAAGATTTGGGTGATCCACATCACCGACACATTTCTCATTTAGTGGGATTGTATCCTGGAAATTTAATCAATCCACAAACTCCCGAATTTCAGAAAGGAGCTAAAATTGTGTTGCAAAAAAGAGGCGATGACGCGACAGGCTGGTCTATTGCCAATAAGTTTTTGTTATGGACACAAGTGCAAGAAGGAGATAAGGCTTTGGAATTATTGCGATACCAATTAGCACAACGCACTTATTCAAATTTGTTCGATTTCCATGCACCTTTTCAAATAGACGGAAATTTTGGAGCAGCAGCTGGAATTCAGGAATTGTTATTGCAAAGTAATGCTAATGCGATTTATCTTTTGCCTGCTTTGCCATCGCTTTGGAAAGAGGGAGCCATCAAAGGAATTATTGCAAAGAACGGAGCTCAAGTTGATATGACTTGGGAAAATGGAAAACTAACAACAGCTACTATTTTGAATGTAACCGGAAAAATGATGGATATTCATTATGATAAAGTCAAAAAAATCCAGTTGATTGTTGACGGGAAATCAAAAGTTTTGAAAGTTATGAATGGTCGATTTGAATTGCCAAAAAGTGCTGTAGGGAAAAAGATGGAAATAAAATTTTAAGATAAAAATAGCTTTCTTAGTGTAGAACAGAATAAATTATTTATGGAAGACTCTGGTAAATTTGAAATTAGAATTGGGGCTTCCAGCCAAGATATTAGGCTGAAAAAGAGTATTGAAGTAACAAAGTGATTTAGCGGTCTAAAAATTAATATTTTACATTATTGAATCTGAATTTTTCAGGACTGCGACCTGTTTTTTCTTTAAATTGTTTCGAAAAAAAAGCGGCAGAATCAAAGTCAAGTTCAAACGCAATTTCTTTTATAGTTTTTGAATTGTCTGACAACATTATTTTTGCTTTTTCAATTTTTAGCTGTAGCAAATATTGTTTTGGCGAAATTCCAGTATAATTTTTAAAAGCTTTTCTAAACCAAGCATAACTAACGTGTAATTCTTGAGCTACTGATTCAATTTTCATATTTTGATTCATGTTTTTTCGGAGCATAATTTGAGCTTTGTTAATTAGCGTTTCTGTTTTGTCTCCTGACTTTTGTTCAAATTGCTTTGCTTTAAATTGGATTATTCCTAAGAGATGTAACGCAATTCCAGAAATATAAAACTGGTAGCCCATTTTTTCTTGTTTTGTGTTTTGAATAATTTCTAAAAAAAGTTCAATTACTTTTTCGCTGATTCCAATTTCTATTATTGGGTTTTGTTTGCTAATAAACTTATGATGTTCTATGTTCTCAATGATGTTCCCTTTACATCCCAGCCAAAATTCATCCCAACCCGTTTCTGGTTCAGGTTTAAAACGATGCCATTCCCCTGGAAATATAAAAATAATACTTCCTTCGTTTATAGTTGTTTTGGGACAAGATGAAGATTCAAAATATCCTTTTCCTTTAGAAATATAGATAATTTGATATTCATCTAAGACTCTTCCTTGATTCCAATTAAAATAATGTTGTAAAGGATGGTTTTTATAAGGATATGATTCTCCTTTTTTAATACTGTTGTGTCCAATATTTAAAATTGAGAGTCCCCAATTGTTACTATTAGAACCGACAGGAAGGTATTTTTGATAATTTTCCATATTCAAAAATAATACAAATATCAAAAAGTACAATACATATATCAAATATGCTATTTATAAGGGAGTTTTAATGGGTAATTTTGAATCAAAAAATTAAATTAATCGATAAAAAACAACTGTAATGGAAGATAACAAAATGAAAATAGGTCTTTTTGGAATAGGATTAGATACTTATTGGTCACAATTTCAAGGGTTGAAACAAAGATTAGAAGGCTATTTAAATACAATTGAAACTAACATAAATGCTATTCATCCTCATGTGGTAAATGCAGGTTTAGTAGATAATGTAGATAAAGCATTTGCTGCTGGAAAATTATTTAGTACCGAAGATGTTGATATTATCTTTTTATATGTTTCTACTTATGCGCTTTCTTCTACTGTTTTACCTGTAGTGCAAAGAGCCAAAGTTCCCGTTATTATCTTGAATCTTTCTCCACAAGCTGCTATTGAATATAAAAACTTTAATTCTTTAAGCGATAGGACTAAAATGACTGGGGAATGGTTAGCTTATTGTTCAGCTTGCCCTGTTCCAGAAATTGCTAATGTTTTTAATCGCACAGGAATAGATTTTCATCAAATAACAGGAATGCTTGAAAATGATCCTGAAAGTTGGCAGGAAGTAAAGGAATGGATAGAAGCTGCCCGTGTTTCACACACTATGTTTTACAATCGTATGGGATGTATGGGACACTATTATAGTGGAATGCTAGATATTTATACGGATATCACGATGCAAACAAAGTATTTTGGAGGGCATTTTGAATTGCTGGAAGTTGATGAATTGAGTGCTCTTAGAAATGAAGTTAGTGATGAGGCTATTGTGAATCGTGTAGCATTGTTTAGAGAGATTTTTGATGTGATGAGCGATTCGTCTGAAGAGGAATTAAAACGTGCTGCTAGAACTTCAGTGGCTATGGATAATCTGATAGCTAAATATAAATTAGGTTCGATGGCTTATTATTACATGGGAACTGGAAATCAACCTAATGAAGATGCTATAAGTTCTATTATTTTAGGTAATTCATTGTTAACGGCTAATGGAATTCCTGTTGCTGGCGAATACGAAATTAAAAATGCTCAGGCTATGAAAATCATGGATAGTTTTGGGGTTGGAGGATCTTTTACGGAATATTATGCGATGGATTTTGAAGATGATGTAGTACTTATGGGACATGATGGACCTGGACATATTGCCATTGCTGAAGGAAAAACAAAAGTAAAACCTTTGCAGGTTTATCACGGAAAAGTAGGTAAAGGTTTGTCAGTTGAAATGAGTGTAAAGCATGGTCCAGTTACCTTGCTCTCTGTTGTCGAAAAAAAAGGAGGTGGTTTGATGTTACTTTGTGCCGAAGCCGAAAGTGTTCCTGGAGCTATATTAGAAATTGGCAATACAAATAGTCGCTATCGATTTCCAATTGGGGCTCGTCGTTTTGTTAATGATTGGAATAGCTACGGTCCAGCGCATCATTGTGCCATTGGGGTTACTCATATGGCTTCAAAAATTAAAAAGTTAGGAAAGTTACTTAATATGGAGGTGATTCAGGTTTGTTAAAAAGATTTATTCAAATGCTTGCTGACGGTAAATGGTTGACTCGAACTGCCAAATAGCAAAGCAGGACAACATTTTAGTTAAAATTCTAAGGTTGTATTTGTTCTGAAATTTCGCCTTGTAAGAGAGGAAACTTTATAATCTAAAATTTTAGACTTATCCATTTTCTGCTATCTTTGCTTTATGCAATTTTCTGAAATTTTAGGGCAAGAACACATTAAAAACCATCTTAGTAGAAGTGCTGATTTGGGCAGAATTCCACATGCGCAATTGTTTGTCGGTCCAGAAGGAAGCGGAACTTTAGCCATGGCAATTGCTTATGCACAATACATTTTGTGTGGCAATCAAAACGGAGAAAATGATGGTGAAAATCATGCTTGTAATATAAAATTCCAAAAATTATCGCATCCCGATTTGCATTTTGCTTATCCTACCGTTACCACCGATGAGGTAAAGAAAAACCCTAAAAGTATTGACTTTATTGTCGATTGGAGAGCGTTTGTAACCCAAAATCCTTATGGTGGATTATTTGATTGGTACGCTGTTTTAGGTGTACAAAATAAGCAAGGAGAAATCAGAGTTGATGATGCTCAGGAAATCCTGAAATCACTTTCTTTAAAAGCTTACGAAGGCGGTTATAAAATTATGATTGTCTGGATGGCCGATAAATTGAATATTGCGGCTTCTAATAAATTATTAAAATTACTCGAAGAACCACCTGAAAAAACAGTATTTATTCTGATTTCTGAAAACGAAGAAGATATTATTCAAACCATTCGTTCCCGTTGCCAAATTTTACATTTCAATGGATTAAGCGAAGCAGTTATTGCTGATGCTTTAGTTTCTCGTGAAGAAATAGATTTAAAATTAGCCATAAAATTAGCGCATCAGACACAAGGAAATTACAATGCCGCTTTGCATTTATTACGAGATAAAGACGAAGAACATCCGTTTGAACAATGGTTTGTGACTTGGGTTCGCGCTGCTTTTAAAGCCAAAAAAGATGCGGCTGCTATTCAGGATTTGATTCTTTGGAGTGAAAAAATAGCTACTTTAGGAAGAGAAGCACAAAAGAAGTTTCTTCAGTTTTGTATGGAAATGTTTCGTCAGGCTTTGTTAGTCAATTATGAAACGCCAAGCTTAGTTTATTTCGAACCAAAAGTCGATAAATTCAAATTAGAAAATTTTGCACCATTTGTAAACGGCAACAATATTAAAGATATATTTAAAGAACTTTCGGATGCGATGTATCATATAGAACGCAACGGAAATGCTAAAATAATTTTAACCGATTTATCCATCAAACTAACCCGTCTTATCCATAAAAAATAATACCTATGAATAATGTAGCTTCTATTTTAATTTTAGTGTTTTTCGGGATTACTTTTTTGCAATCCAGTTATGAAAAACTGTTTTATTGGGAAGATAATGTCAATTGGTTGAAAGAGCATTTTGCTAAAACAAGATTGAAAAATCATGTGAAATTAGCTTTGGCTAATCTGGTTGTAATGGAATTGATTTCGACAGTTTTGTGTTTTGTAGGTTGTATCGAATTAATGGTCAGTAATGGAAGATTATTTGGATTTTACGGAGCGGTGTTTTCGGCAATTACTTTGCTGATGATGCTTTTTGGTCAACGATTAGCCAAAGATTATGACGGCGCCAGAACCATTGTTATTTATTTTATTCCTGCTGTAATGGCGGTGTATTGGTTGAATTAAAAATCAAATTCAATCACAATGGCAATTGCAATATCAGAAAGCAATGTCAATAGCAAATAATAAAAGTAAAAACTTCGTGTCTTTCTGATTTAGCGGCAAAAAACACACACTATGAAACCAAAACATCCTTCGGAATCGTTGACGATATTAACTGATATGGTTTTGCCAAGTGAAACAAACGCTTTGCATAATCTTTTTGGAGGCGAATTGTTAGCCCGAATGGATCGTGCGGCAAGTATTTCGGCAGGGAGACATTCGCGACAAGTTTCGGTAACGGCATCTGTAAATCATGTGGCTTTCAATAAATCTATTGCGTTGGGAAGTGTTGTTATTATTGAAGCAAAGGTATCTCGAGCTTTCAAAACTTCAATGGAAATCTATATTGATGTTTGGGTTGAAGACCGTGAATCTGGAGAAAGAACGAAAGCCAATGAAGCCATTTATACTTTTGTAGCAGTAGATGCAACAGGGAAACCAGTTGAGGTTCCTCAAATAATTCCCGAAACTAAACTTGAAATTCACAGGTATGATGATGCTCTAAGACGCAAACAGCTGAGTTTAGTATTAGCAGGAAAAATGAAACCCGAAGAAGCTACGGAGTTGAAGGCGTTGTTTGTGTGAAAATTATTAGATCAAATCATAGATTAAATTAAAATAGAATCTAATTTATTTTATTTTATGTAATTTTGATACTATAATTCTACAAAAAATGAACCTAATAGAAAGATTAAATAAAGAGATATTAACTTTATGTAAAACACATAAAGTAAAATCTTTGTATGCTTTTGGTTCTGTTCTTACGGATAAATTTAACCCTAAAAGTGATGTAGATTTAATAGTAGATTTTGAACCCATAGATGTTTTAGAATATGGCGATAATTATTATAATCTTAAATTTTCTCTCGAAAATATTCTAAAAAGAAACGTTGATTTATTAGAAGAAAAAGCCATCAAAAACCCCTATTTTAGAAAAACATTAAATCAAAACAAAAAATTGATTTATGGATAACACTATTAAAGCCTGGCTTTTTGATATTTTAAATTCTATAAACGAAATAGAAAGCTATTTTGTAGACACTCCTAAATTGTTTGAAGTGTATCAAAATGATTTAAGAACCAAAAGAGCTGTAGAAAGAAATATCGAAATTATTGGTGAAGCAATGAGTCGAATTCTTAAAGAAGATAAAGACATCCAAATTTCAAATTCCAGAAAGATTGTTGACGTTCGAAATCGAATAATTCACGGTTACGATTCTGTTTCAGATGATGTAATTTGGGGAATTGTGATTAAAAACTTGCCTGTTTTACAAAAAGAAGTTGAAGTCTTATTAGGAGAATAGTAACCAGAAGAAGTTACAGAGTTGAAAGCTTTGTTTTTGTGAAAACTTCATTGAATATCTTTTTTAAACAATAAATCAAAAAATGATAATAGACACGACTGTTTTATCCACATTTATTTTAGCCTTATTTTCAGCAGCACTTGGTGGTTATATCTCTTATTATTTTGCTTCAAAGTCTAAAAAGCAAGAAGCAATAATAAAATTTAGAGAAGAAAAATATTCTAATCTTATTATCTTCCTTCAAGGTTTTGTGGGTAATACTAGTAATTCTGAAACTAAAAAGAAATTTTTTGAAGAGCAATATAGATCCTGGACATATTCTTCTGAGGAAGTTATAAAATCGTTGAATAATTTGGTAGAATTGGTTAAAAAAAATGAAGGTCAGAAACCAAATATTGAAGAAGGTCAGAAAGCAATTGGAAACATTGTATTAGCTATGAGAAAAGATTTACTGGGGAAAACAAATTTGACATTTAAAGATTTTCAATATACGGATGTTGTAAACAGAAATTAAAATTTTATCTATATTATAATTCAAAAAATTCAAACACAATCAACCAGAACATTCCTATTGCAACTTCCAAAAAAAGAAGTATTTTTACCAAAGATAAGCACCTAAAATAAATGAAACGCCCATTGCAATTGCCCTTTAAAACAGGGATATTTATAGGCGTTCCATCTTCCGATAAAAAACAGTATTAAACAAAGATGAAAGAAAAGATGAGTACAGAGAAAGAAGCCAAATTAAAAGCGTTACAACTTACCCTTGATAAACTGGATAAAACCTACGGAAAAGGGACTGTTATGAAAATGGGAGATAAGGCCATTGTAGAAGTAGAAACTATTTCTTCAGGTTCTTTAGGTGTAGATTTAGCATTAGGGGTAGGTGGATATCCAAGAGGAAGAATTATAGAAATCTACGGGCCAGAATCTTCAGGAAAAACTACTTTGACACTTCACGCTATTGCCGAAGCGCAAAAAGCAGGTGGAATTGCTGCTTTTATTGATGCAGAACATGCATTCGACAGAAATTATGCTGAAAAATTAGGTGTAGATATCGAAAACTTGATTATTTCACAACCAGATAATGGAGAGCAAGCATTAGAAATAGCTGAAAACTTGATTCGTTCAGGAGCAATTGATATTGTGGTAATTGACTCGGTTGCTGCTTTGACTCCAAAAAGTGAGATTGAAGGCGAAATGGGAGATTCTAAAATGGGTCTTCACGCACGTTTGATGTCGCAAGCTTTAAGAAAGTTAACAGGAACAATTAGCAAAACCAATTGTACGGTTTTCTTCATCAACCAGTTGAGAGAGAAAATTGGAGTTATGTTTGGAAATCCTGAAACTACAACAGGAGGAAATGCCTTGAAGTTTTATGCTTCGGTACGTTTAGATATTCGTCGTTCTACGCAAATTAAAGACGGTGATAATGTTATTGGAAACAGAACCAAAGTTAAAATCGTTAAAAACAAAGTAGCTCCACCATTTAAAGTAGCCGAATTTGATATTATGTATGGCGAAGGAGTTTCTAAAACAGGAGAAATCTTGGATTTAGCAGTAGAATTTGAAATTGTAAAAAAATCAGGATCATGGTTTAGTTATGGTGAAACCAAATTAGGTCAAGGTCGTGATGCTGTAAAATCATTGATTAAAGACAATCCAGAATTAGCAGACGAATTAGAAGAAAAAATCAAAGCTAGAATTAAAGAATTAGCTGAAAACTAATTGATTTAATCTTTCAAATACTAAAAATGCCCGGCAATTGTCGGGCATTTTTTTTGTTCAAAATAGAGTCTGGATGTAATTTTTTTCAAGAAAAAACGTTTTTATAAGCAACCTTTTTCATTCGACGCTGTCTTTATAAAAGAATCAACGATAGATTATTAATTTATAAAATCAAAAAAATGAAAAAAATCGCCCTGTTTTTAGTCTTGATGAGCACATTATTAAGTTGTAGTGTAGATGAACCAGATAGATACACTAACTATGTTTTGCCAATTGATAGTTACACGCTGCCAGCCACTTTTACTGTAGGGGCTACACATGAAGTAAAGTTAAAGTATCAAAAACCAACGGCCTGTTATAATTATAGAGGGATATATTATTATTCAGATAGTAATACGAGAACAATAGCTATTTATGCTGATGTAAAAGATGGAGAAAGTTGTACGGAAGCATTGCCGCCATTGTCTGAGGTTTCTTTTAATTTTGCCCCAACAACAGCAGGAACCTATATATTTAAATTCTACAAAGGAAAAGACGTTGCCGGCGCAGATGTATTTGAGGATGTGAATGTTGTTGTTACTCAATAGTCACTTTGTTATTAACGTATAAAAAAATCACCTAATCGACTAGGTGATTTTTTTTTGTTTTAACGGTTTCAATTTCTTTTTCAGTTTCAAACGCAACTAATTGTGTATAAATAGTGTTTCTAACCTGTTCTCGAATTTCTTTTCGGTTAATTTCACTTTTACCAAAAGTTTCTACTTGTTTGTGGATTTTTACACGCATAATCCCTGGACTTCCAGCAAAAAAAGTATAAGGAAATCGTTCTTTATTGTCTCCAAAACTGATAGGTAAAATCGGAATTTGATGCTTGATAGCTAATTTAAAAGCTCCTTCTTTAAAATGGTCTAAAACTACCGATTCGTCATCTGGAACGCCGCCTTCGGGAAAGATACACACGCTTAGACCACGTTCAATTCGTTTATGTGCCTTAGTGAAAACGGCCATTCGGCTTTGGGAATTGCTTCGGTCTACTAGAATACAGGTTCTTTTGTAGAAAAAACCGAAAATCGGAATTCGAGCCAGTTCTTGCTTGCCCACAAAAACAAAAGGATTTTTAATGATGGCGAGCATCAACATAATATCGGCCATTGAGGTATGATTGGCTACAATCATATAGCTTTTGTTTTCTTCAACAGTTTGTTCGCTATCTACTTTGTAACGAAATCCCATTCCGAATAGAATGAATTTAGCCCATATTCGAGCCATAATAAAAAAGTAAGGATAGCCTTTTTCGGAGAGAATTGAAAGTACTAAAAATGGAAACATAATTAAAATAGGTATCGCCATAAGGATGTAGAACCAAATGTGCCAAAGAATCCAGAAAATTGTTTTTATGCCTTTCATGTGACCAAAAATAAGGAATCAAATGTTATCATTTTTAAAATTTGCGAATTTGCGGTAAAAAATAAAAAACTTTGCGAACTTTGCGTTCAAGAAAAAAATAGAATGGCAAAAATACTTACCGGAGTTCAAAGTACAGGAACTCCACATTTAGGAAACTTACTTGGAGCAATTATTCCAGCAATACAATTATCTAATAATTCTGAAAACGAATCTTTCCTTTTTATCGCCGATTTGCATTCGGTTACCCAGATAAAAGATGGAGAAACCTTAAGAAATAATACGTACAGCGTTGCAGCAGCCTGGCTTGCTTTTGGATTAGATGTAAACAAAGTCGTTTTCTACAGACAGTCGGATGTGCCACAAACGGCGGAATTGTCTTGGTATTTAAGTTGTTTTTTTCCATATCAAAGGTTGACATTAGCGCATTCTTTCAAAGATAAAGCGGATAGATTAGACGATGTAAATGCAGGTTTGTTTTCCTATCCCATGTTGATGGCTGCTGATATTTTATTGTATGATGCCGAGTTTGTTCCTGTTGGGAAAGATCAATTGCAGCATTTAGAAATGACGCGTGATGTGGCCTCTCGTTTTAATCATCAGTTGGGAGAGACTTTTGTGCTTCCGGAAGCTAAAATTCAGGATGATAGTATGTTGATTCCGGGAACCAATGGTGGGAAAATGAGTAAATCGGCGAATAATATCATTAATATTTTCTTAGACGACAAAGCTTTGCGCAAACAGGTAATGAGTATTGAAACCGATAGTACGCCATTAGAAGAACCAAAAAATCCAGAAACTTGCAATGCTTTTGCTATTTATTCTTTGTTAGCCAATGAAGAGCAAATTGCAACTATGAGAGCCAATTATTTAGGTGGAAATTATGGTTACGGTCACGCCAAACAAGCTTTGTTTGAATTAATCTGTGAAATTTTCAAAACCGAAAGAGAGAAATACCACTATTACATCAACAATTTAGAAGAAGTAGATGCTTTGTTGAAAATAGGCGCTGAGAAAGCTTCGGCTGTTGCCAATGGTGTTTTGAATAGAGTGAGGGAGAAGTTAGGTTTCGAAAAGAGATAGTTTTGATTATAAAGATAGACTCTTAATTTAATTATGGTAGATGCAAATAGAATATCGTGAAGTTGATACTTGGGATGAATTAATGAATTATATAAATGATTCTTTTATTTCATATCCAGATTATATTTTTAGAGGACAATGTCAGGATAATTGGAAAATTGAGTCATCTCTTACAAGGTTACTAAGGGAAAGTGAACTTGATAGAGATTTTGATGTTTTTTATAATCAGCAATTATCAAATTTTAAATTAAAGTCAAGAGGTCTTGGTTTGGATTTAAAAAAAATGAATGATGATGAAATATGGGCTATCGGTCAGCATTACGGTCTTGCAACTCCTCTTATTGATTGGACTACTTCACCATATATAGCAGTTTTTTTTGCTATAATTGGTGCAGCTATTTCTGAAACAGGTAAAAGGGTAATTTGGGCATTTAATTTACCTGATCTAAATAATTTTAAAACTGAAGACAGAAATTTAATTTCATTAATAGAACCTTTAGATGATAATAGGAGATTGATTAACCAAAGAGGTTTATTTCTTAAACTTCCTATAGATGATGATTTTGAAAATATTATTAGTAATCAACCTGAGCAAGATTGGATATCACTATTTAAAATTACTTTTCCTGATTCTATTATTAAAACTGCTATTTTGGGTCTGGATCTTATGAATATTAATTTTTCTTCAATTTTTCCCGACTTATATGGTGCGGGATTAGCTTGTAATTATAATTTAAAACTCTATAATCATATTTATGATTTAAGAGAAGAAGAGGACAAAGACTATTTATAAAATAAAAGGAATATTTAATAAATTTTCAAATCGCCTCAAACAATTTTCCTGGTAATGGACGAATCACGCCTTTGAGTTCCATGTTTAATAATAATGCTGAGATTCGATAAATAGGAAACTCGCATTCCAGTGCAATAATATCCATTAATTCTTTCCCTGTTTTTAAGAGGTAATCGTAAATTTTTTGTTCATCGCTATCTAAAGTAACGAACAATTGTTTTTGTACCGCTTTTGTTTCTTCTTTGATGTCCCAATTGAGCATGTAAATCAAATCGGCGGCGCTGGTGAGCACATTTGCTTTTTGGGTTTTGATGAGGTTGTTGCAGCCCGCACTGTACTTGTCGGTGGTGCGACCCGGAACGGCAAAAACATCGCGGTTGTAATCATTCGCCATGTTAGCGGTAATTAATGAACCGCCTCTATCAGCCGATTCGATAACAATAGTAGCTTCGGCAATACCCGCTACAATCCGATTTCTTTTTACGAAATTTTCTTTATCAGGATTAGTCGAACTCCAAAACTCGGTCATAAAACCACCGTTGGTTTCCATCTTAGCCATGTATTTCTTGTGGTTTTTAGGGTAAATTTGGTTTAAACCATGAGCCAGTACGCCAATAGTTTGTAAATTGTTTTCCATTGCCAGTTGATGCGCTACAATATCTACTCCATAAGCAAAACCACTAACGATGATTGGATCTAGCGGAGCTAAATCTTCGATTAATTTTTTGCAAAATTCGGTTCCGTAAGAAGTGATTTGGCGCGTTCCCACAATGCTAATTATCTTTCTGTTTTTTAAATTGATATTTCCTGCAGTAAACAATAATACAGGTGCATCAAAACAATGTTTGAGTTTGTCAGGGTAATTGTCGTCTTGAAAATAAGCAACGTTAATATTGTTGCTTTGGATAAATTCCAATTCTTTATTGGCTTTGTCAAAAACACTCTGGTCTTTTAGGTTTTTCAGTAGTATGAATCCTACACCGTCAATTGCTGCGAGTTGGTTGGTTTTGGTTTTAAACACGGATTCTGCTGAACCACATTGGCTAATTAATTTCTTTGCCATGATGTCGCCTACGCCTTCTACTCTTTGCAAAGCCAATACGTAAAATAAATCGGATGTTGTCATGCTAAATATTTGAGACTGAAATGTATAAATTTTCGGTCAGATTGTTAATAAAAATTGTGAATAAAATTTTGATAACTATTTTCATTGTATAACTTTGTCTGTATGAATATAGAACACTACATAGGCCAACTTTTATATCGTTATCAATGCGTTACCGTTCCTGGTTTCGGTGCTTTTTTGACTGAAATTCAATCGGCTCAATGGGTTGAAAGCGCAAATTCTTTTTTTCCTCCTAAGAAACTGATTTCTTTTAATACCAACATTAAAAATAATGATGGTTTATTGGCAAATCATATCGCCAGAGCTGAAAAAACATCTTATGAATATGCTATCAGTGCTATTCAATATGAAGTTTTGAATTGGAAAAAAGCATTGGAGCAAAACAAAATGCTAACTATCAAAAATGTGGGTAGTTTTGTATTGACTGCTACGAATAATTTAGTTTTTACACCGTTAGAGCAAAAAAATTATTTAACCAGTTCTTTTGGTTTGAGTTCTTTTGTATCTCCTGTTGTTAAAAGAGATTCTTCTGTAGAAACTGCAGAAGTTATTGAGGAAAGCCCAGTTATTTCTTTGGTTACTGAAGAAAGAAATGGTCGTTCTTATTTAAAATATGCTGCTATTTTTGTTCTTGGATTAGGATTATTAGGAAGTGTTGGTTATCCGGTTTATCAAAATCAAATTGCTTCTGAAACAGTTTTAGTTGAACAAGCAGTGCAAAAGCAAGTAGAAAGTAAAATTCAAGAGGCTACTTTTTTTATTAAAAGTCCAATGGCTCCAGTAACACTTTCGGTAAAAGTAAATAAGGAAACTAAAGAGGTTAAAATGTCTTACCATGTGGTGGCAGGTGCCTTTAGAGATGAGAGTAATGCACAGCAAGTTTTGAAAAAGTTAACTAAAATGGGTTATAAAGCCAGAAGATTAGAGGTTAACAAACACGGTCTTTATCCGGTGCTTTACGGAAGTTTTGCTACTTATGCCGAAGCTCAAAAAGTTAAAAATGAAGTTCGGGAATCAGAGAATCCAGAAGCCTGGTTGCTGGTTGAATCACTATAATTTAAAAGCCTATTCGTAACAGAATAGGTTTTTTTTTAGCACCAACGAATACCAACTGGTTTGTCATTCCTGACGAAGGAGGAATCTCATCAAGTATTGCTTTTGTCTTTATTGTGTGATTTCTCCTTCGTCAGGAATGACAATATCGTGAGAGTGTTAGATTGGTTTTTACTGTTTTTTATTTCCTTTTTTTCTGTTGTTGAATCTGGAATTTCCTCGGGCTAATTCCGTTGCGCTGTGAAAAGGTAGAAGTAAAATGCTGCAATGACGAAAATCCGCAAACAAAAGCAATTTCAGACATATTGCTGTTTTTTTCGTTTTGAATTAACTGAATCGCTTTTTCCAGTTTTAAACTAATAATAAAACTGTTGGGTGGAAATCCGGTTAGTTTTTTTACTTCATAAGTAAATTTGGTTTTTCCCATGCTAAACGCAGCAGCCAAATCTTCAATGTGCCATTTCTTAGTTAAGTCACTTTGAAGCAGTTGTGTTAGTTTTTCAATAAAGCTATCGCTTTCCTGATTTTTTTGGATTTTATTCGAAAGTTGTCGGTGTAAATCAATGAAGAGGTTCTCCAGAATATTTTGAACTTTTATTTCGAAACCTTCTTCCTGAAAGGCCAATTCGTTTCGCAATTCGTCAAAATATTTTTTAAAATTCTTTGCCTTTTCGAGTACAGCATTATTCGCATCACCAATCATTTCGCCCAGATTTTGCTGGAAAATTTTAGATAATTTACTCCAATTTCCTAAGTCTAAAGCGGTATTTTTTGAAAATTCAAAAGGTTTAATGATAATCCAATTGATTTGGCCAATATCCATGATTCCCGAAATACTTCCGTTTTCGTGCCAAGGTGCAGTAACCGATAAATTTTCGGGTAGTAATTCTATTTCTTGGCCTTCAATGACCCAGTCGTATTTTCCGCTGTTGACATAATGAATTTCGATTCCGTCATTAAGATGCGGACGCATGGTGTCGTCAATGCGAACTTTTGAAAATTTCATACTACCAAATTGACTGATAAAAGGCAGTTTTTTTAGCGGTCCCGGATTGTTTTCGTGCCACCAAACACCATAATTACCATTTTCATCTTTCTCTCTTAATGTTTTTGGCAATAAAAAGGAATCCATAAATTATTTTGTATTAAATTGGTATAAAGATAATTATTAAATTTATTTATTAGAATATTATCTGTTTTTACAGAATCGACCGTTGTTTAAAAATATGATTTTTTTTGTATTAAAATGGGTATCTTGCCCAGCCCAATTAATTTATTTCAAGTGTATTAGAGTCGACAGACTTTTTTTTTACTTTTAAAATGATAACGTTTACATTTTGTTATTTGTAAAAAAGTACTGTTTTAAGAATTTGGTAGAATCAGAATTCAATTTATAATTAAAAATATATTTTATGTTTCTAAAAAACCGACATCCTTTATTGACCATTTTGTTGCTGTTTTTCACTGTGTTTTCAATGCAGGCTGCTGATATTTGGGTAGCCACAAACGGGAATGATGCCAATGAAGGAACAAAAGCAAGTCCGCTGGCAACGGTGCATATGGCATTGAGAAAAGCCAGAGAATTACGTCGATTGAAAGATGCTTCGGTAAAAGAAGGAATTCATATTATCATAAAAGACGGGACTTATTATTTTGATGAGCCTTTGTTTGTTAGACCAGAAGATTCAGGAACAACTGATAGTCCAACGACTATTGAAGCTGATGCCAATGCAAAACCGATTTTTAATGGTGGAATTGCAATTAAAAATTGGAAAAAGACAACAGCTCCAATAAATGGTTTAAAACCAGGAATTGTATGGGTGGCTGATGCTCCAGAAATTGGAGGAGAAACAATCAATTACCGCCAACTTTGGGTAAATGATGTAAAAGCGGTGCGAGCAAAAAGTACTGCTGGAAACAAAATGGATCGCATTTTATCCTGGGACTCAGCATCGCAAACATGCTGGATTCCATTTAAGGATAAGTCCATTAAATTCCAACCCGGAATGGAAATGTTCATCGTACAATGGTGGGCAATTGCCAATTTACGTATCAAAAATATCGAGGTTAAAAAAGACAGTGCCCGACTTTCATTCGAAAAACCAGAAAGTAGAATTCAAAGTGAACATCCTTGGCCAGCACCTTGGATTTCGAAAAATAATGGAAATTCGGCATTCTTTTTAAACAACGGAATGTCAATGCTAAATGAAGCTGGCGAATGGTATTTAGATAGAAAAATTCGTAAAATCTATTATATTCCAAGAGCAGGTGAAAATATGGCTTCCGCCAAAGTGACTGCGCCGGTTTTAGAAAATTTAGTTGAAGTAAAAGGAACTATTGATTCGCCAGTGCATGATGTAAAGTTCAAAGGGATTTCGTTTCAGTACAGCAATTGGCTTCGTCCTTCGCAACAAGGTCACGTTCCATTGCAGGCAGGAATGTATTTGCTGGACGCTTACAAATTGAAAACTCCAGGAACGCCGAATCAGGCTTCTTTAGAGAATCAGGGTTGGGTGGGAAGACCCAGAGCTGCTGTTGAAGTAAATTATGCCAACAATACGGCATTCGAATGGTGCAGTTTTGAGCATTTGTCTTCGACTGGTTTGGATTTGCATAGAGGAACAAATCACAACAAAGTACAAGGAAATCTTTTTAAAGACATTGGTGGAAACGGAATTAATTTGGGTGTTTTCTCCGAAGAAGCTGTAGAGGCACATTTGCCTTATACGGTGAAAGATGATAGAGTAGTTTGTTCGGACGAATTAGTTGCTGATAATATGATTACTGATGTTGCCAATGAAGATTGGGGATGTTTAGGAATTGCAGCTGGTTTTATAAAGAATTTGACTATTGAGCACAACGAAATTTCAGATGTAGCTTACAGCGGAATTTCGATGGGTTGGGGTTGGACACACACCGAAAATGTGATGCGAAACAATAAAATATTAGCTAATAAAATTCATCATTACGCCAAACATTTACATGATGTGGCGGGGATTTACACGCTTTCATCTCAGCCAGATAGCCGAATTGAAGAAAACTACATCGACAAAGTGTACAACAGTCCGTATGCGCATGACCCATTTTTGTGGTTGTATTTGTATACTGATGAAGGTTCACAACATTTTACGATCAAAAACAACTGGATTCCAATTCAGAAAATCCTGAAAAACAATAATGGTCCTGCGGGGAATATTTGGCAGGATAATAACCAGTTTGTAAGCACTTCTATCAAAGAAAATGCGGGTATTCGCGCTCCTTTTGCGAATTTGAAAAAAGAAGCGATTGTAGATGAAGCCTGGGGATTACAAGAAATGCCAAAATCGGTAGCTATAGAATTAATAGGGAAGAATTTTGATATCGAAAAAATCAAATCGACTATTAAAGGTTTCCGAATTGTAGGCGAAGAATTGTACCAATGGGAAAATCATTTAGTGATTTATGGTTTGATGAATCAGCCGGAAAGAACGAAAAGAAAATTGGCTTTGGCTTTTACAGCATTGGAAATCAAAATCTACGAAAATCCAGTTTATGATTTTCAAAATTTCGAAAGATGCAAGGATTCGAAACCAGCATCGGAATGGGAAAATATTGTGTTGACCGCTAATTTAGTAGACGATGCTAAAATGCAAAAAGAGTATGTGGATTATCACGCTACCCAATTCGAAAAATGGCCGGAAATTGCTAAAGGTTTCTGTAATGCCGATTTCCAACAATTGCAGGTTTTCAAAAACGGAAGACAATTGATGTTGGTTATCAGTATTCCAAAAGGAGAAAACTTGGATAAATTAAACCCAAAAACTACCGAAAATAATCCGCGTGTTGATGATTGGAATGCCATAATGAAAAAATACCAAACAGGAATTGAAGGAACAAAACCGGGAGAGGTTTGGATGTTTTTGAAGAAGCTTTAGAAGAGAAAAGAATAAAGAACAAAGAAAATAGAGAAACGTAATGATTATCGTTTCTAAAGAGCCGTAGGCTCGGTGCTATTGTAGGGATGGATTTTAATCCATCCATTAGATGATAAAAATTAAAAAATAGTAATATTTCATTCCAGTTTGTATTGAGGGCTGGGGTGAGGAAAAAATTAAACAAAGAAATCAATGTTAAAAATAGCCATTTTAGGTCTTGGAGAAGGACGAAGTACCATGTCGGCAGCTATAGAAAGCAGCAAAGTAGAGTTGGTGAAAGTGTGTGATAGAAATGGAGAGTTGTGCAAACAAAGAGCAAAGGAATTTGATTTTCCTGCTTACACCACCAATTATGATGATTTGTTAAAAGACGAATCTATTGATATCATTGCGATTTACACTCCGGACCATTTACACTCCGAACATGTAAAACAAGCGTTGTTGCATGGGAAACACGTAGTTTGTACCAAGCCTTTTATTGATGATCTTTCGGATGCAAAAGAACTGTTAGAATTGAGTGAGAAAACGGGTAAAAAAGTGTTTGTTGGTCAGAGTTCCCGATTTTTCGAACCGGCTAAAAGACAAAGAAAAGATTTCGAAGCAGGAGTTATTGGTGATTTGATTACGATTGAATCGCATTATCACGCCGATCACCGTTGGTTTTTGAAGAAAGAATGGTCGTTGTTACAATCTTTCAAATGGTTGTATGGTGGATTGAGTCATCCTGTAGATTTTATTCGTTGGTATTTGCCTAACATCGAAGAAGTAATGGGTTACGGAATGATCAGCAGCAACGGAGCTGTTGCGGGTTTAAAAAATGAAGATACGATGCACTTTATTTTTAAAGCTACTGATGGACGAATTGCCAGAGTAAGTGGAGTCTATACTTCTCCAACGCAGCCAACGAAAAGAGACAGCGGAATGAGTGTTATTTTAAGAGGTACCGAAGGAGCAAGTCAGGCAGATTATCATGAATTGCGTTATTCTGTTACAGATAAAGAAGGCGAAGAGAAAATCATTTACTGGGGCGATGCAACGCTTAAATATTATTTCCGTTTTGAAGGGCAAAGTCATCATGGTGGGGAATATCAAAACTATTTAGAATATTTTGCAGATAGTATTGAACAAGGTTTTACAGCTTATCCGGATATGAAAGAAGGAATAGGAACTGTAGCTTTATTGCAAGCAATGGATAGAACATTACAAACCGGAATGCCAGTTAAAATTGCTGATATTTTAAAAGAATATAACCTATGAATAATACCATCTACGATAAGTTAACTGCTTTAGATTTTATAATAGTTGCTGTTTATTTAGTGATATTATTAGTTATTGGATACGTTGTTAGTGTCAAACAAAGCAAAAAGAACGAAACGCTTTTTATGGCGGGAAATTCGTTGAATTGGTACAATATCGGGTTTAATATGTGGGGGACTAATGTGGGGCCTTCATCTTTATTGGCTTTTGCAAGTATTGGTTATGCAACCGGAATTGTAGCAGGAAATTTCGAATGGTATGCCTTCGTTTTTTTACTGCTTTTAGCAATGGTTTTTGCACCGCGTTATATTGCCAGTAAAGTAAGTACGATGCCCGAATATATGGGAAAACGTTATGGCGATAGTACCCAAACCATTTTAGCCTGGTATGCCATGGTTAAAATTTTGGTAAGCTGGTTGTCTCTTGGATTATTCAGTGGAGGGATTTTAGTACGTCAGATTTTAGGAATTCCAATGTGGCAGAGTGTTACTGTTTTAGTGATTTTTTCAGGAATTTTTACTTTTGCCGGAGGTTTGAAAGCCATTGCCAAAGTGAACGTTTTTCAGATGATTTTGTTAATTGTAGTTTCGCTTACACTATCCTATTTAGGATTGCAAAAAGTAGGTGGAATAGAAGCTTTGATTGCTAAAACACCATCTAATTTTTGGAATTTAGTGCGTCCTAGTGATGATGCACACTATCCTTGGCCTGCTATTTTATTAGGATATCCAGTTGCTGCTGTGGCTTTCTTTTGTACGGATCAATCGATGGTACAAAGTGTATTGGGAGCTAAAAATTTAGAACAAGGACAATTAGGAGTGAATTTTATAGGTTGGTTAAAAGTAATGGCATTGCCGTTGTTTATTTTACCGGGGATTCTTTGTTCAGTTTTATTTCCTGAATTAGGAAAAAATTCTGATTTGGCTTACATGACCATGGTAACCAATTTGTTCCCAAGCGGAATGAATGGTTTAGTGATTTGTGTGATGATAGCTGTTTTGGTGGGAACTATCGGTTCGTCACTGAATGCACTGAGTACTGTTTTTACCAATGATATTTACGTGAAGAAAATCAATCCTGCAGCAACTATCAAAGAGCAAATCAAGATTGGACGTATCACGATTGCTGCCGGATGTGTCTTTGCGATCCTTATTGCAATAGCGATTGACAACATCAAAGGGCAAAATTTATTCAATATTTTTCAGGCGGTATTGGGCTTTTTAGCGCCTTCATTATCTGTGGTATTTTTGTTGAGTATTTTTTGGAAACGTACAACTAAGAAAGCTGTAAATTCAACATTGTCTTGGGGTTCTGCCTTTAGTTTATTCGTAGGAGTTTTGTATTTATGGATTTTTCCTGCGGATGTTTACACGGCTTGGCCACACTTTTTATTAATATCTTTTTACATTTTTGTAGTGTTGTTGGTATCGGCAATTATCATTTCATTGGTTGATAAAAATCCGGAAACCACTTTTGTTAGTGAAACAGATGTTCCTCAAACCAGCCAACGAGTGAAATTGTTGTTTGGTTTGTTAGGAGTAACAATTATCGTTTTATATCTCATTTTTAATTTCAACTAGAAATTTCTTATATTTTTGTTAGATAACAATAAAACATGAAAAATATGTCAAGAAGTAAATTAGTTGTTTTAGTAATCTTTTTTTCTCTGGTAATTAAGAATGGTTTGTATGCGCAAGCTCCTGGAATTTTTATTACACCTGTTAGGAATGGGGATAATAGTGTCGATTTTAAATATACAAAAGAAGGAATAGGCAGTTTCATTATTGATATGCATTTTACAAAACTAGAAAATTCTGAAACTACTAGTATTCCTAAAATGAATGTTACTTCTGATTCAGGTTTACTTTTTCAGTTGAAGCCAATTGATAAGAATAAAAAAATTGATTTCTTCTATAGTTATAACGTTACCCAAGGATATCTTAATCCTACTTTAGATTCTACGGTAACTTATATGCTACCATTTAAAAAAGGCAAGAAAGTGAAGATTTATTGGGGTACTAGACCAGGTATTAGTCCAGAAAAATGGAAAAAATATGTTGTTAATTCGAACAATCAGGATAGTGTTTTTGGAATGAGAAAAGGAGTTGTTGTTAATGTAAGAACTTTAACAATGTTTGATAAAGATGAGGCAACTCAAGAAATTAAAAAAGTATTACGAAAAGAAATTGTTGTTGAACATGCTGATGGAACTTTCGCATCTTATTCAGGAATTGAGGAAAATTCTATTGCTGTGAAAATAGGGCAAACTATTAATCCTCAATATTATATAGGTGTGATGGATAAATTAAATGGAGGTCGCTATAGCTTTACATTCGATATTTATTATCACGAACCTGATCAAATGGATTATAGAGGTAATTTAATATTAGTAAGTCCAAATTTTCTAACTCAAAATGGTATTGAAAAATTAGAAAGTAAAAAAGAATACGTAGTGACTTATGATGAAAGCATTTTACTTAAATAAGCAATAAAATTAATTAATGATAAATATAATCTTATATGAAAAACCAATTTTCAATTTTTAGGTCTCTAACGGCGTTGTTTCTTTTGGTAATGGTATTTGCTTTTATTAATGTAAATGCTCAGGTAAAGCCAAAAGAAAACAAAGCAACCTGGATTTGGTATCCAGGTGATTTTGAAGTTTGGTTAAGCAATAAAATGCAGGTAAGACGTACAGAACGCGAAGCAGTATTTCCACCGCTTTGGCAATATTATAGTCCTTATGCCTTGGTAACTTTTCAAACAGAAGTAGATATTCCACAACCAGACGAGGTGAAAATCTACTCGGAAGGATCTTTTCAATTACTTTTAGATGGTGTTCAGGTTTACGGACAACCAAAATCAATAAAAATTCCTGCCGGGAAACATAAAATTTCTTTTAAAGTATACAATCAGGAAGTTTTGCCTGCTATTTATATTGATGGTAAGTATGTTAAGTCTGATGCATCCTGGAAGGTGACCAATGAAGATAAACTTTGGATTGATGAAGCTGGAAAAGCACAACAATCTGGGACGCCGTGGGTGCCTGTTGGTTCCTGGAATTTTGATTCACCCGAGAGTAAACCTTCCGGGTTTAAACTAACAACCACACCTTGGAATGCTAAGAAAACAGAAAAAATTGGAACTGGTCAGTTGGTAGATTTTGGTAAAGAAACTTTTGGTTATATTAAAATTCACGGTTTAAAAGGAAAAGGGAAAGTAGCATTGTATTATGGTGAATCTCGTGAGGAAGCGCTGGATACCGCCAAATGCGAAACATTAGACCATTTATCTTTTGATGGAAAACAGCCCGAAACCTACACACATGATGGTTCAAAAGCATTCCGCTATGTTCGAGTACAAGCAGATCCAACGGTAAAATATGATTCTATTTCGATGTTGTATGAATATTTACCATTAGATTATCGTGGTGCATTTAAATCTTCAGACCAAGAATTGAATAAAATTTGGGATGTGTCGGCTTACACGATGCATTTAACCTCTCGTGAATTTTTTATAGATGGGATTAAACGCGACCGTTGGGTTTGGTCCGGTGACGCTTATCAAAGTTATTTAATGAATTATTATTTATTCTTTGATTCGGCTTCCGTAGAACGAACGCTTTTGGCGCTTCGTGGAAAAGAACCTGTGACGGCTCACGTTAATATCATAATGGATTATTCGCTGTATTGGTTTGTAGGTGTTTACGATTATTATTTACACACGGGCGATACGAAATTTATCAAAACTTTTTATCCACGAATGAAATCGCTGATGGAATTCTGTTTAAAAAGAAGAAACACAAACGGATTCCTGGAACCATTAGAAGGTGATTGGGTTTTTATTGACTGGGCGAACGGATTACCAAAAACCGGCGAGGTTAGTTTTGAGCAAATGCTTTTAGCGAGAAGTTTAGAAGCCATGGCAGTTAGTGCTGAAATTGCAGGTGAAAATGAAGACCAAAAACAGTATCAAAAATTAGCTGTTGATTTAAAAGCAAAATTATTTGAGGTGTTTTGGGATAAAAAAGAAAACGTCATGAAGCACCAGCGTATCGATGGTAAAATGCAGGATATTGTAACCAGATACGCTAATATGTTCGGTATTTTTTTCAATTATTTTAATGAAGAACAAAAACAAAGTATAAAAAAGAAGGTGTTGCTCAATAAAGATGTTCTTCAAATTACAACACCATACATGCGTTTTTACGAGTTGGAAGCCTTGTGTGCAATGGGCGAACAGGATTATGTGCTGAAAGAAATGAAAGACTATTGGGGAGGAATGCTAAAAGAAGGTGCAACTTCTTTCTGGGAAGAATATAATCCAAGTAAAAAAGGAACAGAACATTTAGCAATGTACGGACGCCCTTATGGAAAAAGTCTTTGCCACGCCTGGGGTTCTAGTCCGATTTATCTGTTGGGAAAATATTATTTGGGCGTAAAACCTACTGCTCCGGGTTATGCTGAATATGAAATTAAACCAAATTTAGGTGGATTGCAATGGATGGAAGGAAAAGTACCGACGCCAAAAGGTGAAGTGACCTTGTATGTAAGCAAATCAGAAATCAAAGTAAAAGCGGCTGAAGGCGAAGGGAAACTGATTATTGAAAGTTCAAGCAAGCCAAAAACTAATTCAGGAACGATTACAGAATTGGCGAAAAATAAATACCAATTGACGGTAAAACCAAATGTGGAGTACAAAGTAAGTTATAAAGCACTTTAAAAATTTAGGTATTAATTCAATCCTTTCAGGGTTCAAAACCCTGAAAGGATTAAATGGTTTATAAAATGATAAAAAAAAATAAATCGATATTTTTAGGCTTATTCTTTTTAAGTTTTTCGGTTTTGACTCAAGGCCAAGAGTCGAATGCTGTAAAAAAATCAGCTTGGAAATCGGCTCCTTTTGAATTGGTGAAGTCTGATTACAAGACGTTCAAAACGACTCAATATGCGCATGTTTTTTCGAATAGTAAAAACAATATTGTTCGATTGGCTCTTGAATTAGAGGGGCTTACAGGAATAGAACTTCCTTTAGATCAATATAAAAATGGAACAAACGCACCTTTGAAATTAAAATTCAAGGAAAATGTGCAGTTGCTTATTGGTACTTTTCAGGAAAAAGACAACAAAGATTATTTTCAATTTTCGGCGGCTGATAATGCTAAATTAGTATTGGAAAACGGAGTAACGGTATCGGGTTTGCCTGGGGTAAATGTCTATGTAATTTCTTATTCAAAAGGAACACAAACTATTTTGCCTAACGAAAAAGGATTATTTGTTGTTTTAGGTGCGGTAAAAAGCAGTCAGAATTTAGTTGTTAGAAACGCCGAATTTCCTGATGGAAAGCTGTGGAATCCAACGTTTATTGTCGAAGGATTTTCAGATGAAAAACCTTTATTCGAAATTATTGGTGGCGAAAATAAACCCGTAATTGATGAAGGAATGCCTGGAACCGAAGGAATTCAAGGTGGTTTTGAAGGTGGTCGTGTGGTAAAAGTAGGAGATACGTATCATATGTTTCCAACAGAAAGAGCAGGAGAAGTGGGAGTCGAAATGTACTATGACCGTGTAAAAACTAAAATCGGGCATTGGACGAGTAAAGATGCAATTCACTGGAAACGCGAATCAACCATTTTTCAAGCCAGCGGAATCTATGCGCTAACGGAAGATGATAATCCAATGAACGATCGTCGTGGTGCAATTTGGTCTTACATGCCAGTTTTTAATAAAAAAGCAAACAAATGGTACGGCTATTATTTGGCTTACACGGTTCATAAAGAAATCCAACCGAATCATTCTTTTGGACGTATCTGGCGTTGCGAATCTACTGTAGAAGGAATCAATGGAATAGGTGGTCCTTATAAAGATATGGGGATTATTATGGAACCAGGATTGGACTCTCAGCCTTGGGAAGGACGTCAGGGAGTGGCTTCGTTCTTTCCGTATCAAGTGGGTGAAAAATGGTTTGGTTTTTATAGCGGGGCTTATCCATTCGAATCTTGGGCTGATTATCCTAAAAAATCTGGGAAAGGTTGGTTTGTAGCTTTGGCAGAATCCAATAGTTTAGAAGGACCTTGGACAAGATTAAATAAAGGTTTAGAACCAATAAAATCGATACATCCTTTGTTTGTCGAAAATCCTATTGTGAGCCAACTTCCAAATGGTTTGTACATCGCTATTTTTGATGGCGGTCCAGACGGTTGGGGACATCATTTGCCTAACATGATGGGGTATTCACTGTCTAAAGATGGAGTAAATTGGTCGGAAGCTCGTTATTGGCCTATAGAGACTAAGGTTGCTAAATGGTGGGATATTATGCGTACACCGTTGTGTTTAATTCCAGAAGGAAACGATGTTTATACAATTGTGTACAATGCAATTGATTTGAAAAAAAGATTTCATCCCACAGGAATGGTGAAAGTGAAATTAAATCAAGAAGTGCTTAAATCGAGATTAGAAGCATTAAATAAATAATTAAAAGAGTTTAAAGTCTGATTATGATAGTATTTTATCTTAGTCGGACTTTTAGTGCAAATTTTTTTATAGCTTAGAATAAAATAAGATAGCTACAAAAAGAATGTTTTTGGCTATGATAATATGCTATAGTATTTCGAGAAAATCTTATACTAAATCGTTGTAGGTTTTGGATAACTTTGTGAATTCTCATTAAAGTTATAGGATTTTCTTTTGTTCGAAAAGAATCTGATAATCAAATAACTTCAAAAGAAAGATAATAATTACTAAATGAAAAATATAAAAATAGTTCCATTTTTTGCTGTTCTATTAATTGCAGCTTTTGCAGTTTCTTGTTCTCCTAAATTGAAGAAAAGAGAAATTACAGAGAATGTAATGCAAGAGATTTATAACGAAATCAAAACACCTTATAAATACGGTTTAGTAATGGTACCAACGGACAACTCCTATAAAATGGATTGTCCTTCTGTTTTTAGAAAAGACGGAAAATGGTTTATGACTTACTTGATTTACGGTGGAAGAGGCTATGAAACTTGGCTTGCCGAAAGTGATGATTTATTGCATTGGAAACATTTAGGAAAAGTGATGTCTTTCTCTCAAGACGATTCACATTGGGATGTCAATCAAAAAGCGGGATACATTTCATTACAAGACCCAACTTGGGGCGGAAGCTACGAATGGGAGAAATATGATGATAAATATTGGATGAGTTATTTTGGCGGAAACACCAAAGGTTACGAGGCGGGAGTATTATCAATTGGGATGGCTTATACTAAAGCATCACCAACTAAAGCTCATGAATTTGACAGATTAGATAAACCTGTTTTATCTCCAACAGACAAAGATGTTCGCTGGTGGGACAATAGTACCATGTATAAAAATACGGTTATTCGTGATGTTGAAAAGCAATCAGGACACAATTTTATCATGTATTACAATGCTCGTGGCGATAGTTTAAATCCCGCTAAAGGTGCAGAGCGTATTGCTATGGCAGTGTCGAACGATATGAAACATTGGGAACGTTATGGTGAAAAACCTTTAATCAATCATCATAAAGGAATCTCAGGAGATGCCTATATTCAGCGCATTAATGATACATGGGTAATGTTCTATTTTGGCGCTTTTTGGACGGGTTGGAATCAAGGTGCCTTTAACCGTTTTGCAGTGTCAAATGATTTAGTTCATTGGAAAGATTGGGAAGGTGATAATTTAATTCAGTCATCAGAACCGTATGATAATATGTTTGCTCACAAATCATTTGTAGTAAAACACAAGGGCGTAGTGTATCATTTTTATTGTGCAGTAAACAAAGGAGAACAAAGAGGAATTGCCGTTGCCACTTCTAAAGATTTAGGATCAAGCAAATTGAATTTTGTTGCTCCACCTGAAAAAGTTAAGAAGAATTAAGAATTTATTTAATCATCTATCAATTCAAAAAAATCTGCGAAGATCTGCCAAATCTGCGTGAAAAAGGATATGAAAAAAATTAAAATTATACTATTTACACTTTTGGTTTCAGTTGCAGCAAATGCGCAATTAGTAACAGGTGAGCCAGCAGGAATTCCAAGAATTCCACAGAAGTACTCCGATAATCCATGGGAAAATCCTATGGTAACTAGTATCAATAGAGAGCCTGCTAGAGCAACTGCTTATTCTTATGCAACTGTTGCCGATGCCTTAGAAGGGAATAGAGCTAAAAGCAGAATTAAAATGCTTAATGGCGACTGGGATTTTAAATTTGCTAAAAATCTAAGAGAAGCACCTCAAGATTTTTATAAAACAGAAGTAAAGGGATGGGATAAAATTGAAGTACCTTCTAATTGGGAATTAAAAGGTTACGGAATGGCCATTTACAAAAGTGCCGTGTACTCATTTCGCCCAGTAAATCCACCTTTTGTACCTCAAGATGATAATCCAATAGGTTCCTACCAACGTAAATTTACTGTTCCTGAAAACTGGAATGATATGACTGTTAGCCTACATTTTGGCGGAGTAAGTTCGGCGTTTCAAGTATGGATTAATGGGGATTTTTTGGGTTATGGACAAGACAGTTTCAATTCATCTGAATTTAATATTACACCATATCTAAAAAAAGGAGAGAACATTTTGTCGGTGCGTGTTTTTCGTTATAGTGACGGATCTTATCTGGAAGATCAAGACCATTGGCGACTGAGCGGAATTCAGCGTGAAGTTTTTATCATGGCAGAACCTAAGTTGCATATTCAGGATTTCTTTTATCAAACAAAATTAGATAAACAATATAAAGATGCGGTGTTTCAATTGCGTCCAAGAATTAAGAATTTAACGGGTGATACGATTAAAAATCAGATGGTTGAAGTGCAGTTGTATGATGCTCAAAATAAACCTTTATTCGAAAAAGCCTTAAACAGAAAAGCTGCTGATATAATTAGTGAAATTTCGCCAAGATTGGATAAGGTTCGTTTTGGTTTTTTCCAAGAAACAATTAAAAATCCATTGAAATGGAGCTCTGAAATCCCAAATTTATACACTTTAGTCATGACGTTAAAAAATTCTGATGGAAGTATAAGCGAAGTAAAAAGTTGCAAATTAGGTTTTCGTTCTATCGAATTTTCGAAAGAAAATAGCAAAATGCTTATCAATGGAAAAGAGACTTATGTATATGGCGTTAATCATCACGGGCATCATCCTGTTCGTGGAGAAGCAGTCAATCACCAAGATTTAGAAGAGGATGTGAAATTGATGAAGAAATTCAACTTCAATTTTGTGCGTACTAGTCATTTTCCAGATGATCCTTATTTCTACGAATTATGTGATAAATATGGTTTGATGGTAATGGATGAAGCTAATTTAGAAACTCATGGTTTAGGAGGTTTTTTAAGCAACGATCAGCAATGGACACATGCGTATTTAGAACGCATGACTAGAATGGTCGAGCGCGATAAAAATCATCCAAGTATTGTGATGTGGAGTTTGGGTAATGAAGCAGGGAAAGGGCCAAACCACGCTGCTATGGCTGCTTGGACACACGATTATGATATTACACGACCAGTACATTATGAACCAGCGCAAGGAAATCCACGATTAGATGGTTATATCGATCCATTAGATCCGCGTTATCCAAAAACAGTTGATCATTCGCATCGTTTTGAAAATCCACAGGACGAACCTTATGTTGATATCGTTAGTCGTTTTTATCCGGGTGTTTTTACACCTAAATTTTTAGTAGATCAAAAGAAAGATACGCGTCCTATTTTGTTTGTAGAATATTCGCATTCTATGGGGAATTCTACAGGAAATTTAAAAGAATTATGGGATGAATTCCGTTCCACTCCAAGAGTTATTGGGGGTTGTATTTGGGATTTGAAAGATCAAGGTTTGACTAGAAAAGACCCCAAAACAGGCCAGGAATATTTTGGTTATGGAGGTGATTTTGGTGAGAAAAAACACGATGCTAATTTCAATATTAACGGAATGGTGGCGCCAGATGGAAGGCCTAAAGCTGCCATGTTTGAAAATAAATGGATTTACCAACCTGCAACTTCAAGTTTAAGTGCGGACTTTAAATTGACTATTCACAACAGGCAAGCTGTGCGTTCTTTGGTGGATTTTATTCCAGTTATCAAAATTTTAGAAAATGGTAATATTATTAAGCAAATGGTTTTAAAACCAATGGAAGTAGCTGCTGGAAGTGATTTAGTTTTAGATGTAAACCAATACTTGACCAAGATGAAAAAGGATTCGGAGTATTTCTTGAATATTGAATTCCAACTTTCGAAAGACGAGTTTTGGGCTCCGAAAGGCTATGCAGTTGCTACTGACCAATTTCTTTTGCAAAAGAAAGCCGAAGTTATTTTGGTCGAAGCCAAACAAAAAAACAACTTGCTGGAAACTAAAGAATCATATACCATTAAAGGAACCGATTTCAGCATTAGCATCAATAAAGCTAATGGAGCGTTGAGTTCTTATGTGTACAGAGGGAAAGAGCAAGTAAAATCAGCATTGTTGCCTAATTTTACTCGTGCATTAACTGATAATGACCGTAAAGGGTGGAAACCTCATAAAGTCTTGAAACAATGGTTTACAGCTAAACCAATTTTGAAAAATTGTAGCGCAGAGCAATCAAACACAGGGATAAAAATTAGCAGTGATTATGAGGTAATTAAAGATAGTGCTCAGGTAAAAGTGGTGTACAACATAAATCCAGAAGGAATTATAAAAGTAGATTATCAATTGCAAGCTTCTCCAAAATTGCCAAATATTCCTAGAATTGGAATGCAAATGGGAATCAATCAGGATTTCGGACAAATTTCCTGGTATGGAAAAGGCGAATTAGAAAATTATAGTGATCGTAGTTTTGGGTTCACTGTTGGTAAATATTCATTGCCAATTGACAAATTCACTGAACCTTATGTAATGCCGCAAGAAAATGCCAATAGAACCGAAGTAAGATGGATGGCTTTTACCACTCCAATAAAAAATTCTGGTTTGCTTGTTGTTAAGGAAAACAAAGACTTGTACATGAGTGTTTGGCCTTATACCCAACAAAATTTGGATGATGCCAAACATACATTCGACTTGGTAAACTCAGGTTTCTTGACACTAAACATCGATTTGATTCAAATGGGAGTTGGAGGAAACGATAGTTGGTCACCAGTAGCTGCACCTATAGAAAAATATCAAATTAAATCCGGAGATTATAATTACAGTTTTTATTTGGTTCCTTTTACGGATGAGAAAAACGGTTTGGAAACTAGTTTGAAGAAATTTAAATATTAATTTTTAACGTAAACCAAATCCTGTCAGGGTTCAAAACCCTGACAGGATTGAATAAGAATAGCAATGTTTCAAAAAAAGTACCTTTTTTTTATTCTACTTCTTGCAGGAATAGTCTCCGCACAGGAAATTCATAAAAAAGAAAATGCATCATTTCAGCCTACAATTCAATCCTCAAAAACCTGGGTGTATTGGTATTGGATGAAATCGGCGTATTCTAAAGCGGGAATTACTGCCGATTTAGAAGCGATGAAACAAGCTGGAATTGCAGGTGCTTATTTGATGACGATTAAAGGGCCAAGTACTCCGCCATTAATCGAGCCGCCAGTTTTGCAATTGAGTCCAGAATTTTGGGATATGGTGCATTGGGCTTTTGTCGAAGCCGATCGTTTGGGGTTAAAATTAGCGTTTCATGCTGCCGATGGTTTTGCCGTTGCTGGAGGACCGTGGATTACGCCCGAAATGTCGATGCAAAAAGTAGTTTGGTCAACAACTGAGGTGCTTGGAGGAAAAAAACTGACGACTAAATTAGCCCTTCCAGAACATTATAAAGACTATTATAAAGACATTGCCACTTTTGCCATTTCGATAAAAGAAAATGCAATCAGTTCACAGGAGTTATTACCAAAGGTTACGACTTCGAACGATACCGATGCTTCATTTTTGGCGGATGCTAAAAAAGATGATAATTTTAAATTTGCTGAAAATGGATGGATTCAATATGAATTTGAAAAACCTTTTACTTGTAAATCGATTGTCATTGAAACCAAAGGCAGGGATTTTCAAGCGCAACGCCTAATTGTCGAAGTAAGTGATGACGGTGTTCATTTTAAGTTTCACGAAAGAATGATTGCTCCACGTCACGGTTGGCAGGATATGGATGTGCATCATACGCATACAATTAAACCTGTAACGGCCAAATATTTCCGATTCGTTTATGATGTTGCGGGAACAGAACCTGGAGCAGAAGATTTGGATTTTGCCAAATGGAAACAGAATTTAAAAGTGAGTAAAATTACGCTTTCGAACCAATCTTTAATTGATAATTTCGAAGGGAAATCAGGAGCAGTTTGGCGATTGAGTCCAACAACAACTGCGGAACAAATTCCGAATTTTGATTCATTTAAAAAATCAGCTATTATCAATATTTCAAAATTTGTTGATGCAAATGGCAATTTAAATTGGAAAGCACCTAAAGGGAAATGGAAAATTATCCGAATAGGACATACTTCTACAGGGCATGAAAATGCTACGGGTGGCGCAGGAAAAGGCTTGGAAGTAGATAAATTCAATCCTGAGCTGATTCGTTTTCAATTGGATCATTGGTTTGGTGAAGCTATTCGTACCGCTGGACCTGAATTGGCTTCAAGAGTATTGGAGATTTTACATTTAGATAGCTGGGAATGCGGAAGCCAGAATTGGTCTGCTGTTTTTCAGGCAGAATTCCAAAAACGTCGTGGTTATGATATAGTGGATTATTTGCCGGTAATGGCTGGAATTCCTATCGAAAATGTTACAACTTCTGAAAAAGTTTTATATGATGTTCGAAAAACCATAGCCGAATTAGTAGCCGATAATTTTTATGGAACGGTTGCTGATATCGCTAAAAAAGCGAATGTGAAGTTTAGTTCTGAAAATGTGGCTCCAACAATGATGAGCGACGGTTTGTTGCACTTTAAATATGTGGATTATCCTAGCGGGGAATTTTGGTTAAAAAGCCCTACGCACGACAAGCCTTTTGATATGTTAGACGCTATTTCGGGAGGGCATATTTATGGAAAAGACATCATTCAAGCCGAAGCTTTTACCGCTTTACGAATGGATTGGGACGAACATCCGGGGAATTTAAAAACATTGGCCGATAGAAATTATGCTTTGGGAATCAACCGTTTTTTCTATCATGTTTTTGTGCACAATCCTTGGACGGACAGAAAACCGGGAATGACTTTAGATGATATTGGAACTTTTTTTCAAAGAGACCAAACTTGGTGGAAACCAGGAAAAGCCTGGTTTGATTATTGTCAAAGAGTACAATTGCAATTGCAAAAAGGAAAACCAGTGGTGGATTTAGCGGTTTTTATTGGTGAAGATTTGCCATCGCGTTCGCTGGTTCCGGATCGTTTGTTTCCTTTTATTCCAAATGTTTTTGGACAAGAAAGAGTTGCAAGTGAAAAATTACGATTGGAAAATGAAGGGCAGCCGACAACAAAAATGCCAAAAGAAGTTACTTATTCAAAAAACAATACTGATTTGTCGCAATGGGTAAATCCAATGAATGGTTATCAATACGATTCTTTTAATGCCGATGTTTTATTGAACAGAGCAAAAGTTGAAAATGGAAAAGTGACTTTTGGTGGCGGAATTGAATACGGAGCTTTATTGTTTCCGGGAAGTAGAAGAATGGCACCGAATAAAATTATTTCTTTGGCTGTAGCCGAAAAAATAGTACAATTAGTTAAAGTAGGAGCTACTGTATTTATTGATGAAAAACCAATTGATACACCAAGTTTTCAATCGGATTCAGATGCTAAAAAATGGCAGGCTGTTGTTGACGAATTATGGACGAAAGGAAAAGAAACGACTAAAAATGCGCAAGGTTCACTTTCTTGGAAATTGGGAAAAGGTACAGTTATTGTGCTTCCGTTTTTAGATGCTGATTTTGCGAAAATTGGAATCGAGGCAGATGTTTTGTTTTCGGATGCTAAAAAAAATGATAGAGGTTCGATCGCCTGGACACACCGAAAAAATGCTGACGAAGAAATTTATTTTCTTTCGAATCAAATAGAAGAAAAAAGACAAGTAGAAGTTTCGTTTCGAATTGTTGGGAAAATTCCAGTTTGGTACAATCCGGTAACAGATAAAAGTTCGGCATTAGCTAATTGGAAAATTGAAAATGAAAGAACCATCGTTTCGCTAACTTTAGATGCAAACGAGTCGGGTTTTGTGATTTTTAAAGAAGATACTGAGGCACTTTCGGCGAAAGGAAATCAAAAAAGTGCTGAGTTTGAAACGGTACAAACCTTAGATGAAAATTGGGAATTACAATTCGATGCTGAATTTAAAGGTCCAAAAGAATTGGTTAAAATCAACAAACTTTTTGATTGGAGTACTTCAACAAACGACCAAATTAAATATTATTCGGGAACAGCAGTTTATAAAAAAGATTTTGTTTGGAAAGGAAAAAACGCTGATAAAATCTGGATTGATTTAGGTGCCATTGCCAATATTGCTGAAGTGAATATTAACGGTAAGGATTATGGTACGCTTTGGACATTTCCTTATAAAACAGATATTTCGCAAGCTTTGAAAAAAGGAAAAAATACAATTATTATAAAGATTACGAATACTTGGGCGAATCGATTAATTGGTGATAAAAAATTACCAGAAAAAGAGAGATTAACCTGGACAACTGCTCCGTATCGATTAGTGGAGAGTGAAAATTTATTGAAAGCAGGATTGTTAGGTCCTGTTAAGATTGTAAAAGAGAAATAATCATTCAAAGGGTCATTGCGAGGAACGAAGCAATCCCATGACGAGAGCAACTACTTGTGATTGCTTCGTTCCTCGCAATGACTTTGCGCTAAATTAATAGGGTTAAAAGAAAATAAAAAATGAAAAATAGTAAATATACGTTTATCGCCATTGCAATGTTATTGGTGACAATTCAAATGAATGCGGCTATCAAATTACCAGCTTTGTTTTCGGATAATATGATGTTACAGCAAAAGTCGAATGCTCCAATTTGGGGCTGGGCGGATAAAAATCAAACTATAAAAATTAAAACCTCATGGTATACTAAAACCTATGAAGTGAAGGCTGATAAAGAGGGGAAATGGAAAATAGTTTTGCAAACACAAGCTGCTGGTGGACCTTATGAAATTTCAGTTTCGGACGGTATAGAAAAAAAATCAATTAAAAATATTCTAATTGGAGAAGTTTGGTTGTGCTCAGGTCAATCCAATATGGAAATGCCGTTGAAAGGATTTCCGGGACAAGCCGTAAAAGGAGGAAATGAGGCTATTGTTCATTCGAAAAATAATAAAATCCGTTTTATTACGATTCCAAGAGCCACAGTTTTGACTCCAAATGAAGATTTTGTTGGACAATGGAATGTTGCCAGTGCTCAAACAACAGGAGATTTTAGCGCTACAGCCTGGTATTTTGGTTCGCTTTTACAGGAAGTTTTAGATGTTCCTGTGGGCTTAATCCATGTTTCGTATGGCGGTTCCAGTATGGAAGCCTGGATGAATCAAGAAATGTTGAAAGATTTTTCAAGTGCCAAAATTCCAACGACAAAAGAAGATTTAGCAAAAGATCCCAATCGTGTGCCAACGACTTTGTTTAATGGAATGCTTTCTCCGGTAATTGGTTATGGAATAAAAGGTTGTATTTGGTATCAAGGCGAATCGAATTATGAGCGTGCTGCGCAATACAAAGATTTGATGAAAAAGATGGTAAGCAGCTGGAGAGGACTTTGGCAACAAGGAGATTTTCCATTTTATTATGCACAAATAGCTCCTTTTAATTATGCGCAATTTCATCCAAAAGACAATAAAGAAGAATACAATTCGGCTTATTTGCGTGAGGCACAATTGAAAGCTTCAACGGAAATTCCGAATGCTGGAATGGCAGTTTTAATGGATATTGGCGAAGAAAATAATATTCATCCTATTCACAAAGAAACGGGCGGAAGCAGATTAGCATATTTGGCTTTGAACAAAACTTATGGGATTACTGGTTTTGAATTTGAGAGTCCTGAATTTAAAGCAATGGAAATCAAAGATAATACGGTGACTGTTTCATTTGATAAAGCACCAAACGGTATAACATCTAATGGAAAAGAAACAACTGGATTTGAAATTGCGGGAGAAAATAAAGTGTTTTATCCAGCAAAGGCCGAAGTACGAAGAAAGTCGGTAGTGTTGACTTCAGATAAAGTAATGAAGCCAGTTGCGGTTCGTTATTTATTCAAGGATTATACTGAAGCACAAATTTTTAGTACGGGAGGTTTACCTGTTTCATCGTTTAGAACGGATAATTGGTAATTAAGATTATCCTGCAAGGTTTACAAAACCTTGTAGGTGTATAATTAAAATGAACTTTTTAATACCTGCAAGGTCAGAAAAAGACCTTGCAGGAAAACATAAAAATGAAAAATACAATACTTCTCTTTTTTGTCTTTTTTTCGCTTTTTACCAAGGCGCAAATTGCCACGCTTGATAATTACAATCAGCTATGGAAAACCCAGAGCAATAATTCATCGGAATCGATGCCATTGGGCGGTGGTGATATTGGTGCGAATGTGTGGGTAGAAAAAGGCGATTTGTATTTCTATTTTTCTCGTTCTGGTACTTTTGATGAGCACAATACTTTGTTGAAATTAGGAAGAGTAAAAGTAAGTTTGAGTCCAAATCCTTTTAATGATAATGAAGGTTTTAAGCAGGAATTGCAATTGAAAGATGGCTACATAACTGTTTCCCAAAATGGAACTTCAGTGAAACTTTGGGTAGATGTTTTCAATCCTGTAATTCATGTTGATGTAGTGAGCAAAGTTCCAACTGAAATGAAAGTAGCTTATGAAAGTTGGCGTTACAAAAACAGAGATTCTAAAGGAAAGGCAAATAATGCGAATTCATACAAATGGGCTCCGCAAGGCGATATTATAACTTTTAAAGATTCGATTTCTTTTGAAGGAAATGTGGTGCAGTTTTACCATAGAAATAGAGCGAATACCGTTTTTGATGTGGCTGTAAAGCAACAGAAAATGGAATCGGTAAAGGATAAAATGTTGAATCCTATTGTAAATCTTACTTTTGGAGGGCAATTGTTTGGAAACAATTTGAAGGCAAATGGAACTTATAACGGAATGTATCAGGATACCGATTTTATGGGATTCCAACTTTCGAGTATAAAATCAGCCAAAAAACATCAATTCCAAATCCAGTTGCATACCAATCAATCTACTGATGCGAGTTTATGGAAAAAGGAATTACAAAAACAAACTTTGGCTTATAAGAAAGTAGCAAATAAAGCAGAAAAAAAAACGATTGCGTGGTGGAATAAATTCTGGAATCGTTCTTTTGTTTATACGCAAAAAGCAAAAGTAGAAAATGATTCGGTTTCTCAAATCGGACAAAATTATCAGTTGTTCCGTTATATGTTGGCTTGCAATGCGTATGGAAAATATCCAACTAAATTTAACGGCGGATTATTTACCGTAGATCCTGTGCATACTAATAAAGAGCTGAATTTTACTCCTGATTTCCGCAATTGGGGTGGTGGAACGATGACGGCACAAAACCAGCGATTGGTTTATTTTCCAATGGTGAAAAGTGGCGATTTTGATATGATGAAATCCCAATTGGATTATTATTTGAGTTTACAAAAAAATGCTGAATTGCGTTCGGAAGTATATTGGAAACACGGTGGAGCTTCTTTTACAGAACAATTGGAAAATTTTGGTTTACCCAATCCAGCCGAATATGATTGGAAACGTCCAGCGGATTACGATCCTGGAATGGAATACAATGCCTGGTTAGAATACGAATGGGATACGGTTTTTGAATTTTGCCAAATGATGTTGCAGCAAAAGCAATATGCGAATGAAGATATTCAGAAATACAATCCGTTTATCATTAGTTGTTTGCGTTTTTTTGATGAACATTATCAGTATTTAGCTAAAAATAGAGGTCGAAAAGCATTGGATGGAAATGGCCATTTGGTTCTGTTTCCAGGTTCCGCTGCTGAAACCTATAAGATGGCAAATAATGCTAATAGCACAATTTCGGCTTTAAGAGTAATTACGGAACAGTTTTTGTTATTATCGCAAAACGAATTATCAAAAGAGGATTCGGAATATCTAAAAGGGTTCGGAACTCGAATTCCACCTTTAAATTTCAGAGAATTTGACGGACATAAAACATTGGCTCCAGCCAAAACTTGGGAAAGAATCAATAATTCTGAGGTACCACAGTTGTATCCGGTTTATCCTTGGGGAATTTACGGAATAGGAAAAACGGATTTAGAAACGGCTATAAATACTTGGAAATACGATACGGATGCTTTGAAATTTAGAAGTCATATAGGTTGGAAACAGGATAATATTTTTGCAGCTCGTTTGGGATTAACAGAAGAAGCAGCAAAATACAATTTATTGAAAATGGCGAATTCTGATAGACGTTTTCCTGCTTTTTGGGGCCCTGGATTTGATTGGGTTCCTGATCACAATTGGGGTGGTTCGGGCATGATTGGAATGCAGGAAATGCTTTTGCAAACTAGCGGAGATACTATTTATATTTTTCCTGCCTGGCCAGCAACCTGGGATGTGCATTTTAAATTGCACGCACCAAAAAACACTACTGTTGAAGTGCAACTGGAAAAAGGAAAAGTAACTTTTCTTAACGTTTTTCCAAAAGAAAGAGAAAAAGATATTGTAAATCTGCTTGGAAAATCTGAAGCAGAAAAATTAAAGATAAATTAAAAAGTATAGCTAATCCGGTTTCGGCTCCCTCTCCTTTGGGG
>JBDLTG010000040.1:0-67787 GCA_039805885.1 Bacteroidota bacterium
GCTTTGGCATCGTGTTCGTTTTTTTCGCGCTTGCGATAGATAATATATCCGTAGATTGAGACTACTAAAAAGTAGACGATAAATACTGCATAATCTGCAAATTCGAGACTTGAGCTCATAAATTCTTATTTAAAATTAGTAATTGGTTCAACAGTCATTCCTAACGAATGCCTAGCTTCTGATTTTTTGTTCCCATTTCCAAGCGCTTTCCATAGCTTGTTCCAGGGTTAATTGGGTTTTCCAGCCCAGTACTTTATTCGCTTTATCCGTATTGGCGTAAGCCGAAGTAATATCACCTTCTCTTCTGTCAACGATTCGGTAAGCTAATTTTTGACCACTTGCTTTTTCGAAAGCATTGATAACCTCTAATACTGTACTTCCTACTCCACTTCCCAAATTGAAAGTTTCTACTTTTTCTTCGTTCTTTTTGTTTACCAATCGTTGTAGAGCAATAACATGCGCTTTAGCTAAATCTACAACATGAATGTAATCGCGAATACAAGTTCCGTCAGACGTTGGATAATCATTACCATAAACCAGTAATTCTTTACGCAATCCAATTCCTGTTTGAGTAATAAATGGAACTAAATTTTGCGGAACTCCTATTGGTAATTCACCTATTTCAACAGATGGATGTGCACCAATTGGATTAAAATAACGCAATAAAATAGCATTGATACCACTTATTTTAGCCACATCAGTAATAATTTCTTCTCCTATTTGTTTGGTATTTCCATAAGGAGACATCGCAGTTTGAACTGCTGAATTTTCATTGATTGGCATTGTTTCGGCTTGACCATAAACCGTACAAGAAGAACTAAAAATAAAGTTAGCACTTTCTTTTTTCTCTAATTCCTGAAGCAAATACACTAAGGAATTAATATTGTTTTCGTAGTATAACAAAGGATTCCCAACACTTTCTCCAACTGCCTTTGAAGCTGCAAAATGGATTACTCCATTTACATCCGAATGGCGTTTGAAAAAATCCTGAACTACCGATTTCTCTCTTAAATCCAGTTTTTCAAAAAGTGGTTTTTTCCCTGTTATAGCTTCAATTCCTTTTAAAACGTCTTCAGATGAATTTGATAAATTATCAATAACAACCACCTCAAAACCTTCGTTTTGCAATTCGACTACTGTATGCGAACCTATGAAACCTAAACCTCCCGTAACAAGTATTTTCATAATTTTAAGTTTTATTAAAAATGTTTTTTGTCAGTCTGAGCCTGTCGAAGACCTTGGTTAAAAATAAACACTTCGACAAGCTCAGTGTGACAAAAGATAAATATATTTCTATAAATCAAACAAGTTCTTAACTGTTTTGTTTATAATGTACCTCAGACAAGTTTCTCAACATTTCAGCACTTTTCTCTGGTGTAATATCTCTTTGAGATTCTCCCATCATTTCATAACCTACCATGAACTTTTTCACTGAAGCCGAACGCAACAATGGCGGATAAAAGTGCATGTGGAATTGCCACTCTGGATGTGCTTCACCGTCTGTTGGAGCCTGGTGAATTCCTGATGAATAAGGGAAAGATGTTTCGAAAAGATTATCGTATTTAGAAGTTAATTGTTTCAAAATAACAGCAAAAGCAGCTACCTCATCTTCAGTAAAATCAGTAATTTTAGTAATATGACGTTTGCTAACAATCATGGTTTCAAAAGGCCAGATTGCCCAAAAAGGAACGATTGCAGCAAAATGATCGTTCTCAACAACTACGCGTTCTTTTACTTTTAATTCTTCTTTTAAATAATCTTGAAGCAAATTTGTTCCATTTTTTTCAAAATACGCTTTCAAGCTATCTTGCGTTTTTTGAACCTGTGTTGGCAATGAAGACTGAGCCCAGATTTGTCCGTGTGGATGCGGATTACTACATCCCATTACACTTCCTTTATTTTCAAAAATTTGAACGTGATTGATGTAATCAATAGTACCCAAATCAGTGTATTCTTTTTGCCAGGTATGAATAATATTCACAATACCATCCACATCCATTTCCGGTAAAGTCAAATCATGTCTTGGTGAAAAGCAAACCACTCTGGAGATTCCTCTTTCTGGTTGTGCTTTAAAGAAACTTCCTTCTTGGTTTCCACCAAAATCAATTGGTTCTTGTTTAAGCGCAGCAAAGTCATTTTCGAAAACAAAACTACCTTTGTAATCTGGATTTTTTTCACCATTCATACGAACATTTCCAGCACACAAATAACATTCTGGATCATATTCTGGTAAAGCGACCGTATTTACCGCTTCTTTTTGTCCTTGCCAAGGTCTTTTTGAACGGTGTGGAGAAACTAAAACCCATTCGTTAATTAAAGGATTGTATCTTCTATGCGGATCTTCGTTGATATCAAACTTTCTCATAGTCATTATTTAGTGTATAGTGATGTTCCGTTACTTACTTTAACGTCATAAATTTTCAATTCGATTCCGAAAGCTTCGTTGTATAATTTCGAAAATTTATCTTTAATTTGTTGTTCTTGTCCTTTTTTAACCAGGTTGATTGTACAGCCTCCAAAACCGCCACCCATTAATCTTGAACCAATAACAGCCGTTTCTTCTTTTGCCAAATCTACTAATAAATCTAACTCTTCACAGCTTACTTCGTAATCTTTAGACAATCCGTCGTGAGTGGCAAACATTAATTCGCCTAACAATTCAATTTTTCCATTGTCTAATGCTTCACAAGCCTGAATCACACGGTTGATTTCTTTTACCACAAAAAGAGAACGTCTAAAAACGTCATGACTCATTTTGTCTTTCAAATCAATTATAGTTTGTTCCGTACAATCTCTAAAACTTTTTATCTCTGGAAAATTTGCTTTTACAATTGCAATTCCTTCTTCACACTGCTGTCTTCTTTCGTTGTAAGCCGAAGTCATCAACGAATGTTTTACATTCGAATCAAACAAAACCAATGAATAATCGCTAAAATTAGCATCGTGATACGTGTACTCTAAAGTACGGCAATCAATTTTGATTACTTTATCTTCTAGTCCCATTACACTAGAGAACTGATCCATAATTCCGCATTTGATTCCCACCCAATGTTCCGCTTTTTGTCCTAACAAGGCAATATCAATTGGTTTGATATTCAAATTGAATAAATCGTTCATTCCAAATAAGAATCCACATTCTAAAGCTGCAGAAGAAGATAATCCAGAACCAACAGGAATGTTACTACTGAAAACACAATTTACACCTTCCAGTTGAAATCCGTTGATTTTCAATTGGTTGATTACACCTCTAATGTAGTTTGTCCAGTCATTATCGTCTAATTTCACCTCAGCAGTAACATCAATTTCAAACTCATCATTCAGGTCTAAAGCAATCACTCTGGACGTGTTTGTATTGTTTTTTGCAAAAGCAAAACAAATAATCTTATCGATAGCAGCAGGCAAAACATAACCATCATTGTAATCGATATGTTCTCCGATAATGTTTATTCTCCCTGGAGAAAGCACTATTTTGCTTGGCTCAGAACCAAAAGTTTCCTTAAAATAGCTGGTTGTTTTATTAATTAAAATATCATTCATTGGTTAGAAATTGAAATAGTATTAAATTTATTTTTATTGAAAAGTCACTCTTTATAGTGATTCGAATTTATAGACTGTTTTTTGAGTATAAACATCTTCTTTTTTCAAAACTGAACTTGGAAAATGAGCGTGATTTGGCGCATCCGGGAAATTTTGTGTTTCAAAACAAATTCCGCTTAAAGCATGATAGCTTGCATTTTCTTTCCCTTTTAAGTCAGGACCACAATTTCCGCCCACATAAATATGAACTCCCGGCTGATCCGTGTAAACGTCCATTTTTAAATTAGTCACAGGACTAAAAAGCGTAGCTTTCACGTCGTTGTTATTCTCCACTACAAAAGTGTTGTCGATAGTTGCAGGACATTTTTTAGCCGTTCTATAATCGAATACCGTATTAGCCACTTCCAGGATATTTCCTGTTGGAATACAATCTTCTCTGGTTTCTACTACTTTTTGTGCATGCACAATTAAATCCTGTCCAGAAACATCCGATTGATGTCCGTTCAAATTAAAATAACTGTGATGCGTTAAATTGATAATAGTATCTTCGGTAGTGGTTGCTTTGTATTCGAGAATCAATTCGTTTTCCTCAGATAAAGTATAAGTCAAACTTACCGAAAGTTCTCCTGGGTAATTTTCTTCGTTAGCAGCACTAACATAACTCAAGGTAATCGATGGATTTTCACCAGTTGTTACCTCATCAACATTCCAGTTTTTCTTGCTGAAATTTTCTATCCCTCCATGCAAAGAATTAGGACCATTATTGATATTTAATTGGTAGTTTTTACCATTCAATTCAAATTTTCCTTCGTTAATTCTCCCTGCATAACGCCCCACTGTAGCTCCCATATAAGGAGAACCATCTAATTGAAACGATTTTTTGTAACCTTCAACAGTATCGAATCCTAAAACTACATCAACAATTTCACCGTTTTTTAACGGGATTTTCAATGCTGTAAGAGTAGCTCCAAAAGGAATTACTTTAAGTTGTGCTCCGTTTTTATTTGTTAATTCATAAAAACCGGAAACAGCAGACTCTAAATGGGATAAATTATTTTCAGAAGTTGACATAGAATATGGTTTATTTTTATTTATGTTGGTTGAGAAAGCAAAAATAGAAATAAACTCCGTTGTTGTATACCAGTACCCACCAGTTTTTAAAAATAGCCACTAGATTAATTTAAAATAAACCAATCTAGCAGCTTTTTAGTATTATTTATCTTTAATTGTTTTTAATTTTACAATTGCAGATTCTAAATCTGGCGAAGTAACTTCAAGATGAATTGCTCCTGATTCTTTAGTGCTTTTAATAATTACCATCGCACGTCCATGCCAAGCTTTACGAGTATTAGCCGCATACAAATCAGTATCTTTTAAATCAGCATTATCAACTCCTACTATAACTCCAGCACCTGAAACATTAAATGTAAGTTGGTTTGCTGCATTTGGATTCAAAATTCCTTTATCATCTGTAATTTCGACTGTAATATAAGACAAATCCTGTCCATCGGCAGTTATTTCTTTTCGATCCGCTGTCAATTTTATTTTAGCCGCTTGTTGCGCTGTTTTCAATAAAACCGATTCAACCTCCTTATTGTTTTCTATGCCTACCGCTTTTAACTCGCCACTAGCATACGGAATTGCAAAAGTTGCTTTAAACTCCTGAGCTAAGCCCGTTTCTTTTTCACCAATAACTTTATCATTCAGATAAAATCTTACTTTAGGATATTTCGAATAGACTTCTACTTCAAGATTTTTTCCTTCCTGACCAGGCCAGGTCCAACTTTCCCATGTAGGCCAAACTGCCCATGAAGTCAGCTTAATTGCTCCATTTTCGGGATTGGGTTCACGCACTGCCATGTAAATTTTCTCCGTATTATTATACAACATGCTTCGATAATGAGAAATTGGTTTTCTCCAGCCTGTTAAATCCACATCGCCACAATAAGCGCCATGCCAAGGATATAAATTAGCTTCCCAATGTTCGCCTGTTGGTTCACCCGGATACACATAACGTCCAATACCAGATTCTCCTAAATAATCCATCGCTGTCCACACAAAATCGCCTATGATATAATTGTGTTTTTGAACCAGATTCCAATTCGAAAAAGCATCTTTAGGATAAGATTCCGTTTGCACAATAATGCGTGAAGGCACTCTTGCGTGATCTGATTCAGCGTGATGCAACTGATAATTATAGCCTGTCACATCATGTGCTGCCATTAAAGGATCGAAAATTTCCCATGACTTATCCCAAGTGGTCATTGCTGATGTTACCGGACGTCTTGCATCTATATTTCGCACGGCATTAGCTAACATCTTTGCCGTTTCAACCGCTGCCGGTTCTTTTCTTTCAATAATTTCGTTACCAATGCTCCACATGATAATCGAAGGATGATTTCTATCTCTCAAAACCATAGATTCTACATCGTGTTTCCACCATTTATCAAAAATACTGGCGTAATCATAGGTTGTTTTCTTTTCTTTCCAACCATCGAAAGCCTCATCTATCACCAACATTCCCAATCGATCACAAGCATCTAAAAAAGCTTCCGAAGGCGGATTATGCGAAGTTCTTAGCGCATTAAATCCTGCTTTCTTCATCAATTCTACTTTTCTTACTTCAGCACGATCATAGGCTGCAGCTCCTAAAGCTCCGTTATCATGATGCACGCAACCTCCGTTTAATTCTATCTTTTTTCCGTTTAATACAAATCCTTTTTCAGCACTGAATTCGATTGTTCTAATTCCGAAATCTTTTGTGACAACATCAATTGGTTCATCGCCAATTTTAATATGTCCATTCATGATTTTCACTTCTGCATGATACAAATCTGGTGTTTCTGGAGACCATAGTATTGGATTTTCAACTTCTATATTTTGTATAATTTCTTTTTCTTCACCAGCTTTTAAACCAATCCCTCCAACAGTATTATCCGTACTCATTGAAATAGAAGTAGAGCCATTCACTTTTTTAATAGAAATAGTTGTTGAAACAGCTATTATTTGTAAAGTTTCTGTTTCATTTTTCACGATAGTCTTAACCTGAACTTTTGCTTTTTCATTAGTTACTTCTGGCGTACTGATAGCAACTCCCCAGTTTTTTATGTGAATGGGATTTTTCACCTTTAACCAAACATGACGATAAATTCCAGAACCGCTATACCATCTGCTATTTTTTTGTTTCGAATTATCCACTTTCACAGCAATGATGTTCTGTTGTCCAAATTTTAAATAAGATGTTAAATCATATTCGAAAGAAGTATAGCCATAAGCTTGCATTCCTACTGATTTTCCATTAACAAAAACTTCAGCATTCATGTATACGCCTTCAAAATAAATGGCAACCTTTTGATTTTTCCAATGAGCAGGCACTGAAAATGTTTTTCTATACCATCCCGTTCCCATTGGATAAAACCCACCATCGCCTTCACTTGGATTATTTTTTTCTGATTTTCCTTCGATACTCCAATCGTGAGGCAAATCTAATTTTCTCCACGAACTGTCATCAAAGTTTGCTGCATTTGCTGTAGAAGATTCTCCTAAAGAAAATTTCCAATCAAAATCAAAAAGTTGTTTTCTTTCAAAATCAGCCTTCATTTTCTTCTGAGCCGAAACACAATTCAGCGTTAACAAACTAAATAAAAATAGAGATGCTATAATTTGTATATTTTTCATCATTGTATTTGGTAATTATTTTAATTGGCTATAACTGTTTCAAAACTATATTCTCCTGATTCTAATTCGAAAACAGCCTTATTATTTTCTATATTCAAAAATTTAATCCCATTCTTTTTTCCAATTATCGTTACATCACTTTGTTTTAAAGCAGGCAAATAAAGTGTTGCATTTGTATTGGCAGGCACTACAAAACGGAAATGATATTTGCCATCTTTTCTTTCCCAACTGCTTTCAATTCGTCCGTACATCGAATCATAATAGCCATTTGCAAAGCTCATTTGTCCCGTAACATCCGGTTCTGGTTGTAAAATAAAATGTTTAAATCCTGGCGAATTATCATCTCTTAGAATTCCTAACGAATAATTATACATCCACGCTCCTACCGCACCGAAAGCATAGTGGTTAAAAGAATTCATATTATTATTTCCTCCAAATCCGTCTTTATGTGTATACGAATTTAATCGTTCCCAAATAGTTGTAGCTCCCTGAGTGACAGGATACAACCACGAAGGATACGATTTATTTTGTAATAATTGATAGGCAACATTCGAATATCCATTATCCGAAAGTGCTTTGTTCACCCATGCAGTACCAATAAACCCTGTCATTAATGAATAGGGTGGACAAACTACACCTTGGTCTGTTTTGTTTTCTCTTTGTATAGAATTTACAAACTGCTTTATAGCCAAATCTGAATTCTCTTTATTCAAAATAGTAAAAGCAAAAGGCAACACATAAGAAGTTTGTGTATCAATAACTTTACCTCTAAATGAAGTTTTACCTGTTGCTTTATCAATGTAGGTTTTATTAAAAAATTCTTTTCGTTGTTTGTAATATTCTGAAAAATATTCCTGATCTTTCTTTTTATCTAATATCGTGGCAACCTTAGTCAGAATTTCCAAATCATAAATAAAATAAGCTTCCCAAAATAATGTCTTTTCATTTTTCGAATCTTCTAAACTCAGCCAATCTCCTAAAGAACCCCAAGTGTTTCTTTCTTTTTCTTTAAAAACACCGGTTTCCTTATCAATATCGGCTATAAGGTAATTGGCATAACTTTTCATAGCCTCATAATGCTCTTCTAACAGACTTGTATCTCCATATTGCAAGTAATTTTCCCAAGCAACTGTAATTCCAGCACTTCCCCACATGGTTTCTCCAAATCCTACGCCTATAGGAGCTACATCCGGAAAACGTCCATCTTCTCGTTGGATATCCCGCATCGCCAGCATATGTCTTTTCAGAAATTGCTTCACATCTGATAAATGAACTGCAGTTCGGGAAAAAACCGAAATATCTCCACTCCATCCTAAACGTTCGTTACGTTGTGGACAATCGGTAGGTATCGATAGAAAATTCCCTCTCATTGACCATGTAATATTTTCCCATAATTTATTTACCAAAGGATTTGAGGTTTGGTAATGAGAAGACAATTGATGAATGGAACTTAATACCGTTCCTTTAACATCGATTAGTGGTAAAGGCTTCTCTATTCCCGTTATTTCTACATAACGATATCCGTGAAATGTAAATCTTGGCGTTATGGTTTCGTTACCTCCTTTAGTTGTATAAATATCTTGCGACATGGCTGCCCTGACATTTTCAAGCATTAGTAAGTCTTCATTTCCTTTATATTCGGGTAAATTGGGATACAAAACTTCGGCATAACGCAATGTGATGTTTTTTCCTTTTGCTACATTGTTCAATATAATTTTTGGAACGCCTACCATATTTTGTCCCATATCATAAACAAATACACCCAGACGAACTTCCGTAACTGATTGAGCTGTCAGTTCTTTAATGGGTTTAACAGTAGTACCAAACTGACCTATTAATTGAGCATCAGTAAAATTATTGAAGTTGGGCAAATTAGCAGTTCCTTCTAAACTTACAAATCCATTTGTTCCTATGGCTACTGCCTGATGCCAAAGGGAAGCATCATATCCTGCTGTACTCCAGTCTTCAATTGCTTTTTCTTTTGTAGCATCATAAACTTCACCCTGAAAAAAGCTGCTATACTTTACAGATCCATCATTAAAATACGTCCAAGTTTCAGGATTAGTTGTGATAATTTTTTCGCTTCCATCGGCATAAGTAACTACCAATTTAGCCAGCATCGATTGACGATCACCAAAAAAATTCCAGTTATCACCAACAAATGTGCTACCGCCACTCCACCAACCCTCACCAAGAATGGCTCCCAAAACATTATTTCCTTGCTGGATATTTGCCGTTACATCATAGGTTTGGTACAAATGGGTTTTATTGTATTGTGTTAGCCCCGGATTAAAATAATCATCTCCTATTTTTTTTCCATTCAAATAAACATCATAAATACCACGTGCCGTAACATACAATCGTGCTTTACTTATTTTAGGCGAATCAATTCCAAAAACCGTACGCAACATCGGCATCGAATTCTGACTTGGATTAGCTAGAATAAAAGCTCCATTATTTCCTCCCGTTACAGCATGGCTATTATTTTCAATGCTTACTTCTTTAAATGATGAAAATATACCTGGAGTATTACCTCCATCAGAAAAAATCACATTCGAAGGACTTCGATAATTTTTAATTTCAATTTTCGAAAACTGTGCTTTTTCTCCCTTGGGTACTGAAAAACCAATATCGCCTACTACAGGAAAAGCTATAAAATCGCCTCCAGCTCCTAACGGATTTAAATTGAGATTAGCTACCAGATTTTCTTTTGAATTTCCATCGATATAAATTTTAGTAACACCCAAACAGCTGTGAAGACTTATAGTATGAGGATCATACTTGTTCTCTTCATTAATAATGGAATTCGGAATAGCAAAACTTTTAAAAGGAATTTCTCTTTTATCATTTGGATGATAACCCACCCGATAAATATTCAGCTTTGCCTTTCCATCCGAATTTAAAGAGGCAATATCCAATTCGACCTGAATGTAACTCTCACCATTCTTATTCTCCAGTTTGTATTGATTTTTATTTCGATCCATTAAACGCTGATCATTAGCGCCATAAATTAAAGACGCTTTGGTCGATTGTGACTTTTGATCCAACTGAATCGTACTATTGATAACAAAAACAGGAAGGTATTGGGAATGCAAAACCATATCATTGGCATTACCTCCAATCCACTTCGCCCCAGACCAAGCGGTTACTTCTTTATCTGAATCGGTATTCGTTACCATTTTAGGATTCAATAAACCAGTTTCAAACCACGACTTTGTGGAGTACTTTTTACCTTTTTGATCCCAAACGCTTACAGTCCAATGGTACAACGTTGTGGATTTAAATTTTTCGCCTTTATATTTGATATTAATGGATGCTCCACTTTTAACCTTTCCAGTATTCCAAACCTCATTCCCTTGATTATTGGTTACAATAATTTGGTAGGCATTCTGATAATAGACTCTGTTTTTACTTGATGTTTCCATTTGCCAACTAAAAACAGGTTGAGGCACATCAAGACCTATAGGAGTTACGGCATTTTCTACCTTAAGATTAGTAATTTGGATATTCGCTCCAAAAAGAAAGCTAGGCACTGCAAGAAATAAGAAGAAAATTAATTTAAAGAATTTCATTAAATATATAAATTAGAATAGTAGTTCTATAATGTTAAATTCAAATCTATGTATTAAATCCAGTTTTCAATACCAGTTCCTACCAGTTTTTCAAATGAAGCCACTAGATAAAGAACAAGGCATAAATGAATTACTCCATTTATGCCTTGTTTACACACACCCACTTATTATCTTAATTCTTAATTAATTGCTTGGCATTCCATCTGATTTCATGCCTTGTAATATTAAGGCATTCATCATATAAAGAAAATCACTACCATCATCTTCCCAAGATCCATTCACCCCATAAGGCCAGAAATGTGTATTATCACCTTTTACTACTGCATTAGGATCATTTGTCATCATTTGCAAAATTTCATTAGCTCTCTTACCATGCCATGTCCCTGAATACATTAATTCCCAATATTTGGAATGTTGTCCAATACCTACTGTATGAGCCATTTCGTGCATTGCTGTTCCAGCTTTTTGATAAGCCGCATTAGAACCAACATTAATCCAACCTGCAAAATTCGCATCGGCTGTAGGTGTACCCGGAGAGTAATTTACAGTTACATGTTTAACAATTGAAGTGAAATTATTATAATATGTTGTTGCCAAATCAAATGCTGCTTTTATTCGATTGACAGTTGCAGCATCAGCCCCATTTTGATTAAATGAATAAGTAAAACTTCCTTTTTTTATAGTACTAATAACAAATTCTTCTCCATATAAAACACCATTCGTTGTTACTGCATATGGTCTAACGTAATATAAAGTTTCAGGTGTTAAATTAGTAATACGTTGTTTAAATTTATTCTCAACAGTACTTCTGGCTATTTTATTATTTGCAACAGTAGGCTCTTTTACAGTATTATATACTAATCCTATTTCCTGAATAGCTAAATCCCCGTGTTCTTTCAACTCTACATCAAAAAATAAATCCTGCGTACCAGCAACTTTAATTGCTCCTAAAACCAATAATGGAGAAGCTAAATCTTTAGTTTTAAAACTAATTTGATTACCATAGGCAACCCCTTTTTTATTTACCGCATAGGCTCGGGCATAATAAACAGTTGCTCCTTCTAGATTAGTAAGTTCTGCTTTGAATTCACCAGTCCCCTTAACAACACTTGCAATACTTCTTGAACCTTCATAGTTTGGATTAGCTATTTTTCCATAACACACTCCACGTTCTACAACACTAGTTCCTCCATTATTTTCAAGTATTCCCCAAACTAAAGCTTGCCTTGCTGCAATATCTTCAGCTTCATTTGTTTTTAAAGTTGCTAAGACACCAACATTATCTGGTTCTTGAACAATTGTGTCATCAGAAGCATTTCCTGAAGAACAGGAAGAAATAACAAGAAGTAACAACACTAATAAATCAAAACATTTTCTCATACTTTTATTTTTGTTAATTATTATAAAATTCTAAATTCCATTTGTCTTGCCATTTCAAAATAGGCTTACCGTTAATCATTTCGATTAGTAACCAAACATAGCTCCCGTCAATCGGGTTATCTGGTTTCCATCGATCAGCCATAAAAACAAATTGATCTTTTTTCCCTTGAACTGACAAAACACAAGTACTCTGTGAATGAAATGTAAGCGAAGCGTCTTTCCCTACACATGGATTTCCGAGAGGTTTCCATGGTCCCCAAATTGATTTGGACTGAAACGATCTTGCCTCATTAGGATCCCAACCGGTACAACCAGAAGTAATCATATAGTAGACACCGTCTTTTTTAAAAATGGCAGGTGCTTCATTATGACCTGCGGGTGCCACTCTGGTCCATTTTTCTGTAAAATCTAAATAATCATCCGTAAGTTCTGATATGTGAAGTGTCAAATTATCTTCTGAAGCGTGTATCAAATAGGCTTTATCGTTGTCATCAACATACACATTCATATCTCTGGACATTTGCCCTTTTTCAAAATCCCGACGAACAAGCATTCCGTTTTCAATTGCCTCTAACCATTCCGGAGTCCAGGATTTTAATCTATTCTCACCAATGGATGCTAATTTCAACTTATCATCAAAATTCATTGGCCAAACTCCTTTATTCGGTCGGTATGATTTTTTAAATTTAAAAGGTCCTCTTGGATTATCGCTTACAGCAACCGCTGCTCTGGCGGCATCGTAACCCTGACCTTTTAATTCCAAATGAAACCACATTACATATTTACCCGTCTTTTTATTAAAAATTACTTTGGGACGTTCTATAATACATCCTTTTGTGATCTCCGAATTAAGACTATTTTCAACCTTTAAAACAATTCCTTCGTTAGTCCAATTGTATAAATCTTTGGACGAATAACAACTAACACCTTGCAAAGATGTATTCCCGCCACGACCAGCAGTTTTATACTCTCCATACCAATAATAAACCCCATCAACAAAAGTAACACCACCACCGTGAGCATTAATATGTACTCCATTAGTGTCTTTCCATTGTTTTCCGGGAATGAAAGAATTGTTCTGACTAAAAACGTAAGAACATAGAAAACTAAAAATTACCGAATATATTAATTTCATTTAGCTACTTTTTTGATATACTCTAACATAATCTATAATGTATTTTGAAGGGAAACTAGCATCAGTAAAATCGCCTCCGTTAATTCCTCCTACTGCAAGATTTATCAATAAATAATGGGGTTGTTGAAATTGAAGTATCTTTTGATTCACATTATTTATTGTTTCTTTCAAATCGGTCTCATTTAGCAATTCATCATCTACATACAACTTAATCGAATGAGCATCCCAATCCATTCTCCAAACATGAAATTTATCTGCCCAAGTATCATCTTTAAAATGACTCAACAAAAATGACTGACTATCCCAAGCTGTATCTAACTTCTTAGATTGCCAAGCCACATTAGCTAATAGTTTCCCCCTATAATACTCCATAATATCGATCTCTCCATTAGCAGGCCAATTTCCTTGTACTCCCAAAGTCCAAAAGGCTGGCCACATTCCTTTTCTAACTGGAATTTTTGCTCGAATTTCAAATCGACCGTATTGCCAAGAATGCTTCCCTTGGGTAATTAAACAGGAAGAAGATACTTTGATTGAATCTCTTTTTTTAGTCCAATCCCGATGAGTTTTAGATACAAAATTTGGATTTACTCTATTTTCTTTCTTGGCTTCAATAATTAAAAAACCATTTTTACAATACGCATTTTCCTTTTGATACCATTGATCTTCTAAATTTCTCATGAAAGCTGTTTCGTAATTCCAATTCTTTTCATCTGGAGCACCATCAGTGTTGAATTCATCACTCCAAACTAACTTATATCCCTTATAACTAGGGATTTTTTGGCTTTTGGAAACAAAACCAGATAATAGTACTAATGCAACTACTAAAGTCAAAATTTTAAGAGTGATGAACTTCATGTTAAATGTATTTTCTATCAAATTCTCAACAAATAGTTACTCCTATCTAGAAGAAAATCGATTCTAGTTTTAATTAGTTTTAAAATTCCAAATTTGACCAACTGTAGTGCCTCCTTTACCATCATTAACTACTACTTTCCAGTAATAATTAGTTGCTGTTGTTGTATTTACTGAGAAAGTTTTTGCTGTTATAGCAGTTGCTACTTTATTAGTTAGTGAGTTTGATGTGCCAAAATAAACATCATAAGTTAAAACATCATTTACATCAGCATCAACGGCCGTCCAACTCAAATTCACTGTTGTATTTGTTTGAACAGAATTTAATGCTGGAGTAACTAAAACTGGTGCAAATGGGACATGATTTATAACACCTTCACCTTCGGTATAAAAGTTATACGTTGCGGAATAATTGCTAGAAGCATTTTTAGCGTCAATTGCTTTAACTCTCCAATAATATGATTTGCCTTTAATTAAGGCAATTTGTTTACTTAATACTGTAACAACTGAAGAATTTAAATTTTGTGTAAATGCATTATCTGTGGCAATTTGCAATTGATACGTAATAGCATCATTTTGTGTATCTATTGCAGCATTCCATTGAAAATTAATTGTATTGTTAATACAAACAATATTATTTGTCGGATAACTTAAACCCGGAATGGTTGGACTTGTATTTTCTACTGGTTTTGGTGAAGGATCATTCGATCCTTCATCGCCACCACTACTACAAGAAGAAAAAACAACTAAACTTAATATAAATAGACCTATATTTTTCATCTTAATATTTTTATTTTTTAATAATTTGAATCGTTTCCTCTGGATTAGATTGTATTTTAACAAAATAGATTCCTGACGGTTGATTCTCTAAATTCAAGCGAACTTTACCATTTTCGATATGATAATTCGATATAGAAATTAACTTAGCATCAGCCGTATAAATTCCTATAGTAACAGTCGTATCATTTGTAGGCAAATAAACGTCAAACTGACCCGTAGTTGGATTTGGAAAAACTTTTACAATATCAAAAAGTGTAATTGTTTTGGCTAATACTCCTTCACAATCTTTGGCTGTTTTCACCTCTAACAAGTCACCTGAAGCTACTTTTACATCAAAATTTGTTTTGTTAGTTTCAAATTGTACAACTCCATTAACTACAACTTGATAAGGTGCTGTTCCTGATTGAACTTCGACTAATACTTTATCCGAGGTGGTCACCGTTTTACCAGTTATTGAATTACTTTTAGGAATTTCAATAGAATAACATTGTTCAAAAGTTTTTCCTTGAATAGTAATACAAACAGGATAAACACCTGGAGCTAAATCAGAAATAGTTAAACTATTATTCGTGAAATTTTTAACAACGTTATTAATTGTAGCTACATAACTATATGAAGCTTTAGCAACTACTACTAACTGACCATTATTTTTATTTGGACATGTTTCCCCTACTTGAGTAATTGTAAAATTATCTTCTGGTAATGTGAAACATCCATTTGCGTTTACTAATTCACCACTCAAACTATTTGGACATAAATCGAGACTATTAGGCACGCCATCTTTATCGTCATCTAGTTGACTGCTTGAACAGCCATTAGCATTTACAACTTGTCCTAGTGGAGTATTTTGACATTGATCTACATTATCCTTAACACCATCTTTATCTGTATCTTTTTGAGAGCTTGAACAACCATTAGCATCTACTGTTTCACCAGTTGGAGTGTTAGGACATAAATCAATACTATTAACAATCCCATCATTATCATCATCTAAAACAGCTGGAACAGTATTTACTAATGCTGTTATTTCAGATGCATTTAAAGCGCGGCTATATATTCTAAAATCATCGATAGTTCCTTTTAAATAAGGATCACTAAATTGAGATTTTCCAATATAATTTTGTGTCGTCACACCTAACATTGAAGGATTTATAGTCATGGTGTCATTACGTCCAGCTTCTACACCATTTATATAAAGAATACCAACAGAACCGTTTAATGTAATTGCAACATGAGTCCAAACCGCTGTTTGAGCAACAACCGGAGTATTTATTTGCTGTTCGTCACCTCCGTTTTTAAATGCAAAACGAACAGTACCATTAGCTCCATTTCTATTTGTTAAAAACATATAAGTATTGGAACCTGAACCAAAATCAAAAATTCGAGACCAATTAGAATTCTCATCCAGTTTAAACCATGTACTTATAGTAAAATTGGTTAAATCTTTAATATTACCTGCTTCAATATTAAGATGTGAATTATTTAAACCATCTAAATACAAACCATTTCCATACTTCCCTGTTTTTAAAGAAGCATTTTCATTTAATATTGTCGAATGAAATCCCCATTGATCTAGTGGACTTTGAAGTGCATTTTCATTGAAATCATAATAGCTATGTTGTCCTGAATTTGGCTTAGCAATTGACACGTTAGCATCTACTCCTTCACCCGCAGTATTAAAAGCAGCAACTTTATAATAATACGTTGTTCCGTTAGCAACTGTACCATCAGTATAATTATTAGATTGTGTTGTAGCAATTGTTGTATAAGGTCCGGACTCAGATGTGGAGCGTTTTACATAAAACTTGACATCATACATGCCATCCCATCTTAATTTTACTTGTGTATCTCCTGAAGCCAATATAAGATTTGCCGTTTTTACAGGAACAATTATATCTAAAGTTTTAGCAGTTACAATTGCTGAATTAGGGCTTTCTCCACCTGAATTCACTGCTGATACTTTATAAAAATAGGAAGTATTCTTTGTTAAACCTGAATCTTGAAAACTAGTTCCAGTTAAATTCTGTGCTATAATTTCATAAATACCATCAACACTATTAGCTCTTTTTACATTATAAGCTTCCGCTTTATCAACAGCTGACCAAGTCAAATTCATTAAAGTAGTAGAAATTGCTTCAGCTTTTAAATCACTGGGTGATACTGGAATAATAGCTTGTACAAAAGTAATTATTGGAGAATAAGCCGAAGCTACATCGTCCTTACCTATTACTTTAATTCTATATTCAGCTTTTGAGTGAACAACATCATTAGTTTTAATTACTGAATATTGTGTAGACTCATAAAAAACAGAAAAAATTGTTTCTCCTTCTAATCTTCTTTCGAGAACATATTTATTGACCAAATCTTGATTAACACCAGGCCATTTGATTGTAATATTTTTATAATCAGAAGTTAGTTCATAGCTCAAAGTTTCAGCTGTAGGTGTCCATGTAGGGACATATACTTTAGTAGGATTATAAGCTTTTGCCGAAGCATTCTTAGCATAATATTCACCTGCAGGAGTTAAAACATCATAACTGCCACTAGCAACCGAGCCTGAAATTATTGTTGCTGTTTTAAGCCACTGATAATTTGCCCAATTGGTATTTCTTGATTTGAAAGCATCATTTATGGTAACATACATGGCTCTAGCATCTTCAACCCAATTGTAAATAGAATAACGTTCAACATAATCAGAGGTTTCCAACACATTCAACACTGCTATTAAGTCATTTTTATGCTTCGTTGCGTTCGCATCGGTAAGTAAAGTTGGTCCATCTGGAAAACTATTTCCTGTCCAGTTTGCTCCAATATTCCATTCTGTAATCCAAATAGGTCTATGATATCTATTGTATATATTCAGCAAATCAGCTTGCCATTGTGCTGCCGATTTGTACCAATAACAATGAAGTGCTACATAATCAATTCTATAATTCTTAGCCTCTGCTTTAGCCATAAAATCACCCATCCAAGGATTAAACGGATCAGATGTAGCAGGAGAACCTAATCTTAAACCCGATTTTAAAAGACCTGGCCAAGTATCAATTGCAGGTTGAACGGCTAAATTTGCTTGGTCAGGACGATCTGGTTCATTAAATCCTAAAAAATGAGTATATCCTTCTTTAGTATATGCCGCTTCAAATCCTGGCCAATATTGAGTTTGTCTTATAGGTACATATTCTTTATTAGGAGTAGAGCTAAGTCCTGAATTCCAATTATAAAACCAAGAGACATTTAATGCATCATGAGCCTCATTACTGCCACTTGCAAATCCTTTTTTAGCCACTTCATGCCATTTCATTGTCCTGATAAACGAAATCGTTCCATTTAAATAAGGAGGCATAACCGAAACTTCTAAATCCTGATCTTCTGCTACATAAACCCTACTATATCCTGTCCCATCACCATTAGAAGCAAAGGTCACCATATAGCCCTTTTTTAATTTAAAAGACTTAATTGTATTATCAAACGAACCTAAATCATATTGTGGAGTAACTGTTGCATATTGCTTAGAAGTTCCTCCAAAATTTTCTTCAGTAAAAATCTCTAATGGCATATAATCAACAGAATAAGGAGCCACAATAGTGCCTGATCCGCTTCTTGAAACGTCTACATTAACTGAATTAGCTGCAAGAGAACCTTTTACTGATATATATTTTAGATATGAATTTACAACATCAGATGGATTTATATTTTCAAAATATATGCGAGCATCTGTTGAATTTAAATCTACTGTTGAATTAATTAATGGACTATATCCATTTTTTAGATGCAAAGAAGCCGATGCATTTAAAACTACTTTAGATTTTGCTATAGCACTAAAACTTTTATTATCTACAATTTCTAAAGTTAAGGTGGAAGGAGCAACAATTTTCTCCGGTGCATACGCTTTATCTTCAAAAGTAACCGAATTAACGACCATATCAACAGCACCATCAGCATAATTCTTCCCAACAGTTATTTGAGCCGTTATTGCTTCTTTTACCTCTAATTTACCAATAGCAAATGATGCTGCATTTCCTGTCAGAGTGATGTAATAAGTTCCATCACTATCAGGTTTAAATAAAAATTCACCTTTTCTTAGCTTATTTATATCAGCAGTTGTAAATGATTTAGTCGCTATTGGTGATGTCCCATTCGGATTAGCGGAAACTCCAACTGTCATAGCAGCGCCAGAGGTACCTGCTAATAATTCATAAATCCAAGAAAAATTATAATTAATATTCCCTTTAAGTGTTACAGGAAATGAATAAGTAGAAGTCTCATAAGCCAAATTATTCCAATCTAAATACAACAAGCGTCCATTAAAATTAGAACCATCGGATTCATAGGTATGCCCTGAAGTAACATTCATATAGTGTACACCTGAAGTTGCATTTAAGGCAGACCAAGGCAATGAATTATATGTATTTGCCCAACCATAAGCTGCTGGAGTTCCTGAATTAGCATTTTCAAAACCATCCCAAGTATTAATTAAATTAGATGATTTTAATTTTAATTCTCCAATACCAAAAAGAGCTGAATCACCAGTAATGGTTAAGTAATAAGTACCTTGAGTTTGAGCTACAAAAGATAAATTTCCTTTTCGCAACTTATTTGCATTTCCAGTCTCAAAAGTTTTAGAAGCTATAACACCCGAACCATCAGGAGCTGATGAGATTGCAACATTCATTTTAACACCAGGAGAAGCATTTGATACAAATTCATAAATCCACGAAAAATCGTATTGATTTCCAGATTCCAATTGAATTGGATAACTATATATTGATGAAGAATAAGCACCATTATCCCAACGGATATACATAATTCTTCCATTATAAGTAGCACCATCCGACTCAAAAGTATGCCCTGAAGTCACGTCCAAATATCTTACTCCGCCGTTAGAATTTGCAGTATTCCAAGGAATACTTGTGGAAGTGTTAGACCAACCATAATCATTAGGTTTCCCAGAATTATTTCCTATAGTTCCAGCCCAATTACCCAAAAAATTATCGTTTCCGTAAACAATAGTATTATTTAGCGCATTATCATTTAGAGAAACTAAACTCTTTGTTGCTAAATAATGACCATCTTGATAAACATTTACAAAACCATCTTTCACAGCATATCTATACGTTTGTTCTTGAGCATTATCAACCGAAGTACTTAAATTTTCAAAAGCTGTTAAAGAGGATGAATTCTTAAAACTAGTTTTATCTAAAGAAGTTCTTAATCCAAGTCCAAAAGAATTTTGAAATTCGACATCCAACCCTCTACCCTGAGCTGCATTTATTTTTGCTTTTAACTCTAACGTAAATTCATTTTGATTAGACAATGGAAATGTTAATACGTCTAAATTCGAACCATTACTAAAAGTTTTAGAACTGCTCAATGTTGCAGCAAGACCTGCTTTAATAGGTAGGTTTGGAATCTGTGCATGTATTTGAAATACAAAAATTGTAAACATTAATAATAGAAAAAAGTATTTTTTCTTCATACAAAATTAGATTAATAATTTTAAAAACATAGTACTCCTAAGTACTTAAGAATTTCATCAGAACAGAATATGTCAACTATCAATAAAAAAACTACTGATTGAGGACTAATTCAATACAAATCTAACGTATCACTTTAAGCAAAAAGGGGGTTATTACAATATATTAAAAGGGTCTTATTAGTATTTAATTAAAAAAATAAAGCTATTTTTTTTACATTACATAAAATAAGTATGATAAAAAAACACTTTTATTATAAATCAAAACAGATTGAATAACCTCTCTGATTTTTTTCTACATAAGAATAGAATCACAAATCATTTTATATAAAAAAGGCTGTCCAAAAAGTAATTTTTCGAACAGCCTCTCTTACAAAAAAAGATTATTTATTAACCAACTAATTCAAATGAAATGATATTACATAAAATTAGCAGTATCGGATTGGGTTTTGTTAATTCCCATACTGATATTTAGATTCTATAATTAAACCTCTATTGTTTACAATTTAATTATAAACCTAAATCGTATATTTCAAAATTATCCAAATAAATTAAATCAGAAATAGTAGAGTTTACAAAACCATCACAAGACATGAAAAGAAATTGTAATGTCCCACTAGCACCTGCACCAGCAGTAATTATTTTGCTAAATTGAACCCAACCTGTACTATTTGGAATACTTACAAGATATTGGCTATTACCACTATTATCGTTATCAACATTTTTCCATACCGAGTTAGGCAATACAAAATTAAAAGCACCATCTCCAGCTGTTGGGTTTTTAATCATTGCTTTAATTTGATACCTGTGGTTAGGTATGATAGCGACACCTGAAGTATATTTCAAAACACCTCCATTAGGATAGCAACTACCTTTTAAGTACACACTTCCACTTGTATCGTCTGTATTATCAACGCAAAAGTTCTCAGTAGATTTTGGATCAAAATTAGTCCACTCTCTAGTCCAACCCGTAGCCTGAGCAAATATTCCTGCAAATGTTGGGTTAGCAACTATATTTGTCCCTGATTGCGTAGGGGCATAGAAATTACATCCTTGATAAATAATTGGCCCAACGTCAACATAATCTGTATAAAAAATATCAATACATGTCATAGTTGGCAAAAATAAAGAACGGTGTTTAAACTTACTTCCTTCTTTAAAATTTGGAATAACAACCTTACTATCCTTAACAGGAACATTTATTGTATGTTCTACATTAGAATTATCTGTGTATATAATTTCAGTAGTATAAGCACCAGAAGTTAGGTCCATAGTTGCAAAATCAATTGTAAGAGATTTTTTAATAGACAAAGTGCTAGCAATAATCTTTCTATTGGTTAAACTTGCTTGGTAACGTGCTCCATAAGTTTGAGCTGTGACATTTTGAGAAATAGAACTATTTCCTTTAGCATCAAAAGTCTTTATTTCAAAATTATAGATGTTTTCAGGAAGATTTTCTATTACTGTAGAAACCACATCCACTCCAGAAGTCCTATTGATAGGTATTACAGCAGAATCCTTTTTAGAGTTCCAATATACTCTCAATTGATTAACCTTAGGATCGGAGATAATAAGTCCCTCAATCTTTGCTCTATTTCTTCCTGGAAAAAACTTCAAGGAATCAATTTTACCTGTATATGAAATTGCTCCATCTTTAACAAATTTCAAATACTCGTCACTACTTGTACAAGAAAATATACCTAAAATAATTCCTAACAAGATGACTACATTTAATTTATATTTTAAAAAACTCATAATATTTCAATTTAAAAGTTAGGGTTACCATATACATGTACCTCAGAAACAGCCATAAACTTTCCTCCAATCCAGTTTTCAAGACATTCGATTCTAAGATAACGAACAGCTGGTTTGTCTAATGCTATCTCATAATCTGCTCCATCTCTGGCTGCTATGAGATCATCATTGTTTTCCTGACCATAAGGAAGACCTGAAGGTTTCTTAATTTCGTATTCACCCAATAAGGTCCAATTGCTATTAAGTGTACCATCATTTAAAGTATTACTACCCCAGATTCTGAATTTCTTCATAGCTCCTAAATAATAGTACATTCTTTGTCCGCCAATAGGTTCTGAAAACTGCCAAAGTTTTAAACGACTTAATTTAGTTTTTTTACCAATATCCCAAGTCACTAAATGATTACCCACATCAATAGTTCTATCCGTAAAATAAGAGCCCCAATATTCTAAAAACTGGCCATCAAATAAATTAGAAACTGGATAAGCATTGTCTATTGTTTTCGCATCATTAGCTAAATGAACCCCTACATAACCCGATTTAGGCATCAATTGCTCAAATAATGGCGTAATTGCTACTTCTAACGTATCGGTATAATTCAACCAACGATCTCTTACAACTACTGCGAAATTTTGTGGCACAGCTTCGAAGCCTCTTAAACTTCTCGCTATTTCATCTACTGAAGTATAAATACTCGTACTAAGAGGTACCCAATCACCTTGAATGTTTTTTTGCATTACTAGGATACCAATTTCTGATTTAGTAGGATTATGTGCCGTTATACGAATCCCTCCAAAATCAGCTTGAGTAGTAAGAGACTCAAAAATATCAAAAATTGGTGCTTTTAATGGCGCTACTGTTACGGTAACAGGTTTAGATTCTGTCTCGCTTCTATTAACAGCATATACTTTGACTTCATTAGTAGATTGCCCCGTAAAACCTTCTAAAAGCATAGTGTTAGAATAATAAGAAGACTTCACTTCCATTGGAGTTCCATTCTCTAACTTATAACGGGCAACAACATACAATAAATCATCATCAGATGGTAATGTATAAGTAAGTTTTGCTTTACCTGGTAAATTAACTACTGTCACATTTGTTACTTCTGCTGGAGCATTAGAATTTTGCTCCAAGGGCTGAGGTCCCTGATCCTCATTACAAGCGACAAAACTTGCAATTAGAGTCAGCATAAACATCCTTATAGATAAGATTATAATTCGTTTCATAATTTTTGTTTTTATTATTACCAACCTGGATTTTGAATCAGGTTCGGATTTTGAATAAGTGTTGTTTCGTCAATAGGCCAGAAATAATCTCTAGGAGATACAAAATGCTGTTGATCTAAAGTTCTTACTTGATAATAATTAGCTTCAGATGATCCAAAAACATTCCAACCTTTTATAGGCTCATTAAACTCTTCGGTTGCTTTTTTCCAACGTCGAATATCCCAATAATTTTTTCCTTCAAAAGCCATTTCAATACTGCGCTCTCTATGAATAATCTCTCGTAAACCGGCTGGTGTAGTATATTTATTAGGAGTATTGGAAAAATTAGTCCAAGACTCAACAACACCTTTTAAACCGGCACGTGTTCGAATAGCATCTACATATTGCAACACTTCTGCTGTAGATCTTCCATCAACTTCATTTAAAGCTTCAGCATACATCAAATACAAATCGGCTAAACGCAATTCAGGCCAAGCATATTCTTTATATAATGTTCCTCCACCAAAATGTTGTTCCCAGTTCACTAATTTTTTAATATAATACCCTGTTACATTAAAATCAAAAGCATCAGCACTACCAGCGTAATCTTGGTATTTGGCTCTTATATAATATTTAGTTTCATCAGAACCACTATCGTACTTATAGAAGATAGAACCGTCAAAACCTAAATCAGCATAAAAACGTGGCTCACGATTAAAGTTTATAATTGAAGTACGGTAACCTTCTTTAATATCTAATTTATCAGCAGCAGTAGCTTCTTTCAACTCGGTAATATCACCAAAAGTCAATGTTTTATCTTCTTCAATAGGCACCCCATTTTTAGTATAGAAATTCATTGCTGATTCTATAGTTGGAGAAAATATTTTTCTAGCTTGAGTATGTTTAACTGTTGCATCTAAAGGCATCATACAAAGGCGTTGCAATTCATACGTACGACTATTAGGATTTGACCAAATAATCTCATCATTCCAACGTTCTGTTACTGCTTGTGTAATATTCAACTTGGTTTTTGTAGTTTGAGAAATCGTAAATGCTACATCATTTTTATAGAATATTTTATTCCCGTTAGCCACAGCAGCATCAATCGCTTCTTTAGCTGCATCAGCAGCTCTCTTCCATTTAGTCGCATCATATACTGGATTAAAGAAAGGTTTACCTTCTTTAGTATTAAATCCAACCATATCTGGGTTACCATTAAACAATGGACTTGCAGCCATAAGCAATAATTCTGCTTTAATACCTAATGCTATAGGCTTTGTAATTCTACCTAATTCATTTTGTGTATCTGCAATTTTTGGAGGCAATCCTATTGATGCTTCGTCTAACAAAGTTACTAAATAATCAACAGTTTCGTCAATAGGTTCTCTAGCTACCTGAATTTGATCTTCAGGAGCATCAATCGGAACATTAACACGAACAACAGGAATTGGTCCATACATACGCATCAAATAATAATGATAATATGCTTTCAAAAACTTAGCCTCTGCGATCCATCTTAAGCGTTCTGATTCTGTAAGATCAGCTACTTTAGTTCTGTCCTCCACATTTTCAAGAAAAACATTACAATGTCTAATTCCATCAAAAATTGGATAACGATCTGCTGGGCCAGCAGCTTGATAACGTCCTTCCCAAGCATTCATATAAGGATCTGCTCTTCTTTGTGTACCAGTCGCGATATTAAAGGCATAACTGGTAACAGCCGCACGATTAGGCGCTACCCATGTTTCATCCCCTGCCAACATCCCTATATTATATACTCCATCACCATTTTTAGGAATATAAGAATAACAAGTAAACAAATATTTTTGGGCTTCATTTCTTAATTTAAAAGCATAATCTAATGTAGTTACGTTATCTGGAACTACATCCAAAAAACTATTTTCACATGATTGTAAGGCTAATAAACAAAGTACGAACAATGATCTACCAAAAGCTTTTCGAAATTTTTGTAAGTTCATGTTTTCTATAATTCTATTTTTAGTTTTCATACTTTCTATTTTTTTTAAAAATCAACTTTTAATCCCATATTGTAAACGGATTGGATTGGGTATCCTAAACCATTTCCTCCCATTTCAGGATCCCATAATTTAAACTTACTCCAAACTGCAATATTATTACCACTAAGATAGATTCTTAAACCCTTTATGCCAATTTTAGAAATAAACTTATCCGGAGCATTGTATCCCACTTCGATAGATTTAAATCTTATGAAGGCACCATCTCTCTGCCACCAAGTAGAAACTTTATTATTATTATCCACAAATTTTTCACTCAATCTTGGCCAAAAAGCATATAAATCTCTATTGGCTTCTGACCAGTGGTCTTGTGCGACAACATTCAATAAATTATTTTGAGCGGAACCATTTAACACAAAAGGAGAAATATTCTCTGGATTAATAAAAAAGGTTGAACGAGCAACTCCTTGAAAGAAAACACTAAAATCAAATTTTTTGTACCCCACTGTTCCTCCAAAACCATATACAATTTCAGGTGCTGTAGGATATCCTAGAGGAACCATATCACTATCTGTAATTTGACCATCTCCATTAACATCACGATATTTAATATCTCCACCTGAATAACTCTTACCACCTGCTGATCCTCCAAATTGTACTGGTGAATTGTCTACTTCATTTTGATCAACAAACAAGCGTTCAGCAATAAAACCATAAGTTTGATTAGCACTCTGACCAATTCTTGAACGATAGGCCATACTTTGCGGATAATTTATTTCATCATACACCAAAACTTTATTAGTAGCATAAGTCAAATTCCCCCTTAACTGCGTGTACCAATCGTTATTTAATTGTTTATTATAAGTAATAGATAGATCTAAACCTTTACTTTCAAGTTCTCCAAAATTAGCCGCAGGTACTGAAGTTAATCCCATTGTTGCACCGATGAAAGACCTTGTTTGAAGAATACTAGAACGGTTTTGTTTATAAATATCAACTGTAAAATTTAAAGATTTATACAATTCTACATCTAACCCTAAATTGATTTGTTTTGATTCTTCCCATCCAATATTATTATTTGCATAACGCCCTACATAAACACCTGGTTGAGAATAACCGAATTGTTCTCCAAAAGAAGCCCCATAATTTCCATCTCCAATTCTTACATCTGATAAATAAAAGAAACGGTCACCAGTATTTCCAATTTTATCGTTACCAGACAAACCATAAGTAGAACGTATTTTAAAGTTTGTAATTACATCTTTTATTGGATCCCAAAACTTCTCATTAGAAATATTATAAGCCAAACCAAAAGAAGGGAAAAACCCATAACGATGCCCCTTAGCAAAACGTTCAGATCCATTATATCCAAAATTAAATTCAGCAAGGTATCTATTATCATACCCATAAGTAAATCGACCCGACAGACCTTGGTTTCTAGATGCCAATGAACTTGCTACCGAACCTGCATTTCCTTGTTCATAACTAGACAACAAGTTAATCAACATTCCTGATACTGCGTGCTTTTCATTAAATGTTCGATTGTAATTTACAGCTGTTTCAAGATAAATACGAGAATCTAAATTCTTAAGACCTTCTCCATATCCTAAAAACTCTGAACCTGTTACACCAACAGAACCTGGTCCACCATCATTTAAAACCTTTAATGTAAGTTCTCCTGTTTCAGGACTAATATAGGATTGATAATAAAATGGATTGTACCCCCTTGCAACATCATAATAAGAATATCTTCTTACATAAGCCATAGCACGTGCACTAAGCCCTGGTGTTATTGCTTTAAAATCCTGTTGCAATTCAACCTGAGTTTGGATGGTTGATGCTTTAGAAACTTGATATCCACGAACCATTTCAGCATATGGATTAATTAATATATTTCCAGTAGTACCTCCTGTCAAAGCACCTCCAAACAATGGGTGCTCAATATATGGCAAATAACTTGAAGGATATACTTTAGCAAATGCAACTGGATTAGACCACATCGTTAAGTTAAAAATTCGAGCCCCACCTCCAATTGGTCCATTATAATCATCAAACTGACCATATAGACGGATAATTGCCTTTGTAGTTGGTGTCAATGTCATATCGACATTTGATCTCAAAGAATAATTTCTTAATTTAATATTAGAATTAAAATTATTCAATCCATCCACTTTCAAAACTCCATTATCAATATTGTAAGTACCAGCAACATAATATCTGGCTTTTTGTCCACCACCACTTACACTCAAATTATAACCCTCATTAACCGTATTTTTCTTGATTAATTCGTCTATCCAATTATTACTTGGATATAAATAAGGATCATCACCTGCAGCTGTTCTATCAATTTTATTTTGATTATAGATATCTCCTAATGCAGGATTTCTTGTCCTTCTAGCTTCATTAGCTAGTTTCATATAAGTAATGTTATCCGCAAAATCAAAATTCCTAGAATTAGAAGACATTCTTGTTTCTGCTCTAAAATTAAATTTTGTCACCCCATCTTTACCCATCTTGGTGGTGATCAATACTACACCATTAGCACCACGAGCACCATAAACAGCGGAAGCAGCAGCATCTTTCAATAACGAAAAAGTACTAATATCATCTGCTTGTAACCTTGCCATATCTGTTGTACTGGATTCAATCCCATCAATTAATATTAACGGATTTGCTGCTCCTGCACCAAATGATCCCAAACCACGAATAAAGAAATTAGCATTATCTTGGCCTGGTTCCCCGCTTCTTTGATAAGCAATCATACCAGCAACTCTACCCGCTAGCATAGTCGTTAAGTTACTAGTAGGTCCTTTTAACTCTTTAGGATTAATAGTTGTAATAGAGCTCACCATACTTTCCTTTTTCTGAGTTCCAAAACCTACCACTACTACTTCTTTTAATCCTTCTGAACTTGGTTTTACACTAATTTCAAAAACTGATTTGTTTTGAATTGAAACATCTGTAGGCTCATAACCCACAAAAGACACTACTAATATCTTGTCTCCTTCGTTAATTTTCAAAGAGAATTTTCCGTCAAAATCAGTCATGACTGAATTTTTAGTTCCTTTAACAAAAACCGTTGCTCCAGGAAGTGGCATTCCATTCTCATCAGTAACTTGTCCACTAATAGTTCTTTGTTGTTGTTCTATTTTTTGTTTTGTTACACTGGTAACATTCAATACATGTGCTTGAATTTGAGACAACGAAACCAATATCAACATTGTGGTAAGTTTCATCTTTAAATCAAATTCTAAAACGCTATGAGTCTTTTTCTTTATTTTAATAAAGTTTGTCATGTGTGGTTTTAATTTTTAATGGTTAGTTAAATTATTATCATCTACTATTATACTATTCGTAGATAAAACTTTAGAGTTTTTAAAAGGCTATTTCATATATTCATATATTCATATATTTAAAATTAGGTTAGGTTAGTTATTATTTCTGTTTACGTGAAAATTATTTTAATCAATTTTGAAATAAATGTTTATTCAACACTTACAAAAAAAGGCGAGCGATTCTATAAATATTTTTTTCACAACTCCTTTTAATCCATCCAAAAAAACATCCCATTATAGCTTAAAATCATTTCAAGCTATTTCAATGTTCTATCAGATGAATTCCAACAGTATTAACATATAATTCACATTACAAATCTAACACAAGCACTCTAGTTAAAAGAGGGGTGTTTTAACATAAAAAGGGGGGTAAATTAGAATTATTAGACAATAATCAATTTATTTTTACACCTATGATAAAAAAACATGAGTAAAATTATACAATATTTAATTGTTTGAGAAATTAAATCAAACACCAAAGCAACTAATAAACTTCTTTATTCATAAATATAAGTTAAAAAAAAAACTACTTCATCTTTGAAATACAACCATATTTAAGCGACTTATTTAAAAATAATTCAACGAAACTATAAATCACAGATACCTGCAATAAAAAAAACTTTTATATTTGAATTATTCCTTTCACATTGGTTCGTTTCATTTAATTAAAAAACGAGATATAAAATTAATTTACACCCCGCTTCTCTATTAAACTAAATCAAAAATAGATTATTCAATCTTAGTTTCATCTGCAACAGCATCTTGCCATTTATCCCAAACCTTAACATTAGCATCATAGCCAAAGTTCTGACTTAAATGAAATCTAATATTTTCCGTAATAGCACTGTTCGGTATAGGCCAATAATTATTACGCTTATTCATACTATAAATCTTAGTACCATTTGAAACAATAATCCCGTTTAGATATTTATTGTAAAGTATTTAACACACAATACGTTGGTACCAATAACTACATATATTTTCTAAATTAAAAAACCATTTGAATCCTAATTAGACTTAAAGCTCCAAATCTGACCAATAGTTTCACCGCCTTTGTTATCTTTCACAACCACTTTCCAATAATATATCTTTGAGGTTTGCAAAGAATTTATGTCCAAAGCAGTTGTAGCAATTGAACTTCCTACTTTTAATGTAGGTGGATTATTCACATCTAAATAAACATCATACGAAAGTAAATCAGCAGTATCAGTATCACTTGCCGTCCATTTCAATGTTACCAATGTAGAAAGAATGGTTGCACTTAAATCAGGGGAGACTAATTGAGGTAAAAAAGGTAAATGATTGGACAACGCTACACCTTCCGTATATAAACTATATGTTGTAGAATAATTACTTGAACTGTTTTTACTGTCGGTAGCTTTTACCCTCCAATAATACGCTTTCCCTTTATCTAATCCGATAGTAGTGTCATTTGATGAAACCTCAGCTGTTTTAACGATTTGAGTAAACTGATTATCTTTAGCTACTTGGATTTGATAAACAATCGGATTTTTTTCATTATCAGTTGAGACATTCCACTGAAAACTAACCGAATTATCAATACATAAATTATTGTTGGTTGGAAAACTCAACACAGGGACACTTGGTGCTGTATTTTTAGATTCTGGTGTAGCATCTCCATCCCCACCGCCACTGCAAGAAATTAATAAAGTACATAAAGCAAGACTGGTTTTATATAAAATATTTTTCATCATTGTTTTTTAATTATAGTTAGACTTACAACTGGATCTAAATATACTTTTGCTATATAGACTCCTTCTGCTTCTTTTTGCACATTTAGCTGTACTTTATTATCAAAAACTGCATAATTCCCTTTTGAAATTAACTGTCCTCTCAAAGAATATATTTCGACATATACCTCTTTCCTTGAATCAGGTATAGTGATTTCAAACATTCCAGCAGTTGGATTTGGATAACTTACAATCCCAATTCCCCCTTCCAATTCTCTTTCGATACTTTTTGCATAAATACCCTCACAAGGCTTTGCCGTTTTTACTTCAAGTAAATCCCCTTTTTGTACATCTATTAAAAAGCTTACATCACTTGTTTCAAATTGCGATGTACCATTAATAAGAATTTCAAACGGAGCAGTTCCTTCAGTTATTTCAACAGCAACTTTGTTAGAAGAAACAGTTGTTGATTTAGCCGTTATAGTTCCACCTTTGGCTATTGTAACGGTATAACATTGTTGAAATACTTTTCCTGAAACACCAATGCAAACAGCATAAGTCCCAGGAGCCAAATTAGGAATGCTTAAACTATTATTTACAAAATTATAGTTTACATTATTTATAGTAGCGGTATAATTATAGGTCTCTTTAGCGTTAATAATAATTTCCCCATTGTTTTTATTCGCACAGGTTTCTGATTTAGTTTCAATTGAGAAATTATTGTATGGAAGATTAAACGGAGTAATAATTATATTGACTGTAACCGTATTGCCATCAATAGTTCCATCATTAGCTTTATAAGTAAAACTATCTGATGTCGTTTCAGAACCATTATGAGTGTAACTAAAAGTTCCATTACTATTCAATATCAATGTACCATTAGTCACATTTGACACTAAAATAGCTGTCAATACATCATTATTTACATCTGTATCATTAGCCAGTACATTGGTTGCATCACCTACTAAAGTATTCGATGTACCACCTTTTTCCTTAACAATAATTTGTTCAGTTACTGCTATTGGGGCAACATTTGAAATCTGAGCAATTTCGTTGGCAGACAATGCGTAATTATAGACTCTGAAATCATCTATACTACCATTGAATAATGGATCAGTGTATTGACTACGACCAATGTAATTCAATACAGGTTTAAAATCCAATGGCTTAATGGTGACCGTTTGTGATTCAGACACTAGCTTACCATTTATATACATTCGCGCGCCAGTTGCTCCTAGTGTTACCGCAACATGTGACCATTTGCCTGTAGGTAGTGACGGTGCATTCAAACCTTGCTCTGCACTACCATTTTTAATACCAAAATACAGTTGATTCGTTCCTGATTTAGGTGTTAAAAACATATACTCTGTCTCACCGTTTCCAAAATCGAAGATTCGCTGCCAATTAGCTCCTCCTTGCCAGTTAACCCAAGTTGCAACTGTAATCTCTTGCTGATTTACCAAAGTCGAAGGCATTTGTACGAAGGCATTTGTACCGTTTAATGCTATTGCTTTGGAATTGTTACTTACACCATTAACGAATGTAGTTCCTCCTAATGCAGCACTGTGATTCAGGTTAACAGATTGATCAAGGGTATTTCCTTCAAATTGCAACTGAGCTACAAGGTCATTGCTGCCAGAGGTAGTTGCGCTAACTCCGTTTGAGTAACCGGAGCGATTCAAGGATTTGTCCACCGCTTTAATTTTATAAAAATAAGATCCACTAGTGGTGGCGGTATTATCAACGAAAGCATTAGATGTTATGTTACGAGCTATTGTATTGTAAGGCCCTGCCGCTGATTCTGAACGGAAAACAGTATATCCAGCTACATCAGATTCCGGGCTTACAGACCAATCCAATCGGATAGATTCGGCTTTTGCCGTAGCAACCAGATTACTGGGAGCACTTGGGGAAACAAATTCAATAGGCGCTCCTACAGGCAACAAACGCCATTGTTGATTGGATCCTCCATTTTTTTCCCATTGTTGAATGTTTCCTCCGTCAGCAATACTGGCATTATCTACATCCAGGCATTTTGCACTGTGGCGGCTGCGAATATAAAACCAGCCATCTTCGGCATAATCAAAGAACCATTGTTGGTTGCTACTTTTAACATTATCCCATACTATAATATTGCCACCATTATCCAATGAAAAATTAATAATATCCGGTGATTTCCCACTGTATGCCGAAGAAAGGGTGAAATAGCTAAAATCACCGCCCACTCTTGAGTCAACAGGAGTTACATCCCATTGTTGATAAGTGGCACCTGAATATGTACCTTGTTGAACATTGGCCCCTCTATCTATAGAACCACCCGCCACTTCCATCACTTTACCGCTGTTACGGTTTACCAATACGTAACGACCGTTGATTGCTGGTTGAATATCATCTCCCCAACTCACTTTTACCATTTGCTCGGCATTAGTTTGTCCTTGTTGATAGCCGGTACCACCAGGTAATACCATAGTATATTCGCGTTGTGGTCCATAACCATCATAATACACGTCTCTTTCTTTTGAAACAAATCGATACGTTGTCGTAGTTGCTTGCCGTTCTGATGTACCACCAAAAAGTTGCACTTTACCATCAAGGTTTCTATAAACTGAAGCTGCAGTCCAATTAGGTCGATGTTCAGCATAACCTAATCGTACACCATCACTAGCCTTAACAAACTCTCCTCTTGCAAGCTCTGCTGTACCCCACCAAATCCCTGTTTGCAATCCATATTCTACACCAACCATTGCTTCCATAACATTATGTAATTCATCGTTGGTAGCGTGATGACTGTTGGCTCGCACCGTTTGATAAAAATTAGCATAATTATCAAAACTACCTGCAAGTTGATGGGTATTCCCTTCATCCAATCTACTCTTTAATTGATTGTACCAAACCAAGGCCTGATCATTATTTAAGGTATTACCACCACAAATACGAATGTTATCAAAGCGAGAATTTTTCCTCAACTCACCAGCAATATTATAAAAATCGTTGACAGTACCTTGCCCCGTAGCACTATAATCAGGCTCATTAAAAGGAGAAACGGAAGTGACGGTAAGTCCTTGATCTTGATGAAGCTTTGTAGTTATATCAATCAATTTTGTCCAATTAACCGCATTGCTATAAAAATAAGCATCAACTTTTGGATGATCACTATTAAGTACTACTCTCGAGTTTGTACCTAAATACTGCTTTATAATATTGATTCTTAAATTAGTATTTGTAAGTGCATCTCCTTGTAATTGAGTACCATTTAATAATGGATTGGTGGGCATAAATGAGGATCTTACAACATCTATCCGGTCAGCTCCCATAAAAGCAATGCCTCTACGAATATTTACATCCGAAAGCCAAGCTAAGTCTAACCCCCACTCAATAGGCTTATAATCTCCTGAAGCTGAAACACTAAAAGATACTGTTCTGTCTGGAATTGGTTGTGCAACTAAGTTAGCACTTGCGCTAATTTGCGCATTAAGATTGAATCCATAGAGCAACAGAATCACAATTGAAATTGTAATTTTTTTCATGAATTTGGTTATTTTATTGATTTTGGTTTAGTTAACAATAAATGTTTATTTAACACTTATAAAAAAAGACATACATATCCCAATTTCTTTTTTTATGATACTTTAAACAATTTATATCACAAATCTAACACAACCAAAGCTCTCTAAACGTGGTAAGAATAAGATTTATAAAGGGGTAAATTAATATTAACCAATAAAAAGCATGTTTTTTAATCTTACAACAATAAAAGAATAATCAATTAATTGAGAAACCAAACAGAAGCCTTAAATAATTCACTAATTGTATTTTATTAAAAAAAGGTTAAAAAAATCGGTCTCGTTTCATATTGAAACGAGACCGATTTTAGGCAACTTAAAACTTTAATCAAATCATTTCACAAAACGAGACATTTCTGATGCTGCCAATAAAAAAGCCCCTACACCAAAATCGGCAGTAGAGTTTTTATCGACTACTTGTCCCGGAATGGCTTTTTCTCCTATAGGCTGAACATAACCTACGGTACCATCAGCCTGAAGAGCAAAATGGGTTAAGTAATTCCATGATTTTTCAACTACAGGCAAATAGCTTGCTTTATCTAAAATTCCATTATTGATTCCCCATAAATATCCGTATGTAAAAAATGCCGTTCCGCTGGTTTCTGGACCCGGCGCATGCTCTGGATCTAAGATACTTCTAGTCCAATAGCCTTCTTTTTGCTGAACAGCAGCTAAAGCTTTGGCCATATTTTTAAAACGTTTGATGTATTCTTGTTTGTGTTTTGCATTCTTTGGCAAATCTTGAATGATTTTGGCATAGCCTGCAAAAATCCATCCATCGCCTCTAGCCCAAAAATCCTTTTTACCGTTAGCACTTTTATGCTTAGGATAAACATATTTTGCATCACGGAAATACAATTTTGCTTCTTCATCATACATAATACTATCTGCATGTGTTAAATAAGCATGTAACTTTTCTAAATACATTTCGTTCCCAGTAATCTTATACAACTTAGTCATTACAGGCATTACCATATACAAACCATCTACCCACCACCAATAATCATTTGCTGCGGTACTCATTTCATACTCCATTACTTCACGGGCACGGGCTATTTTATGAGCATCTTTTTTTCCTGTGAAATTGTACAAATCAATATACGTTTGAAAACAAATCTGCCAGTCACCAAACAACACATGCTTATCCATTTCTCCATAATTGTATTTCCATTCTGATTTGGCATTCGATTTGGCTCCCATCCACTGATTTTTATCAGCCCAAGCCATAGAATAATCAAGGTATTTCTTGTTTTTAGTTACTTTATACGCTTCCATATTCCCAGTATGATAAGCGGCAACATTCCAAAATGCATTACCCAATTCAGGATGTGTATCTTGCCAACGACTGTTAACTTTATCAATAATATCTATCACTTCTGCTTTAGATTCCTTTATTGCGGCTCCTTGTTTTAGAGCAGTACTTTTACAACTAACAAGTACTAGAGAGACAGCAGCCATTAGAATAAAAAATGAGTTTTTAAAATTCATAAATATATATTTAGATTAGGTGTTTAATTATTTCGATGCATGGTCAATTGCTATTTCCTGTCCTGACCAAATTTTCTTTTGTGTCCAAGCTTGGTAGCCATCATTCCAAAACGAATCCGTAGCTGGCAAACCCAGCACTAAAAAAGCTTGAGCACACAAATACAAACTTCCTGTAGAGATATAGCCTTCGCCAATATTAGGTTGATGTCCGTATAGCCCAATTTGTAGCCAACCATTTTTATCAAAAGTCCCTGAAACATTCAATTGATTGTGAATCATTGTATATAATGCCGAACGCACTTGAGCAGGAGCAACTTCTTTTGGTAATTCTTTCCAAAGGGCAATTTGCGACAACAACTGAAAAGCCCCAAATCGATAGGCTAATGATCTCCCAATAGGAGGATAAGTTCCATCAGGTGAAATTAATCTTTCCTGTATAGCGGCATAACGTCTGGCCCGATCTATCTCCGTTTTAAATCCTTCTTTATGGTCGTCATTTTTTTCGTTCAGTGTTTTTAAAATATCTAACTGCATTGGATGAATCACAAAACTATTATAATAATCCCAATGAAAATCAGGACCATCACCAAAAGTTCCATCACCTAAATACCATTTTTTATGCTCCTCTAAAGCATTATTCAATCGCTCTTTATCTTCTTCTTTATCAAATTTAAGTATTGCCGTTTCTACCATACTGGCAAAAAGCAACCAATTACTTTGATAAGGCGTGATTACTCTTGATGATTTCAATGCATTAATTACATTCTGTTTAGTCGTAGCATCTAGTGGTTCCCAGAGTTGTTTTGGTGCACGAAGCAAAGCTTGTGCAAAAAAAGCAGCATCAACTAAGGGTTGTTTATCTTTTACAAAATTCATATAATCAGCTGCATTCGGATCGGTCGCATTATGAATGCATTTTTGAGCCAAATCAATATACTTTGCTCTTAGTTTTCCTTCAGCAGTTGCATCTGCTCCTAATTCTAACCAAGGAGCCATTCCGGATAATAATCGACCAAAAGCTTCCAGATAAGTCACATGCGTTCTTTCATCCCAAGCTCCTGGAGATTTTTCTACAGGCATTAACACTTTTAACTGATTTTTGCTCAAAGCCGTTAAAACCGGATCACCAATTTTAACCAAAGAGGACACGAAAAATTCTCGAACTTTTGCTGGTGAATCTTTTTGTAACTTTTTAGACTGCGCACATAATGTTTTTATCGACACAAAAAAAACGGCTCCTAATAAGAAGACCTTTTTCAGGTTATTATTCATAAGATTATTTGATTTATTAATAGATTTTAAAACAAGAAATTTGATAACCCGACTCACTATTCAGTAGATTTCCAAAAACTTTCATTCAATATGTATTTATTATCTTTTACGTTTTGATACTTCTTTTTAAATTCAGAAGGATTCATATCATAAAATTGCTGGAATTGCTTTCTGAAATATTTAATATCACCAAAACCTGCCATTGAAGCCGCCTGACTAATCTGCAAATCGGTTGTAATCAACAAGGTCGCTACTTTTCTTAAACGCACATTTCGTGTAAATTCAGAAACTGATTTACCCGTTATTTTTTTGATTTTTTTATAAACCAAAGAATGACTCATCCCTAACTCAATTGCTAAATCCTGAACATTAAAACTTTCGACATCTAAATTAGCATCAATAACTTCCACAATTTTATCCAACAGTTTTTTGTCTTCATCGGATAATTTTGAACTTGCTACGTTTTTTGTAACCGAATTAAGCAAATATTTTTGTTCGCTATCACGTCGGGTAAGTATTCCGTTAATTCGCGCTAGCAAATAATCATTATCGAATGGTTTTGTAATGTAATCATCCGCTCCTACTTCGGCACCTTTAAGCTTCACATCTTCTGATGTTCCACCGGTAAGTAATATTACAGGAATATGTTTTAACTCTTCATCAGCTTTGATGTGCTTACAAAAAGCAACACCATTCATATCGCCCATTACCACATCTGAGATAATTAAATCAGGCTGAACTTTTCTAATTATTTCCAATGCCTTTTCGGCACTTTCGGCAGCAGTAATACTGTATTTAGGCGCTAATATTTTCTTCAAATAATTTCTTATTTGAGGATTATCGTCCACGATTAAAATGCTTTTTGCATCTTTAATTAACTCTTCTACAATTTCTGATTCTTCCTTCTTTTCTAATATATTCCCTTCTAATACTTTGTCTTCTAAAAATTCTTCTAAAAACAAGGTTCTGTCACTTAAATCTTCGCGTATTTCTATATCTCCAAAATGTTCTTTCCCCAGAGGCAATCTGATTTCAAATGTTGCTCCGCCTTTTTCATTATCAACACAACTCACTTCTCCATGATGCTGACTAACAAATTGTTTTACTAAATAAAGACCAATACCAAATCCTTTTCGATTGTTTTTAATGTTTTTATTGGATTGATAAAACAGCTCAAATATTTTCTCTTTATCAGCATCCGGAACCCCTTCTCCATTATCCACAACAGTTACAACAACTTCATTGCCAACAGAACGCAAATGAACTGCAACCGCACCATTTTCTTTTTCTGTAAATTTTAAGGCATTCGAAATTAAATTAAACAAAGCCATCTCGATTTTTTCCCGGTCTGCATAAACGTAGATACTTTCTTCAGAAATACTAAAACTATAATCTATTTTTTTAGTTTTGGCATGATGTACAAAACAGCTAAACACCTCTTTACAAAGCTCAACAATATCGATTTTTGCAATTTTAAGTTTTCCCGTCTCGGTTTCTGTTTTTCTAAAAAGCAGCAACTGATCTACTAAACTCAGTAATCTTCTAGAATTACTATACACCATTTCTATGGCTCCTGGCTCAATTTTTTGACTATCTCCATAAATAATATCTTTAAGAGGATTAATAATCATCGTTAATGGAGACCGAAACTCATGAGATATATTGGTAAAAAAAGTTAATTTCTTTTCATTTAATTCTTTTTCCTGTTTTGCTAAATTTTGAGAAAGCTGAACCTCATACTTCAATTGGGCTTGGTTTCTTTGGTATTTATCCACAATATAAATCACAAAACCAATCGCTAAAACATACAAAATGTAAGCTAAAGTACTTCTATACCAAGGTGGCAATATGGTAATAGGCAATGAAATGGTTTTAGAATTCCAAATCCCTTCTGCATTTGTAGATTTAATCTTTAAAGTATAATTGCCTTCTGTTAATCTTGAATAGTTAGCACTTCTTACATTATCAACGTAATGCCATTGAGAATCCCAACCTTCCAGAAAATAAGCATAGGATATCTTCTCAGGCAAACTATACTCTAAAGCTGCATATTCTATGTTTAACATCGACTCATCATACGGAAGTTTTAATTTATCGATTGCAAAAGAGGTTAATCCTGATTGTTCTAAAGCTTTATTATTTACTTTTATAGACGTAATTATCAGTTTTGGAAAATCATGAATTAGGCCATTTACTTTTGTATCAATAATATTAAAGCCTTTAATTCCTCCAAAAACTATTTCTCCTGTTGAAAGTTTAAGAGCCGCATTGTAATTAAACTGATTGCTTTGCAGTCCATCAGTATCATGATAACTTGAGATTTTTTCGTTCCCTACATTATATACAAAAATACCATTATACGTACTACACCAATAAGCTCCTTGATTATCCCGAACAATATTTAGAACCGAATTATTAGGAATTCCATCCTTTTGAGTAAGGATTTTTTTCGCTAAAGTTTGAGGATTAAAAATCATCAATCCTCCTCCTTCGGTACCCACAAGCATTTTTGTATTAGAAATCGAAACAATAGATCGCACAGGGTATTTAACATCAATTTCCTGATGTTTCAATGTTTTAGGATTAAACTTAATGAGTTTGGTAAAATTCCCCAACCAAAGATTTCCCTGCAAATCCTCTGTCAATGAAATGATACCTCTAATTTTTGCATCCACAAAATCAAATTGGTCAATCGCATTATTATAACGGTACAATCCTTCTTCATCTGGAGAAGCGGCCCATAAAACCCCGTCTTTGCTATGAAACAGGATCCAAATATTCTTTTGAACAATATTATATTTGAGATTAAAAAGTTGATATCTTTTAAAGCTTTGGGTCTGAGAGTTAAAAAGGCAAACTCCTCCTCCATAAGTTCCAAACCAAATTCCTTTAGCATCTTTTGCAATTGTTGTTACAAAATTATTAGCCAGCGAATTCGGATTGTTCAAACTATAAGAATAATTTGTAAACGTATTATTCTTTTTATCCCATAAACTCGCTCCTCCACCATCAGTACCTATCCAAAGGTGATTACTGTCTTGTTCGCATAACGAAAGAATGAAATCACTTGGTAATGTATTTTTTAACTTCTCATTTTTTGAAATAGTGGTGAAGGGACTTTTCCTTTTCTCAATTCTATTGACACCGCCTCTTAAGGTTCCAATCCAAACTCGATTTCCACTATCTAAATACAAAGACGAAATAGCATTACTATTTAATTTTTCATCATTTAAACTTGTATTTAATAACGAAAAAGTATCCGAAGTAAAATTATATTTCACAACACCATTCCCATTTGTAGCTATCCAAAGCTCCTTCATATCGGGCTTATACATCAAATCGGCAATAGGATATTGTATTTCTTGATTATTATAAATACGATGTGTTTTATCAACGGTATTGTATTTTAACAAACCTCCATCAATAGCAACCCAAACATTTGAAAAACCATCATAAAAAACACAATCTCCCTTTAAAATTTCAGAAAACACTACCGAGAGTTTTTTTTCTTTTGACCCCATCGTTACAATCCCCTCGCCTTGAACAAAGCCCCACAATCTACCCGATTGATCAAAATCAATTCCTTGAATATGATAATCCCATTGCAATTTTCCATTTTCATAAAGCGGAACGGTATTAATTTTACCTCCTTTTTCAGAACAATAAAGCAGTCCCCTACCAGCAGTAGCAATATATATTTTTGCTTTATAATCTTTAACCTCATTTACAGCAATATCGATTAACTCATTTTTACCTGTTTTAGGATTCAAACAGGCTCTTCTACTAAAACGATTGGTTAAATAGCTATAAATACTTAGGCCCGTTTTTGTACCAATCCAAATTTCATTTTGAGTCCCACAAATACTTACAACTCTATTATTGATTAATGAATTCGCATCATTGGGTTCATTTCTATAATTCAAAAAATTATACCCATCATACCTACTAATTCCGTCATAAGTACCAAACCACATTAAGCCACGTTTGTCTTTATAAACAGAAGTCACAGCATTATTAGCTAATCCATTTTCGATCCCTAAATAGCCAATATCATATTTTTCCTGATTGTAATTTGGCACAGACAATCCTGTTACAGCTTGCGATTGAGCTGTAAAACAAACTAGAAACATTAAAAATACTAGAATTCTATTTCTCAAAACACTTGGTTCTTTTGGGGTTAAGTAAAACTTTTTCAATCCAACTCTCATTCTTTTGCCTAGTTTTATAAAACTCCTAAAATAAATAAGACTTGGCTAACAATGAACAAAAAATCAAATTATTCTAATAAAAACACACAAAAATGTTTTAATCCTTAAAATTAGAAAAACCCATGAATAAACATCATAGGTTTTCCTAAAGAAACACACAAAAACCACTTAATTAATCAACCAATGAAATTAAGTAAGAATAACTATACTTTTTATCTAATAAACGATACACATCATGAGGCAAACTTCCCCAGCTATCATCGCCACCAACTCCTCTTTGCTTGTAATCTAAATGCAGGTAAACCGCTTCTTTAGAATTCAAATCCAAATCTGATGGATGGCGTTGTGATTTATATTTACCTGGATCTAAATCTTCAGTTGCCACATTCAATGCACTAAAACCAATAGCTTGTTTCCCTTCTATTTTCAAACCTTGACCTTTTGAATTTTTCAACATCAACCAGCGAACATCGGTCTTATACCCCGATTCTTGCGGACGAATATAATTTCTTGTATATTGATTGATTACTTTATCTGAATAGACACCCATAAAAGAAGCCGTATTTCTATCGGAATAATTTTCCCAAGGCCCTCTTCCGTAATAACTCAAATTCTCATAAGCTCCGTTTAATTTTAAACGCATTCCAAAACGAGGCAATTCAGGCAAATTTTTTCCATTCATATCAATAGCTGCTGTAACATTTATTGCACCATCATTTTGAATCAAATAATCTACAGTATAAGGAACATCTACTTGAGCTAATTTGTAAACCACTTTAATTAGCAATCCTTCGGGAGATTTTTTATCTAAATTAACACTTACAACAGCAGGGTTTTTATGCGCTTCTCTCCAAAGAACTAGCTTATCTTGCATCTTGCTTCCAAAATCATTATCCGTTGGCGCGCGCCAGAAATAAGGCGTTGGAAAATTTGAAATCACAGTATTAGCATCATTTTTCAATGCATACTTTGTAATTTCTCCTTTTTGCAAATCAAATTCTCCTGTAATACTTTCGGTCTCAAAAGAAAGCACTTTGTTTTTTTCAGAATACTTCAATTTTGCTGGACTTTTTGAAACCATGGCATTATTCTTAAAATAATTGCCTTTTCCAATTGCAAATTGTTCTCTGGCAAATTCATGCCCTTTGGCAACTAAAGGAGTATCATATTTTGACAAAGCAAATACATTTACATAATATTCTGAATTTGTATCTAAAGACCCTAAATCTAAATGATATTCTTTCGTTTCTTCGGGATTTACATCCAAATTAAACTCTCCTTCTTTAACCTTCAATCCATTTTTAATCAATTCCCATTTAAAAGTATAATTAGAAAGATTAGTGAAATTAAAATAATTTTTAACTAACAAATCTGTTTCGTTTTTTAGCTGAAACTGGATGTCTTGATACACTTTTTTAACTTCTAGCAAACCTGGATGCGGAATTCTGTTGGCAGACACTAAACCATTAGCACAGAAATTCTCATCGTTATGCAATTTAGCGCCTCCTAAATCGCCTCCATACCCCCAAAACTCAACTCCTTTTTCGTCTTTAGTTTTCATCCCCTGATCAACCCAATCCCAAATAAAACCACCTTGCATGTGTTTACTGCCATGGATAATATCCCAGTATTCCTGAAAATTCCCGCTACTATTTCCCATAGCATGTGAGTACTCACACATGATATACGGACGTTTTTTATCGGCCTCAGCATAGGTTTTCATGCTTTTAATACTTGGATACATCGGACATACAATATCCGTGTTTTTATTTTCCCCAGCTTGTTCAAACTGAACCGGACGTGTGGAATCTACTTGTTTTAACCAGTTGTAAGCATCATAAAAAACTGGCCCATTTCCACATTCATTTCCTAATGACCAGATTATAATAGAAGGATGATTTTTATCAAATGCAAACATTCTTTTGATACGATCCAAATGAGCCGGTGCCCATTCTGGCAAATAAGCAGGATGTTTTGACTGATCAAACCAATTTTGCCACTCGGCACCCATTCCATGCGTTTCTATGTTGGCTTCATCGACAACATAAAAACCATATTCGTCACATAAATCATAAAATTGAGTATCATGTGGATAATGACACATTCGAATCGAATTAATATTATGCTCCTTCATTAACTGAAGGTCTTTTATCATTAAGTCTTTATTGGGCACATGCCCTTTTACATCATCATGTTCATGGATATTCACTCCTTTTACCAAAACCGCTTTACCGTTAACTAATAATTGAGCGTCTTTAATTTCTACTTTTCTAAAACCTGTCTTTTTAGAAATAACTTCTAATACTTTTCCTTTATTATCAGTTAAAGTAATAGTATATCGGTACAGATTTGGCGTTTCGGCATTCCATTGCTTTACATTTTCAATTGTTTTTTCAAAGGTGATTTTTTGCTCTTTTGAACTCACTTTTTTGCTTTCCGAGAAAACAACTTTCCCTTGATTATCAAACAGCTCTACTTTTACAGCAGTATTTTTTATCTTATTGTTTTCGAAAGATTTTAAAGTAACATCCAGATTAAAAATTCCATTTTTATATTGATTATCTAAATCACTTTTTACAAAATAATCCCAAACGGTAGTTTTAGGCATTGCCTGTAAATAAACATCACGCTCTATACCGCTTAATCTCCAAAAATCCTGATCTTCTAAATAACTTCCGTCATGCCAACGAAAAACTTGTACAGCAATTAAATTATCTCCTTGCTTTAAAAATGAAGTAATATTGAATTCCGCAGGAGTTTTAGAAGCCTTAGTCATCCCCACTTCTTTCCCATTCAGGAATACTCTGGCATAACCTGTAATAGAACCAAAATGAAGTATAATTTCTTTATCTTTCCAAAAATCAGCCACTGTAAAAGTACGTCGGTAACTTGCCACAGGATTATAATCACCACCAATAAAAGGAGGATTTTTAGGAAATGGATAGGTAATATTAGTATAAATTGGAATATCATAACCTTGCATTTCCCAGTTAGAAGGCACTTGTATCTCTTTCCATTTAGAAACATCCAAGTTTGTTGCAAAAAAATCCATTGGTCTTTTTGTTGGATTTTTTACAATATCAAACTTCCAAAGCCCATTCAGACTTTGATATAGTTCTGATTTTTGAGGATTGTTTTCTTTTAACTCAGATTCATTAGCAAACAACAAAAAGGAACTCCTTCCCGCTTCTTTTCCTCTATCTAAAATTTGTGGGCTTTCCCATTCATTAGTCTGGGCAAAATTAATTTGTGAGCTTAAAAACAAAGCAAATGCTAATACAATATTCTTCATCTAAATTATTTAAATTTTAATTATCAAACAAAACAGAAAATTGTCATTCCAAATTAGCTTAATGCACCACATTAAAAAAACCATCCTAATTATTAACCAAAAAATAAAAACAGCCAACACAAAATAAGGAATGACAAAATCTAGATTACAAATTTAGATAACGCTATAAAAGAGATGAGGGGCATTACAACACAATAACGGGGTCATTTCAGTAAAAACAAGCATAAACACTACTAAAGCCGAAGTTTATAACAAAAAACACAAGAGATAATGGAACACTTATTTCTTTTTCAATTCTAGAAAAGGTCCATTAGAACAAATAAAAAAAGGCTTCTCAAAAAGTATAAAAACATAAAAACCGCTTCTAAAGAAGCGGTTTTGCATCTGGAACCAAACCTTTTTTGGTGTGACTACTATAATTATCTTTACTAAGAAACATTTAAAAAACAAAAAGCCCCTTCTTTCGAAGAGGCTTTTGTACCCGTTACAGTTGAGTTGTCGAATCTTTTTATTGAAGATTTGAAGAAACTATCCTTTGCTTATATTAAATTACAAACTAATCGTACCTGAGAGGATAACCTTAAAAATCTGACGAATTTCTATAAAATTTCTATAAAATAGTTTCTGTTAGTGAATATTTATCCCTTCACTTAATTAAAAATAAATTATTGAACCATATCAATTTTAAACAACCTTTTTTTAATTACAATTTGATTCTCCTAGCAAAATACCATATACATTGTCGCTATTTTCATCATTAATAGAATTAGCTTTCACAACTTTAACCCAAGAACTACTTGCTTTGTGTTCTTTTAAAATCTCACATAAATATTGAGCATATCCATCACGATTTGTCTTATCATCTTCCACAGTGACATAAAGTACGTTTGCATCGGTTATTATCGCTTCCTTAATTTTAGGTTCTTTCTTAATTTCTTCAAGTGCAATTTTATTATTTGGGTCGTCTGATGGTTTTACAGCTTCACCACAGCTATAAGTTAAATAAAGTAGTTGAGCTAATAACAATTTAACAGTTAGGTTTTTAAAGTGTCTAATTTTCATAAAAATATTTTAATATGGTTATATAAATGCTTGTTGTGTTTAAGATTTTGTTCCGTATATTATTAGAATTATAATTGATAGCAAAAAGGAGAAATAAAACAGATATTTTATTACTGGAATATGCCATTTTTCTTTTATTCTCGAGATATAAATTTTTTCTAAATTACCGCTTAATCTGTTGTTAAAACTATCTGTTTGGAATTTTAGTTGTTTATTTAATAAAATAATTTGACAAAAAATATATAAAATACCTGTAATTACATTTAGTCCCAATAAGACTAAAACACAAATAAACAAAATATAGTTTTCATTGTCAGAATCTAAAGATGGTTTGAAAGTAACCAAAATGGTTAGCATCCCAAAAGAAATAGTGGTAGTGTGTTTTATTAAATCAGTCAGTTTTCCAGAAATATCTTTCTGTATATTATTAATATTGTCTATTTGACTTTGGTAATAATCATTTAAATTTTTATCTGTCATTTTTTACTCAGTAATATTAATTAAAATTTGGTTAAAAAGTAATAATTAATAAAACCACTACTAGAAAAACAAACGTAAGGATTACCGTTTTAAAACAACCTTTTGTTTCTTTTTTTAAATTATCATCACTTATAATGGCTTTACTACTTTCTTTTTCATTTTTAGTATATTCCATATAGACAACTTCACCTTTGTCGTCTAACTCAATATTTAATGCGTTTTTTTTGTACGAATTAATTAAATGTCTAAATAAGGATTCGTCAGTTTTGTACCAATAAACATCTTTTGCATTTTCAACAGAACTTAATGATTCATAGTAGTAATGCTTTCCAGTTTTTCCGATAGTTCTTTTTACTAAGTAAATATGTTTAAGATTATCTATTTCAACTGTTTTAGACTTAATCTCTTTTTTTTGCCTTTCCCTTTTCTGTTGAGAGTTCTCGTTTTTATATTTTAATAAAATAATATTTCCGTCTAAGTCTTTTAAAACTTCAGTGGCGATAGCTAAATTGTTTTTTACACAATACTCATAATTTAGTTTTGGAATTTTTGTCCAAGAATCAGCATAGTGCATCTTCTCATAGTAAAATTGTTTTCCAGTTTTCCCAACAGACATTTTAACTTGATTAATTTTCAACTTCTCCTCTTCCATGTAACTATGTTGTTTATATCTATTTTATACTTAGGACTACAACTTCTTAATGCAATTAAGCCTCAACATCTAAATCAATTATTATCCATTCCGCTTCAGGTATATTTTCTAAAAGTTCTGGGGTTACTAATGCTTCTTGATTACTTTTTGAGTTGAGGATTTTTATTTGATATAAATTTTCAACATCTAAATTCCCGTCTTTTATAAAGTAATTGTTCGCTGGAATCACTGCTGTAATTGAACACATTGCTCCATCAACTATCGCAACTCTCGAATTAAAATCTTTAAGTATACTAGACATTTTTTTAGAGGCACCCTCTTTGATTCTATATTTATAAAATTCTTTCTTTTTCAAATCTTAGTAATAATTTCGAACTTTTATTATTCTTATAATAATATTAATTCATCAATTTTCGGGTTGGTTGTCGTGGTAAATAGTTTTTTTTTAAAACAAATATATGTATAATGCGACCGAGAAACAATTGTGAAAATTATATTATTATAAAATTATTCATGTCGCTATCCTTGAGGAAATATTTTTAAATTAATTATAAATTTGCGTTGATCGCCGGAGGCGATAAACACAAATTAAATTATTAAGTTTTAATATTTGTTCTAATAGCATGTTCTAAAATGATTCGATTCATAGTTTTTGCTACCAAATCAAAATCTTTAGAATCACATAAAAGAGCATCATACACGTATAAGACAAAAATACCTTTATCGTTGAGGTACCTGATAACATCAGTCATAATAGCTACCTCAACCCCAAACATTTTTTGAGAGGTAATCTTATGACCATGTTCGTTTTTATCGTGATAAATCCTTGCTAACATATCAGAATCATATCTTGAATAGTAGTCAAAAAGTGGAGATTTTATCATATCATTCCATTTCATATTGAAAAAACTCAAATGCTCAATCTTAACATTATCAACGTGAATTCCTGTACGTTCAGCAATAATTTGATGTGTGAGATAAGTTAATGAACCATCGTACAAATTGATAGCAATATTTGGATGCAGTGCGCTGTAATCACACTCTATCAACTTCTTTCCTTCAATGGTAATCTGTTCCCGAATCCATGAAGGCATAAGAGTAAAACTGTCCACAACACGACCACCGCTGTGAAAATCTCCCGCACTGGGAATCATAAACCCACGACCAGTTAGAAACTCAAACAGTTCAATATTATCCTCGACAAAGCTTCTGTTTTTTACATCTAACCAATAGTGGTCTTTATGTTTGTTTCGCATGGTCAATATCTTTCCTTTTTTGGTGGTTCTTCCTTCTTTGGCTAATATTTTGCCAATAGACAGTAGTTCTTCACTAGTTGGTAAGTCAATTTTTGGATACATCGCAATCAAATTGGAACATATCGGATTTGCCATGGCTTCGCATAATTGCTGGTAGTAAATCTTATTTCGAGTACGGATGATTCCAACATCATTAATGATGTATTCAACAAGTCCCGCTTTTAAGTAAGTATCCGTTAATCGAAACTTCTTGGACTGCATGCCGACTTGATAGCTCCTGTCAACTTCAATAAATGCACCTGTATTTGTTCCAGTGGTAAGCACATCAATTATCTTGGTATATATATAGGTATTGTCAGCATTTCGGCTCTGCTGGTGCAGTATCTTAGAGCTAAGCGATTTCCATTTGTCATCCGTGAAGTAAGTGCTAGCTAGGTTATACAAGAACACTAGGCACTTTTCAACAGCTATATCAATATTAGTATCAATGGTTCTAAGCATCGGTTTAGAAACATGTTTACGTAGGTTATACTGGGCTTTCTTTGGAATTAGTATAGAATTTACGTTTGGGAAACGTAGTGCTGATTCAGACAGCTTGTAATCGTTTTGGAGCAGGTCAAAATCTCCTGTATCGCCAGTAAAGGCGATGTAATCTTCATTTTTAAAGTTCATTCTTGTATTCTCTTATTCTCGTTCCATCACTGAGGATGGATTATTGTATTCTCTAATTGTTTAACTTGGTAAGAGAAGCTGGAAGACATGACCCCTCCAGCAACCAAGGATTTTAATGAGTTTTACTCTCCGTTATTGTTTAGCCTTAATATACGAAAATGAGCTGGCTAAGTCAAGTCTTTTGGTCAACTATTTTTCAAACCACTTCAAATTAATTTTAACAACCATGTTTTTGAATAGCGCAAACTGAGCATACACCTATTTGAGTTAACATTCTCTAAAGTATTGATATTACTAAGGTTTCAACCTTACTAATCAGTAGTATATTAAGTAACATATATGATAGAAGATTGAAGAGAGAGATTTAAACCTCAGCAACTATTTAAACACTAATTGTGTTCCGATTAAGCTACAGATGCTCCTGTAAACGCTAACAAGCCTTTCAAACGAGATTATCTCTTCCAATATTACACCCTCCCTCCCGTAACCCTTGTAAACACAAGCTTAGTTACCTCCTTCGATAATCTGATAAAGTACACTTTCCTATCTATAGCGATGGATATGTTCGTTCACTGCGCTATCCAAATTGAGAAAAAAATTTCTGAGAAAAAATTTAGATTTAAATTTTAGACCATATTTATAGTAAAAGTAACCATGAGATTATTAATAAGACTATCCCAACTTAAACAAGTGCTCAAATCCCAAGATGTGAGGTATCCGCTAACGATAAAAGCGGGAAACTTCACGGATAAAGAACTTGAAGTGTTTTCAAAATTGATTCAATCCAAAGAACGAGGCTAATTACCTCGTTTTTTTGTGAGCTAAAGTGACCAAAAAAGCCGTGAGCCCAGGAAAACCAGGATTTCTCTTGTTTAATCCAAAATAGACCTGGACATTTGACGTGTAATAAATCACAAACGGACGTCTAAGGTTTATTACACCTAATATTTGACACATGAAAAAGTATATTGCATATTATAGAGTAAGCAGAAAAGAACAAGGAATTTCGGGATTGGGTTTATCAGCTCAAAGAAGCTCAGTTGAAAAATATGTTTCCAGTCAAGATGGAACTATTTTAAACGAGTATACCGAAATCGAAACAGGGACAAATAAGCGTAAACGTATCGAAATCCAAAAAGCGATTCAAATCGCAAAATCTGAAAATGCCGTTTTGGTAATTGCTAAGCTTGATAGACTTTCCCGCAATGTGAATTTTATAAGCTCTTTGATGGATTCTGGAATTGAATTCATTGCAGTCGATATGCCAACAGCAAACAACTTCACAATCCACATCTTTAGTGCTTTAGCAGAACAAGAGGCAAAACTAATAAGCTCTAGAACTAAACAGGCACTTGCAGAGTTGAAGAAAAAAGGGTCAGTACTTGGTAATCCAAAAAATCTGAATGATAACGCAAGAGCTAAAGGAGTTGCCACAATCAAGGAAAATGCAATCAACAATGATAGAAATAGACAAGCTCAATCCGTTATTATGAGTTGCAAAGAGCGTGGAATGAGTTACAGAGAGATAGCTAAATACCTCAACGAGCTAAACTTCAAGACTAGATATGGTAATCAATTCCTTGCTCCAACTGTACATCAATTGTATAACAGAACTATTATTTAATATATGAGTAAAATAATTATTCATAAAAATTAAGTGGCTTTTTAATCGTTTTTTGAGAATTATTAAAAAAAAAAATCAAATAGATAACTTAATTGAGTTATCACTTTTTTAGCACTGATAATCAGCTAGTTGCAAATCAATAGAATGTATCTATTGATAATTCAATAATGATGGTTTTTTGCCTATTTTACAGTTCTGTTTTATTGACCTACCTTTGTTGGAACAAAATAAGGAAAAGATTATTGCAATAATCTTTTCGCCATTCTTAGAGCTAAAGAATGGAAACAGAGCAGGTTGTAAAGCTGAACAACCATGCTCTAAAAATCAAATTATATTTTAAATTATCAATTCGGTGCAATACCCGAAGTGGGAAAGGCATGTCTCAAGTAATGTTAATTCATTATATGATTCGAATTGATAATGTATGCACACAATTTCTAAATCAAACTGGTTTAGGAGAGGTTGCTTTGTGACCTACAATAAAAAGAATTCCACCGTCAAAGTAAAGAATAGGAAAATGGCGACTGAGTAACAAAGTGTTAAGTATAACAGAGTGTAAAACAAAATTAAATAAAAAAGGAATAAAATACTCGGATGAAGAAATTGAATTAATCCGAAATGTATTGTACAAATTGGCAGAGGTATGCCACAGAAATATTAATAAATAATTTAAAAAAAATGAATATATACGAAATAATGAGATTGTTAGGAATAGAAACAATCAATGAATTTATCGAAATGATAAAATTAAAAGGAACTGTAATAAACTTGACGAACAGTGTTCTTGCCTTACCAAATGACAGATATGCAGAAAGAGCCTTACTCATGTATGATAATAGATACTATGTTACATATGTGGTTTCAGAAAACTTCTTAGAGCAATCTCCATGGGAAGACATACATGTTTTTGAGAACGGGAATGACGCCACTAATGACTATAATAATTTAGTACAAATGTTAAATGCTGAAATATATGAATAGTACAAATGTTATCATCTATTGCCGTGTGAGTACGGATGAACAGGCACAAAAAGGGTTTAGTCTTGATTACCAAGAAGAAACCTTAAAACAATATTGTGAAAAAATGTCATATAATATCGTTAAGATATATAGAGAAGACCACTCAGCTAAAAATTTCAACAGACCAGAATGGTCGAAGTTGAAAACATTTGCAAAAGCTAACAAAAAAGACATCTATAAAGTTTTGTTTGCAAAATGGGATAGGTTTTCTAGAAATACTGAGCAAGCTTTAACCGTTTTAAGAGAATTTGATTTAATTGGCATTGAGTTGAACGCTTCTGAACAATACTTGGATATGACAAATCCAGATAATAAATTCATATTATCAATTTATCTGACAGCAGGAGAGGTTGAAAGGGATAAAATTAGTAGTCGAACCATTAGCGGAACTTACCAAGCAAAAAAAGAGGGGTATTTTACTGGTAAAGCACCTTATGGATATGATAATTTCCGTGATGAGTTGAAAAAATCTACATTAAAACCAAATCAATACGCCTTTTTTGTTAAAAAGGCATTTGATGAGGTCGCAACAAACATACAACCAGTAGAGGTCATCAGAAAGAGATTAAAAGATTCAGGAATGAAATTAGAAAAAAGTGCTTTTAACGAAATGCTTAAGAACGTTGTGTATGTTGGCAAAATAAAAGTTCCTGAGTTTAAAAAAGAGTCTGCCATGATAGTTGATGGTAAACATGAAGCTTTAGTAGATTTGGAGACTTTTAAGAAAGTCCAAGATGTTTTTAAGAGCAAAAGATGGCATGGTATCAAGCCAAATAATGAAAATTTAGATTTTCCAATGCGTGATTTCTTGACTTGTGAAGTATGTGGGGGACAAATTACAGGAAGCAAATCAAAAGGAAGAAGTAAAAAATATGCATACTATCATTGTAGAAATAATTGCAAAACAAGAGTTCCAGTTGAAGATGCGCATAATAAAATTGCAAATATTCTTTCGGGTCTAAAAGTAAACTCTAATATGAAAGGGCTCTTTTCGGAGATTTTAAAGGATTGTGAAGCTGAAATTAATGGCAACAGAGACAATCAACTTAAAACCAAAATTAAGCTTCAAAAGAACCTAAAATCTAAAATTGAAGATACAGAAGACTTGCTTTTAAGTAAGGACATTAATAAAGAAAGATTTAATAGTATTATTGAACGTATCAATCGACAGCTTAACGAAGTAAATAACGAAATTGAAATACTTAGTACAAGAAAAGATTCAATCAAAACCTATATTGATTCAGGACTTGAGCTACTTGCAAATTTAGACCATATGTTTCTAAACAGCGACTACGATGGGAAAAGAATAGTAGCGGGTTCAATATTTTCGCAAAAGTTAATTTTTGGAAATGATGATTGTCGAACCGCTAAAGTGAATGAGGTCGTTGAGGTTTTGACTAGGAATAACAAGGGTTCGGAAGGTTATAAAAAAAGAAAAGCCGTCATTTCTGACAGCTTTTCCGCTTACGTACCCGGAGCCGGAGTCGAACCGGCACGGTTTCCCACAGGTGTTTGAGACCAGCGCGTCTACCAATTCCGCCATCCGGGCTTTAGCAGACAGAGACAAAAACAATTGCCTCAACGCAATAAAGAAAATTTAATCGTTAGACCAAATGTCTTTTCTTTAACACGGTGCAAATGTAAAAAATATTATTAAAGTTTCTAAGAAAAATTCTGAAAATTTTACTTTCACAGTCAAATTAATTTTCTAAATTTGCAGCTCGTTAAAACGGAATATACTAACTAACTCCATCCGAGGCATTTATACATATTTGGCTTTAGAAAAAAGACAAAACCGAATTGTATGGAGCGCAACGGAATAAAAACAACAAATTAAATGTCACAAAAAGAACCAGAAGCTAAAATTTTTGCTTGTTCACAAAGTGTCTATCTAGCTGAAAAAATTTCGAAAGAATATGGTATTCCATTAGGTAAAGTTTCCATGTCACACTATAGTGACGGCGAATTTCAACCTTCTTATGAAGAATCTATCAGAGGTTTACGCGTTTTTATTGTTTGCTCTACTTTTCCAAATGCGGATAATTTAATGGAGTTATTATTAATGATTGACGCGGCAAAACGCGCTTCGGCAAGACATATTACTGCAGTTATGCCATACTTCGGTTGGGCAAGACAAGACAGAAAAGACAAGCCTAGAGTTCCAATTGGAGCTAAGCTAACAGCTAAATTATTAGAAGCAGCCGGAGCAACTAGAATCATGACTATGGATTTACACGCAGATCAAATCCAAGGGTTCTTTGAAAAACCAGTAGATCACCTTTTTGCTTCTACAATTTTCCTACCTTACGTAGAGAGCCTTAAATTAGACAACCTTACTATAGCTTCACCTGATATGGGAGGTTCTAAAAGAGCTTATGCGTATTCAAAATTCCTGGAATCTGATGTAGTTATTTGTTACAAACAAAGAAAAGAAGCTAACATTATCGACACCATGGAATTAATTGGTGAAGTAAAAGGCAAAAATGTAATCTTAGTGGACGACATGATTGACACTGGAGGAACATTAGCAAAAGCCGCTGACTTAATGATGGAAAGAGGAGCACTAAGCGTAAGAGCTATTTGTACTCATGCTATTTTATCAGGAGGTGCCTACGAGAAAATAGAAAATTCAAAATTAAGCGAATTAATAGTTACCGATTCAATCCCATTAAAGAAAGAATCAAAGAAAATTAAAGTAGTGAGTTGTGCACCACTTTTTGCAGAAGTAATGCAAATGGTACAACACAACAATTCCATCAGTGGAAAATTCATAATGTAATAACCAAGAGTTATTACAAAAAAGCAGTTTAGGCCGCTTAAAAAGAGAGTATTATTAATAACTATATATTTTTTAAAATGAAATCGATTACAATTAAAGGATCAGAAAGAGAAAGCGTGGGCAAAGTTGCGACTAAAGCCTTACGTAATGCTGGAGCGGTTCCTTGCGTTTTATACGGAGGAGATCAACCAGTGCATTTTTCAGCAGAAGAAAAAGCATTCAAAAGCTTGGTTTACACTCCAAACGCTCACACAGTTGTGATCGAATTGGGTAACGGAAAATCATTCAATGCAATTTTGCAAGACATTCAAGTCCACCCAGTTTCTGACAGAATCTTACACATTGACTTCTTTCAATTATATGATGACAAAGAAATCACTATTGAAGTTCCTGTAAAAATCATTGGTAACTCTAAAGGAGTTATGGCAGGGGGAGATTTACGTTTAAACAACCGTAAATTAAAAGTAAGAGCTTTACCAGCAAATCTTCCAGATTTCGTTGAAGCTGACATTACACCTTTGGACATGGGTAACAAATTATACGTTACTAAAGTTCCAACTCCAAGCTTCAAAATCATGCACCCAGACAACACAGTAATTTGTCAAGTGAAGATTTCTCGTGCTGCTATGAAAGCGGCTCAAGAGGCTGCAAAAGCTGCAAAAGCACCTGCAAAAGGAAAGAAAAAATAATCTTTTTTCAATCATACTTAAAAGCATCAGTTTTTCAACTGGTGCTTTTTTTTGCGTTATACTTTTTTAAGATTCTGAGTTACTAAGTTTCTCAGGCTCTAAGAAGACAAAAATGAGAATGAAAAAACTTTTTCCTTTGTGAGCTTTGCGAAAAACCTTCGCAACTCTCTGCGGTTAAAAATAATTATCAAATTGCCGAATTACCAAATTAACCCTATTTTTGCAAAATGTTAAAATGGATAAACCAGTTATTTTCACCATCAAAAGAAGAGAACACAAACGATATGAAGAAATATTTAATTGCAGGACTAGGAAATATAGGTGCCGAATATGTAAACACACGTCACAATATTGGATTTAAAGTATTGGATTATTTTGCTAGAAAAGAAAGTCTTGATTTCCAGACCGTGAAATTAGGTTCTTTAGCCGAATACAAATTCAAAGGAAGAAGTTTTTTTCTCTTAAAACCCAACACCTACATGAATTTAAGCGGAAAAGCAGTTCAATATTGGATGGAAAAAGAAAATATCCCACTAGAGAATCTTTTTGTTATTACTGACGATTTAAACCTCTCTTTTGGAACCATCCGAATCAAACCCAAAGGCAGTGATGGTGGTCACAACGGATTAAAAAACATCAATCTGGTATTAAATACCAATCAATATACTCGTTTTCGTTTTGGAATAAGCGACGAATTCAAAAAAGGAAGACAAGTAGATTATGTACTAGGAGAATGGAATGCCGCCGAAAACGAAGCACTCCCAGAACGGCTAGAAGTAGCTTCTGAAATCATTAAATCTTTTGGAACCGCAGGCTTGGAAAACACAATGACATCATTTAACGGAAAATAAAAAAAGGCTGGAAATCTCATTTTCAGCCTTTTTTATTATAAATGACAGCCCTTAATTAACAATCATTTTGGTTGTTTTTTTGGTATCTCCATCTATCAACGTTACAAAGTAAATTCCCGCTTGAGGCTTATTTGGCAACTGAATATCTTCATCAAAACCACCATTATTAGGATATTTTTTATCAAACATCCTTTTCCCAGAAACACTATAAACCAAAATTTCAATCGTATTATTAGAAGAAGTACTAATATATTTTACATTAAAATTACCATCGTTAGGATTAGAACTTACTCTTAAATCCGTAGTTATTTCTTCATAAGGCACTAAAGTATAGTTTTGGGTACAAATAGTAACTGAAGCCGCATTTAAAACCCCTGTATCATTGGTAAAAATATCACGAATCCGCAATGACCAGATTCCTTGTGGATTTTCGCCATTATAACTACCTAAAACCCCTAAAGGAGCAACAGTTTGCAAAACAGTGCTACCACATGACAAATTCCCTCCAGCATCGTCATAATTCAACAATAAATGACCATTAGTAGTACCACATCCATTATAAAACAACTTCACAACAGTTCCTTGCGGGCTCACAAGTTCCATCTGTACATCTGAAAAATAAGTATGCGAAATATCAACATTTACATTCACATCAAGTATAGTAGAAGAGGTAGCAGGAACAGTTGTTGTCTTAGAAACAAAATTTCCTTGTTCTGGTATATTAAACGGAGTTGTTAAAATAGTATAAGTTTGACAACTTGACTCCACCGTATATCCTATTGCGAATGTCTTACTATTGACAGCATAATAAATATTATCCGTTGGCTCTATTAAAATTCTACAATATTCTGATGAAACATTAGGCACAGTAATCGTTTCGGAACCATCATTGGCAACAGCCGAAGCTAGAACAGTTGAAAAACTAACTCCATTATCAGTAGAAAGTTTAATATTAACTTTTGAAGAACCAGCCAAAACATCCGTTCCGTTTACATTCCAGGTAATGATTTGATTCGTATTTTGAAACCAACTTAAATTATCAATATTTTGAGAAGTCACTTCAAATGGACCTGCCGTTCCACTCACGTTAACCACCATTTCATCTGAAAGAGTTTGAGCTAATCCCTCGGCAGCATTATCTCTAGCCGTTAAAACAAAATGGAGTGTTCTGGCAACTGTAGCCACCGACTCCCATTTACTAGTCAACCTTCCCGCTGAAACATTTTCAAAACTTGGCATGTATCTAACAGGAGTACTTATCGGAGGAAAAGACCTAAAAAGTGGCCCATTGGTTTTAGTACTCAATGCAAGACTTAAATCGCCACTTGCAGTAGTTGCTGAATCATTTTCTTCCCATGTATAAGTAACAGCAGTTGATGAACTTCCAGTTTCTTTCAAAACAAAGGCTGTTCCCTTTGGAATCGTATAATCAGCTCCCGCGTTTACCGTTGGTGCGGCAGCACTAATAGTAGTCGTTACAGGACAAGTTTTAGTCGCTAAGTTATTCTGAATTTGACTGATACTGGCAAAAGAGAAATAATCATTTGAATGCAACTCCACATCATAATCAGTTGTAATTCCTGCATAACCCATTACGGTAGAACCACTCCCCGGCTCTATACTTACTCCTGTTCCTTCTATATCATAAGAAAAAGTATGATTAGCCCCTAATTGATGCCCCATTTCATGAGCTACAAAATCAATATCAAAAGTATCTCCTTTAGGAATTCCATTAGATGGCGAGGTATAAGCACTCCCTTTTCCCGCATTACAAACACAACCAATACAACCCGCATTTCCACCACCACCAGTTGCGCCAAATAAGTGACCAATGTCATAATTAGCACTACCTATAACACTTGTCAAATTATTTTGTAGTTCAGCACTCCAAGTCCCATCAGTATTATCATCACCAACACCAACACCAGATGCCGAATAAGGATCAGTAGCAGCATTAGTATATATAACGAGATTATTATTAGCTATAATCAACAATTTTACCGCCAAATCTCTATTAAAAATTCCATTTACTCTGGTAATTGTAGCATTCATAGCAGCTAGTGCAAGAGGAACAGTGCCTCCATGATAGACTGCATATTCTCCCGTACAGGACAAAGCCAGCCTTAAAGTCCTGAATTTTTTATCACTCGACACCAATTTAGCACTTTGATTTGCTGTTTTTTTACTTAAACCAGACTCATCGGCAGTAGTACAACTAAAAGGCAAACGTTCTTTTAATTTATCTTTAGAATCAAAAACCACATACAAATCATTATTTTCTGTGTCTTTTTCAATAAATTCCATCTGATTCCCATTCCTGGTAATCATCGTTTGTATCCCTAATGGAGACATACTAAAATTCAAAACAGCTGTAGGGTCAGTAATACCCGTTCCTGAATAAGACCTAATTTCCGGATATTTTGCCTGAAGTTCAGGTTCGAAATTTGAATCCTCACGAATAACAAATTTTTCTAAGCCACCTTTAGCATTAGGCACCGTAATTTGGATTGTATTATTTAAAAGCACCTTATCCTGAACCTTCTCAAGCTTGGCTTTTAAAGTCTCTTCGTCAAGCTGAAATAAAATTGGATCATTCGAATCTAATTTTCCCAATAATTTGGCTGTAGTCTGAGTAGCAGATGAATTGATTCTCTTCCACGGATCCTTATCTTGAGCATGAATAACTGAAAACCACAATAAAAGAAATACGAATACACTATTTATCTTCATGACTGACTTATATTTATGTTTCAAAAATAAAGCATTTAAATCAAAATATATTCAACAGCTTACATTTTAATTAAACCTGAAAACAAACTCATTTATGCAATATGATTTCATTTTTGTTAGATTCAACAGAAATACTTCAAAAATAGAATCGGCATACCACTAAATTTAAATTAGATAGTATAAATTTGCACTACTATAAAATATTTGCTTTGAAGATTTTTCATTCTATAAAAGATTTCAGTTCCCCAAAAAAAACAATCCTTACTTTAGGCACCTTTGATGGGGTACACATTGGACATAAAAAAATACTGGAAAAAGTAATTCAAAACACTCTTGACGAAAAATACGAAAGTCTTGTTTTGACATTTTTCCCTCATCCAAGAATGATTTTACAGGAACGTTCAGAAATAAAGCTTTTGAATACCATTGCTGAAAAAGTAAATCTACTAGAACAATTAGGAATACAAAACCTCGTTATTCATCCTTTTGACGAAACTTTCTCAAGATTAACTGCCGAAGAATTTGTAAAAACGGTACTTGTTGAACAATTTAAAATTCACAAAATAATCATTGGTTACGACCATCGATTTGGAAGAAACAGAACTGCCGATATCAATAATCTAATTGAATTTGGCGAAAAATACGGTTTTGAAGTAGAACAAATATCGGCACAAGAAATCAATGATATTTCAGTAAGTTCAACCAAAATTAGAAATGCCATCCAGGAAGGAAATATGCTTCTGGCTAACAAATACCTGGGTTACGACTATTTTTTAACTGGAACCATAATCAAAGGAAAACAACTTGGAAGAACCATCGGTTTTCCAACAGCCAATCTAAAAATAGAAGAAGACTACAAACTCATCCCCTTAAATGGAGTTTACATTGTAAGCAGTCAAATCAACGGACAAAAAGTGTATGGTATGATGAATATTGGTCACAATCCCACCGTTGGCGGCGAGCATCTAACTATAGAAATCTATTATCTAAATTTTGATGCCGATTTATACGATCAAAAAATTGCAGTTTCAATCCTAAAACGCATTCGCGGAGAAGAAAAATTTGGCTCTTTAGCTTTATTGCAAGAACAGATTGAGAAAGACAAAATCCATACTCTTTCTTACATCAAAGAACTTTAGAATCACATAAAAAAACGTCCATTTTATTAAATAAACTGCTGTTTTTTACGTAAATTTGATAGACAATTCACTGTTTATCAAACAATTATTTTTTAACCTTAAAAAATTAAGCGTATGAAACTGCCAAAAGAATTATACAATGGAGTTATTATTTTTATAGGTATTGCTCTATATTTTTTGTTAATGGAGGTACTTCAACTTTCCAATTTGTATTTTTTAAGACTATTTAACATCGTATTTATCTATTACGGTGTCAACAGAACCTTAAAATCTAATTTTGTAGAAGGCAAAACTAATTTTGCCGACAATGCTATTTCAGCATTAATGACCTCATTAACCGGTGTACTTTTAAGCATTATGGGGCTAGTGGCCTACATCTATGCCAAAGGAGGAGACGACTACATTAGAACATTATCCGAAACATTATTATTTGTAGGAAGCCCTTCTGTGATGACTTATAACATTTCTTTACTTTTTGAAGGAATTGTTTCAGCGGTAATTGTCACTTTTTCATTAATGTTATTTTGGAAAAACAAATATCCGTCAGACTAAAAAACCTAATTTCCTTCAATTTAAAATTAATCTTTCAATTCAACCAAAATGAAACCACCTAAAGAAATTTTAAACGGATTTATTATTTTCATAGCTATTGGTATTTTCTTTCTGTTAATGGAAGTATTAAACTTATCTCAATTATTTTATTTGCGTTTACTAAATGTATTTTTTGTTTTTTATGGCGTCAACAGAACCATCCAAATGAATCTTCAGGAAAACAATAAAAAATTTGTCTCAAATGCAGTTTCCGCCATGCTCACCTCAATAGTTGGTGTTATATTAAGCATCATTGGACTTGTTATTTACAGCCATTTACAAGGTGGAGATGCCTTTGTAGCTACTTTATCAGAAACTTTTCTTTTTGGAGGCAATCCATCTATTGACGCTTACTCCGTCTCATTATTATTTGAAGGCATTGCTTCATCAGTAATTGTCACTCTTTTATTAATGTTGTATTGGAATAATCAATTTTCATCTGATTAATAATTCAGCTGTTCTTTGTTACTATTCCTTTTTAAAGCTATTGCATTGCCATTTTGAACAATTTGACTACTTTTGACCCATCAAAAACGACAATACAATGAGTATTACAAAACACGACTGGACAAAAGAAGAGATTATCGCTATATATAATAAACCTATGATGGATTTGCTTTTTGAAGCAGCCTCAATTCATAGAGAACACCACGATCCAAATGTGGTTCAAGTATCTACTTTATTATCTATTAAAACAGGAGGTTGTCCAGAAGATTGTGGCTATTGTCCTCAAGCAGCACGTTATAACACAGGTGTTGAAGGAAACGATTTAATGAGTGTTAGCCAAGTTAAGGCACAAGCTTTACGTGCAAAATCAACAGGTTCTTCTCGTGTATGTATGGGAGCTGCTTGGAGAAACGTAAAAGATGGCCCTGAATTTGACCAAGTTTTAGAGATGGTTCGTACCATCAATAAACTAGATATGGAAGTATGTTGTACTTTGGGTATGATTACCGAAAATCAGGCTCACCGTTTAGCCGAAGCTGGTTTGTATGCCTACAATCACAATTTAGATACTTCTGAAGAATATTATAAAGATGTTATTTCGACAAGAGGATTTGAAGACCGTTTAGAAACTATCGAAAATGTTCGTAAAACGAATGTTACTGTTTGTAGTGGAGGAATTATCGGAATGGGAGAAAGCATCGAAGACCGTGCAGGAATGCTTGTAGCACTTTCTACTTTAAACCCACAACCAGAATCAGTGCCTATCAATGCGCTAGTTGCCGTTGAAGGAACTCCAATGGAAGAAGAAAAACCAGTTAAAATTTGGGAAATGATTCGTATGGTAGCAACCACCCGTATTGTTATGCCAGAAACTCAAGTGCGTTTGTCTGCAGGAAGAACTAATATGAGTCGCGAAGGACAAGCTATGTGCTTTTTTGCTGGTGCCAATTCGATTTTTGCTGGTGACAAACTACTAACAACTCCAAACCCTGATGTTAATGAAGACATGAAAATGTTTGAAATGTTAGGTTTGAATCCGCAAAAACCATTTACTAAAGTTTCACAACCACAAACTGTTGAAGCAGCCGATTCTCAATTTGCTCCTTTAGGTGAAAAACCAAAATGGTCTCGCCCAGGACATACAATTGAACGCAATATAGAAGCATCAGTTAAAGGAAAATAATCATTTCTTAAAACATAAAAAAATCCATTAGAAACTCAATCTAATGGATTTTTTATTTAAAAACAACCTGAGCTTTTGCCTAGACTTTATTTGATTTTTGGCTAAAGCCAATTTCTATTGATTTTCCCAAACAACATCTAATAGATTATTTTCTTCACCGATTTTTTACCATTTTCTAAAATTACTTGCACAATTAAAGCCGGATGACCAACCGATAAATCACTAATTACCGCAGCCGATGCATTAACGGATATGTCAGAATATATTAATCCACCCGAAAAATCATAAACATAGATAGCTTTAATTACTTCATCGCCAGTATTTATAGTTATTATTTTGTCATTGTTAGAAATGAATACTCCTTCAACCGGAACATCATCTTCAATTACAGCCGTTTTATCTTGATAACGCAAAACAAAACGATCATTAAAAATACCTTTTTCGGTAGTAAAAGTATAAGGTTCTTTCAAATTATGGAGCACTTGCATTAACTTATCTTCTAAGAATACCGTTTGTGACGTTAATTCTCCATCAGCATGATCAATACTTATTTTAAATTCTCCCACAATTGCCGATTTGTAACCTAATACTACACTGTCTTTCTGCTGAAAAGGCAAGGCACGACCTTGAATCGACAAATTCACCCCTTGATTCACACTATAAAAATCGACATATAGATTCCCATCATAACTCACCCCATCGAAACTTCCCTCATATTCATTTGTCGCTCCAGTAATATATCCAATCAACGTTTGTTTAAAAGCTCCTTGTGCATTCGATAAATTCAACCACAAACGATTTTTCTCTACTACATTAGTAGATTTTGAGGTCGTTCCCAATTTAAAAAACTGTGAATTATCCATTACAACATTCCCCGAAAGACGCATCTCATTTTTAAAAACTATTTCTCCTCCTGTTGCACTTGTGGGTGCAAAGAAGCTTTGAGCTGCTGCAATTTTCCCTGTTGGAACACTTAAATTATTATTATCATTCGGATCATTTGTATCCAAATCTGTAACAGCAGCTGTACCTACACCTCCTGTCCGATTATAAGTTGCATAATCATTGCTAGTATAATTATAAATAGCATCTCCGCCTACGGCTATACTTGGTGGCGAGTTATGCGTCCAGAAATAAAGTGTCCCTGCTAATTTACTAGCATTTTCAGTTAAAAATGTATCGGCACTTATTGCTGATGGATAAGGATTCCCTAAAAGATACACCAAATTCCCAGCTAAATTCTTTTTTATTTCACCATTATTAGGCTTCCCTTGAAACTTAGGATTATAATCAATAGTTGCTGAAGTAATACTAAATGTTTGAGGTGCCCTAATAATATAGCCTTCTCCTGGCAGCATTTCCTTATTACCGTTATAATGAATTTGCCAACCTAAACTAGGATTATAACTATAATATTTATCTCCTAAAGTAAGGGGCGATACATTATACAAAAACTCCCCTGCAACTGGCGAAGACCAATAGGTAAAATCATATCTTTTAACCGCTTTTGTATAACGCTTGTACATAATATTTCCAGAATTCACACTTTCATTATTTACCTGAACTAAACTAGCATTATTTTCAAAAGTAAGCGAGCCATTAGCATCAACTATCAACTCATTTCTTAATTTTAAATAATGTCCCGTTTTTATTGTAGCATGAACACCTGAATTTACCTGACAAGAACAAGCTACAATATCAACATTTTCATTTGTGACTCCAGCGTTATTATAATTTGCTGCAAAAACTACTTTTTCTTCCATTGTAGGCGCTGCACCATCCCATGAACCATTCCATGTTCTGGTAACAACTGAAGTTTGCATCAACGTTACAGCTACATTAGAAACACAACCCGAAGGATATTTGGCCGTTACATTATAACTACCAATAGGAACCAAAGTAAAAATCCCTGTGGCATTAGAATAGTCAACTCCATTAATACTATAACTCATTCCAGTACCCGTAGCAGGAGCAGTAATTGTTATAGTTCCTGTATTTACAGCACAAGTAGGTTGCAAAGTAACTGACGCTGTTGGAGCTGGTAAATTTAAGCTAATCGCCAAAGTACTTGCTGTTGAATTACCACAATTATTTACTGCCACCACACTTATATTTGCAGCAACGGTACCAACTGTAACAGTAATAGAATTTGAATTTTGTCCAGCAGTAATTACCCAACCTGAAGCTGTGTCAACTGTCCAAGTATAAGATGTAGCATTAGCCACTGAAGCTATGCTATAAGTTTGAGAAGTGTTTCCAGCACATTGATTTGTATATCCGCTAATTGCTCCAGGCTGTACAGGAACAGTTCCTACGGTTAAATCAGCATATTGATTACTAATATCAGTATAACAATCTACCGATGTTAGTCGTTTTATTGTTATTCTGCTTGCCCCTACGGTTGTTAATCCAGCAGCAGTAAAACTACCCGTTCCTGCTGTTGTGACCGTCATAGTAGCTGTAAGTCCTGTGGCTGAAGGCACTGTTCTATCATAAGTTACGGTATAAGTACCAATAGGTAATCCAGCAGCACTAGAAGTCAATGTAACAGTAGCCGTCCCAAAAGTATTGCAAGCACTAGTTGAAGAAACACCCGAAACACTATAAGAAGGACATGTATACGTTACTTTTATCTGACCGTTTCCGCCATTTCCTCCTGTAGCCGTAGCACTAAGTGGACTTAAAAGTCCTGCACCACCACCTCCACCACCGCCTAAACTCGCACCATTACTTCCATTCCCTAGTAATAATACTCCAGAGCCTCCAGCACCTCCGCCAGTTTGAGCTGCCCCTCCATTTCTACCTGAACCAGAATTTCCATTGGCTGCTGTTCCAGCACTACTTCCACCACCACCACTAAGTAACCCTACAAAAAGAACACTATCACCACTAGCTCCATCTCCTCCCTTATAATCACCTGCTGCCCCTCCTGTACCTCCAGGTCCATATGCAACTAACGAACTTCCTCCTTGACCACCACTTCCTCCATTAGCTGAAATAGTAGAAAAAACACTGCCCCCACCTGCTGATCCATTAATATTAGTAGTTGATTCTCCTGTCCCTCCTTGACCAACAGAATAAGCATATTGAGCATTAGCCGGAACTGGCGTAACAGAAATAGTTCCTGATTTAAAAGCACCACCGCCGCCGCCGCCGCCAGCTGCTGTCAATAAATTAGATCCGCCGCCGCCGCCGCCAGCCCCCCAACATTGAACGGATAAACTAGTAACACCTGCAGGTACTTCAAGAGTCCCTGAAGAAGTAAATATTTTTGTTGTTTGACTATAAGACGAAATGGAAATCCAGAAACAAATTACCAATAGAAAGCAGACTGCTTTAACTTTTTTTATTGGTATACCGAAAGCAAAGTAATTTTTATTCATGACCCCTTCATTTTAGAAAATATACAAACCACCAGATATAACTATACCTAGTTGACTTGATTTTTTAGGGGGTCTAAAAATCTAGGATAAAATTATTAAAAAAAATCGTTAAAAAGAAGTATTTTACTGTCAAAATACATTGTTTAACAAAATAATAAAGTTTAAAACTACAATTAATCAAATTAAGCAAGATAACCTCAAGATTTTCAATTAAATAAACCTCAAAACAAAAAAAATCCCGAATACTTTCGCAATCGGGATAATTATAAATCCAAAAATTAGTTAGTCACTCAGTACTAATAAATTATTTTTGTTGAAGTTATTTTTCCATTTGCCAAAACTACATTTACAAGAAGTACTTGTTGACTAGATAGCAAATGTTGCACCACAAAATCATTGGCTGCAACATCCTCTTTTTGATAGAGAATTTTTCCTGAAACATCATAAATAATAATCTTTGATATCAAATCTTCTGTGGAACTTACACCAATTTCATTGTTATTCACTGAAACAAACACCGTTTGAACCACTTGTGACGCATCAACCACAGGCTCAACTGCATTTTTATCTACATAACGCAATACAAAACGAGTATTGAAAGCACCTTTCTCTGTACTAAAAGTATAAGGCTCTTTTTTAAGATCATGAAGCACTTTCAAATCTTTGTCTTCTAAAAAGATATTCTGTGCAGCCAAAGCACCATCAGTATGATCGATACTAATTTGGAATTCACCCTTTATAGTCGATTTATACCCTAAAGCCACACTGTCTTTTTTTACAAAAGGGAGTGCTCGTCCTTGAATAGATAGATTTACCGCATTATTTATACTATAAAAATCAACATATTGATTTCCATCATAAGTAACTCCGTCAAAACCGCCATCATAATTATTAGTAGCTCCTGTAATGTAACCAACTAAAGTTTGCTTGAAAGCACCTTCCTTATTCGTTAAGTTCAACCAAACACGACTTTTCTCGGTTGTTGTAGCTACAGTACTCGATTTAGAAGCAGTACTTAATTTAAAAAACTGCGAATTATTTAATAACGTCCCTGAAGAACTCAACCGCATACTATTATTAAACACTACATCACCAGTAGCCTTGGTTGGCGCAAAAAAACCTTGACCTGATGAAATTTTACCCGTTGGTACTAATCCACTAGTAGCAGCAGCTTTAGCAATTCCAACTCCGCCAGTTCTATTATAAGTAGCATAATCATTAGTGGTATAATTATATATAGCATCTCCTGCAACTGCATTACTTGGAGCCGAATTATGTGTCCAAAAATAAAGCGTCCCTTCTAATACAGTCGAATTTGTATCCAAAAATTTATCAGCATCAATAGCTGATGGATAAGGATTTCCTAGAAGATGCACTTGATTCCCTGTTAATGATGACAAAGTCACCACACCGTTATTAGGTTTTCCAACAAATACTGGAGTATCAATTGCGGCTACAGTAATACTAAATGTTTGTGGAGCCCTAATAAGATAACCTTTACCAGCCACCATAGTAGCCGCTCCATTATAATAAATCACCCAGCCTGTACTAGGATTATATCCATAATATTTATCTCCTAAAGTATTAGGCGACAAATTATATAAAGTTTGTCCCACTACCGGAGACGACCAATAAGTAAAATCATAACGTTTTACAGGAGCAGTATTACGTTTGTAGTTGATATTCCCAGAGTTTATTGTAGGATCATCGTTTATTTGCACTAGACTTGCATTGTTTTCGAAAATAAGTGCACCATTAGTCTGAACATCTACACTATTAGTTACTGTTAATGTATGTGCTGAATTTATAACAACACTTGCTCCAGCTGCAACTTGGCATGAACAAGCTTCCAAATTGGCAGTTGAAGAAAAATTACCGTTAAAAATAATCGCTTGTAAACTTGTTGGAGTACCATTAGACCAAGATGTAGTCCAAGTATTCGTAATCACTGGATTAATGACAACATTTACCGTACTAGAACTACAACTCCCATTAGAAACAGCAAAATTATAAGTACCCGCAACCAATCCAGAAATAGTAGTTGTAGTACCAGTTCCTGTATAACCACCAGGGTTTATAGTCCATGTACCAGAAGCTGGCAAACCACTTAACACAACACTTCCTGTTGACACAGTACAGTTCGGCTGAGTTGGAGTTCCAGCTATTGGAGCTGACGGTAAAGAATTAACTATTACTGTACTGCTATTTGAAGTTGCAGGAGAACCAGTTAAACAAGGAGTCGCATTTGATGTCATCTCACAAGTTACAACATCCCCATTAACCAATGCTGCATTTATGTAAGTACTCGAATCTGAACCAACATTTCCACTGTTTAATTTCCATTGATAACTCGGTGTTGCACCTCCGTTAGTTGGAGTAGCTGTAAACGTCACAGATGTTCCTGAACAAATTGCCCCAGAAGGAGAAGCTAAAATACTCACACTCGCAGGCAAATTTGGGTTGACTGTTATAGTCCCTGTTGCACTATTCGCAGCACCACATGTCCCACTGGTTACAACAGCTCTGTAATAAGTAGTCGTTGTTAGATTAGTAGCTGTTAATGTCGTTGTTGTATTAGCAATATCATTTACAGATGAAGCAAATGTACTCGATGGTGATGATTGCCATTTAGTAATAGAACCTGTATAACCACTTAAAGTTAAAGTCGTGCTATTTGTATCTGTACAAACAGAAGTGCTGCCAGCAATACTTCCTCCAACTGATGCTGGATCAACTGTTACTGTCCAACTTCCTGAAGACACCGTGAATGTGGTATTACAAGTATTGTCCTTTGCATATCGTGTATAAGTTGTATTTGCTGTCAATCCTGTTGGTGGATCATAAGTAGCCGAATTCGAACTTGCAATATCAACACCATTAGCTTGCCATTTATAAGTAATAGCATTATCTCCTCCACTCGATGCAGTTGTACTCCCTATTACAGATGGATCTCCATTATAACAAATTGTTTCACCTGTTGAGGAAATTGTTCCTGATGTAAATACTGGTCGAACTGTTACTGTCCAACTTCCTG
>JBDLTG010000041.1:0-98074 GCA_039805885.1 Bacteroidota bacterium
GAAAATCTGTTTGAGCGTAGCGAGTTATTTTCTTTTAGTATTCGAAAACTAATTTGACCGACGAGGAAGCGTAAGACTTGATTTTTTTGTTTCTTTTTTGATCAAGCAAAAAAGAAAATTAGTAAATCATAATTTCACATTTAATCAAAATAAAGTAGTATGAAACGATTTCTAGGCTTTATAAAAAAAGAATTTTATCACATCTTTAGAGACAAACGCTCGATGTTTATTCTCTTTGGAATGCCTATTGCCCAAATCATGTTATTTGGTTTTGCCATAACTAATGAAATCAACAATGTCAATATTGCTATTCTCGACAAATCAAGAGACAGCGAAACACAAAAAATCATCAATAAAATCAGTACTTCTCAATATTTCCACATTGAACAATCCATAAACAGCGAATCGGAAATACAATCCATATTCGAAAAAGGAAAAGTCAAAGCTGTTATTATTTTCGAAAACAATTTTAACAAAAACCTGCAAACAGCAAGACAGGGAAAAGTACAAATCATTACTGACGCAACTGATCCCAATATTGCCAATACGATTACGAATTACACCAATGCGATATTGCAAAATTATATCCTGGAAGTTAACAAAACAAATGTTCAAACTTATACTATAGACACTCAAACTCAACTGTATTACAACCCCGAATTAAAAGGCGTTTTTACCTTTGTTCCCGGAGTAATGACGGTGATTTTAATGTTAGTATCAGCCATGATGACTTCCATATCTATCACCAGGGAAAAAGAACTCGGAACCATGGAAGTATTACTCGTTTCGCCACTAAATCCATTACAGGTCATCTTAGGCAAGGTGTTTCCTTATGTTTTTCTTTCGATAATCAATGCCACTGTAATTGTCCTTTTGGGCGTTTTTGTTTTTGGAATGCCCATTCAGGGAAGCTTATTTTTATTGGCCGCCGAAAGTATTCTTTTTATCATAACGGCTCTTTCATTGGGAATCTTAATTTCAACCATTGCCCAAACACAGCAAACCGCTATGATGATGTCCTTAATGGTATTAATGCTCCCCGTAATCATCTTATCGGGATTTATATTCCCCATTTCGAGTATGCCGCTCGCCTTACAAATTATCAGCAATATTATCCCGGCCAAATGGTTTATTATCATCATCAAAGCCATCATGCTCAAAGGAGCGACTATCTCTATAATTTGGAAAGAAACCCTAATTCTGATCGGAATGACTTTATTTTTCATCCTGTTAAGTATCAAAAAATATAAAATCAGACTAGAATAGCTTCAAGATTGCAGATTTTTAGAAAATTAAATTTTAAAATAAACATTTTGAAAACGATATTATTCATCATACAAAAAGAGTTTCGACAAATCTTTAGAAATAAAGCGATGTTGCCTATTCTCTTTATATTGCCTTTTGTGCAATTACTGATTTTGTCCAATGCGGCCAGTTTTGAAGTAAAAAACATTCGTTTTTCCTATATTGATCAAGACCATTCAAAGGCATCAAGAGAATTGATTACTAAGTTTGAATCTTCTAATTATTTCAATATTATTGAAAATTTTTCTTCTAAAAAAGAGGCTAACCTACAAATGCAAAAAGGAAAAGTAGATGTGATACTCGAAATTCCCAATCACTTTGAACGCAATCTTTTAACTGACAAAAAAACAAGCTTATCCGTAAGCATTAACGCAATTGACGGAGCTGCTGCCGGAATTGAAAATGTGTACATCAACCAAATCATTGGCAGTTACAATCAAAAAATAAGAAGCCAGCTTTATCAATACAATGACGCTAATTTTGTACCACCACAAAGCATTATTAGTATTCCTTCTTTTTGGTACAACAACACCTTAAATTACAAAACATTGATGGTTCCCGGAATTTTAGTGTTACTGGTTACTATGCTATCGTTGTTTTTGTCGGCAATGAATATCGTTAGGGAAAAAGAAATAGGAACATTGGAACAAATTAATGTAACTCCTATAAAAAAACACCAATTTATCATTGGTAAATTATTTCCATTTTGGGTATTGGGTTTACTCATTCTTACAGTAGGATTGATTATTGCTAAGCTGGTTTTCAGCATTCCAATGTTAGGAAGCGTGGGACTTATTTACTTTTTTACCTCAGTTTATTTATTAGTGATTCTCGGAATTGGGTTATTAGTCTCCAATTATACTGAAACCCAACAACAGGCCATGTTTATCGCCTGGTTTTTTACCGTAATTTTTATTTTAATGAGTGGATTATTTACACCTATTGAAAGTATGCCTAATTGGGCACAACAAATCACTTTGTTCAATCCTATTCGCTATTTTGTGGAAATTATCAGAATGGTAATGCTCAAAGGAGCTACATTTTCTGATATTGCAAAACCTTTTTCTATTATTGTTTTTTATGCTGTAGTAATTAATGGTTTAGCCGTTTGGAGTTATAAAAAAACAAATTAATCACTCAACCATTTAAATAAAATCGTTTCTAAATCAGAAACAATAATGGGCTTTGTTATATAATCATTCATCCCTGATTTTAAGCATTGTTCTTTTTCTTCTACAAATATTCCTGCTGTCAGGGCAACAATAGGAGTAAAACTATTTTGTTCTATTTTTCTAATTTCATAGGTAGCCTCAAATCCGTTTTTATTAGGCATTTGAATATCCATCAAAATAATATCCGGTTGCTGAATTTTATATTGTTCAATCGCTTCATCACCATCAATAGCTTCTAGAATAAGACAATCAGGAATGATTTTTTGAATCAATGTTTTGGCTAAAAACATATTAATTCTATTGTCCTCAACAATTAAAACTTTTTTGGTCCCTAAAATATTTTTCATAATTGACTCATCATTTGTTTTCAGCAGTTGCTGATTTTGCATATCCGATTTTTTTAATCTAATGTTAAAATAAAAATTACTGCCTTGTCCGAAAGTGCTTTCTAATTGTAAAGTGGAACTCATTAAACTCAAAAGCTGATTAGAAATAGCTAATCCAAGTCCTGTTCCTCCAAACTGACGACTCGTAGAATTATCTTCTTGCTCGAAAGAATGAAAGATTTTGTCTTGGTTCTTGGGCTGAATCCCAATTCCAGTATCTTTTACAGAAAAGCAAAGGTTGATAAAATGGTCTTCGACGGGTAAAATGGTTTTGATTTCTAATCGTATTTCTCCTTTTTGGGTGAACTTTATAGCGTTTCCCAATAAATTAATAATAATTTGCTTTATCCGTAAAGTATCAACAAACAAAAACTGTGGCACATTCTCTTCAATATTCAAAACCAAATCAATTTCTTTTTGACTTGCCTGATACTTAAACAATGAAATCACCTGAGTTGTTAATGCAAACAGGTCTATTTCTTCTATTTTTAGTTCTAATTTTCCTGCTTCAATTTTAGAAAAATCCAATATATCATTTACAATATCCATCAATGTAGTTGCCGATTCATTAATTGTCAGCATGTATTTAAGTTGGGTTTCTGCTAGTTTTGATTCCATTAACAACGAAGTAAAACCTATAATCCCATTCAACGGAGTTCTGATTTCATGACTCATATTAGCCAGGAAATCTGTTTTCGATTTATTAGCTGCTTCAGCTAATTCCTTAGCTTTTTGAATTTCTTGATTCATTTTATTTTGCTCTGTAACATCCCTGGAAAGAACTATAAAGTGTTTTTCTTTACTTTCATCCTCTTTCATAGGAGCTAATGACAACTCAAACCAGCATTTACTACCGCCCAGTTCTAGTGAATATTGTTTTCCTCTGGAGAAACCTTTTTCATTTGCTTCTTTTAGTGCTGAGAGACAAACGGCTGCTGCATCAGCAGGTAGGACTTCAATAATCTTTTTATCAATAAACTCAGACGGCGGCATTAATAACAAATCATTTTTTGGGGTATGATAATTAAAAATATTTCCTTCTAAATCAATTTCAAACATCATATCTGGAATAGCCTCAATAATGGCTTCCATCTTTTTACTGGTTTTAACAAACTTATCTTCGGCTTGTTTACGCTGGGTAATATCTGTAATAGTTCCAATAAACCCGATAATTTGATTTTCGGCATTGGTTTCGGGAGTTGCCTGACCTATTACCCAAACAATGGTTCCGTCAGGGTTCATAAAACGATATTCTAAAACCGACCGTTGTCTATTTCCTACTACTTTTTTCCATTCGTTATACAATTTGATCCGATCGTCAGGATGAATCGCTATATACCATCCGCTTCCCATCGATTCATCATAAGTAATTCCTACTATTTGAGTCCAACGTTGGTTGACATAAGTTGTAGCTCCAGTCAAATCGGTTCTATAAATCCCTACAGGAGAAACTTCGGTTAGTGTATGAAATCTTTTTTCGCTTTGAACAACAGCCTCTTCAGCTTGTTTTCTCATTATTTCTTCTTCAAAAAACTCTAAAGCAAAAGAGACATCAGTAGTAGCATTGTTTAGTAGACTTATTTCTTCATCATCAAAATAATTTTTCTCGGCAGCATAAATCATAAAAACACCTATTGTCTTATCAAACATTTTAATAGGTAAGGCAATCAGGGAACGATATTCTCTTTTTAAAGCTTCTACTCTCCATAACTCCAAATTAGGGTCGTCTTCAATAGCATTACAAACATAATAACTCCCTTTTCTAATAGCTATTCCGGCAGGTCCTCTTCCTGTTTCTTTTTCAATTTTGGTAGAAATTGTTTTTATCATCGACAAATATTCTTGATCATAGCCTGCCATTCCTACAGGAATTACATCTTGAGTATCCGGTTCAATCATCCCAATCCAAGCCATTTGAAAACCTCCTATTTGAACAGCAATATTGCAAACTTCTTTAAACAGCTGATTTCTATCCTGCGCACGAACAATTATCTGATTGATCCGACTTATAAAAAGATACAAGCGTTTCACTTTATTCATTTTTTGTTCTTGAACATTTATCTTAGCCAATAAATCTTCATATGTAGGTAGTTCTTCTTTCATTCGATTAAGTTTATACCAATATGTTTGCATGATAAATATACTCAATAATAATCAGAAAAATAGTAGGATTTTAAACAAAAGTGCTACTGGAAATATATATTTTATACTTAAATTTGAACATCGCTGTGTTTAAACTTCTAATAAATAGCTCCCTCAAAAAATATGTCAGAAATACTTAAGAAACATTTAGAGAAGTTTATCCAAATAAATGAAGACGAATTTCTTGAAATTGCTTCCTTTTTTAAAACGATAAGCGTTCAAAAAAAAGAAAATTTACTTATTGAAGGCGCTATTTGCAAATCGCATTTTTTTGTTCTCAAAGGCTGTTTGAGAAAGTTTTTTATCAACGACAAAGGAATCGAACAAACCACAGAATTTGCGATAGAAAACTGGTGGATTACTGATAACATTGCCTACGAACATGGATTAGACACTTCTTTTTACATTCAGGCTGTCGAAAACTCCCAAATACTAGTTTTAGACCGCGATTCGCAGGAGAAATTATTAGAAGAATTCCCAAAAATGGAACGTTATTTTAGATTTATCTACCAACGCGCTTATGCCGCTTCGCAAATGAGAATAAAATATCTGTATGATTTTACGAAAGAAGAATTTTATGACCAGCTTTGTAAAAGCCAACCCGAATTTGTCCAGCGCATTCCACAATACCTCATTGCTTCTTTTCTGGGATTCTCTCCTGAATATTTAAGCGAAATCAGGAAAAAAAAGCGTTCTTAAACCAGTTTAAGTTTTTGTTGTTTCATATTGCTGACCTTTGCTTTATTAAAATATAAAACTATGAGCAAGCGAGTAAACATCAACGAAACAGAACCACAAGCTTTTAAAGCTATGTATGCCTTAGAAGGTTATTTAGGCACTATTCAATTATCAAAAATCGAGAAAGAATTAATTAAAATTCGTGCTTCTCAAATCAATGGCTGTGCCTTTTGTATCGATATGCACACTAAAGATGCACTTAAATACGGAGAAACTACCCAACGTATTTTTCTATTAAATGCGTGGCGCGAAACCCAATTATTTTCGGAAAAAGAAAAAGCAATTTTAGCTATTACCGAAGAAATCACCTTGATTTCCAATAAAGGATTATCGGATGCAACTTATGCAAAAGCCGAACAATTTTTCGACCAAAACCAAATTGCACAAATTATTATGGCAATAGTTACCATCAATGCATGGAACAGAATTGCCGTAAGCACCAATTTAGAACCTGCTGAATAAAATTGGGCTACTAAATAAAACACCTCGCTTGAAGCAATTTAAGCGGGGTATCTGTTTTTAATCAGGATAGTTTTCTTTAAAGGCTTTTATATATTTGCTTACTCCATTAAAAAATGGAAAGCAATTAAAAACCAACTGGATTATTTCAGTTTTTATATAATTAACCAAAATTACCTTTTAATGAAAAAAATTATTCTGTGTGCTTCACTAATTCTTTCACTTTCAGTTTATTCTTTCAATATTGATCCTCCAAAGGTGACTCAAAAAGAAACAAAAGTCAAAGCACCTTTTGGAACCACTAAGATTAAAACGCCTGACTTTAGCAAATGTGCCACATTCTTAATCACTGATTTTGGCGCTATCAAAGGAGATAAAGATAAAACTACCCAAGCCATTGCTAAAGCCATTGACCAGGCTAACAAAGCAGGAGGCGGAATTGTTGTTGTTCCTGAAGGAGAATGGCTTACTGGAAAAATCCACTTTAAAAGCAATGTCAATTTACATTTAAACAAAGGAGCTTTACTACTTTTCTCAGATAATCCAAACGATTATCTACCTGCTGTACATTCTACCTGGGAAGGATTAGAATGCTACAATTATTCTCCATTAATTTATGCTTACCAATGTAAAAATATCGCTATTACCGGAGAAGGTGGCATCAAAGCGAAGATGGATTTTTGGAAAAAATGGGCTGGTCGTCCCGCAGGTCACATGAATAGTTTAAAAAGATTGTACAATTTATCAGGTCAAAATGTTCCTGTTGAACAACGAGTGATGGTCAATGATACGGCTAATCTTCGTCCGCAATTTATTCAATTTAACAGAAGCGAAAACATCTTACTTGATGGAATTTCAATAACCAATAGTCCGTTTTGGACCGTTCACATGTATCTTTCTAAGGATATTATTATTCGAAATCTAAACATCTATGCACATGGTCATAACAACGATGGTTTTGATCCTGAAATGAGTCAGAACATTTTAGTAGAAAACGTAACTTTCGACCAAGGTGATGATGCCATTGCCGTAAAATCAGGTAGAAATCCTGAAGGATGGCGTTCAAAAACGCCAACAAAAAACTTAATTATTCGAAATTGCATCATCAAAAACGGACACCAATTATTGGCCGTGGGAAGTGAACTCTCTGGCGGAATAGAAAATGTTTTTATAGACAAATGCGAGGTATTAGACGGAGCAAAAATGTTCAATTTGGTATTCATAAAAACCAATGAACGCATGGGCGGTTATGTGAAAAATATTTATGTTCAAAACATTAAAGGAAGCAAATTGGATTTTGGAGTACTCGGCATTGAAACCGATGTTTTGTACCAATGGAAAAATTTAGTCCCAACAGTAGAACGTCGTTTAACGCCTATTTCGAATGTGTATTTGACCAATGTAAATGCCAAAAGCGTGAAATTTATTTCTAAAATTAAAGGCGAAAAAGAATTACCTATCAAAAACATCTTTCTTAAAAACGTAACTGCCGACACGATTCAGGATAGTCAAAAACATAGCAATGAAAACGTACTCAACTTTAACGTTTCGCCTAAAGTAAAATAATTTCTAAAAATCTACTATTTTATGTTTTTAAAAAATAGCAAAAAGACAATACTAACAATAGCATTTTTCACCATTTATGCTTTGGCTACAGCCCAAAAAGCAAAAATAGATGCTATTTATTCCGGAATTCCTTGGTTTGACAACAACAATAAAGTGGTTAGTGCCCACGGAGCTAATATTGTAAAAGACAACGGCACCTATTATCTTTTTGGAGAGTTCAAAACAGATACCAGCAATGCTTTTAATGGTTTTAGTTGTTATTCCTCAAAAGATTTATACAACTGGAAATTTGAAAGAATGGCATTGCCTTTACAAAAATCAGGGGCTTTAGGTCCAGATCGTGTGGGCGAAAGACCAAAAGTAATGAAATGCCCAAAAACCGGCGAATACATCATGTATATGCACGCCGATGACCTTAAATACAAAGACCAATATGTGGGTTATGCAACCTCAAAAACCATCAATGGCGAATATACTTTCCAAGGACCATTACTTTTTGAAGGCAAACCCATCAAAAAATGGGACATGGGTACTTATCAGGATACCGATGGCAGCGGTTACATCATTACGCATTCAGGAAATTTGTATAAACTAAGCGATGATTACAAAAGTGTAACTGAGCAAGTAGTAAAAGACATGACCTCGCATTGCGAAGCACCGGTAATTATTAAAAAAGATAATACTTATTTCTGGTTGGGTTCTGAATTAACTTCTTGGGAACGAAACGACAATTATTATTTTACTGCTCCTTCTCTAAAAGGGCCGTGGAAATCCAAAGGTATTTTTGCGCCTAAAGATTCATTAACCTGGAATTCGCAATCTACATTTGTACTTCCAATAGTGGGTTCAAAAGACACGACTTATCTATTCATGGGAGACCGTTGGGCTTACCCACGTCAAAATTCAGCGGCGACTTATGTTTGGCAACCGCTTATAGTAACCGGAACCAGTATTTCACTTCCTGATTATAAACAAAGTTGGCAAATTGATATTGCAAAAGGTACTTGGTCTACATCAAAAATAAACGGAATCGAAATTGAAAATACCGATACTAAAGCGATTCAATATTCAGGGAATTGGTCACAAGATAAATCGTCCAAAATAAGTCAATCTGATACTAAAGGAGCTTCTTTTTCGGTTGATTTTAAGGGAACGCAAGTCGGTTTTTATGGCACTTCAAAAGTAGATGGCGGCTATGCTTCTATCGTAATCAAAAATAAAAAAGGAAAAACAATACTATCGTCCACTATTGATATGTATTGCAAATACACCGAAAACGCTGCAAAATTCCTTAGTCCTGTTTTACCAAAAGGAAATTACAACATAACGGTTACTGTAGTGGGAGAACACGGAAATTGGTACAAAAAAGACGGAACTGGTTTTGGAAGCACAGGCAATTTTGTTTCAGTAGATAAAATAATCGTTAAGAAATAATCCCATTTCCTAACTCCCTCTCCTTTGGAGAGTCCCGAAGCTTCGGGAGGGGTGAGCTAAACAAAAAACTGTTTTATATTTCTAAATGGTATAATTACAGTCCAAACATCGAATAACAAGACATAAAAAAATCGGAAGAGGAGTTAATCCTGTTCCGATTTTTTTTTATGTATTCAAACGTTTAAAAAGAATAGTTACTATTCCTCTTCTTCTGTAGCATGTGATTTGGAATAATTGCGCCATTTCTCAATACAATCTTGAAAATCCTGTGGCAATTCAGTATCAAAACGCATCAATTCTCCTGTATTTGGATGCACAAAACCAAGCGTTTTTGCGTGTAAAGCCTGTCTTGGTAAGATTTTAAAACAATTTTCTATAAACTGCTTGTATTTGGTAAACGTAGTTCCTTTTAAAATCAAATGACCTCCATAGCGCTCATCATTGAATAATGGATGCCCTATGTGTTTCATGTGTGCTCTAATCTGGTGTGTTCTTCCCGTTTCTAATCGGCACGTAATCAAGGTCACATAACCAAAACGCTCCAAAACATTGTAATGGGTAATAGCAGGTTTCCCTATTTCAGGATCAGCAAAAACAGCCATTTGCATGCGGTCTTTCAAATGACGGGCAAGATTTCCATGAATCGTTCCGCTTTCTTCAGCTACATTTCCCCAAACCAAAGCCACATATTCCCTTTCGGTAGTTTTAGCTTCAAATTGCTTGGCCAGATGCGTCATAGCAGCCTCTGTTTTGGCAATTACCAATAAGCCTGAAGTATCTTTATCAATTCGATGTACCAGTCCCGGACGCTCGCTGCTGTTCATTGGTAAATTCTCAAAATGAAAAGCCAAAGCATTCACTAAGGTTCCGGTATAATTTCCATGACCAGGATGAACAACTAATCCCGGCTCTTTGTTCACTAACAACAAAGCCTCGTCTTCATAAACAATATTCAACGGAATATTCTCAGGAAGCACATGATTTTCAAACGGCGGATGCGATAACATTACCGCAACTACATCAAACGGTTTTACCTTATAATTGGATTTTACCGTAACATTATTGACAAAAATATTGCCCTCGGTAGCGGCATTTTGTATTTTATTTCGGGTAGCATTGGGAATCAATCCCATCAAATATTTGTCAATTCGCAAAAATGCCTGCCCTTTAGGAACTTCAAATTTATAATGTTCAAATAATTCCTCTTCTTCTAAATCAATCGGCTCAATATTATTGTTCATTTGGTGCTTCTTCTGTTGGGGTTGTAGTTGGACTTGCAATTGAATCTGTTGCTATATCTTCCTCATAACTCGCTTTTCCGTCTCCTAAAACCAAATCAATTTTAGAAGATTTCAAAACGCGATCTCCCGGTTTTATGTTTCTTCCTTTGTAACGCATTTCTAAAACCATATCTTTTCCAAGATTTGGAATATAAGTAATTGTTCCTTCTTCCAGTCCCAATGCCTTTAATGTTGGCACGGCCTCACGATAGGTTTTCTCAATTAAATCAGGTACTCTAACCGATGAAAAACCAGAACTGTTAATCTTAATATATACTTTTCTTCCTTCTTTTACCTTAGCTCCCGGCATTGGATCTTGCTGCACCACACTGTATTTAGGAAAATCGCCTCTATAATCAACACTGTCCAATAACACATAATCCAAATCCAATTCGTCTAACTTCTCCTCTACTTGTTCTTCAGTCAATTTTCTCAAATCAGGAACCGTAATTTCATGTCCATGATCAGTAGTAAAAGTTAACCAATGCATAAAAAGATAACCCAAAACTGCAATTATCAAAGTGGCAAGAAAAACTTGTGTGAAAAACGCGCGACTAGTAAGATATTTACGTAAACTCATATATTAAATTTTATAGGTGGCAAAGATAAAGCTATTTCGTTTCAAAAAAAATGATAATTTTGTTTAATGCTTATTAACTGTTGGCATTACCAAAGTTTGGAGCTATTTCCCGCTATTCGTTGCAATCTTTTTATTTTTAAAGAAAAAATAAAAAGGATTTCCACTGCTATCGGGGCTAAAAAACAAAAAACCAATTTTACAATACAAACGAAACTTAATGAAAAACATTGCCATCATCATGGGCGGCTATTCCAGTGAGTACAAAATTTCACTTATTAGCGGTAACGTAGTTTACAAATTCTTAGACCAAACCAAATACAACGGATTTCGCATCCACATTTTCAAAGAAAAATGGGTTTATGTTGACGATACGGATACTGAATTCCCAATCGACAAAAACGATTTTTCAGTAAACGTAAATGGTAGCAAAATTAGCTTTGACTGCGTTTTCAACGCCATTCACGGAACTCCGGGCGAAGATGGTTTAATGCAGGCTTATTTTGAATTATTAGGCATTCCGCAAACTTCTTGCGATTATTATCAGGCCGCTTTAACTTTCAATAAAAGAGACTTACTTTCGGTATTAAAACCATACGGAATTAAAACAGCCATTTCTTATTATTTAAACAAAGGTGATGTAATTAACACTGCAGAAATCATCAATAAAGTAGGATTGCCTTGTTTTGTAAAACCAAATAAAGCAGGATCCAGTTTCGGGATTTCGAAAGTAAAAACGGAAGCCGAATTGCCTACAGCCATCGAAACCGCTTACAAAGAAGACAACGAAATCATCATTGAAAGTTTCCTTGACGGAACCGAAGTTTCGGTAGGGGTCATCAATTACAAAGGAGAAATTATTGTGTTGCCTATTACCGAAATCGTTTCTGAAAACGACTTCTTTGATTATGAAGCCAAATACCAAGGAAAATCACAGGAAATCACTCCTGCCCGACTTTCTGACGAAATGACTCAAAAAGTGGGAACCATTGCCAAACGTGCTTACGAAGTTTTAAAAATGAAAGGATTCTCTCGTTCTGAATTTATCATTGTTAACGACGAACCACACATGCTCGAAATGAATACTATTCCGGGATTAACAACCGAAAGCTTGATTCCGCAACAAGCTGCTGCAGCTGGAATTTCATTAGAAGATTTGTTTACTAATGCGATTGAATTAGCGCTAGCTTAATAGAAATTATTTTTTTTTGCCACAGATTTAAAGGATTAGCACAGATTAGTCTTTTAAATTTGTGGCTATTTTTTTGAGCATCAATATGTCATTGCGAGCGATAGCGAAGCAATCGCATCCAGTAACTCAACAAAGTATTCAAGCTGTTTACTCCTCTTTGTAGACCAGATTGCAAATCGCTATCTGGTATCTTCAAATCTGGTCAACTAACTAATTATTTCATTAACTTTGTAAAAAACAAAACAATATGATTGATTACAAACAATATATTACAATTAATTCTGAAACCCGATTTGGTAAACCCATCATTATCGGTACTAGAATTACAGTTTTTGATGTTTTAAATTGGTTAGCAAACGGAATGTCTTTTGAAGATATTATTGAAGATTTCCCGGAACTTAACGAAAACCAAATTAGAGCTTGTCTTTCCTATGCTGCCGATAGAGAACACAAAATTCAAATTGCCTCGTGAAATTATTATTTGATCAAAATATTTCTTTTAAAATTATACTTAAAAACACAAAAACCACGAAGATTTCGTGGTTTTTGTGTTTTATGACGTATTGTGTTCAAGAATAGTTTATCCTCGTTTTTTGTCATTTCCGAGGAAGGAGGAATCTCACCCAGTAACTCGACAAAGTATTCAAGCTGTTTACTCCTCTTTGTGATTTGGGACTAAATTAAGCCCTATTTTCGGATTTGCCAAATATTCCAAATACAAAACCAACTTACCATTAAGCCTATTGCCCAAATCCGTTGTAGCGTGTGTTGTGTGTAGTGCTTATGGATATGTTGTTATTAATTGGCTTTTCTTTTAACTTGGGCTTGTACATCACAGTGGTCAAAATGAGCACGTTTTTCAATTATTTTGCCATCTTTAATGGTTAGCAACATAAAAAGTGAAAAACGAACCTGATTCCCAGTCGGCTCAATATTAAAAATAGTGGCACTTGTGTGTTTGCCATCAAAAATTAAATAGGCAGCGACTTTATCTCCTTCACATATCAACTCATGGATTTTAAAAGTGAATCCTTTGAAAGCATCAAAGTTTTTCTTTTCAGATTTCACAAAACCTTCTGCACCTTTTATGGGTTCGTCAACCTGAAGATAGAAAGTAAAATCCTCATGACAATATTTTGCAGTGGTATTATAATCCTCTTTTTCTATTGATTCGTAAAAATCACGTACTAGTTGCTTGTTTTCTTCTATAGTATTTTTCATTATATATTAATTTTTTCTCCGTCTATAGGAATTATTACTTTGTTGCTAATTGTTTTTTCATTAATAAATTCACTTAATTCTTTTCTTGAGAGTGTATTATGGTTTACACCTTCCATGTGTACTACAATTATTTTTGCATTTGGAGCGGCTTTATGTACACTAAAAATATCTTGTTTGTTCATAACGAGTTGATTTCCAATGAAAAATCGATTATCACCTCCATTTACCACAATAACTTCTGGTTTGAATTTACCTAGGGTTTTTTCAACTTCATCGTACCAAACGGTATCGGCAGCAATGTAAAATGTTTTTTCGGATGGGTGACGTAGCACCATTCCACAAACTTGACCTGCAAGACGCAAAATGAATCCTTTTCCGTGTTGTGCTTTTGTTCTACTTAATTTAATTTCTTCAAATGTTGAGTTTTCGCTAAGTATTTCAACATCAGTAAATCCTGATTTTTCTATCTTTTTTTTGTCATTTTTATCCTGAACAAAAATTTTGATGTTTTTGGGTAATGCGTTTTCAGCAGCCTTGTCCCAATGGTCAAAATGTAAATGAGATAAAAAAACAAAATCAATATCTTTTATGATTTCATCTACAGAAATGGGAAGTTCATGAAGTGGATTTTTTTTCATATTCCAGTCTTTTGCTGGCATTGGAGCAGTAGCTAATTCTCCTTTTTTTGAAAACATAGGGTCAACCAATATTTTTTTTTCAGCATATTCTACTACTATTGTAGCATTTCTTATCAATTGTATTTTCATAATTGTAACTTTTAATTAAGTTACAAAATTATGCTGTTAGTGATTCTTGGTTACTACCTAAAGGTTATGATAAACTACCATTTTGATAAGTGGCTTGAAATTCTGAAATAGTTAATCCTGTTTGCTTTTTAAAAAACCGCATTAAATGGTTTGGTTCTGAGTATCCTAGTTCTATTGATATTTCACTAATAGATTTGTTAGCGTATATCAACTCATTTTTGATTTCGGTGAGTAATCTATTCTTTAATATTTGCGTAGCAGTTTGGTTAAATTGTTTTTTTACGGCACTATTTAAGGCAATACGGCTAATCCCTAATAAATTGCTGTAATCTTCAATTCGCTGTTTTTCTTTAATGTGTTGTTCTAAAAGTTTTTTATATGCGTATGCGTGGTTAGATATGTCAATTTGAAAAGGTAAATTATTCTGTATTGCATAGTCTCTATTGATTCTTTGCAAAGAATAATATATTAAAGAACGAATAATATGCGCACTATCTAAGTTAGGTGATATTAGCTCTGATTTCATTTCTTGCAAAATATTGCATAAACCTTGAATTTTTTCATTATTTGATGTGAGTACAATGGGATGTTCATACTGATAAAAATACAAAAGTTTATAGGTGAATAATTTGTCTGCAAAAAACTCGTTTAAAAATTCGTCTTTAAAAATTAAAACGGTAAAGTTTAATTCAGATAGATTAACACTCCATTTTTTTGAGTTGAAAAGGAGATATAAACAATATGGTATTGTCTCGGATCTCAACTTTTTTATTTCCTATAAATAATTGACCATTGCCTTTTTTAAAAAACAAAATTTCAAATGAATCTGTGTTATGAATTTCGGATAGCATGTATTTTTCTGCTATTTCTGATCCATTTAACACATTCAGTAAAAAGTCAACACCACATTCTGTTTTGTTAAAATTTATAGTCTTCAATTTCTCCTGATTAATTTTAGCATTACACACAACATTCTCGCGCTACAGCGGGTTTGAAATTAAATTAAGCCCTATTTTCGGATTTGCCAAATCTTCCAAATACAAAACCAACTTCCCATTAAGCCAATTGCCCAAATCCGTTGTAGCGTGTGTTAGTGGCTGTTATTTCTTTCCATTTCGGCGATTTCTATTACAATTGGCTTTTCGTATTTGGCAGTTGCAATTTCTCCTAAACTTGTTTTCTTATGCGTAAAAATTATTTTTCCGTTTTTAACTTCAATTTTGTCAACTAAATAAAATATGTCTTCAAAAAAATATAAATCTTTAGTTGTTGTATTTTGAGTTTTGTTTTCTTTATCAAAATACTTTACAACAATTTTTGACAAAGTTTTTTTCGGATTAATCATATAACCAATCTCAATTTTATATGAATTTGTTTCTTTGATTTTATAAGCGATTTCAATTTCAGATTCAAATTTTTTTACCAAATTTTCCACTTCAATTATTTTCCCAATTTTGTCTTTGTCATTTTTGAAAATTAGAAATAAAGATTCGAATGTAATATTTTTAATAAATAGATTTTTTTCAAGTTCAGTTAACGAATTAAATGTTTTAGGTTCTATTCCATAATCCACATACTTTATTCGTTTATCTAAAAATTTATCGCTTTCAATAATTTTTCCAATTTCTATATTTTTAGTGAAAATTATATAAATATGGTCAAACTCTGCGCAAACTAATTCTAATTCATTTAATTTTCTTGCGATTCGTTGACCAATTGAATTTGTATCTTCTGTAGTTTTATAAACATTGCCAATAATTCCATTAAAATCTCCGACGAAATCCTTCGGTTTTTCTTCGTAATAGCGAATGTCTTTTATTATTCTGTTGGTTAATTTCATGCGATTTTTCGGATAATAGCCACTAACGTTCCCGCGCTACACGCAGGTTGGGGTTAAGGAAGCCTAAACTTCCGATTAATTACTGATTTTTCAAATACAAGACCGACTTCAAATTGAGCCTAAAGCCCAACTTGCTTGTAACGCGTGTTGTGTGAGGTTATTTTTTAGGAGTAATTGTCTTTGTAGTTTCTAGTGGCTGTTCTACTTTTATTTTAATAGAGTAGTTTCCGTAAGTTATTATAAAGTAAAAAGCAACAGTTATTAAAGCAAAAACAAATGAACCTGCAACACCTATCAATACATTCTTCCAAGTTGGTGTAACTAAAGGTTTTACAACATCTCCTAAAATTTCAATTTGATTATTGACAACTTGTTCTTTAAAACTTTCTAATTCCTCTTCAAGAGCATTTTCAATAAATCCTTGAATAATAAGTTCAGCTTTTAGTCTGTAGCTTTCTAAAGAACTTTCTGTTGAAGAAAAGTCATTAAATGGTATAAGTTCTGTGTCTGTTGGCGTTTTACCTGCTTGTTTTTGAGTTTCAATATATTCGATTTTACTTTTTTTGTAAAGTGAATATGCAATGTGCCCAATTAGGTCAGAATCTTTTTCAACAAGTTTCGAGTATATAAAATTATAATTTCTCTGCATACATTTTTAAAGCTTTTTCGTAAGATTCATTTATTCTCTCTTTTGAGATTTCACGAACTCTCACTACACCGTTTAAATTTGTCTTGGCAACTATAACTCCACTATAATTATGTTTAACAGTAAAATCTACTCCACGAGCAACTAAACTGCTATTAGCTCTTCGGATTGATTCTGTTGTTACTCTTAACTTTTTCATAATTTCTGTTTTGTTTATTCTGTCAAATATAGTAAAAATTCTATTCCAAAGCAATTTCATTCTGTTTCGTGTTTTTAGCACGTTGGTTCTTTATAATCTCACACAACTCGTTTATAGGCGAAACAAACCTTCGTATATACACCCAAATACAGGTAGATTGGCGAAGGTTTGTTTCGCTTTATTAGTCACCAAATATATAAAATTTATCTTTCAAAAATCATTTTCTTTCTAGCCCTGACAGTAGTGAAAAGCCGTTGCAGGTAGAGAACCACTTTTTTCGGTACGGGCAGAGCGACCACAGGAAGCTCCTGCACTTACCTGGAAAAAGGGTTTGAAACCAAAACGCTTGTAACGGATGGCAGGAAGAAGCTTCTAAAAATAAGGCATTGAAACACATTCCTGAAAAAACTTTGTAACTTAGCACCCCAGAACCTTAAACTCTCAAAAATGAGAAAAGCCATATTTCCGGGATCATTTGATCCTATTACCTTGGGTCATGAAGACATTATCAAAAGAGGGATTCCGCTATTTGATGAAATCGTTATTGCCATTGGGGTGAATGCCGAGAAAAAATATATGTTTCCTCTGGAAGAAAGAAAACGCTTTATTGAAGAAACTTTCAAGGACGAACCTTCTGTTTCGGTTATTACTTATGAAGGCTTAACCATCGATTTGTGCAAAAAGATTAACGCTAATTTCATTCTTCGTGGTTTGCGTAATCCCGCCGATTTTGAATTCGAAAAAGCCATCGCACACACCAACAGACAATTATCTAAAATTGAAACCGTGTTTTTATTGACCGCTGCAAAAACTTCCTATATTAGTTCGAGCATTGTTAGAGATGTACTTCGCAATGGCGGAGAATACGAATTGTTAGTTCCGAAAGCCGTAAGAGTGAAATAGTGGTCAGTTTACAGAAAGCAGTCATCACTACTTTTTAAACTTTGCGTGTCATCCTGAGCTTGTCGAAGGACTTTGCGAACTCTGCGGTTAAAACATTATTTAGTTTTCAGAAAACAGAATAAAAAATTTTAGAACTAAGGACTAGGGACTAGGGACTAATAAATCAAAACTTGTAAAAAGCACTCAATAAACGTACTTTCGCAAAAAATAAAAATCAATAATGAGCATAGATAGAGAATTAAATAAACGAAGTGGAGGGAAATGTGAACTTTGTGGAGCGACAGAAAACCTAAAAGTATACGAAGTGCTTCCTACTAAAAAAGGCGGAATTGACGAAGCTATCCAAGCCTGCACTACTTGTATTGAACAAATTGAAAATCCGGGTAACGAAGATTTAAACCACTGGAGATGCTTGAATGACAGCATGTGGAGCGAGCATACTGCTGTTCAGGTAGTAGCCTGGAGAATGTTAAGTCGTTTGCGTGCTGCGGGTTGGCCACAAGAATTACTGGATATGATGTATCTTGACGAAGATGTTTTAGAATGGGCTAAAGCAACTGGAGAAGGAGAAGACGACGAAAATAAAATCATCCACCGTGATAGTAACGGTGTAATTTTAGAACACGGAGACTCGGTAGTTTTGATAAAAGACTTGAAAGTAAAAGGTTCTAGCATGGTAGCTAAACAAGGAACTGCAGTAAGAAACATCCGTCTAGACCATGAAAATTCCGAATATATTGAAGGAAAAGTGGATGGTCAACAAATTGTGATTATTACGCAATACGTGAAAAAGATATAGTCGACAGTCATCAGAAGGCAGTTGACAGAAAGCAAATTGCAGAAGGCAAAATTCAGTCAACAGACAGCAGAAAAAAAACAGATTTCAGATTAATAATGTTGAACATTTAATCTAAAATCTGTTTTTTTTGTACTTATTAAATTCTGTTAACTGCATTCTAAAATCTGCAGACTGCACACTTAGTTACTCCTCTACTTTCTTAATCACATTTCGGGCAACCTGAATTTTATATTTCTTGCCTTTCATTTTTTCGTCCTTGATAAGATCGAGCAAATCCTTTACTTTACTGAATTTTACAGCGGCAAACGAAATAAAATCTTTTACTTCAATCAAACCTAAATCGCCTTTTTCTAATTTTCCTTTTTGGGAAAAGAAACCTACGATATCAATTTTATTCAGCTTATTTTTCTTTCCACCACTGATATAAATGGTTTGAAATTGAGGTGGTTTTGGCAAAGACTTAGCATCTTCTACTGAAAAAACTGCCGTATTTTCATAATCTAAATAATCCATTTTTTTCTCGGATTCATGCGCAATAATATAAGCCGTTCCCGTAGCGGTCATACGTGCTGTACGTCCATTTCTATGCGTGAATTCGTCTTCTTTTAATGGCAAATGATAATGAATTACGTGATTCATTTCAGGAATATCAAGTCCACGAGCAGCTAAATCAGTCGTGATTAAATAACTCACACTACCATTTCTAAACTGAATCAAAGCGCGTTCACGCTCTTCCTGATCCATTCCTCCATGATAATAAGTCGAATAAATTCCTTTTTCATTCAAGGTATCACTAATACGCTCAGCAGCATCACGGTGATTGCAAAAAACAATTGCCGATTCGGATTTCAACGAACATATCAATTGAAATAAAGAATTCAACTTATCTTTTTCCTTAGAAACAACCAGTTTGGTCGAAAGATTCGATTCCTCTTCACTTTCCGGAATAAAATCTAAAATCGTTGGATTCACCACTCGGGTGTATTTTGGAATCTCAATATCAGAAGTCGCCGAAACTAAAACGCGTTTGTTTACCTTAGCTAATTTGCCAATGATAAAAGACATTTGCTCATGAAAACCCAATTGCAAAGACTTATCAAATTCGTCCAAAATTAAGGTTTGAATTTTATCCAAACGAAAAGTTCCTCGCTCGATATGATCGGCAATTCTACCTGGCGTTCCTATTAAAACGGCTGGTGGATTGCTTAAGTTTTTTATTTCAGTATCGATTGAATGTCCACCGTAACAAACATTTACCTTATAATCCGTACCCATTTTTTTCCAAACCTGCTCAATCTGCAAACCTAATTCGCGTGATGGTACTAAGATTAAACATTGTACCGAAAGGATTTCAGGCAGCAACATTTCTAAAACAGGCAATAAAAAAGCCAATGTTTTTCCAGAACCTGTTGGTGAAAGCAACAAAACATTGTTTTCATTCAAGATGGTTTCCTGAGCTGCTTCCTGCATTTCATTTAGGCTTTCGATACCTAAATTTAAAAGTATATTGTTGGAATGGTGTTTCTTATTCATGCGGCAAAGGTAGTAAAAAGTGAGCAGTTTACAGAAGGCAGTCGGCAGAAGGCAAAAAAACAGATTTCAGATTAGATGTATTACATTCTTAATCCGAAATCTGTTTTACAACTTAATATTTTCTGAAATTTGCTTTCTAAATTCTGCCTGCTAACTTCTAATAATATTTTCTTCTTCGAATAATAATTTAATATTCTCATAAGAATTTTTCAAAACTTCAGGAATATCATTAGGATGAATCCAGGCTACTTTTTCAATTCCTTCTTCCAATTGCCCCTGTGGTGTTCCTTCAAAATCAGAAAACATCTCAAACCAATGGGTGATTTTCAACTTATAAACCCCGTTACGCTTGAAAACGTGGTAAGTTTTTTGCAGTTTATTGGTAATTTTTAATTGATTTACGCCTGTTTCCTCTTCCACTTCACGCATGGCAGTTTGCTCAATTTCTTCCTTTTTCTCCACTCCACCTTTTGGTAAATCCCATTTTCCGTTTCGAAAAATGAATAATACCTCCCCTTTTTTGTTGTAAACTAATCCTCCACCTGCTTTATTAACAGGGATTTTAGCCTTTAACGTTTTCATAATCTCTTTTTCATCAGGATGATAGAGATAAGCTTTTTGAATTTTATTTTGAAAAATTTTGATTATAATTTGCTCAATATCAATACTTTCCAACAAAAACAGCTTAAAATCCGTCTCTTTTGAGATTTTATTTGTCAAAAAAAGTGGTTTGTCGTTCACAAAAACTTTATACATTTGTACTATGATTTTTAATAAAGATACAGCCGAAAAAACAGCCGAATTGCTTTTACAAATAAATGCAATTAAATTGAATCCTGAAAATTCTTTTACATGGGCTTCAGGATGGAAGTCACCTATTTATTGTGACAACCGTCTAATACTTTCATTTCCAGTCATAAGAAATTATGTTAGAGATGAATTTGCAAAAAACATTGAGAAACAATTTGGAAAACCGGATGTCATTGCCGGAGTAGCTACTGGAGCTATCGGAATTGGTATGCTAGTTGCTGAAAGTATGGGATTACCGTTTGTTTATGTACGTCCTGAACCTAAAAAACACGGTCGTCAAAACCAAGTGGAAGGTTTCTTGCAAAAAGGACAAAATGTAGTTGTGGTAGAAGATTTAATTAGCACAGGAAACAGTAGTTTGCTTGCTGTTGAAGCTTTGCGTGCTGCAGGTGCCAACATTAAAGGAATGGCAGCTATTTTTACTTATGGATTTGATGTTGCCCAAGAAAATTTTAAAAACGCAAATCTGGATTTATATACTTTAAGTAATTATCAAAATTTATTGAATTTAGCAGTAGCTAAAAAATACATTACTGAAAAGGAAGAAAGTACTTTAAGAGAATGGAGCGTTACTCCTGCTACTTGGGGACAAGTAGAGACCAAATAAAAATAATATCATGAACTTAGAAAGTCCAAAGGTTAACGTTGAAAAATCAGCACAGGAATTATTCGATTTATTGACAAACATGCAAAATTTCGAAAAATTGATGCCTGAAAACATTGCTAAGTTTGAAGTTATTGCAGAAGATTCTTTTCTTTTTGGCTTAAAAGGAATGCCTGAAATACAATTAAAAGTAACCGAAAAAATAGCTCCAAGCAAAATTGTTTTTGGTGCTGCAAATGATAAAGTTCCTTTTACACTAATAACAAATATTGATAGTGTTTCGGCAAATTCGAGTGCTATACAATTTGATTTTGAAGGCAATTTCAATCCTATGATGGCCATGATGGTAAAAGGCCCTATTGGAAAATTCATTGAAACCCTTGCTAATAACATCTCCAAATTATAATCAAGATTTTTTAAAATACATACAAACCCTTTTAGTTATTGACTGAAAGGGTTTTCTTTTTTATATTGTCCCGTTCTAAAAAGAGACATAGCTTAAATACAATTCATGACATTACTATTCAATTATTGATATTGTCATTGCCATTGACTTTTTATAATTGCCATTGAGTCATTGCCATTGTAATTGCTCTAGAATTATTACTATTGAGTTATTGTAATTGTGCAGATAAATGTTTAAATTTAACATACAAAAATTATTCAAGCAGTAACAACAGTATTCATTTAAATACATACATCATGAGCTTATTGACAGATAATATTATCCCAGGAGAACACGGTAAAGTTTTTGGAACAAATGCTAATGAAGAAATTGAACTCATTGAGATAAAAAACAGCCTCTTAAAAGTGGACGGCATCACCGAAGTCAGCATCAACAACTCTATTTTCCCTAAGGAATTTACCGTCTTCACTAATAAGGTAATTAGCATCGAAGATGTCGAAAAAGTGGTAAAATCAATTGGCTTTCACGCTATTCCAAAAGAACTAATCTAGCTAATAAAACAGCATAAAAAACTCCTCTTAGAAACTAATATTTTCTAAGAGGAGTTTTTTTTAACCTTATTTTGTTTAAAAATAAAATATTATATCGTAATATTGCAATATAAATATATCACGATGGGAATCACTAAAACAGAACATTTCACAGACAAGCAAAACGAATTAGCCACCTTAGCCAAAGCCATTGGTCATCCAGCACGTATTGCTATTATAGAACACCTTATAAAAGTAAACAGCTGTATTTGCGGAGATATTGTAAACGAGCTTCCTCTAGCCCAGCCTACCGTTTCTCAGCACCTAAAAGAATTAAAAAATGCAGGTTTGATAAAAGGGAATTTTGAAGGTAACGCCATTTGTTATTGTCTTGACGAAAAAGGATTTGAAAAAATAAAACTGTTTTTTAATCACATAGACAGCTATTTAGAAAACAAGAAAAACCAATGTTGCTAATTTTTAAAACATAAAACCATGAAACTATCAGAAATAAAAACAGTTTTAAGCACATTAGACAATGTGACTTTTGTATTGCCAAACGGAACTTATGTTCCTGAGCATTTTCATGTAACCGAAGTGGGATTAATTTCCAAAAATTTTATTGATTGTGGCGGAACTGTGAGGAAAGAAACGGTTGTTAATTTTCAATTGTGGAATGCCAATGATCTCGAACACCGCTTAAAACCAAAAAAACTTTTAAATATCATTGCCTTATCTGAGAAAATACTTGGAATAGAAGATTATGAAATAGAAGTGGAATATCAAACTGAAACCATAGGAAAATATGATTTAGGTTTTAACGGAAAAGATTTTACATTACTACACAAACAAACTGCTTGCTTAGCAGAAAACGAATGTGGCATCCCTCAGGAAAAACAAAAAACAAAATTATCTGAAATCAATACCGAATCTAGCTGTTGCACTCCTGGAGGAAGCTGTTGTTAATCTATTCGCTTTGAAAAACCTTTAAACACAATTAAAAAATGACCTCGACACAAACCAGCGTATTTCCGGAAATCGAAAAAGTAATCAATAATTTTAATTTCGAAAGCATATCCGAAGAACGCAAACTCGTTTTACAACCGTTAGTTGATTTTATTCAAACCAAAGCAAACAACAAACAAGAAACAAGACTTAACCTGATTTGCACGCACAATTCCAGAAGAAGTCATTTGTCGCAAGTTTGGGCACAAACTGCAGCGGCTTATTACGATATCAAAAATGTATTTTGTTATTCTGGTGGAACCGAAGCAACAGCATTATTTCCTATGGCAGCTCAAACCTTAGCAAAACAAGGATTTCAAATTAAAACCATTGCCGAAGGAAACAATCCCATTTATGCGATAAAATACAATGAAAATGCACATCCCATCATTGGTTTTTCTAAAACCTTTGATGCCGATTTTAATCCACAATCTGAGTTTGCAGCCATATTAACTTGCTCAAGTGCCGATCAGGGTTGTCCGTTTATTGCAGGTGCAGAAAAACGCATTCCAATTACTTTTGAAGATCCAAAAGCTTTTGATAATACGCCGCAACAAGCAGAAAAATACGAAGAAAGAAGCATTCAAATTGCTACGGAATTGTTTTATGTTTTTTCACAAATAAAAAAATAAGTATGTCAGCAAACCATTGCTCACCAGTAGTTGAACGAAAAAAATTAAGCTTTTTAGACAGCTACCTCACTCTTTGGATATTCTTAGCGATGGCTTTAGGAGTTGCTATTGGAAATTTCATTCCGTCGAGCATGAACTTTATTAATTCATTTTCGAGCGGAACTACTAATATCCCACTAGCTATTGGATTAATATTGATGATGTATCCGCCATTAGCCAAAGTAAAATACGAACAAATGGGCGAAGTATTCAAAAACGTCAAAGTTTTAAGTGCTTCACTAATTTTAAATTGGATTATTGGCCCCATTTTGATGTTTTCCTTAGCACTGCTGTTTCTAAACGGTTATCCTGAATACATGATTGGGGTTATCTTAATCGGTCTGGCAAGATGCATTGCCATGGTTGTCGTTTGGAATGATCTTGCCAATGGAAACAGAGAATATGCCGCCGGACTTATTGCCTTAAACAGTATTTTTCAGGTATTGCTTTATAGTGTGTATGCCTATGTTTTTATTACCATACTCCCTCCTTACTTTGGATATTCTGGTTTCGAAGTCAACATAAGCATCGGCCAAATAGCCGAAAGTGTTGGAATCTATTTAGGAATTCCATTTGCTTTAGGAATCATCAGTCGCTATACATTGATTCATCTAAAAGGTGAAGATTGGTTTCAAAATAAATATGTTCCCATTATTTCTCCAATCACATTGATTGCATTATTATTTACCATAATTACCATGTTTAGCTTGAAAGGAGCACTTATTGTTCAAATTCCAATGGATGTAATACGCATCGCAATTCCTTTGGTTATCTATTTCACAGTAATGTTCATAGTAAGTTTCTTTATCGGAAAATATTTTGGTGCCGACTATTCTAAAAGTACCGCGATTGCTTTTACTGCTACAGGAAATAATTTCGAATTAGCCATTGCAGTTGCCATCGGAGTATTTGGCATAAACAGCGGACAAGCTTTTGCAGGTGTCATAGGGCCATTGGTAGAAGTACCCGCATTAATAGCATTGGTAAATGTTGCTTTTTGGTTCCAAAAGAAATATTACACACCACTTAAGTAATCCTACTTAAAAACAGTTTTACACACATACTAAAAACAACAAACTAAGTATCAAAACGCATGTTTTTTTGATACTTAGTTTGTTGTTTTAGTTACAAAAATCTATTTTTTCAACACTTTTTTAGACAACACCCCTAAAAAACATGCCCCTAAAAACAAAAACCGACTAAGAATTGATTCGGAATTAAAAAAAACAAACCTCTTTTTTTACATTTTTAAAATTTTAGCCCTCCACTATTCATAATATCTCAATTAACAAGCAAAAACGATAATTAAGTATTTCAAATTAAGTATTAATACGTATATTTGCTTCGTAATACTTAATAATGATATTATGATTAAAATAATTGTAGTCGGAAACGGCATGGTAGGTTTCAAATTTTGTGAAAAATTCGTTTCAAAATCTGGACAAGAAAAATATCAAATTACCGTATTTGGTGAAGAACCGAGACGTGCTTATGACCGTGTTCACCTTAGTGAATACTTTGCAGGAAAAACAGCTGATGATTTGTCAATGTCGACTGCAAACTGGTACGAAGAAAATAATATCATATTAAATACTTCTGAATTAGTTACTGATATTCATAAAGAAAATAAAACGATCACTACTCATTTAGAGAAAACTCACTCTTATGATTATCTGGTTTTAGCTACTGGATCAGCTGCTTTTGTTCCGCCAATTGAAGGAGTAGAAAAAGAAGGTGTTTTTGTTTACAGAACCATCGAAGACCTAGATGCAATTATGGCTTACGCCAAAAAAATAAAACAAAACGGTGCTACTGAAGCTGCTGTACTTGGTGGTGGATTACTTGGACTTGAGGCTGCAAAAGCGGTACGTGATTTAGGCTTAAACCCTCACGTAGTTGAATTTGCACCGCGTTTAATGCCAAGACAATTAGACAAAGGAGCAAGTAACATGCTTCGTTCAAAAATTGAAGAACTAAACATCAAAATACATTTAAGTAAATCTACTCAATACATCGATGGTGACGATCATATCACTGGAATGATGTTTGAAGAAGAAGAACTTTTAAAAGTAGATATGCTGGTAATCTCAGCAGGTATCAAGCCTAGAGACGAACTAGGAAGAGGCGCAGGTCTTGAAGTTGGTGTTCGTGGTGGTGTTGTGGTTAACAACAAAATGCAAACATCTGACCCAAATATCTTCGCAATTGGAGAGGTTGCTTTATACAACCACATGATTTACGGATTAGTAGCTCCTGGTTATGAAATGGCAGATGTTGCAGCTGAGCAAATTATGCAAGGCGAAAAAACCATGAGAGACAGCATCGACATGTCTACACAATTAAAATTAATTGGAGTTGAAGTAGCTAGTTTTGGTGATCCATTTATCGAACAACAAGAAGGAACTCCAATTGTTTATGAAAACAAACTAAACGGAGTTTACAAAAGAATCAATATTTCTAAAGACGGAAAAGCATTATTAGGAGGAATCTTAGTAGGAGATTCTAGTGATTACAATACTTTATTCCAAATTTTCAGTAACGGAATGGCTATTCCTAAAAACCCGGAAGACTTAATTCTAGGTGCTAGAAATGGCGAATCTTCATCAATGGGAAGCGCAATGGACTTGCCGGATACTGCTGTAATTTGTTCTTGTGAAAATGTAACTAAAGGAAGCATCTGCTGCTCTATCACAGATGGAACCAGCGAAACTTTTTCAGACGTAGTAAAAGCAACTAAAGCAACTTCAGGTTGTGGTGGTTGTAAACCAATGGTTGTTGACTTAGTAAAAGAAGCTCAAAAATCATTAGGAAAAGAAGTAAAAGATGTGGTATGTGAGCACTTTGCTTACAGCCGTCAAGAATTATACGACATTGTAAAAATCAACAAATTTACAAACCACAACGAAGTATTAGGAACAGTAGGAAAAGGAGATGGTTGCGAAATTTGTAAACCTATTTTATCATCTATCTTCTCTAGTATCTATAACGACACTGCTAACAAGCACGTTCCTGAACAAGATTCTAATGACAGATACCTGGCTAACATTCAACGTAACGGTACTTACTCAGTAGTACCTAGAGTTACAGGTGGAGAAATCACTGCCGATAAATTAATCGTTCTTGGTGAGGTAGCTAAAAAATACAATCTATATACTAAAATCACAGGTGGTCAACGTATCGATTTATTCGGTGCAGAATTAAATGACCTTCCAGATATTTGGAAACTATTAATCGACAGCGGTTTTGAGAGTGGTCACGCTTATGGCAAATCGCTTCGTACAGTAAAAAGTTGCGTAGGTAACACTTGGTGTCGTTACGGAATGGACGACAGCACAACATTCGCTATCGAATTAGAAAACAGATATAAAGGATTACGTTCTCCTCACAAAATCAAAGGTGGAGTTTCTGGATGTATCAGAGAATGTGCTGAAGCAAGAGGAAAAGATTTTGGTATCATCGCTGTAGACGGAGGATGGAACTTATACATCTGTGGAAATGGTGGAGCTAACCCAAAACACGCTCTTTTATTTGCTGAGCAAGTAGACAAAGAAACTTGTTTCAAATACCTGGATCGTTTCTTAATGTATTACATCCGTACTGCTGGACCGCTAATTCGTACTTCTACTTGGTTAGAAAAACTAGAAGGTGGATTAGATTACTTGAAACAAGTAGTAATCGAAGACAGTTTAGGAATTGCTGAAACTTTAGACAAAGAAATGCAAGGTTTAGTAGACTCTTACGCTTGTGAATGGACAGAAGTTATTGAAAGCCCAGAATTACAAAAACGTTTCAAACATTTCTCAAATTCTGATGACAGAGATGAAAATATCGAATTTGTACCAATGAGAGATCAAATAATGCCTAGAGCTTGGTAATTCTCACCCCAACCCTCTCCAAAGGAGAGGGAGAAAAATAAAAAAATAGAATTCATAATTCTTAATAAAAAATCAACTTTTCCACTCTCGACTCGTCTCCTTTGGAGAGGGCTGGAGTGAGGAAAAATTAAAATACGATTCAAATGGAAAATATACTAAGCAAATACGAAAGCGTAACGCCACAAGATGTAACAGTATGGTTCAAAGCAGGTAAAACTTCTGATTTCCCAGCTGATGGAGGAAACTGCATAAAATACAAAGACAAACAAATTGCTGTATTCAATTTCGAAAGAAGAAACGAATGGTATGCTTGTCAAAATTTATGTCCTCACAAAATGGAGATGATTCTTTCAAGAGGAATGATTGGCTCAGCTGATGATATCCCAAAAATTGCTTGCCCAATGCACAAAAAAACATTTTCATTAAAAGACGGAAGCAACTTAAATGGTGATGATTTAAAAATTGCAACATACCCGGTAAAAATTGTTGAAGACGAAGTATTGATTGGGTTTATCGATTAAATATGTATCTTTGGACTATTAAAAAATACTCCAAATGACTACAACGCCATTCCAACAAGCAAGCCAATGGATTGATGCTGAAAACGCACAAGATCCAAACATAGAAATACACGAATCCATAAGTTTTCCTAAAGAACTATTATACTCTAATAGGATGTATGAAAGACTTATGGATTTTTTTCCTAATGCCCCTGAAGAAGTTCAAATTGCCTCTAAAGCACAACACATTTGTCGCTGGAAAATAGCCAGAGAATCCTACCCAATGGATCGCGTAGGCTATTTAAAATGGCGCGAAGACTTAAAAAAATTCCACGCTAAACTTACTGCCGAAATATTAGAAAAAGCAGGATACAGCCCTGAATTTATCGCCCGAGTTTCTTTTTTAATCGAAAAAAAATTACTTAAAAAAGACGAAGGAACACAATTACTAGAAGATGTAATTTGTTTGGTATTCTTAGAATTTTACTTAGACCCTTTCGTACACAAACACGATACCGAAAAGCTAAAAAACATCATTCTGAAAACCTGGAATAAAATGTCCGAAAAAGGACATCAGGCAGCCTTACAAATCAACTATAGCCCTGAAAATCTCCAATTGATAAAGGACTCTCTCGGATTGTAATTTGATCTCATTATGACAAAAGAAGCCAAAGCGTTTTCTGAAAATCTTAATTTTAAAAAATTAAAGCAAATGTACCTGTTTGCTTTAATTACTATTGCTATTACAGTTCTTCTAAGTCAATTGCTGATTCAGCACAACATCAACAGTCAGATAAATGATTCGCGATTAATTAATATTTCCGGAAAACAGCGAATGCTGAGCCAAAAGTTAGCCAAAGAAATCCTTATATTAAATTCTTTTTCAGACGATTCAAACGAAAAAGAAAATATTTCGAATATAAAAAAAACACTGGGACTTTGGAAATTCACCCATTTAGCCTTAGAAAAAGGGAACGACAGTCTTAATTTTCCCGAAACTAAAAGCCCGCATCTTTTAGAATTATTCAATGCAGTAAAACCTAATGTGAACTATATTGACAATGCTACCAAAAAATACCTCATCGATCGGGAAAAACACGTTTCGCAAACTATAAGCCAACAAGAGGTTCAAGGCATACTTGACAACGTAGCCGTATTTGTTACTAAGATGAATATGATTGTGAGTCAGTATGAGTATGAAGCCTTAGAAAAAGTAACGAAACAACGCAACATCGAATACGGAATTTTAAGCTTTACCTTGCTGATTTTATTTTTAGAATTCCTTTTTATCTTTAAGCCTACCAATAAGAAAATCGAAATTCTAATCTCTAAATTATTATCTTCCGAAAGAAGAGCTATCAAACTGGCACGTGACACCGAAGCCATTAGTGTGGTCAAAGAAAATTCAGTAAAAGAATTGAAATCGTTGAATTTTGCGATGGAAAATACGCTGTTGTATTGCCGAATCAGTCCTCAGGGAAAAATCATCCACATGGGGGATAAATTTGCTAAATTACTGCAATACAATGCCTCTTTTGACACCGATAAAAGTTTTTCTAAAGCCTTAACAGCCGTAGAAAAAGAGCAATTAGACATTGACCGAATCATTGCCGACAAACAACGAAGTGGCTGGCAAGGAGAGTTAAACACCACTACTCGAAACGGTGATCCGCTATGGCTGGATATGTCGATGATTCCTGTTAGAATTAGAAAAGAAGAATCGGAAATACTGGTTATTTGTTTCAACATCAGTATTCGTAAAAAAGCCGAAATTGAAATCGAAAGATTGAATCGGGAGAATACGATTGAAAAAATCAATCAGCAAAAAGTGATTTCGAGTCGAATAGTTGAAAACCAGGAAAACGAACAAAACCGAATTGCGAGAGAAATTCACGATGGTATCGGCCAAATGCTTACCGGATTGAAATTCAGTCTGGAAAGCATCAATTTAGACGACAAAGAAAAATCGGCTCAAAAAATCGAATACCTTAAAAAACTATCACTGGATATTATTAAAGGAGTTCGTACCGCGACTTTTAACCTGATGCCACCGGAATTAACCGACCATGGTATTGTTTCTTCGATAGCCAAACTCACTTTAGAACTCACAAAACTAACGGGGAAAAACATTCAATTTTACAATAAAACCGATTTTGATCAGCGTTTGGATTCCCTAATCGAAATTAACATTTATCGCTTGACACAAGAAGCCATCAATAATGCGATAAAATATGCCGAGTCTTCGCATATAATTGTCCAACTTTCGCATAGTAACAAAATACTAAGTATTAACGTTGATGATAACGGAAAAGGCTTTGACGTTGCAACGGTAGAGAAAAAGAGAAATAGCGAATCAGGCATGGGATTATTGTTCATGAAGGAACGCATTCAGTACATTAACGGACGAGCATTTATCAATTCGATTCCGGGTGAAGGAACCCGAATTACTTTTAATATTCCAATATAATTTTCGAAAAAAATACGTAAAAAATACGTATATTGCGCAGGTTTAGATTAAGTACGTAAATTTTATATTCTTAAAAACAAGTAAGTTATGAGCCAAACGATTCGAGTTGTCCTAGCAGATGATCATTTTTTTGTAAGAGATGGGATAAAATCACTTTTAGAAAGCGAAAAAAACATAGTTGTTGTAGGAGAAGCAACCGATGGACTAGAAGCATTAGAAGTAGTAACTGCGACTAAACCAGACTTATTAATTGTTGACATCAGAATGCCACAGCATACTGGTATTGAAGTGGTGGAAAAACTTAGAGATCAAAACAATCCCGTAAAGATTATTGTGCTTTCGATGCACGAATCAGAAGAATACGTTTTAAAATCAATCAAAGCCGGTGCCGATGGTTACTTACTAAAAGGTTCCAGCAAAGAAGAATTTTTAAAAGCTTTGCACTCTGTGGCTAATGGTGGTAAATATTTCACTGGAGATATCTCTTCGATTCTTATCAATCAATTAACTAGTACCGCTACTTCTTCTTTAGAACCAAAACCAGCACTTTCAGAAGACCTGACTATTACTAAGAGAGAAAAAGAGATTCTTACGCTTTTATTATCCGGAAAAGGAAATAAAGAAATTGCTCAAGCATTAGAGATCAGCAAACGTACTGCCGAAGTACACCGTTTTAATCTAATGAAAAAACTAAAAGTAAAAAACCTGATGGAGCTTTCTAACAAGGCTACTGAATATTCGTTAATATAACCAAAACCAAATTTAGAGGATTCTAATCCTTTTATTTCAAATCCTATTTTTTAGTTTCGACTGAAAAATAGGATTTTTTTATGCCTAAACTTCTCACTAAAAAACATTAACTGCGAAAAAGCAAACAAAAAAATGCGTAAAACTACTTATTTTTATGCGAAAAATACGTAATTATACTTATATTTGTCAAAAAAATAAGTCTGATGAAAAATACCGTTTCCCTAAGCCAATCACACAAAATTTTATTTTTAAACACTGTCGCATTCACCATCTGTTTTGCCTGCTGGACCTTAAATGGAGTATTAGTAACCTATTTAGTAGACAAAGGTATTTTTAACTGGAGCGTGGTACAGGTGGGATGGTTACTGGGAATTCCAATTCTTACCGGAGCAGTAATGCGCTTGCCATTGGGAATTTTAACGGATCGATTTGGCGGTAAATACGTATTCTCATTCTTGCTTCTTCTCTGCTCTATTCCGCTATTTTTACTTTCATTTGCCAATAGCTTTTTGATGTTTGCCATTTTAAGTTTTTTCTTCGGAATGGTCGGAACCAGTTTTGCTGTCGGTATTGGTTATACATCCGTTTGGTATCCTAAAGAATGGCAAGGTAGAGCATTAGGAATTTTTGGAATGGGAAATGCCGGTGCTGCCATAACTACCTTTGTAGCTCCTTCTTTATTAAATCAATTTTCCATTGACGATCCTGAAAACGGCTGGAAATTACTGCCTATTGTTTATGGGGTGGTATTATTTACAATGGGAATCATTTTTTTAATTTTTGCCAAAAATAAAAAACTGGAAACAGCCAAACGAACCATGCCTCAAATGTTAGGCACCTTAAAAAGTATGCGTGTTTGGCGATTTGGAACCTACTATTTTTTAGTATTTGGAAGTTTTGTTGCTTTCTCACAATGGTTATTACCAAATTTCATGAATGTATACCAAACCAGCTTAGTTATGGGCGGTATGTTTGCCACTATGTTTAGTTTACCATCTGGCGTGATTCGTGCTTTTGGAGGTTATTTATCTGATAAATTTGGAGCCAGAAAAGTAATGTATTACGTTTTGAGTTCATCAGTAATACTAAGTACCTTATTAATGATTCCTAAAATGGAAATTACTACCACTGGACCTGGAGTTATGGCTACTAAAAAAGGAGTCGTAACTGCTTTATCACCTTCTAATGTACGCATCGACAAACAAGATATTCCTATTCATTCAAAACCTGAAACGACTGATAACGGAACCATATTTCCAAAAAAATCATCTTGGCAAAAAATTATTGTCACTCAAAACCAACTTGTCAATAAAAAAGAATTGATAGCCAAAGGAATTACCCGTATCGAATTTGATGCTAATATGTGGGTTTACCTTACATTGATTATCCTCATTGGTATTGCCTGGGGTATTGGTACTGCGGCGGTGTACAAACACATTCCTGAATACTTCCCAACCGAAATAGGTATTGTAGGCGGAATGGTGGGGTTTTTAGGCGGACTGGGCGGTTTCTTTGGTCCTATTATCTTTAGTTATTTGCTAACAGTTACCGGAATATGGTCTAGTTCATGGTTGTTCATCCTTCTGTTTTCAAGTCTTTGTTTAATTTGGATGCATTATACCATTAGTAAAATCATGAATGAGAAGCAACCTATATTGGCTAAAACAATAGACCGTAAAAACTAATTAATACCAAATATAATTTAATCCAATCGTTATCATGTATTTAAGGCTTCCCGAAATTTCGGGAGTATGGGACTATTTTGAAACAAGAAATACAATCACAAAAAGAGCCATAGGCTCGTAATATATTGTAACAACGGATTTTAATCCGTTGAAAATAGGTGATAATGCATGAAGAAGTTCCGTAGGAACGACCCATTTTTTTAAAATCTGTCTTTTGTTATGCATTGGTTAATATAAATGAATCGTCCGCTACAGCGAACTCTATCCTATTTTTGTTTTTCAACGGATAAAATCCGTTGCTACAAAATAAATCGTCCGCTACGGCGGACTTTGTACCGAACACAAATACAATTTTACCTAATCCGTTATACCATATAACACAAAAACCAACTTATTAAACATATTTTCAAGCTGTTAGAACCCTACTAACAGCTTTTTTATGCTAAAACCACACTAATCTTACTTATTTCTTTAAAATATTTTAAAAAAATCACAGTCCGAAACCCGCACAAACAAAGAGACTACGTAAAACACGTATAAAAAATACGTACTAATACTTAATTATTTTCAAAAAACTGCGTTTTCGCAACTTTTTAGCCGATTACACTACCTAAATTTGTTAAAAAAATACAAGTATTATGAAAAGCACAAACTCATTATCGAAATCGCACCGAATGTTATTTCTCAATACATTGGCTTTCACAGTATGCTTTGCTTGCTGGACATTAAATGGTGTATTAGTAACTTATTTAGTAGACAAAGGTATTTATAACTGGAGTGTAGTACAAGTAGGATGGTTACTTGGAATTCCTATTTTGACAGGATCTATAATGCGTTTACCTATCGGAATTTTAACTGATAAATATGGAGGTAAATATGTATTTTCACTTTTATTACTATTATGTTCAATTCCGTTGTTTCTTCTTCCATATGCGGATAGCTTTTTTATGTTTGCCCTTTTGAGCTTTTTATTCGGAATGGTGGGAACAGGTTTTGCAGTTGGAATTGGATACACCTCTATATTTTATCCAAAAGAATGGCAAGGTAGAGCCTTAGGTATTTTCGGAATGGGAAATGCCGGAGCTGCAATCACTACTTTTATTGCCCCTTCTCTATTGAATCATTTTTCTATCGAAGATCCGGAAAATGGATGGAAATTATTACCTGTAATCTACGGAGCTGCTTTATTAATCATTGGTGCTATCTTCTTAATATTTGCTGAAAACAAAAAATTAGAAAAATCGACTAAAACAATTCCTGAAATGCTAAGCACACTTAAAAACGTTCGCGTTTGGCGTTTTGGAGCATACTACTTCTTAGTATTTGGTTGTTTCGTTGCTTATTCTCAATGGTTGTTACCTAATTTCATGAACGTGTACCAAACCAGTTTAGTTATGGGAGGTATGTTTGCAACTATGTTTAGTTTGCCATCAGGAGTAATTCGTGCCTTTGGAGGTTATTTATCTGACAAATACGGTGCTCGAAAAGTAATGTACTGGGTTCATCAGTATTATTAAGTGCCTTATTGATGATACCAAAAATGGAAATTACTACAGCAGGATCAGGAATCATGGCTAAAAAAGCAGGTGTAATTACCCAAGTTTCTCCAACAAATATTAAAGTAGGAGAAGTAGATATTCCTGTGGTTGCCAAAAAAGAAATCACTACTGATGGATCTAATATTTTCCCAACTAAAACATCTTGGCAAGAAGTAATTGTTACTGAAAACCAAGAAGTAGCTAAAAAAGAATTATTAGCTAAAGGAATCACCAAAATTAATTTTGACGCTAACATGTGGGTTTACCTGGTTTTAGTAATCTTAATTGGTATTTCATGGGGAATTGGAAAAGCAGCCGTTTACAAACACATTCCTGAATATTTCCCTACCGAAGTAGGTGTTGTAGGTGGAATGGTAGGATTGCTGGGAGGACTAGGTGGATTCTTTGGACCTATCATCTTTAGTTACCTATTGACTGCCTCTGGAATCTGGTCAAGTTCCTGGATATTTATTTTAATATTCTCTATAATCTGTCTGGTTTGGATGCACATCACTGTTACTAATATGATGAACAAAAACCAACCTGCACTGGCTAAAGAAATAGAAACAAAAAGCTAAATTCTAGCTACTCAATAATACTAAAACCTCCCTTTCGTTTGGATTTCAAATAAAAGGGAGGTTTTTTTTATGGCGTGCCCCTACTTCCACTGCGTTCCAGTAGCGTCAGGCTTTCGGCACTCGCTCTTTGTGTTGCGCTACGCTTCACACAAAGGAGCTCAAATAAAGCCTTAATCCTTCACGCAAAACCAACTATTATCAATTAAGCCTTTTAAAATTGATATTACCATTGATTTTTGAAATTGTAATTTGAGATTATTTGTAATAAAAATATTATTTGTATGTTTGTTTGAAATTCAGGCAATCTAGCTAATTTTGGGAGTATAATCACTATTTTATAGCGAGTATAAACTAGTTGTGCATCATGCAAAAGAAACATTCCAGTAACTATGCAAAATAGAAAAGATTTTTTACGACCAATTGATGTAAAACTTAATCGTGCAAAAGTTCAGGTCAATGATATATTTTCATTTTTGGAAACTTCTGTACAAGAAAATAAAATTAAATTTTCCTGTAGGGAATTTGAAAATAAATTAGGCTATTATCTTTACGTAGGTGATTATACAAATGAAAACTTTTTAGAGGAATTAGGAGTGTTAATTGGAGAATACATTCATAATCTAAGAAGCATTCTCGACAATTTAGTTTATGCGCTTGCGCGAGTACATAATGATCCACCTGTAAATCCTAGAAAATTATCATTTCCTATTTAAAATTATCATTTCCTATTTACGAAGATCAAAATAATTTTAATCGCTCAACGGCTGACATTTTAAACCAAATTCCGGTAGCCGCTCGGGAAACAATTATATCCACACAGCCTTTTATGTTTAGCCATGTAGAAGGATTTAAAACTGAATCATTTGTATTATCAATAATTTCTCATCTCAATAATGTAGACAAACATAGGATTCCAATTTCTCCTATAGCTATTTTTGACGAGCTAGGAATTAATGGACGAATTTATTTCCAAGATAACGACTATATCGAAATAAACGAGAATCGTAAATTTGAAATACAATTACCTGTAAGTCCAAATTTAAAGTTCTTTGAATTCAGAACAGAAGACCAAATCGAAGACATAGAACTACAATTTAAATTAAGATATCAAATTGCTGTCGAAGTTTTCGATGAAATCTTACATATCGACTATTTAAAAAATCTTCTTAAATCAACCGAAATATTGGTTAAACATTTTAGAGTTCATTTTAATTGAGTCTTACCACGAACGCCCCTCCCTCTGGTGCTCGTTTGTAACGAGTACCTACTTCCTTTTTAAAACAAAACAAAGCGTTTTTAACGCGGTTCCCCAACTACTAATCGTTTGCAACGAGTACCTAATCTCAAACCTCTTGTAGTAAGGGAACGTTACCAACAAGTACGCCAATATTGCGTAGAAAAAAATCGTAAAACAACTTTATTTTGACAAACGTTTTATTTGTTTGCAGCCGAAATAAATGGCGAAGTTTAACTGCCGAAACTATTTACAAAAACAGTTCTGAGTTTTATGCAAAATCAGCAGGAACAGAAAATTCAGCGCGCGTAAAAATTAATTCTAAATTATTGGTTTGGGCTGATTTGATTTTCGTCATGGAAAAGCATCATAAAGAAAAACTTATTTTAAATTTTCCTGCAGAAACTCAAAATGCGAGGATTGTTATTTTGGACATTCCAGACGTTTATAAATTTATGGATAAGGAATTGATTGAGGAAATTCAAATGTCTGTTGCAGCTTATTTATAATCAAAAGCTAAAATGTAACAGCGGTTTTGCGCCATTGCTACTATAAGTTATGAAATTAAGCTCAGATTTCCTAACTTCGTTCTGTCCAGCCGAACGAACTCAGTTCCAATTTCCGCAACAATCTCAAAACCACAAGACGTTGCCTGCAAGTGTAGGACAACAACAACGTAACCAATGACTGTATGTGGGGAAACAGATTTTTTATTAAAACAGCACTAACTAATTAAATTAGGTACATGGAACATAAATCAGACAAAACTATTTCACTTAACATTGACAATCATACATCAGAAAAACCGATAATTTTTGTCGATAATTTTGAAATTCTCGATTTGAGTAAAGTGGATAATAATGATTTTTTTTCTTTCAATTATTCCCGAAAGACATTCTACACAGCCACCTTATTACAGGGGGAATATAGTCTTGAATTTGAAGATAAAAACATTGAACTGACAGCCAATTCGTTACTATTTACGAGTTCCAAAATTCCGTTTGGTATTCATGCATTAAATGGAATTTATAATGGTATAAGCTGTGTCTTTAAAGAAGAGTTTATTACAAAAAACAATAGTGGTTATCGATTGCTGGAATTACCAATATACAAACCAGGTAGACAACATATTTATTCGATTACGGAAAAGCAGACAGAAAAATTTATAGAAATTTATAATAAAATTTTTGATGAAAAACTGAATGGTAGCGAATACAAAGAAAATTTGCAGCGTACTTATTTATTAGAACTTATTTTTAATGCCCAAAAGCTGGATCCCACAGATTCTTATGTTAAGATAAACAGCAACACTGAAGAAATAGCTTGTTCTTTTATACGATTGTTGGAATCTCAATTTCCTATCGATACGTTGGAAGATACTGTCAAATTAAAAACTGCTGGAGATTTTGCAGAACATTTGTCGCTTCATCCTAATTATCTAAACCGCCAGGTAAAGCTATCCAAAGGCAGAACGGTTAGCGAAATAATAGCTGCGAGGATTGGTCAGGAAGCTAAAATACTACTTAAACTTACCAATTGGAATATCGCTCAAATTGCATATTCACTGGGTTTTGAAGAACCTTCTCATTTTAATTCACTCTTTAAAAAACAGAATAAAATCTCTCCTACCGATTACCGAAAGTTAAAGACTGATTAACTTATACCAATTAGTCCTCAAACTAAAAAGGTTTGATTTTCATAAGTATTCGTGTTATTGATGTTAGCCATCTTTGCCTTCTCAGATCTACTTTTGTTAAGTATTTAAAACAATATAAAATGACAAAAATAGCATTAGTAACAGGAGCCAATAAAGGAATTGGTTTCGAGACTGCAAAACAATTGGCAGAGCAAAATATCAAAGTTCTTCTGGGAGCAAGGAATGAAACAGAAGGAAAAAAAGCAGAAGACATTCTTCGGGCACAATCCCTCGACGTAACGTTTATAAAACTTGACATCAGCAATTCGAAAGATATCGAAAACACTAAAGACTTTATCGAAAGTGAATATGGAAAACTCGATATTCTGATAAATAATGCTGCTGTATTTTTAGACAGTGCGTGGTTTGGTAATAATACTGAAACTATTCCGATGAAGACATTGCGTGATACATTCGATATCAACTATTTTGGAACGGTAGAACTGACCCAAACATTATTGCCAGCCATTAAACAAAGCGATGCAGGGCGCATTGTTAATATCAGTAGTGTTTCAGGTTCCTTCGGTGTTCATTTAGATGAAACGCATTGGCTATATGCTTTAAAACCTTATGCCTACAGCGCTTCTAAAACAGCACTGAACCAGTTTACCGTTTTTCTGGCAAACGCACTTAATGATTCTAAAATAAAAGTAAATGCAGTAAATCCAGGTTGGGTACAAACCTCCATCGGCTCTGACCAGGCACCGTTAACTCCAGAAGAAGGTGCTAAATCAGGTGTTCAAATGGCATTAATTGATGAAAATGGTCCAACAGGAACTTTTTCTCAATCAGGCGAAATTTTACCTTGGTAAATACTGATTCTTATTTTATAGTATTCTTACGAGTCAACCATCAACCTGAGCATAAAGCAACAAAAATTAGTGGAAATACAAAGTTCATAGACTATCAAAACTGATGTTCTAATTATAAACGCGTATCTTTAAAATTCCAGTATTTGCTTAAACACATTAGATCACTTTTTATATGAATGTAGAAGAGTTTAGAGATTTCTGTCTGTCATTCCCTGATACGCGGGAAGGTATGCCGTTCGAGGGTTTCTTCAAAAATTCCCAATCTATCCTCGTATTTTATGTGGGTAAGAAAATGTTTTGCTTATTCGACCTTGATAAGTTTGATCGTTGTACATTAAAATGTGACCCTAAGCTCATCTATGAGCTTAGGGAACACATAGGCATCGACAAACCCTTTAACTTGAGCCACAAACATTGGATAAGTGTTGCTTTAAATGGGGATGTCTCCCAGGAATTAATCAAAGATCTCGTTACTAAATCGTACAAACTTGTTGCAGAAAGTATTTCGAAGAAAAATAAATAAAATGACATCTTTATAAATCCTATTACACGGAATTTATAGCATCGGTACATCAAGATCCCTCTGGTGCTCGTTTACAACGAGTACCTACTCTGATAAATTATTTCAGAACCAAAAATATTTGCTGGAAACTAGTTTCTTACTTATTCAGTAACAAAACCCGAAGGCAAGGCCAATAATTGATATTGAATGGTTTTTGCCAAGCGGTAATCACCCAATGCATTGGGATGCAATCTATCTGTTTCTTTGTTATGAAAGTATTGTGAATGTGTATCGGCCATTGGAAACAATCCACTTGTTGAATAAAGATCAATCAACGGAACTGCCCAGTAGGAAGCCGCTTGCTTCAAAATAGCCACATAGGAATCGATATACAATCCTTGTCCGTTCGCATAGTTTTCGTCAGGTTGCACATTCTTTTCGTTAAACTTGGCAAATCCCCTGTGAATAGGCGTCATAATAATAATTTGTTGTTGCGGGTAATTGTTCTTTAGATAGGACATGGCTTTATTAATTCGTCCACAAAAGGTCGAATCATTCAAGTTTGGAGTTCGGTATTTACGCATCACTTCCTTTCCGTTAAAGATGGTTTGCTTTGTTGTTTCACTAAAAAACTCACCCAATGGCGTATCGTGCATATAGTCATTCGTACCTGCAAAAATCAGTATGGCGTCAACATTTGTTGCTTTTTCGTCGTGCAACTTCACCGACTGTTTGTAAATATCATTCCACTGATTTCCGCTGATGCCATATACAGAAGGTGTTATTCCAAGCAATTCATTGAGATACTCCCAGTAAACATAAGTAGTTCCAACACGGCGTTTGTCGGTCATTGAATCACCCAAAAAAGCCACCCGCTTGCCCTCCCATTGTGTGTTTAGTGTTTTTTCTTTGTCTGTTAATTTTACTTTTGGAACAGCCTGTTGTGCAAATCCATTAAAACCCGCTGTCAAGAAAAGAATACAGACACTAGCAATTATATATTTCATATTTTAATGTATTTCAAGGTTATCTAAAATGGTTATTCTGCGTCCATTCAAATTTCAAAACAAATCTAACAAAATTACCTCCAATCTATTTTCTAAAGAGGCAGAATTTCTGGCAGAACTAAAATAATCTTCTGTAGTCGTGGCTTTGTATTTTGTCAACATCTTTTTATTTTAAAAATAGTAAAAAAGGGATACCGTTTTATTGATAAACGATGGTGCACCTATTCAAGTTAGTTTTAAACTTGTTTTCATTGCTGTTTTTTTCTTAACTTTCTGTGATGTTTAAGTTTGCCTATTCTGACTAAACAAATTGATAATTAGTTAAAACCAATAAAAAAATGAGAAAATTGATATTCTTTATGCATACTTCACTTGACGGCTTTGTGGCAGGACTTAAGGGAGAACTAAACTGGGCAAATGTAGACGAGGAGCTGTTTGACTTTGTTGCTACAATGACCGACAAAGCAGACACGGCTCTTTATGGTCGGGTAACTTATGAAATGATGCAGAGTTATTGGCCAAATGCCGGCAAACAAGCCAACGCATCAAAACACGACAAAGAACATTCGGCCTGGTACAACAAGGTTTCAAAAGTTGTTTTATCAAAGACAATGAGTGAAAAAGGGCTTGAAAACACCAAAGTGATTAGTGACCAACTTGCAGACAACATCAATAAAATAAAAAAACAGGACGGAAAAAATATTTTAATTTTTGGAAGTCCCACCGCTTCTCATTCCTTATTAAGTCAAGGTTTAGTCGACGAATTTTGGTTATTTGTCAATCCGGTACTACTTGGCCAGGGCATTCCGTTATTTAAAGGTTTGACCGAAACGACTCAACTGAAACTTATAGAAACGAAAACATTTTCTTGTGGAGTAATTGCGCTTCACTACGAAACAAAGCGCAATTAATGGGACAATTGTGACAAATACAAAAGTTTACGATTAGGAATTCTCCTTACTGCTCGTTTGAAAGAGTAAGTATTTCCTTTAACAAAACAAACAATTGTTTTCCAACACTTTAAACACAAAACAATTGTATTATTTCATAACTTTATAGGTGTATTTTTTTGTTTAACTCCTAATTTTTGTAATCATGTATATCGTTCGTGAAATTTTTTATTTGCAATTTGGCCGTTATAAAGAAGCCAAAGTTTTGATTGATGAAGCCACACAAGGCGGAATGTTTCCACAAACAGCCGGAAATCGCGTTTTAACCGACTTTACGGGTGAAAGCTACCGACTGATTTTTGAATCGTCTTATGCTACACTTGCCGATTTTGAAACAGGACTCGCAAGAGACATGGGGGCTAAAGACTGGAAACCATGGTACGAAAAATTCAAAGCCCTGGTTCGCCATTCCGAAAGGGAAATTCTCAAACAAGTTTCCTGATTTATATTGGTAATTTCTATTAAGCAGTGCAAGCTGATACTCGCTCAATGTCATTAAATTAAGCTTTTTTGTTGTCAATTCGAGTGGTTTTTAATAGTAATGCGACAGCTTTACTATTAAAAATTGTATCGAGAAGTTTATAAAAAGTAGCGTTCTCGATACATTTTATTAAAAAGCTATCGCATTTTAATAAAACACTCGAACTGACGAATACTTAACTCACAATTAGACTGTTATCTCTCTTAAATATTTAAAAACCATCAACTTCGTACATAAATAAACTTTATGATTATGAGAGTTTTATTCCTTTTTATTCTACTATTGGCAGTACTATCATGTGCTACAAAAAAGTATATTAAAACACATCTACTGCCTGAAGGTATAAAATCAGCAACCGAAGAAACATATCTCATAGTAGACAATCAGAAAAAGCTTTTGCATAAAAAACAAATGGTCTTTACCAAAAATGGCCGCATCAAATACTCCAAAACGGTTGATACCGAAGGTAATCTTATGCAAGAAACCCAAAAGAGATTATGGTTTGTAGTGGAAGAATACCCCGACAAAGAACCTTATTACTGTAAAACACGTTGGAAACCCAATCAACGCGAACGCATCAGTTGTTATACTAGAAAACAATACAAACAAAATGAGGCCATTTATCATTATAATACCGATGGAACTATTGCTAAAATAGTAGATAATTTCAGCCCTTTCTACACCCAATATTTTTATTATACGAACAAAGAACTCTCTAAAATTGTTATCAGAGACAAAAATGACACACTCATTGACGAAGTTTTAATACACTGTGAGACCAAAGATGAAAAAGGAACTTGTTTAAAACAGATTAGAATTTCGACTAAAACAAATCAAAAAGAAGAGTTAGACTTCTCTCCAAATTATGATTAATTTACAACATAAACTAATGTTAACTACTAACAAAAAAACGTATCTAAAACTAGTACTATTAAAAAAAAGTAATAACTTTGTATGTACTAAAAAAACAAATGTATGGACATTTCAGTAATACCAATCGGAAATTCTAAAGGAATTCGTTTATCGAAAACCTTATTAGAAAAATATAATATCACTGACAAAGTAGAACTCATTCTTGAGAAAGGCTATATTATCTTAAAACCAAAATCAGAACCCAGAAAAGATTGGGAAAAAGCTTTTGAAAAAATGCATGAAAACGGAGATGATCAATTGTTAATAAACGATGTCTTTGAAGACGAAAATCTTGAAGAATGGATTTAAAGCAATATCAAATCGTTTTAGTCAATCTTGATCCAACTATTGGAAGTGAAATGAAGAAAACACGACCTTGTGTAATTATTTCTCCCAACGAAATGAATAAGTTTTTACAAACCATTGTTATTGCTCCAATGACAAGCAGTTCAAAAACATATCCAACAAGAGTTCAAATAAATCACGATAAGAAAAAAGGTTGGATTGTTTTAGACCAAATTAGAACCATTGACAGACAAAGAATAATCAATATTTTAGGAAATCTAACCGAAAAAGAAGTTCAAAAAGTCAAAGAAATTTTAAAGGAAACATTTGTAGATTAATTCCCTTTTTGATTTCGTTTTCCGCTTTTACTGTAAATACAAACCGTAATTTTCATAACTTCGTTTTCCAGTGCTAATTGTTCGATTGCATAAAAACTTCAAAAAAATGAACAAACTCTTTATTAAAAATATGGTTTGCAACCGCTGTATCATGGTGGTTCAAAATGAAATGGATAAATTAAATCTAAGCGTTAAGCATATTAAATTAGGAGAAGTACTATTCGGAAATGAATTATCCGAAGAGCAAAAAAAAGCAATCGATAAAGCCTTGTCCCCATTAGGATTCGAACTCATTGACGACAAAAAGAGCCAGATTATTGAAAAAATAAAAAACACGATTATCAAGCTGGTACACCATCAGGATAGTGAACTAAAAAACAATCTGTCCGAAGTACTCAGCAGCGAACTACATCACGATTACAATTATTTATCCAATCTGTTTTCGGAAATTGAAGGAACTACTATCGAGAAATATTTTATTACTCAAAAAATAGAACGGGTAAAAGAATTGTTAGTCTACAATGAATTGTCTTTAAGCGAAATTGCATTCCAGCTTAATTATTCGAGCGTTGCTTATTTGAGTAACCAATTCAAAAAAGTAACCGGACTTACTCCAAGTCATTTCAAACAAATTAAGGAAGACAAAAGAAAACCTTTGGATCAATTGTAAATCTTACAAATCAAACCCAAAATTTCACAATAAGTCGTTTTGTTTTTATTGCCAACTTTGTATGTATAATTTAAATGACACATCATGGCAACAAATTCGAAACCAGAACTATATCTACCCTTAGAAAACGTAGAAAGCGAACATTGCGCACTAATTGTAGACAAAGGTCTTGCACAAATTAATGGTATTGAAAGCCACAAGGTGGAACTCAATAACAACAGAGCAGTCATTACAGTAAGCGGTAACGAAATCCTATCGCAAGCTATAAAAGCCATCAAAAATTTAGGCTATGGCGTGACCACCGTGAAAAAAACCTTCCCTGTGCTCAATATGTCCTGCGCTTCCTGTGCTGTTAGTGCCGAAAGTATCGTAAAACCAATTGATGGCGTTGTAAATGCCAGCGTAAATTTTGCTACTGCAACCCTATCGGTGGAATACCTTCCTAATATGACCAATCCTTTAGTTTTACAAAAAGCAGTGCAATCGATAGGTTATGATTTGTTGATAGAAAGCGAATCAACACAACAGGAAACGCTCGAAACCATTCACGAGAAAAATTTCCATTTGCTGAAGCAAAAAACAATCTGGGCAGTACTACTATCGCTTCCTGTAGTTGCCATTGGAATGTTTGCTATGAATATGCCCTATGCCAATGAAATCATGTGGTTGTTCTCAACTCCTGTCGTACTTTGGTTTGGACAAGATTTTTTTATCAACGCCTGGAAACAAACAAAACACCGCTCAGCTAACATGGATACCCTGGTGGCATTGAGCACCGGTATTGCTTATATTTTTAGTGTATTCAACATGTTTTTCCCCGATTTCTGGCACAAAAGAGGTTTACATGCTCATGTATATTTTGAAGCTGCTTCGGTAGTAATTGCTTTTATTCTTTTGGGAAAATTATTGGAAGAAAAAGCCAAAGGCAACACCTCATCGGCTATTAAAAAACTAATGGGATTACAACCCAAAACAGTCGTTTTAATTTTACCCGATGGACAGCAAAAAGAAATAGCCATAGAAGAAGTCAATACTGCTGATACAATTCTGGTAAAACCAGGTGAAAAAATTGCCGTTGACGGAATAGTACTCTCGGGCAATTCTTATGTAGATGAAAGCATGCTAAGCGGCGAACCTATTCCTGTATTGAAAACTATAAACGAAAAAGTCTTTGCAGGAACTATCAATCAAAAAGGGAGTTTCCAATTTAAAGCCTTAAAAGTAGGCAAAGAAACTATGCTGGCTCAAATCATCAAAATGGTGCAAGATGCCCAGGGAAGTAAAGCTCCTGTGCAAAAATTAGTCGATAAAATAGCCGGAGTTTTTGTTCCGGTTGTAATAGGAATTGCAATTTTCACTTTTATAATTTGGCTAATACTTGGAGGTGATAATGGCATAGTTCATGGACTTTTAGCCGCAGTGACGGTATTAGTCATTGCCTGTCCCTGCGCTTTGGGATTAGCCACTCCTACTGCTATTATGGTAGGTGTAGGTAAAGCAGCCGAACAGGGAATTTTGATTAAAGATGCCGAAAGTCTGGAACTCGCTAAAAAAATTAATGCCATTGTATTAGACAAAACAGGAACCATTACCGAAGGTAAACCCAAAGTAACCTCTATAAAATGGACAAATAAAGATACCATAACCAAACAAATTCTATTAAGTATCGAAAAACAATCGGAACATCCTTTAGCAGAAGCAGTTTCGGATTATTTAACTACAGAACAAAGCATTTCAATTCTTTCTTTTGAAAGTATTACAGGAAAAGGAGCCAAAGCAACTTATGCTAACGAAACTTATTTTATAGGGAATACGAAGTTAATGGCTGAGCACACGATTGCTATCACAGACGAATTTCAACAACAAGCCGATGAATGGAGCAAGCAGTCGCAAACGGTAATATGGTTTGCTAATACCATCGAAATATTAGGTGTAATTGCTATTTCAGACAAAATAAAAGAAACATCGGTTACCGCTATTCAAAAATTGAAAGAAATGGATATTGAAATCTATATGCTTACTGGTGACAATGAAGCTACAGCCAAAGCCATTGCAACGCAAACAGGCATTCAACATTACAAAGCAGAAGTCTTACCGCAACACAAAGCCAATTTTATAAAAGAATTACAAAGCAAAGGAAAAATAGTAGCCATGGTAGGCGACGGAATTAATGACAGCACCGCTCTGGCAACCGCCGACGTAAGTATTGCGATGGGAAAAGGAAGTGATATTGCCATGGACGTTGCTAAAATGACACTCATTTCATCCGACCTGATGAAAATACCGCAAGCCATCAAATTGTCCACACAAACGGTAGCAACCATTAAGCAAAACCTTTTTTGGGCGTTTATCTATAATGTAATTGGAATTCCTATTGCGGCAGGAATCCTCTACCCTCTTAACGGTTTCCTTCTGAATCCAATGCTTGCTGGAGCAGCCATGGCATTGAGTAGCCTAAGTGTGGTAAGCAACAGTTTAAGATTAAAATGGAAAAAATAAAAACCGTAAATGTCACAAATAAAACAGGAAATAGCGTAATAAAAAAGAACGCTAATTTATCCAACTTTGTATAAGTAAATCACATTTAATTTTTAAAACAAATGGAAAACAAACATAAAACACATCAGTTCAAAACGAACATTAATTGTGGTGGCTGTATCGCAACAGTAACTCCTTTTCTAAATGCAATGGAAGGGGTATCTGATTGGAAAGTAGATACTGCCAACAAAGACAGAATTCTAACTGTAAAAACAGATGAGACTAAAGAACAGCAAATTATAGAAACTGTTCAAAAAGCAGGCTTTAAAATCACTCCGTTAAACTCTTAAATTTAAAAACCATGAAAAAGAACTTATCACTATTAGCAATGTTACTGTTTGGATATTCAGTCTTTGCTCAAAATACAAATACACTTTTGAATAATTACATCAGTGTGAAAAATGCCTTGGTAAACAGCGATACTAAAATGGCTAGCCAAAAAATCAACTCATTATACCAAAGTATTAAAGAGGACAGCAATTTTAAACAGAAAGAAACATTGCTAAAATCTACTGAAAAATTGAGTAAAGCAACTAGTCTTGAAAAACAAAGAGCAGCATTTAATGAAGTTTCAACCACAGTATGGGACATCGTTAAAAACGCTAAAAAAACCAACAAAACGGTTTACTACCAATACTGTCCTATGAAAAAAGCCTATTGGTTAAGTACTGAAAAAGAAATCGAAAATCCTTATTACGGTTCGGCTATGCTGAGCTGCGGTTCAGTTGTAGAAACAAAATAACAATACTTTCAAAAAGCGTAGTGCTACAGCTACGCTTTTTCTCTATTCAAATAAAACAAGATCATGAATACACCTCTTTTTTTAAAGCAAAAGTTTCTTCTACTAACTGTTTTAACGTTATTTTTAACACAATCGGCATTTTCTCAAAAAGTAGTTCGCTATGAACTAATCGTGAAAGATACCGTAGTAAACTATGCTGGAAAAAATAAAAATGCCATTGCTGTAAATGGACAAATTCCCATGCCTACTCTTACTTTTACCGAAGGAGACACCGCCGAAATTGTTGTTCATAATCAGCTAAAAGAAAACACCTCCTTGCATTGGCACGGTGTGTTTCTGCCAAACAAAGAAGACGCAGTTCCTTATCTTACCCAAATGCCCATTAAACCTGGTGAAACGCATACCTACCGCTTCCCTATTATTCAAAACGGAACCCATTGGTACCATTCTCATTCCGGGTTTCAGGAACAAATAGGTCTATACGGAAATTTTATCATGTTGAAAAAAACGAATGATAAAACTTTTCGAAAAGGTATTGACGATTTACCATCTATTCCGATAATTCTAAGCGAATGGACCAACCTAAAACCGGATAATATTCAGAGAATGTTGCGCAATGCCAATGACTGGGCTGCTATTAAAAAAGGAGCAACACAAAGTTATGCCGAAGCCATCAGCGAAGGACATTTTAAAACAAAACTCACCAACGAATGGAAACGAATGTTAGCCATGGATGTAAGTGATGTGTATTACGAAAAAATATTGATGAATGGCAATCCCGAAACTACTTTAAAAACCATCAACGGAAAACCGCTTAAAGCCGGTGATAAAGTAAGGTTGCGTATTGCTAATGGAGGCGCTTCTTCCTATTTCTGGCTTCGCTATGCCGGTGGAAAAATAACAGTGGTTGCCAATGATGGAAATGATGTGAAACCCGTTGAAGTTGACCGATTGCTTATTGCGGTTTCAGAAACTTATGATGTAGTTGTAAGCATTCCTAAAGATGGAAAATCCTATGAATTTATGGCCACAACCGAAGACCGGACCAACTCAGCCAGTTATTTTATAGGAAACGGAATTAAAGAGCCCATTGCAGCTTTACCTCGTCTTAAATATTTTGAAGGAATGAAGATGATGAATGACATGATGAAAATGAACGGAGATCTGGATGATATGGGAATGAATATGAGTCTCAATAAAATGGATATGAATGTGGTCATGTATCCCGAAATAACTGGGGAAACAGCAAGGCAAAAAAAGAAAATACAAGCTGAAGAAATGGACGATAATCCCAACCGATACAATGCAAATGCCTTAGGAAAAACGGTGACATTAAACTATGCTATGCTTGAATCTCCTCATAAAACTACGCTACCTCAATCGGCTACGGTAAAAGAATTGAAATTTACCCTTACGGGAAATATGAATCGGTATGTTTGGAGTATGGATAATAAAATACTTTCTGAGACCGATAAGATTGCTGTAAAAAAAGGCGAAATACTCCGCATTACGCTCTACAACAATTCGATGATGCGTCATCCTATACATTTGCACGGTTTTGATTTCAGACTTTTAAATGGTCATGGAGAAAATGCACCTCTCAAAAATGTATTGGACATCATGCCAATGGAAACCGACACTATCGAATTTCTGGCCAATGAAGAAGGCGATTGGTTCTTTCATTGTCATATTCTATATCACATGATGGCCGGAATGAACAGAGTATTTGAAGTAGGTGATTATAAAAATCCACTATTACCGAATAAAAAAGAAGCTTATAAAATGCTTCAAAAAGAAAGTGATATGCCTCACTTAATGGCAACGAGTGATTTTGCAAACAATGGTATCGACGGAGAAGCAATGCTACAAAAATCACGATGGAGCTTAGGAACCGAATGGCGTTTGGGTTATAATAAAATGCACGGTTATGAAGTAGAAACTCACCTAGGAAGATACATTGGAAAAATGCAATGGTTAATGCCTTTCATAGGTTTTGACTGGCGTTACCGCAAAATGGGAATCGACGAGCAAGAAACGAATCTATTCAAACAAGTCAACAAAAAAGACAATCGAAGTGCTGTAAGTCTGGGAGTCATGTACACCCTTCCGATGTTAGTTAATTTACAAACAGAAATTTACCAGGACGGAATTATACGCTTATCCTTAATGCGGGAAGACATTCCAATTTCTAAAAGATTAAGAGCTGGTTTTATGGTAAATACCGATAAAGAATACATGTTGGATTTGCGCTATATCATTAATAAAAACATCGGTATTCGTTCCCATTACGACAGTGATATGGGGTTTGGTACAGGATTATCCATAAATTATTAGAGCCTGTTTAAATTTATAATAAAAAAAGAAATTTTCTTTTCCCCCATCCCTAAAGGGTGAAAAATTTCTTAAAAATTCATCAAAATTACACCCTTTAGGGATGGGGAAAATTAATTTTGATGAATTTTAAACAGGCTCTTAAAATGAATATAAATCCTAATTTCTTATCCGATATAATCTAAGATAGTTTTTTTAATAAAGTATAAGAATACCTATCTTTGCGCGCAAAAAAATAATTATACAAAAAGACATAGCATGAGAAGTGATGAAGTAAAAAAAGGACATCAAAGAACCCCACATAGATCATTGTTTAGAGCAACAGGATTAGTTGATGAAGATTTCGAAAAACCATTTATTGGAGTTGCCAATTCTTATATCGAAATTATTCCTGGACACTTTTTCTTAGACAGAGTATCAAGAGTAATCAAAGAAGAAATTAAAGCCAATGGTTGTGTACCATTTGAATTCAATACAATTGGTGTAGATGATGGTATTGCAATGGGTCATGATGGAATGCTTTTTTCTTTGCCTTCGAGAGAAATTATTGCAAACTCTATCGAAACTGTAATGAATGCACACAAGTTAGACGCTATGATTGCGATTCCTAACTGTGACAAAATTGTTCCCGGAATGATTATGGGAGCACTTAGAGTAGATGTTCCTACTATTTTTGTAAGTGGTGGACCTATGAAAAAAGGACATACTAAAGATGGAGTGCCTATCGATCTTGCTACCGCTTTTGAAGCAGTTGGAAAACACGAAGCGGGAGAAATGACCGATGAAGAATTAAAAGACATTGAGTGTAACGCCTGTCCTAGTGGTGGAAGTTGTTCAGGAATGTTTACTGCAAACTCCATGAATACTTTAATGGAAGCTATGGGAATTGCTCTTCCAGGAAACGGAACTATTCTGGCTTTAACTAAAGAACGCGAAGAATTGTACAGACAAGCGGCAAGAAGAATCTGCGAAATTGCAAAAGACAGCGCACAAACTGAAAAATTCAAACTGAGAAATATCCTTAACGAAAATGCAGTAAGAAATGCTTTTGCAGTAGATATGGCAATGGGTGGAAGTTCGAATACCGTGCTGCACATGCTTGCTATTGCTAAAGAAGCAGATGTTGATTTTAACTTAGAAGACATCAATAAAATCTCAAAAAGAGTTTCTCATATTGCTAAAATTTCTCCAAGTTTATCAACCGTTCACATGGAAGATATCAATACTGCCGGTGGTGTAAATGCGGTGATGAAAGAAATGACTAAAAGAGGTGATGATATTTTGTTAGACAACCTGACTATTACAGGAGAAACAATATTACAAAAAATCAAAGATGCTTACATCAAAGACACAAATATTATTCACACTATAGACAATCCGTATTCTCAAGTAGGTGGTTTGGCTGTTTTATATGGTAATTTAGCTGAACAAGGTGCTGTTATTAAAACGGCTGGTATTACCGGAGACAGAGTTTTCACTGGTAAGGCAGTTTGTTTTGACGGACAACCGGAAGCTATCGAAGGTATTTTGGGAGGAAAAGTAAAAGCGGGCAATGTAGTTGTTATTCGTTATGAAGGTCCAAAAGGTGGTCCGGGAATGCAGGAAATGTTGGCTCCAACTTCATTAATCATGGGAATGGGACTTGGAAATTCAGTTGCATTAATTACCGATGGTCGTTTTAGTGGTGCAACAAGAGGAGCGTCAATTGGTCACGTATCTCCGGAAGCTGCCGAAGGGGGTATGATTGGATTACTTAAAGATGGAGACAAAATTCATATTGATGTAGACCAATACATCTTATCAGTAGATTTAACTGATGAAGAAATTGCAAAAAGAAAAGCCGAATTTGTTCCTCTTAAAAAAGAACTAAATTCAAAATGGTTAGGACAATACCGTTCATTAGTAACCAATGCCAGTAATGGTGCTATCTTGAAATATGATTTATAATATCTGAATAAATTAAAAGGGTGAAATTCTTTTAAAATAATAAACCTCGTTTTTCTCAATTTAAGTTTGAGATAAAACGAGGTTTTTTTTATGCTACAAACCCGAAAAACTTCATCAGGATCAGGCTAATGGAACAAAATATATCACTCTTAAAAAACATACAATTTTTCTTATTCCAATAACTATTTTACTATATTTGAGAATAATAAAAGAAGTTTTACACACTGATTTTGACATAAATTGATTTTAAACAAATAAAAAAACATACAATGGGATTATTTTCAGCATTACTTGGAAACGCAGGAACTGTTAGCCAGGAAGACTTACAAAAAGATTACGGAAAATTATTAATCAACGGAGAAGAAATTGAATTAGGATTTAAACTAATTAGAGATACGTTTATTTTTACCAACAAAAGACTAATTCTGGTTGACAAACAAGGCTTGACAGGCAGTAAAATTGAATACAAATCAATTTCTTATAAAAGCATTTCGAGATTTAGCATAGAAACAGCCGGAACCTTTGATTTAGATGCCGAATTGAAAATTTGGGTTTCAAGCGAACAGGTTCCAAGTATCAAAAAACAATTCAACAAATCAGTCAATGTATATGATGTGCACAATGTTCTAGCGACACACGTACTAAAATAAGCTCAATTTATTTATCAAAAAATAGCAAAAAAGCTGTCTTAAAGTTTTACACTTCAGGACAGTTTTTTTTTAACAATCAATAGCATACAAAAACAATAATTTTCATAACTTAGTTATACTTACTGAAAAACTCTTTTAAAGACAAAACCGTCTAAAGGAAATAAGCTCTCAACAGTTTAAAAACAAATATCTTAGCAAATGACAACAGAAATTTTCAATGCAACACCCGATTGTGAAATTGTAACTTCCAGAGTTTTAAACCACGCCAGAGAACTTGTTTATCGTGCCTGGTCTGAACCTGAGCATTTAAAAATTTGGTGGGGACCTAACGGTTTCACAAACACCTTTAATGAATTTAATTTTAAAGTAGGTGGAAAATGGAGTTTTATTATGCATGACCCTGACAAAGGAAATTACCCCAATGAATGTGAGTTCATCAAAATAGAAAAGCCTTCTCTTATTGCATGGAAACGCCATTCAAAACCACTTTTTCAAGTTGTTGTAACATTTGAAGAAATAGCCACTGAAAAAACAAATGTAGTATTCAAACAACTTTTTAATACTGCGGAAGAATGCAATAAAATCAAAAAATTCGTAATCGATAAAAACGAAGAAAACTTTGATCGACTTGAAGAAGAATTGAAAAAGATGATTTAAAAACACTAATACATAAACCTTTAAATTAAATTCAAAATGGCAAACGTATCAATTTACCTCAACTTTATGGGCAACACTGAAGAAGCCTTCAATTATTACAAATCGGTATTTAATACAGAGTACGAAGGTCAGATTATGTATATGAAAGACGCTCCTCCACAGGAAGGAATGCCTGCTCTATCCGAAAAAGATTTAAATGCTGTTATGCATGTTAGTTTACCAATTCTGGGAGGAGTACGAATTATGGGAACTGATGCATTAGAAAGCATGGGACATACATTGAAAATTGGTAACAATATAACCATAAATCTAGAACCCGATTCCAGAGAAGAAACCGAAAGATTATTTAATCTTTTAGCCGAAAGTGGTTCAGATATTGTACCATTGAGCGATCAATTTTGGGGTGCCTTGTGGGGTTGTTGTATGGATAAATTTGGAATTCGTTGGATGTTTAATTTTCAGGAAAAAAAATAATTTAGCGTAATGAACACCATAGGCTATTTTGAAATTCAATCTTCAAAACCTGACAGAGAAATTGAATTTTATAAAAATATATTCGAATGGACATTTATCAGAGAGGAAAACATACCCATAGAATATTACCGAATTGGAACTAACAGTATCAATGGCGGACTTTTACAGCGACCCGCAAAGACACCTCCTACCGAATACGGAACAAATGCTTTTACTTGTTCCATTCAGGTAAGTAACTTTGATGAAACTGCCAATAAAATTCTAGATAACGGCGGACAAATAGCAATGCCAAAATTTGCCATTCCTAATCGTTGTTATCAGGGCTATTTTATTGACTTAGATAACAATGTTTTTGGAATCTTTGAAGTAAACGAAAATGCTTCATAAGAAATAGAAAATTTGATCCCTTAAAAGCTGAGTTAAAATGAAAGAATCGAATGATTTTATAAATCTATTACCTCCTGATTTAGTCAAATTTGTCTTGGTTGTGCTTTTTTCATTATTAATTGGACTAGAACAAAGAAGACAATTTTTAGATTCAAATATAGGAAGTCGTTTTGGAACCGACCGTGCTTTTACGCTTATTGGCATACTCGGTTTTATACTTTACCGCTTGTCACCTACAACACTAATTCCGTTTCTGGGTGGTGGATTCATTTTGAGTATTTTTCTTGCTATATTTTATTTCATCAGAGGCTTTCATCAAAAAAAATTCAGTCTAACGTCAATTATTGTAGCACTCATCACGTTTTGTCTAACCCCGATTATTTACACACAACCCGATTGGTTAGTCATTTTGATAGTGGTTTCCGTTTTAATATTAGTCGAAATCAAAGAAGCCTTATTTGATTTTTCAAAAAAAATAGATGATAACGAATTCATTACTTTGGCCGAATTCTTAGTGATTGCTGGCGTTATACTTCCTTTACTCCCTAACGAAACCTTTTCGGAGATCATCACTATTTCACCCTATAAATTTTGGCTGGCCATAGTAGCTGTTTCTGGAATTTCCTATTTCAGTTACCTGCTAAAAAAATTCGTTTTTCCAAAATCAGGAATTGTACTCACCGGCATTTTAGGCGGACTTTACAGCAGTACAGTCACTACTTTTATATTAGCTAAAAAAAGCAAAGAATTAGAGGAAGATTATAAAATAACAGCAGCGATAATCTTAGCCACAACCATGATGTATATACGCATATATATCCTCGCTTTGTTGTTTAATAAACCAATAGCAATGCAGCTGGCTCCAAGCTTTAGCTTTTTCGCAATTCTTTCTGCATTGATTGCTTTGTATTTTATTTGGTTAGATAAAAAACAAACCAATAAAATAGAGACGAAACAAGAAATAAATTCGATGTCTAATCCTCTTGAATTTAAAACCTCATTGCTCTTTGGAACCCTCTTTATTGTATTTGTACTCCTTACAGGATTTGTCAATAAACAATACGGAATTTCGGGAATCAAATTTTTGTCTTTTGTAGTGGGTGTTACTGACATTGATCCTTTTATTATGAATATTTTTCAAAGTAAATGGAGTACTACTAACGGAGTTTTGGCAACAGCTGTTATCAATGCTGTAACGAGTAATAATCTTTTGAAAATGATTTATAGTATTACGCTTTCTAAAAAAAGCATTCGAAAACCAGTTCTTTTTGGTTTTAGTATACTTATCATTATTGGCTTAGTAGTTTCGATTCTATTTTGAAACTAGAAGAACAAAAAAGGCTGTTCAAAAGTTTTACACTTTAAACAGCCTTTTTTCTATGAATTAAGCTTTGAAATTATCTAGAATAATTTGGAGCTTCTTTAGTAATCGTAACGTTATGAGGATGACTTTCAGAAATTCCGCTTGAAGTTAAACGTACAAAACGTCCTGTTTCTTGCAAAGTAGCAATGTCCTTAGCACCACAATATCCCATTCCGGCACGAAGTCCACCAACGAACTGTAACATACTTTCGTTTAATTCTCCTTTATAAGGCACACGCCCTACAATTCCTTCCGGAACTAATTTCTTAACATCATCTTCTACATCTTGGAAATAACGGTCTTTAGAACCTGTTTGCATCGCTTCAACCGATCCCATTCCTCTATATGATTTGAATTTTCTTCCTTCAAAAATAATAGTTTCTCCCGGAGATTCTTTTGTTCCAGCTAAAAGTGAACCCAACATCACACAATCAGCACCTGCAGCAATTGCTTTAGGAATATCTCCTGTGTAACGAATTCCACCATCGGCAATTACAGGAACACCTGAACCTTTGATAGCAGCAGCTACTTCTAAAACCGCTGAAAACTGTGGGAATCCAACACCTGCAACAATACGGGTAGTACAAATAGACCCAGGTCCAATTCCTACTTTTACTCCATCAGCTCCATTTTGAACTAAATATTGAGCCGCTTCTGGCGTAGCGATATTTCCAACGATAACATCTAAGTTTGGAAATTTAGCCTTAACTAATTTTAAAACATCAACCACTCCTTTAGTGTGTCCGTGAGCCGTATCGATAATTACAGCGTCAACACCAGCATTTACTAAAGCAGTAGCTCTTTCAACCGCATCGGCAGTAACTCCTAAAGCAGCAGCAACGCGCAAACGTCCGTATTTATCTTTATTAGCATTTGGTTTTTGATTCAATTTAGTAATATCTCTAAATGTGATTAAACCCACTAATTTATTGTCTTTGTCTATTACAGGAAGTTTTTCGATTTTATGTCCTTGCAAAACAACTTCTGCTTGTTCTAACGAAGTTCCTTCGGCAACAGTAACTAAGTTTTCCTTAGTCATTACCTCAACAATAGGTCGGGTACTGTTTTTTTCGAAACGCAAATCGCGGTTAGTAACAATTCCTTTCAATTTTTGATTTTCATCAACAACAGGAATTCCACCAATACCGAATTCTTTCATTGCCGATTTTGCATCAGCAACAGTAGCATTAAGTGGTAAAGTAACTGGATCGATAATCATACCTGATTCGGCACGTTTTACTTTTCTTACTTTAGCAGCTTGCTGCTCAATAGTCATATTTTTATGTAAAACACCTATTCCTCCTTCTTGTGCCATAGCAATTGCCATAGAACTTTCGGTTACGGTATCCATAGCTGCAGATACAATAGGAACGTTAAGTGTTATGTTTCTTGAAAATTTTGTTTTGATACTCACTTCGCGAGGAAGCACATGGGAGTAATTAGGAACTAATAATACATCATCGTAAGTTAAACCTTCGCCGATAATCTTGGAGTTGTGTGCTATCATGTTGCAATTTCTAGTTGAATTGCGTGCAAATATAGCAAATTATTTTGATTTAATATAATTCCAAATCCAATTAATTTAAGATGCTGTTTTGGAATCCAATCCCTATTTATACCAATGTCTTTGAATAGCCCAGATAGGAATGGAAAGCCACGAGAATTAAAAACCTAATTTTTCTTGTTTTTAAAAAGCGACCAACGGAAGCTCTTTTAAGAACTTAGAAAAACAGGATTTTTAATGGAGTGCTTGCAATGGATAGCTGGATTAGCTCCTACTAAAAATTAGCATCAATACGGTGGTTCGTTGCTGTCTTTGAAAATGAAATTAAATCCAAATTGGAACGAAAGACTTTTTGCCTTGGACACATCGCGGTATGCTAACAGATTGTCTGCCATAAAATACATATTGAATAGCCCTAAATTTGCCGACAATCCCAGTCCGATATTGCTATACGAATACGAATCTAGTGTATAAGTTGCTTTAAGTTGTAATTTATCTGAAAAATTTCTTTGATAAAAACCCGTTAAAGCGGTAATAGGTAATCTAGGGGTACTCATCACAAAAAGCTGTGCTCCTACGGCATTTTTATAGCGTTTTTCACTTGCTATACATACACAATCTTCATCACTTGAAGTTCCATACGAATATTGATAAGAAGCGTTTAATTTAATGGGGCGCCAAGTGGTATATTTATTATACAGCGTATCTAACTTTATTGCGTCTTGAAAATCACTATACACACTTCCAGGATTATCAAAATCAGTAAAACTTGGATTGATACCTTCGTATTTATAATAGCCTTTGTAGGTGAAATTTTCAACATCTTTAGTATGTCTTATAAAACCAACATCGAGAATACTGGCAGTAATTTGAGTGTTTTTTTTAGGATAATAGGTAAATCCCAAATCAAATCCCAAACCTAAATCACCGCCTAACAGCAATTGTTTTTGAACATCAGTAGCCACATCGCCATTGTAATTATCAGCTGTGTATTTTGAAATTCCTGAGGTATTTAACGATAAATCCGAATCAATAATTTGATCGTACATAGTTGTATTTGAAGGCGTAGTAAGCACTGAACCCGAATTATTCGTGGAAGTAGCATTGAATCCGCTGAAATAGATTTTACCTCTTGCCCCTACAATTAATTTTTCGGAAACATTTTTATGATACCCCACATGCAACACCGATAGCATTTCGGCTTTTAGACTCAAATCGGACAAATTAAAAGATTTACCAATGTAATTTTGATTTCCATCCAAGGCTAAAATAGCCAAATCCTTAGGCATATAACTCCATAAATCAAATTCCTGATACATCCCAAACGATAGATAGCCTTTGTTTTCAAGCCAATCTCCCAGTTTGATTCCGCCATTAAAAATTTCAATTTGCTCGTTTATAGCTAAATGATCGTGTCGGGTGGTGGAATACACTGCATTTCGCAATTTCTGATTAAAATCGACTCCGTCATTTGCAAATAAATCATAAGTAGAAAAACCGCTCGAGCCTACTTTAAAAGACATGCCCGAAAGTAAGGGAACCCCAAAATAATATTTATACTTGAAATCGGCTCCCGGATTAGTCATCAACGACTGTGGAACTGAAGTTAAATTATATAAAATTTGCTTGTTCTGAGAAAAGCAATGTATAGAAACGAGTAATACTAAAACTAAAAATCCTTTTCTCATTGTATTGCTAAATAAACAGTAGCGCTGGAACGCAATACTAAACTTCCCGGACTATTTTGATTCAAAGCAGGACCTGGAGCCTTAGCAATTAAAAATCCTATTTTTGTGGCTCTCTTAAGTAAATCCAATCTTGCGTTTTTAAAAATTTCTGTTCGCGTAACAGTATTAGTGGAACCAGAATAGGCTGGAATATCAAACTTTATAGTACTTAATGGATTATTATTAGCATCCGATAAAACAACAGTTAATGAAAAAGCACGGTTTATAGTATTGTTTATTTCAAAATAAAAATCGGCTCTTTGCAAATAACTATTCAGATATTTATCTCTAAAAACATCAAACTCTTCATCGTCAAATGCTAAATCATATTCAGAACCATCATCAGCAATAAAGGCTGGTGCAGGAATATCAAAATGACTAAAATTCCCCACAATAACCGGTGTTAGTTTTAAATCACTGGCCTGATTAAAATCTAAATCACTGGTACAAGAAAGAGAGCACATTAAAATAAGCGCTAAACAGATTCTATTTAAGTAATAATTTTTCATTGAGTTGCTTTCAATTTCATTAAGCTAAAAACGAAATTAGATGATATTTATTATAATTCTAGCCAATTAATAAAACGTTCCAAACAACTTGGATGCTTCATTATAAGCACTTTCAAAACTCAAAGGATTCAACTTTAAATTTTCTTTATTTGCCGTAAAATAAGACAAAAGCTTTTCGGTAGGCATATTGCCCGTCAATTCGTCTTTAGCCATTGGACAACCTCCAAAGCCCTGAATAGCACCATCAAATCTTCGACAACCCGCCTGATGTGCCGCCTCTATTTTTTCAAACCATTTATCGTAAGTGGTATGCAAATGAGCGCCAAACTCAATTTGGGGATATTTAGGAATTAAATTCGAAAACAAATACCGAATCACTTCTGGCGTGGAACTTCCGATAGTGTCTGACAACGAAAGTATTTTTACTCCCATAGCCGCTAATTTTTCAGTCCACTCCCCCACGATATCCACATTCCAAGGATCTCCGTAAGGATTTCCAAACCCCATAGACAAATAAGCTACGACTTCTTTGTTCTTCTTATCAGCTATTTCCAGAATTTCTTGTAAACTAACAATCGATTCAGCAATGGTTTTATGGGTATTTCGCATTTGGAAATTTTCCGAAATAGAAAAAGGAAAACCTAAATAATGAATGGGTTCAAATTGAGCAGCCTGCTCAGCTCCCTGAGTATTAGCAATAATAGCTAACAACTTAGATGTAGTTTTGGATAAATCCAATCGGTCTAAAACCGCTGCGGTATCCTGCATTTGCGGAACAGCTCTTGGCGAGACAAAACTTCCAAAATCGATGGTGTCAAATCCTACTCGCAATAAAGATTGAATGTATGTCACTTTCCTTTCCGTAGGAATAAAAGCTTTAATGCCTTGCATGGCATCACGTGGACATTCTATAATTTTTATTGGTTCCATAGATTTCAAAGATACTAAAACTTGCAAAGTGGCAAAATTTAGAACCAACAAAAAAATGGTCTTTTATTTCACAAAGATTCACAAAGAAAACCACAGAGCTACGCAAAGAAATTTAAAACTTTAACCGCAAAGTTTGAAAAAAGTTTTCGCAAAGTTCACAGAGTTAAAAAATGTTATTTCACAAAGACTCACAAAGAAAACCACAGAGATACACAAAGAAGATTATTTAGGATAAAAAAATCTGCTTTTATCTGCCAAATCTGCGTGCTATTTTAAAATAAAAACTTAGCGAAACTTTGCAGTTTCTCTTAGCGTATCTTTGCGTTATAATTAAAAACGACTTAAAATCTTTTTGTTAATGGCTTTTACCAAGGCTGGACCTTCATAAATAAAGCCAGTGTACAATTGTACCAAACTAGCTCCAGCTTCTAATTTTTCGATAGCATCATCGGCAGAATGGATTCCTCCTACTCCAATAATTGGAAAAGCCTTATTGCTTTTTTGTGAAAGAAAACGAATTACCTCCGTAGAACGTTTGGTCAACGGTTTCCCTGATAATCCTCCCATTTCGGCTTTATTTTCTGATTGTAAACCTTCACGGGAAATAGTGGTGTTAGTTGCAATTACACCTGCAATTTGGGTTTCCTTGACAATATCAATAATATCTAATAATTGCTCATCGGTCAAATCGGGAGCTATTTTTAATAGAATTGGTTTTTGTTTGGCTTTCGCCAAATTCTTATTCTGCAAAGTTTGTAACAACTGAGTCAACGGTTCTTTATCTTGCAAAGCACGTAAGTTTGGCGTATTTGGAGAACTCACATTCACCACAAAATAATCCACATAATCGTACAAGGCATCAAAACAGATTTCGTAATCCGAAGTAGCCTCTTCATTAGGAGTTAGTTTGTTTTTACCAATGTTTCCACCAATTAAAACTCCAGGATTTGATTTCAGTCTTTCAACCGCTTCCATAACACCACCGTTATTAAAACCCATTCGGTTAATAATGGCCGAATCTTCTCTAAGACGGAACAAACGTGTCTTAGGATTTCCTTCCTGCCCTTTTGGTGTTAAAGTTCCTATTTCGATGAAACCAAAACCAAAGTTTGATAACTCCTTGTATAATTTGGCATCCTTATCAAAACCAGCAGCTAAACCTACAGGATTTTTAAATTTCAATCCAAAAACTTCTGTTTCTAATCTTTTGTCATTTACTAAATAAAGCGACTTGTAAATGGATGAGAAACCAGGGATTTTAGAAGTAATACGAACTAACGAAAAGGTAAAGTAATGTATTTTTTCAGGATCAAAACAAAAAAATAGTGGACGGATAAGCTGTTTATACATAGGATTTTAATTTGTGCTGCAAAAATAGAATTATCTAATGGATAATTAAATATTTCTAAAAAAATTATAGCCCCGATTTAATTTGGCTACAGCCAAAAAAGAAATACCCAAATAAACAGTAGTTAAATAAAGTACAAAAAAACCAAAACAACACAACTCAAATCTCTAAAAAACAATCAATTACCAAAAAATCATTCTGCTTTCTATTTTTCATTTTCCAAAAAATCAGTTTTTTTTCAATGATTTTTCTTATATTGTAAATAACAAATCAATAATATAATCCATTTTCATCAACTTAAAACGCATCATCATGAAACTAAAATCAATTTTCACTATCGTAATGCTTTCGAGTTTTCAACTTTTTCTAGCACAAAACACTATAAAAAATGACACTATAAAGCTAGCCACAAAAACTACCATAACTACAGTAACCACAGTTAAAGACACTATTGTTAAAGTAGTTCCCCAAGTTACCGCTACCCTGGCAACTGATTCAGAAAAAGAAGCATTAAAAAAAGAGTCCAAAATGCTTAATGCAAAAATGAAAGAGGAAAAGAAAGCATTAAAAGAAGCTAAGAGAACGGAACAAGAACAGAAAGATTTTGAAAAAAAACAAAAAGCATTCGAAAAACAGCAGGATAAAATTCTTTCAGGCGAAAAATCGGTTAGCAAGTTAAAAACCAAAATTTCTAATGAAGAAAAAAGTTTAGCTAACAACAAGAAAAAATTCGATTCTAAAAAATCAAAAGGAAAACTCAGCTCTACTGACATTGAAAAAGAAAACATCAAAATCAGTAAACAACAAATTAAAATAAACAAACTAAACGAAGACCTCAACAAAGCAGAAGAAAAATTAAGCAAATTGAGAAATTAAATCTTTGCAAACTTAAATCCAACCGCAAATTCACCAATTAACTCCATCAAAAAAGGAATAATTAATTGGTGAATTTGCGGTTTTTTTAAAACAAACTTTCCTTACTTTTAAATAAAATAAAATTTAGACAATATGAACATGAATATGAATAAAAACTGGCATCAACAACATTATGAGAGTCTGGCATTTGGAAGCCGAGTAGCAGACGCAGTAGCTAAAGGTATGGGGTCCTGGCGCTTTATAATCATTCAAACAGTATTTGTAATCATCTGGATGGGATTAAACCTTGTCGCTTATTTCAAACATTGGGACGCCTATCCTTTTATTTTACTCAATCTGGTATTTTCTACTCAGGCTGCTTATGCTGCTCCTATCATTATGATGGCTCAAAACCGTCAAAACGAAAGAGACCGCATTCAGGCTCAGGAGGATTATAATACAAATAAAGAAGCTAAACTGGAAATTGAAGCTTTGGCAACAAAACTCAACTCTATTGATGTTGAGAAATTAGATAAAATAATCCAAATGCTGGAAAAGATGAAATAGCCCTCCATGCTATCCTTTAAATTAGTCTTATCTTTGCAATCCAATAAAAAAATACCGCTTTATGCAAGATATCATTGATCGTTTTATCAGTTATGTAACTATTGATACCGAATCGAATCCAAATTCAGAAACGACTCCCAGTACCAAAAAACAATGGGTTTTAGCCAATAAATTAGTCGAAGAACTAAAAGCTATTGGAATGCAAGACGTTACTATTGACGACAAAGCTTACATCATAGCAACTTTACCCAGTAATGTTGAATATGAAGTACCTACAATAGGATTTGTTTCTCATTTTGATACCTCGCCTGATTTTTCTGGAGCCAATGTAAAACCACAAATTATCCGCGATTACGACGGAAAAGATATTGTACTAAATGCGAAACAAAACATCGTTTTATCATCCAATTATTTCAAAGATTTATTGCAATACAAAGGACAAACCTTAATTACTACTGACGGAACCACATTGCTGGGTGCTGATGACAAAGCTGGAATTACTGAAATTGTTACCGCAATGGAATTTCTTATCAAGAATCCAGAAATAAAACATGGGAAAATAAGAGTTGGTTTCACTCCTGACGAAGAAATTGGTCGTGGTGCACACTTTTTTGATGTGGAAAAATTTGGCGCGCAATGGGCTTACACGATGGACGGAAGCCAAATAGGCGAACTAGAATATGAAAATTTTAATGCGGCTGGAGCCAAAATCACTTTCAAAGGAAAAAGCGTTCATCCGGGTTATGCCAAAGGAAAAATGATTAATTCAATGTTAATTGCCAATGCTTTCATCAGTGAATTGCCTTCTGATGAAGTTCCTGAAAAAACCAGAGGATATCAAGGTTTTTATCATGTGCATCACTTTAACGGAAGCATAGAAAAAACAATAGTGGAATTAATTATTAGAGACCATAACAGTAAAAAATTCGAAAAAAGGAAAGAGAAAATTCAAAAAATAGCGAGCAAAATCAACAAGAAATTTGCGAAACAATTTGGAGAAGACATCGTAGTTACTGAAATCAAAGATCAATATTACAATATGAAGGAAAAAGTACTTCCTGTAAAACACATTGTAGACATTGCCGAAAAAGCTATGAAAGAGCTTGGCATCAAACCTATTATCAAACCCATTCGCGGTGGAACGGATGGTTCGCAATTATCCTATATGGGATTACCTTGCCCGAATATCTTTGCCGGAGGACACAACTTTCACGGAAAATACGAGTATGTTCCTGTAGAAAGCATGCAAAAAGCAGTAGAAGTCATTGTAAAAATAGTAGAGCTTACAGCTTTACCCAACTTTGGTTTGGAACCAATAAAAAAAGGGAAATAATTCTTCAACTCCATCTTTAAATAAATCGTTCCTACGGAACTTTTTTGACTTGCTTTGTTCACAACGGATTAAAATCCGTTGCTACAGTACATTTCGTTCCTACAGTACTTAGAGCTGTAGGCTCGACACATTTTGTATTTTGATTAATATTATATATAAACCGACATTGCTGTGTCGGTTTTTTTTGTTTACAACAAATTAAACCGTTCCTACGAAACATAAAATCTTAAACTCTACACATTTTGCAAGGCTAGACTTTCAGTCCAGTCTTACAAAAAACTTAACATTGAAAGACCATTTATAAATTGTATTTTTACTTACATTGATTTTACAATTACATAACATTAGCCATATTAACAAGATGATAAAAAAAGAAACAAACGCCAAAGAAGCAAATGAAGCTCCTCCTCAAGAGCCATTAAAAGAAGTAAAACCTGCAACTAGAAATTCAAGAACAAAACAAAAACCAGTAGTTGTAATAACAGAAGAAATTCTTTCGGCAATTATTGACGAAAGAACTGAAGAAACCCCAGCAGCAACCGAGGAGGTAACAGCTACAGAAACAATTGAAAACGACGACCTAGCCATCACAAAAAAAGAAAAAAAGAAAAAGATGAAAGACAAAGAAAAAAAGAAAGCTTTAAAAGCGAACGCTAAAGAAAAAGCAAAGGTGAAGGCAAAAAAAGCGAAAGCAAAGGCCAAGAAAGCCAAGAAAGAAAAAGTCAAAAAAGCAAAATTAAAAGCGAAGGCCAAAGAGAAAAAAGCGAAGAAAAAATCTAAAAAAGAAAAGAAAATCAAAAAAAATAAAAGCAAGAAGAAATAATGTCATTTTCAAAAAATTAAAAGCCCCAATTCTACTGAAAGAATTGGGGCTTTTACTATAAAAAAATATTGAATTATTTTTTTGCTAATGCAGCACTCATTTCCATAGAAATAGCATTACGCTCCATTTTCAATTTTCCAGCCATAGTTTCAATAACTACAGTGGTATCAGCTAGTTCAACTATTTTACCGTGAAGACCACTTTTAGTAATGATTTTATCACCTACTTTTAAGCTAGCTTCAAATTCTTTTTCTTGTTTTGCTCTTTTTTGTTGTGGTCTAATCATGAAAAGATAAAGAACTACTCCCATCAAAGCTAATTGTATGTACAACGTATAATTTCCCATATTCTTTTGTTTTTTATTTAAAATATTACATTAAACCGCGACCGGCTTTAATCATTTTTTTACTGGACTCTAATTCTTTAACAAGGTTATCTAAAATTCCGTTGATGAAAATACTACTTTTAGGAGTAGAATATTCTTTAGCTAATTCTAAATATTCGTTCAAAGTTACTTTCACTGGAATGGAAGGAAATTTCAAAAATTCGCAAATAGCCATTTTTAAAATAATAGTATCTACCTCAGCAATTCTATCACTATCCCAGTTAGGTGTTTTATCTACAAATTCTTTCGCTAATTCTGCTTCGTTCAACACCGTTTTACGGAACAAATCTTTAACAAAATCCTTGTCTTCATTGTCTTTATACAATTTCGGCACTCTGAAATTATCATTTTCGATAGGTTTCATCGCTTTCAATTGTTTGATGATTTGTGTATTCACCATCGGAATATCATCAATCCAAGTCAGCTTATCATCTTCTAAGAACTCGTACAATTTCTCATTTGGAACAATTACTTCAGTAAATAAATCCATAATCAACTGTCGGTCTTCTTCAAACGAGCGTGTTGGATTACTCATGTAGGTTTGATAGTAAGAACTCTCTTTTATAGCAGTCAATAACAACGCTATATAATCCTCATGCAAATGCCAAGCATCAATTTTTCTAGTTTCCAGAGCAATGCTTAAAGAATTGTTTTCGGCAAGAATTTCGAAAATGCTGTTCTTAATGAATTTTTCGTTCGGTTTACGTTCAGCTGCAGTCGCTAAATGTTTCTGACTAGATAAATGCAAAAATTGAGTTTCTTTTTTACATATTTCTAACAAAGAAGAAATCATTGTAAGGTATAAATCTTGAATATTATCGATACTGTAAAAAAGGAATTTTTCTTCCTTTTCCAGGTTATCAGAGCCATTTTGATGCATCGCATAAATGGTTTGCATAACTTTAACGCGAATGTGTCGTCTATTTACCACCTTGTAAGAACTTTTATTAAATTAGTCTGCAAAAATAAGGATTTCCTTTTTCAAAATAAAATTAAAAGCTATAAAAAGCAGGACAAACATAACAGTTATTTTTGACACGAATTAAGACTTATTATCACGAATATTACTTTGATCCTAAAAAGAAATTCCACAAATTTCATCTGCCTTAGGCAGATTCGTGAGATTTATTTCATCCAAATTTATGCTAATTCGTGCAATTTGTGTGAAATTCAGATAAATTTATATTTTCTTTTTTCCCCTTTTCACTTTCATTAATGAAACGTTAAATGAGACATAACAGCTTACGAACAGCTAACAATTTTGCTTTTAAAGCTATATCTTTGTTTTTTATAAAATACAGCCTAGTCTAGAAATGAAAGAATTACTCTATCTCAATAAATATTTTATCAAATACAAATACCGTTTTATCTTAGGAATTGTATTTACTATTGTAGCACAAATATTTTCACTTTTTACTCCTAAATTAATTAGTAAATCCTTTGCATCAATCGAAGAATTTGCCAAGAACAAAGGCATATCTAATTCGGTTATCCAAGACCAATTAGTAAATAATATTTTACTCATTATCGCTACCACCATTATTGCTGGATTTCTAACTTTTTTAATGCGTCAAACCTTGATTGTAATGTCACGTCATGTTGAATTTGACTTAAAAAATGAAATATTTAAACAATACGAAAACCTGTCTCAAAACTTCTACAAAAAAAACCGTACGGGAGATTTAATGAACCGCATTAGCGAAGATGTTTCTAAGGTTAGAATGTATGTAGGACCAGCGGTTATGTACACCATCAATACCATCATTCGTTTTGCAATCGTTATTATTTTCATGTATAGAGTATCGCCATTGCTTACTTTGTACACCCTTTTACCATTGCCGCTTTTATCGTATGCTATTTTTAAACTGAGTACCGAAATCAATATTCGAAGCACCACTTTTCAGCAATATTTATCTAAAGTTTCCAGTTTTTCTCAAGAAATATTCTCGGGAGTTCGTGTGATAAAAGCCTATTCTTTAGAAAATCAACATCAGGATAATATGCATGCCCTTGCTTTAGAAAGCAAAAGCAAAAGCTTGGATTTAGCCAAAGTTCAATCCTTATTTGGTCCTTTAATGTTAGCCTTAATCGGAATCAGCAACTTAGTCGTGATTTATTTTGGCGGACTAATGTACATTCAAGGAACCATAAAAAGCATTGGAACTATTGCCGAATTTATTTTATATGTCAATATGCTAACTTGGCCAGTTGCATCATTAGGCTGGGTTTCATCAATGGTTCAGGAAGCAGAAGCTTCTCAAAAAAGACTGAATGAATTTTTAAAAATAGAACCCGAAATCAAAAATAACAATACTGAGAAATCTACAATTGAAGGAACAATCACATTCGAAAATGTGAGTTACACCTATGAAGACACTAATATCAATGCGCTTCAAGATATTTCGTTTACGGTACACAAAGGAGAAACGCTTGCGATACTTGGAAAAACAGGCTCCGGGAAATCGACCATTTTATCTCTAATTTCCCGTATGTACGATGTAACCCAAGGAGCGGTAAAAATTGACGGACAGGAAATTAGCCGTTTGAACTTATTTGATTTACGAAACAGTATTGGAATTGTACCTCAGGATGCTTTTTTATTTTCGGATAGCATTAAAAACAACATCAAATTTGGTAAAGAAGATGCCGAAATTGAAGAAGTTATGGCTGCCGCCAAAAATGCTGTGGTACACGATAACATTATGGGTTTCAATAAGCAATACGAGACAATTCTTGGCGAAAGAGGAATTACCCTTTCGGGCGGACAAAAGCAACGTGTTTCTATAGCGAGAGCGATTATAAAAAAACCGCCTATTTTGTTGTTTGACGACTGTTTATCAGCGGTTGATACCGAAACAGAAGAAGCAATTTTGAACAACCTAAATGCCATTTGCAAAGACAAAACAACCATTATTGTCAGTCATCGTGTGTCTTCGGCAAAAAATGCAGATAGAATCCTGATTCTTGAAAACGGAAAAATTATTCAACAAGGTTCTCATAACCAGTTAATAAATCAGGAAGGCTATTATGCATCGCTCTATTTAAAACAACTTTCTGAAAAAGAATTACTTTAAATGTTGCTTAATAAATATATTTTTATCATTTTTGGTTTCAATTAACAACCATATTATTGTATAGAACGGATTATGAGAGAAAATGACATGTTAGAAAAAGAAGAAATCTTTTCTAAAGTATTACGTGCAGGACGAAGAACCTATTTCTTCGATGTGAGAGCTACAAAAGCGGATGATTACTATATTACCATTACTGAAAGTAAAAAATTCACTGAAGAAGATGGTTCATTTCATTTTAAAAAACACAAAATATATTTATACAAAGAAGATTTTGCTGCTTTCACCGAAATCCTTGAAGAAATGACTTCTTACGTTTTAAACCACAAAGGAGAAGAAGTAATCTCTGAAAGACACCAAAAAGATTTCAAAAAAGAATATGCTTCTGAAAGAGTTATTGACGGAGCGATTCCAGAAACCTCTAGTTTTACAGATATTGATTTTGACGATATTTAATAAGTCCAAAAAATCACAACAATATTTTAAGTCCAAAAATCATTCGGTTTTTGGACTTTTTGCATTATAGAAAAACAAAACAAGTTAACTTCCAATTTTGTATCTTAGTATAGCTTTTTTCAATTAACAATAAAAAAAACATCCCTATGAAAATTCCAATTGTATCTGTAAACTGGCTTCAAGAAAACATCAACAATCCTGAATTAATAATTCTGGATGCAGTTTTAGACACTCCTCCTCATGATTTACAAATCATTGGAGCTCGAACTTTTGATATTAAAAATAAATTTAGTGATACTTCAACCTCATTACCTAATACCTTACCAAAACCAGAATCTTTTGCTGCCGAAGCAAGAAAAATAGGAATCAACAAACACAGTAAAATTGTGGTTTATGACACTAAAGGAATCTATTCGAGTCCAAGAGCATGGTATTTATTCAAAAGTATGGGACATGAAAATGTATGGGTGCTTGACGGAGGATTTCCTGCCTGGACAAAAGAAGGCTTAGCAACTGAAAAAGTTACCACTAAAATCCACACAGAAGGAGACTTTGATGCTCATTTCAAATCTGAAATGTTCAAGAACAAATTTCAGATTTTACATAATGTTACTTCAAAAGAAGCCATTGTAATTGACGCACGTTCTTCAGACCGCTTTAATGCCGAAACCGAAGAACCTCGAGAAGGACTAAGAAGCGGACACATCCCTAATTCCGTAAACTTACCTTTTTCCAAAGTTTTAAAAGATGGTCATTTTCTACCTAAAGAAGAACTAAGACAGATTCTGCCACATCAAGACCAGCCGTTATATTTCTCTTGCGGTTCCGGAATTACAGCCTGTATCGATTTAATTGCTTACGAATTAATCTCGTCAAACAACATAAAAGCAGTTTATGACGGTTCCTGGACTGAGTGGGGACAAGATCACGATTTACCAATAGAAAAATAAAAAAGAAGTTATCCTATTCGCAAACCATTTTCAATCTTGAAATCAGGAGTTAATAGGATAACATCTCCTTCTTCACCTACCGCACCTAAAACAAGACATTCACTCATAAATTTCCCTATTTGCTTTTTAGGAAAATTGACTACAGCAACAATTTGGCGATTTAAAAGTTCGTCTTTAGAATATCTTTTGGTGATTTGTGCCGAAGTTTTTCTGATTCCGATGACTTCACCAAAATCAATCGTTAGTTGAAAAGCTGGTTTTCTGGCTTCAGGAAAATCATTAACTGCTAGTATTGTTCCAACATACATGGCTACTTTTTCAAATTCAGCCCAAGTCAAATTATTCTCCATAAATCAATTATAAATTTTAAAAAACATACTAATTCAAAATTAGTTTATACCATTCAAATAGCCAGCAATTTTAGTAACTTTAAACTCTAAAACAAACAATAAAATAATGGCACGAACTCCATCCAATATGCTCGAATTAGGAACTCAGGCTCCTGAATTCTATTTAAAAGATACCAAATCCAATACGGAACACTTTTCTTTTGCTGATTTAAAAGGAACCAAGGGCACGTTGGTGTTTTTCATCTGCAATCATTGTCCTTTCGTACACCATGTAATGGATGAAGTGGTTCGAATTGCCAATGATTATAGAGTTCAAGGAATTGGCATCATTGCTATTTCAAGTAATGATGTGGTGAATTATCCGCAAGATGCCCCTGAATTGATGACCGAATATGCTTTCGAGAATAATTTTGAATTCCCTTATTTGTATGATGAAACCCAGGAAGTCGCTAAAGCCTATAATGCTGCTTGCACTCCTGATTTTTATTTGTTTGACCAACAAAACAAATTAGTCTATCGCGGACAACTGGACGATAGCCGTCCCGGAAACGGAATTCCGTTAAGCGGTAGTGATTTGCGAGGTGCCATAGATGGTGTGTTATATAATAGAAGTATAAATCCAGATCAAAAACCGAGCATTGGTTGTAACATTAAGTGGAAAACACTTTAGCAGAAGGCAGAATTTAGAAGGCAGAAAGCAGAAAGCAGGATTTAGAAAATAGAAGACAAAAATTGAATAGAGAAGGCAGAATTTAGATATAAAAAAAGTGGTTTTCCAGTTAGAAAACCACTTTTTATTATTTGAATCAAAACCGAAATCCAAAATCTGCGTTCTGAATTCTTAAATCTAAAGATTATTTTACGTCCATCAATTCAACGTCAAAAATCAAAGTAGCGTTTGGCGGAATTACTCCTCCAGCTCCACGAGAACCGTATCCTAAGTGAGCAGGAATCACAAAACGAGCTTTATCACCTACTTGCAACAAAGCAATACCTTCGTCCCATCCTTCGATTACATTTCCTCTTCCTAATGGGAATTCGATTGGTTTCTTACGTGGATAAGAGCTATCAAAAACTTTTCCGTCAGGTAATTGTCCTGTGTAGTGTACAGAAACTGTTTTTCCGTTTTCAGCTTTTTTACCCTCTCCTTTTTGAATGAATTGGTAACGTAAACCGCTTTCTGTTTTTTCAAATCCGGCAGCTAATTTTTCCATTGCTTCTTCAGCAGCATTTTTTTCAGCTTCTAAACGTTTTTTACGGTTTCCTTCAAATGAACGGAAAGCTTCAACTGCATTCCATTTTTGAGCTTCTTCCCCTACTCTAACTATTTCTAGTGCTTCTAAAGCATCTCCTTGAGCAATTGCATCAACTATATCTTGACCTTCGATTACTTGACCAAAAACAGTATGTTTTCCGTCTAACCAAGAAGTTGGTACGTGAGTAATGTAAAATTGAGAACCGTTTGTCCCAGGCCCTGAATTAGCCATCGCTAAAACTCCTGGTTTGTCATGTTTTAAACTTGGATGAAACTCATCATCAAATTTATACCCTGGATCTCCAGTTCCAGAACCTAGAGGACAACCTCCTTGAATCATAAAGTCAGGAATTACTCTGTGAAAAGTTAATCCATCGTAATATCTTGTCCCTTGAGATTTTACTTTGTTTTCTAAGTTTCCTTCAGCTAATGCTACAAAGTTACCAACCGTTCCAGGCGTTAAATCATGTGTTAATTTCACTAAAATAGCTCCTTTTGAAGTATTGAATTTAGCGTATATACCGTTTTCCATTATTTAATAATTTTTATTGAAGTGCAAATTTACAAATTAAATTAGAGAATGTGCCAATGTGCAAAACAGAAAATTTGAAGTAGAAATAAACTAAATCAGTCCAGAAAATCTTTTGTCCTGATTAAAACAAGAACTGCTCAAACGATAAGAAAGATTTCAATAGTAAATATCCAGAATAATATTGCCTTTAGAAGTATCTATTAATTTTTCAATTCTTTTGTAATAGGTTTTATTTACCATGGGACAACCTAAACTATTACATATAATATTATTCTGCTCTTCATAAGGTACTTTGTTGTATTTATGCAATACAATACTTCTCGAAAAGGCATTACTGTTTGTCTCTTCAAATCCGTGCAGTCGATATGATTTTCCGTATTCGCCTGCATAACTTTTGCCGATATAATACTTTCCTAATGAAGTGCAGTATGAATAATTTTCATTACTAAATTTTAACTCTCCATACAAGCCGGAACCAATACCATGGGCAACCAAGCCTTGATCAATAATCTTATCATTTTTTAGATCATAAACAAAAAAGCGATTTTTCCCTGACATGATTCTCATATCAAGCAGAAAGGCAATTTCATTATTGAATTTTGGATTCGTTTTTACTAAGTCTTTTATTCTCGTAACTTGTTCGAAAATCCTTTCTTCAGTAGTCGCAGTATTTAATGATCGAATTATGTTTGAAGTCGTTTTATTCTTTTTTGATATAAATCCGAAACTACAAAGTAACCCAATTGTAAGCATCCCTAAAATCACTCTTTTCATTTTCCTCCATTTTTTAGCTTTGCAAAAATCTTTCAGCATTCTTAATTAATTATCTTTTTTTCAAATAAAAAAATACATAACTAACTATATTACAAACAAATAACACTACAAATGTATTGTTTTTTTAAATTCAAAAAACAATACAAGTTAACAAACAATACACTTTTATATAAAAAATAACATTAATAAGAAAAAGCTGTTTTTGCTAATCCTCAGCCAGGATTGCTTTAGCCAACTTCTATTTTCCAAAATTTCATTTGCCTAAAATCTATTTATTTCCTCTCTAACAAAGACAATATTGAAGTGAATTGCCGGATTAGCTTCTGAAAAAAAACTTTGTACCTTTGCCCCATCCAAACTTAGATATACAATCATGCGAATTGACATTATTACTGTTTTACCTGAATTGCTACGCAGTCCGTTTGAGGCTTCGATTATGAAACGCGCCATTGACAAAGGTCTCGTGGAAGTTCATATCCACAATTTAAGAGATTACACTATCAACAGACAAAAAAGTGTGGATGATTATCCTTATGGTGGCGGAGCAGGAATGGTGATGACTGTACAACCTATTGACGCTTGTATTACGCATTTAAAAACACAAAGAGAATACGACGAGATTATCTATATGTCTCCTGACGGAGAAACTTTGAACCAAAAAATGGCCAATACCATGTCGATGTATGAAAACATTATTATTCTATGCGGACATTATAAAGGAGTGGATCAAAGAGTTCGCGATCATTTTATTACCAAAGAAATTTCGATTGGTGATTATGTATTAAGCGGAGGCGAATTAGGCGCTTTAGTTTTATCAGACGCATTAATCCGATTGATTCCAGGAGTTTTGAGTGACGAAACCTCAGCATTAACCGATAGTTTTCAAGACGGTCTATTATCAGGACCAATATATACCCGCCCAGCCGATTACAAAGGATGGAAAGTTCCCGAAGTATTAACCAGCGGAAATTTTGCTAAAATTGATAAATGGCGCGAGGATATGGCGTATGAACACACTAAAAACAGACGACCAGATCTTTTAGAATAAATTCCAAATTTTAAAAATTCCAAATTCCAATTGATTAAGCAGTTAAAAAAATGGAATTTGGAATTTGACTTTATTGAAGTTTAATTTTTTTTATTGGAATTTAGAATTTATTTTATTGGAATTTAATTTTTTTAACTAATTTTGCACCCACATTTAATTAACCTCTGGCGATACCCGTGAATGTTGTTTAGATTTAAAACCATAATTAGCAATTAAAATGGCAAATTTAGTAGATTTCGTTAATAGCGAATTTGTTACAAGAAAAGATTTCCCTGAATTCGGAGCTGGAGACACTATCACAGTTTACTACGAAATTAAAGAGGGTGAAAAAACTAGAACTCAGTTCTTTAAAGGAGTTGTAATTCAAAGAAGAGGTACTGGAAGTACTGAAACTTTTACAATTCGTAAAATGTCAGGTTCAGTAGGTGTTGAGCGTATCTTCCCTATCAACTTGCCAGCTTTGCAAAAAATTGAAATCAATAAGAAAGGTGCTGTACGTAGAGCTAGAATTTTCTACTTCAGACAACTTACTGGTAAGAAAGCAAAAATCAAAGACAAAAGAAGATAATTTATTGTCTCTTTATCATAAAAGTCCCGACGCTGTCGGGACTTTTTTTTGGACTTTACTCTAAAAGGATAACATCCTCAAATAAACAGCTATTCTTTAAAAAAATAACATTTTAAAGCCTTGTAGTTAGTTATCCCGTAATTCCGCTATTTCTATAACAAACGGGACTGTATTTTAGTCTGATTTACATATCTTTGCACCGCTTTATTCAAAGCAAACAATACATTTCACATTCTTCGCCGAAGAGTTACGATTATAAAATTAAAAAAATGACACAAAAATCAAAGATTGTTTACACATTAACTGACGAAGCACCTTTGTTAGCTACTTATTCGTTTTTACCTATTGTTGAAGCTTTTACTGCTACTGCAGGAATTGAAATTGAAACGGAAGATATTTCTGTTGCTGCCCGTATCCTTGCTAACTTTCCTGAGTTTTTAACTGAGGATCAAAAAGTCAAAGATTCTTTAGCTGAATTAGGAAAACTAGCTACTGCTCCAGAAGCAAACATTATCAAATTACCAAACGTTTCTGCATCTGTTCCTCAATTAAAAGGAGCTATTGCTGAATTGCAAGCACATGGATACAATGTTCCAAATTTCCCGGAAGATCCACAAAATGATGCTGAAGCAGCAATCAAATCAAAATATGCTAAAATATTAGGTTCGGCTGTAAACCCAGTTTTACGTGAAGGAAACTCTGACCGTAGAGCTCCTAAAGCAGTAAAAAATTACGCAAAAGTAAACCCACATTCAATGGGAGCTTGGTCTGCTGATTCAAAAACAGCAGTTGCTTCTATGGAAAGCGGTGATTTTTACGGAAGTGAGCAATCACTTACTGTAGCCGAAGCTACTGATGTAAAAATCGAATTTGTAGCACAAGACGGTACTACTACTGTTCTTAAAGCAAGTACTCCATTAAAAGCTGGTGAAATTATCGATAGTTCAGTAATGCACCTGAACGCTTTGAAATCTTTTGTTGCTAAAACAATTGCTGAGGCTAAAGCACAAGGAGTTTTACTTTCTGTTCACTTGAAAGCTACGATGATGAAGGTTTCTGACCCGATTATCTTTGGAGCCATCGTTGAAGTATATTTCGCAGCTGTTTTCGAAAAATACGCAGCTTTATTTGCTGAATTAGGAGTAAACACTAAAAATGGTTTAGGTGATGTATATGCTAAAATTGCAGGTCACCCACAACAAGCTGAAGTAGAAGCTGCCATCAATCAAGCGATTGAAAACGGTCCAGCTTTGGCCATGGTAAATTCAGATAAAGGAATCACTAACCTTCATGTACCTTCAGATGTAATTGTAGATGCTTCTATGCCAGCTATGATCCGTACTTCTGGACAAATGTGGAACAAAGAAGGAAAAGCACAAGATACTATCGCTATTATTCCAGACCGTTCTTACGCTGGTGTATATACTGCTACAATTGATTTCTGTAAAAAGAATGGTGCTTTTGACCCAACAACAATGGGATCTGTTCCAAACGTAGGTTTGATGGCACAAAAAGCAGAAGAGTACGGTTCTCATGATAAAACTTTCCAATTGTCAGCTAACGGAGTTGTTCGTGTGGTGGATGTAAACGGAAACGTTTTAATGGAACAAACTGTTGAAGCAAATGACATTTTCAGAATGTGTCAGGCAAAAGACGCTCCTATTCAAGACTGGGTAAAACTAGCTGTAAATAGAGCACGTTTATCTGATACTCCTGCAGTTTTCTGGTTAGATGAAAACAGAGCTCACGACAGACAATTAATCGAAAAAGTAAACTTATACTTAAAAGATTACGATACAACTGGATTAGATATTCGTATATTAAACCCAATTGCTGCAACTGAATTCACATTAGAAAGAATCATCAAAGGTTTAGATACTATCTCAGTAACAGGAAACGTATTACGTGATTACCTTACCGACTTATTCCCTATTTTAGAAGTTGGAACTTCTGCAAAAATGTTATCTATCGTTCCATTAATGAATGGTGGTGGATTATTCGAAACAGGTGCAGGTGGATCAGCTCCTAAACACGTAGAGCAATTTGTAACTGAAGGATATTTACGTTGGGATTCATTAGGAGAATTTTTGGCTTTAGGTGCTTCATTAGAGCATTTAGGACAAAGTTTAAATAATGAAAAAGCAATTGTTTTATCTGAAACTTTAGACCAAGCAAATGATGCTTTCTTGCAAAATGATAAATCTCCAGCTAGAAAAGTAGGTCAAATTGACAACCGTGGTTCTCACTTTTACTTAGCTTTATACTGGGCTCAAGCTTTGGCAAACCAAACTAAAGACGCTGACTTACAAGCTATCTTTGCTCCAATTGCAAAAGAACTTACTGAAAACGAAGCTAAAATTGATGCTGAATTAATTGGTGCACAAGGAAAACCACAAGAAATTGGCGGTTACTACCAACCAAATCCAGCGTTAGCAAGCAAAGCGATGCGTCCTAGCGCAACTTTTAATGCTATTTTAGATAAAATCTCAGTATTAAAAACAGCTTAATCGTTTTTATACCAATATTCAAAAGACAACTCGAAAGGGTTGTCTTTTTTTTTGCTTTTTATTTTTTTTAAATTAAAATCACACATACTTAAGTTAAGAATCTCCACTCGTCTGTTCGAGTGTTTTATTAAAAAATGCGACAGCTTTTTTTAATAAAATGTATCGAGAACCATATTATCAGTAGCTTCTCGATACAATTTTGAACAGTAAAGCTCTCGCATTACTATTCAAAATCACTCGAAGAGACGACTAAAAACAAAATGCTATAAAACATTTTCCACCATAAGTAAACGAACATTCATTTATAATTAATACTTTTGTCGCATAATTCAAAAACGAATGAGAACAAGAGACAGCAATAAAGAAGAAATCGTTAAACAAAAAGCCATCGCATTGCTTGTTGAAAAAGGCATCGAAGGTTTTAGTATGAACCGTCTGGCCAAAGAAAGTAGTATATCAGTAGCTACCTTGTACATCTATTATTCAGACAAAGACGATTTGATAAAGAAAATTGGAATCGAAATTGGGAAAACTTTCTTTGATGAAATGGCCAAAGACTTCTCTCCTACAATGTCGTTCAAAGAAGGTTTATACAAACAATGGGAGAACAGAATCCGTTTTGCACTAAGCAAACCGCTTGAAGTCAGTTGTTGGGAAGTCCTAACCCACTCTAGTTATGGCGAATACATTCTAGAAAAAAGCTTATTGGATTTCAAAATTATTATGGGCTCTTTTTTCAAAAACTCAGTGGAGAAAAAAGAATTAATTCCTATTTCAAAAGAAATATTTTGGAGTGTGGCTTATGGACCTTTGTATTCCTTATTACGATTTGAAAGGGATGGTAAAAACTTTGGAGGAGGTCCTTTTAAACTCAACAAAAAAACAATCGACGACACATTTGAATTAGTCCTAAAAGCATTAACACCGTAAAATTCTACCTTATGGAAACTGATTTTAACAACATTTTGATTTTTGGCACCAATATCAAAACCGAAAAAGAAAAACAAATTATAAGCAAACTATTGAACACAAATCCCGCAATCGAACAATGGAATATCGATTTAGAAGACATTGATTCGGTATTGCGAATTGAAAGCAAATCATTAGATGCTCAACAAATAATTACAATGATAACAGCAGAGGATTTTAAATGTGCTGAACTAACCGAATAACAAAGATGGAAAACACAACAAAACAAACGATCCCTTTTACTTCCTATCAAAAATTTGCTATTTTTATCTTAGCCATTACCCAATTTACAGTAATCTTAGATTTCATGGTCATGTCGCCATTAGGTGATATTTTAATGAAAACCATGCAACTAAAACCATCCCATTTTGGTTTAGTCGTATCGGCTTATGCCTTTAGCGCAGGAATTTCAGGATTACTAACCGCCGGTTTTGCTGATAAATTCGATAGAAAAAAATTACTTCTATTCTTTTATACCGGATTTATTTTAGGAACCATTCTATGCGGAGTAGTTACTTCTTATCCTTTACTGGTAGCAGCCAGAATTATCACAGGATTATTTGGTGGAGTAATCGGTTCTATTTCTATGGCAATTGTAACCGATTTGTTTTCGATGCAACAACGCGGTCGCGTGATGGGTTTTATCCAAATGGCTTTTGGCGCAAGCCAAATCTTCGGAATTCCGCTTGGGCTTTATATTGCTACTGCTTGGGATTGGCATGCTCCTTTCTTATGGGTAGCAGCTATGGCATTAATCATCGCTATTTTAATTGCATTAAAACTAAAACCACTTACGGAACATCTTGCCATACAAAAAGAGAATTCTGCATTTAAGCATTTAATTCATACCATTTCAAAACGCGAATACCGCATAGGATTTGCCGCTACAGCTGTGCTTTCTGTTGGAGGTTTTATGCTAATGCCTTTTGGTAGTGCTTTTGCCATTAACAATTTAAAAATAACCGATGAGCAATTACCTCTTCTTTTTATGATTGCAGGTTTTTCTACGTTGATTATCATGCCAATTATTGGAAAACTAAGTGATCGAATCGATAAATTCAAAATTTTTACTGTGGCTTCCATTTGGACAATCATAACAGTTGCTGTTTATACAAATCTTGCTGAAACTCCTTTTTGGCTAGTAGCCATTATCAATATTCTAATGATGATGGGCGTAATGAGTCGAATGGTTCCTTCTACCGCCTTAGTAACTTCAATTCCTGCCAAAGAAGACCGAGGTGCTTTTATGAGTATCAATTCTTCGTTACAACAAATTTCAGGCGGAATTGCCGCTGCCTTTGCAGGAACAATTGTAGTTCAAAAAGACAATTTCAGTCCGTTAGAACATTACAACACCTTAGGTTTTATAATAATTGGAATCTCATTGCTTTCGATTCTATTGCTTAGTCGTGTGAGTCAGCATTTGAAAAAAAATCCAGAACAGGAATCAAAAACGATATTGGCAGTTTCGGAAATTTAATTGGTACAACAAAAAAAATTGCACACAATAATAAATAGAATTTAACAGTTGTTCAGTTGGCTTTTCTGTACTAATAATTGACATTTGCAATTCAATTCTCCTAAAATGATTACAAAAAAAATCAATTTCCTTTTTGTCTTTCTGTTCATTAGTGTAACTACTTTTGCGCAAGACAAATTCACCTTAAGCGGAATTATCACCGATACCAAAAATAACGAAACCTTAATAGGCGTCAATATCTATTTCCCTGATTTAAAAATAGGAACCACTACTAACGAGTATGGTTTTTATTCGATTAGTGTTCCAAAAGGAAATCAGAATCTAAGCATTAGTTATATTGGTTACCAAAGCGTTCAAAAAAACATTTCACTCACACAAAGCACCAAAATGAATTGGGCACTTACCGAAAACGGAGAAATCCTAAATGAAGTAATTGTTAGCGATAATAAAGGCCGAGCCAATACCCGAACTCCTGAGATGAGTGTGAACAAACTCTCTATTTCAGCCATTAAAAAAATGCCTGTTGTTCTAGGAGAAGTGGACGTTATAAAATCGATTTTACTATTGCCCGGGGTTACTAATGCTGGCGAAGGCGCCTCGGGATTTAATGTTCGTGGTGGTGGTGCCGATCAAAATTTAATTCTTTTAGACGAAGCCACTATTTACAATTCTTCCCATGTTTTTGGTTTTTTCTCCGTTTTTAATCCGGATGCTATCAAAGATTTAAAATTGTACAAAGGCGGAATTCCGGCTCGTTTTGGAGGAAGAGCTTCTTCTGTTTTAGATATTTATCAAAAAGACGGTAACAGTAACGAATTTCACATGAATGGCGGAATTGGATTGATTTCGAGTCGTCTTCTTGCCGAAGGTCCAATAGTGAAAGACCGGGGTTCATTTTTAATTGGCGGAAGAGCTTCTTATGCCCATTTATTTTTAAAATTGTCTGAAGATCAAAAAAATAACTCGGCCTATTTTTATGATTTGAATACCAAATTGAGCTATAAAATCAACGACAACAACAATATTTATTTGTCGGGTTATTTTGGTCGTGATGTTTTTGCAATCAACAAAAGTTTTAGCAATACTTATGGAAATACCACGCTCAATATGCGTTGGAACCACTTATTTTCTGATAAATTATTTTCGAATCTTTCTCTTATTTACAGCGATTACTATTATGGATTGGATTTGGATTTCGTAGGTTTCAATTGGGATTCGGGAATTAAAAATTACAATATCAAATACGATTTTAAAAATTATATTTCCGATAATTTCAAATTGAATTATGGAGTCAATGCCATTTATTATAATTTCAATCCCGGAACTATCAAGCCATCTAATGCCAATTCTGGAATAAATCCAGACCAATTAGACAGAAAATATGCTTTTGAACCTTCGCTTTATATTGAAGCAGAAAACAAACTAAACAAAAAGCTGGCTGTTACCTATGGTTTGCGCTACAGTATGTTCTACCGTTTAGGAAATTCGACAATCAATTTATACGAAAACAACAATCCGATAGTTTTCAACCCGGTTTTTCAGATTTACGAAAAAGCAACTCCTTCAAGTACCAAGTATTACAGCAAAAACAAAACTATCGAAAGCTTTGACAACTTCGAACCGCGATTTGCAATTTCCTACCAACTCAATGAAGACCAAGCTTTAAAAGCGAGTTATAATCGAATGTTGCAATATTTACAATTGGTTTCTAACACCTCGTCTCCTACTCCTTTGGATGTTTGGATGCCAAGCGATAATTATATAAAACCGCAAATTGCCGACCAGGTAGCCATCGGTTACTTTAAAAACATTCGCAATGGGGATTATTCATTGGAAATAGAAACTTATTACAAGAAAATCCAAAACCGCATGGATTACATTGATGGTGCCGATTTGATTGCCAACGAAGCCATCGAACAGGTCGTACTAAACGGTAGAATGCGTTCCTACGGTTTGGAATTGATGTTAAAGAAAAACGAAGGCCGATTCAATGGCTGGATTTCGTACACCTTGTCTAAATCAGAACAACAAACTCCGGGCAGAACTCCCGAAGAAATTGGCATTAATTACGGAGAATGGTATAATTCAGCTTATGATAAAACGCATAATTTAGCGATAACATCTGCCTATCATTTGAATGAAAAATGGGATTTTGGAGCGAATTTCGCTCTACAATCGGGGCAACCCGTAACCTATCCTGATGGCAAATACAATTATTTAGGCGTGGATGTTCCCAGTTATGGTTTGCGTAACCAAAATAGATTACCAGCCTACCACCATTTAGATGTGTCAGCAACTTTAACACCTACTAAAAACAAAAATAGAAACTGGAAAGGCGAATGGGTTTTCAGCATTTACAACTTATACAATCGCAAGAATGCTGCTTCAATCAATTTTAGACAAAATGAGGATACTGCCGCAAACGAAGCCGTAAAAACATCCATTTTTGGAATAGTTCCTGCCGTGAGTTATAATTTTAAATTCTAAAAAATTCCTTTCGAAAAAAGATACTACAATGAAAAAAATACTATTTCCCCTCATATTATTGATGACTTTTTTTAGCAGCTGCGAAGAAGTAGTTGACTTAGAATTAGACACCGCTGCTCCCCGATTAGTTGTCGAAGCTAACATTGCATGGATTAAAGGTAGTTCTGGAAATGCGCAAAAAATAAAGCTCACCACAACCACGGGCTATTATAACACCGAAGTTCCAATTGTAACGGGAGCCAATGTTTCTATTACAAACAGCGACAACAGAGTTTTCCGTTTTGTAGAAATCCCCAACACAGGAGAATATGGCTGTACTGATTTTGTTCCGGAAATTGGTAAAACCTATACCTTGAAAATCATTAACAATGGCGAAACCTATACCGCAACAGAAATATTTCAAGCGCTAGCTCCAATAACCCGAATTGAACAAAACAACCAAGGTGGTTTTACAGGAAAAGAGATTGAAATTAAGGCTTATTTTAATGATCCTGCTACTGTAAACAACTATTATTTGTATCGCTATGAATATTCAGGTGAATCTACTGTAGACTACAATGTAGATGAAGACAAATTTTTTCAGGGGAACGAATTTTTCAGCCGTTCACAAAATGACCATTTAGAAAAAGGCGATGTAATCGAGTTGACACACTTTGCTGCTTCCAAACAATATTACAATTACATGAATATTTTAATTGGCATCATGGGTAGTAATTCTGGCGGTCCTTTCCAAACTCCTCCTGCTACCGTGAGAGGAAATGTTAGCAACAGTACCAATCCTAAAAATTATCCTTTGGGGTATTTTGCTCTTGGCGAATCCGATATGCGCCGTTATGTAGTTCAATAAATATCAAAAATCATTAGAGATTTTATTTATATTCAGTTATAAACTAAATCAATCTTATTTATGAAACTGTCCTTAACTTCCGCAGTCGAGTGTCAAATGTTTGAAGAATACGCAAAAAGAAAAGCTGTCTGAGCGTAGCGAGTTCTTTTCTTTTAGTATTCGAAAACTAATTTGACCGACGAGGAAGTGCAAGACTTGATTTTTTTGTTTCTTTTTTGATCAAGCAAAAAAGAAAAATGATTATGATAGTAATATTGGAAAAAGCCAAAAAAAACATTCAAAAACAATTAGCTATCTTTGCTTACTCAACGCTGAAAATTAAAATCGTTAATCTAAAATCTTCACTCCTTTGTCATCACATCATATTGTTCGCGACGATCAAGAACCTGCTTTAATCATTGCCAATGGCGCTGCCTGTAATCCCGAATTATTAGGGCAATTACTCGAATGGTCTCCGCTGGTTATTGTATTGGATTCTGCCATCGAACGCGTGATGGAACTGGACATTAAAGTTGATGTTTTACTGGGCGATTTCGACCGCGATTTTGATGCTAATTATTACAAAGAAAAACAATATCCACTGGAAATTGTACACACTCCCGACCAAGACAAAACCGATTTGGAAAAAGCATTCGATTATTTAATTGAACGCAATATTCCTGCGGCAAACGTAGTTTGGGCAACGGGAAGAAGGGCCGATCACACCATAACCAATCTAACCAATATTGTTCGCTACCGCGACAAATTGAAAATTGTAATCTTAGACGACCATTCGAAAGTATTCTTGTTACCAAAAAAATTCGAAAAATGGTACACGGCTAATACGCCTATTTCGTTAATTCCTATAGGTCATGTTAGCGGAATTCATTCAGAAAATCTATTCTATCCTTTAAAAGATGACAGCCTGACTATTGGCTATCGCACAGGAAGCAGTAATCATGTAGCTCAAGATGGCTTGGTTATTATTGAGCACAACGAAGGCGATTTATTGCTGATGGAATGCATGGATTAATTAGTTCAGAAGAAGGAACACAGACCTGTCTGCCGACAGACAGGTTTAAGAAATTAAAATAATTTTATCAATTTCTCCAATCAGTGTTCCAAAATGCTAATCAACTATAAAAATGTATTCACCAAATCATTACAATTTCTTAAACCTGAATTCCAAAAGAAATACAATAAATTAATGCCCAAATAACTAAGTGTAAGCTAGAAACAATTTTTAAAACAGTACCTTTGCAGCGAAATTAAAAATAAAATGTCTAAAGCAATTACGGAGAAAACCAGTTTACATCCAAGAAACCAACATCGATTACGCTATGATTTTGACTTGCTAATCGAAAATTGTCCTGAATTAAAACCATTTGTTTTCATTAACGAACACCAAATAGACCCGAGCGATAGCGAACAGGCGAAGCAAAGCATCGATTTCAGTAATCCTCAAGCGGTAAAAACCTTGAACAAGGCATTATTAATTAGCTATTACGACATTCAAAACTGGGATATCCCTCAAGATTACCTTTGCCCACCTATTCCAGGCAGAGCCGATTACATCCATTATATCGCCGATTTATTGGCTGAAAGCAACAACGGCATTATTCCAACAGGGACTGAAGTAGAAGGACTGGACGTTGGCGTTGGAGCCAATTGCATCTATCCTATCATTGGAAATGTAGTTTACAATTGGAGTTTTGTTGGTACCGATATTGACGAAAAAGCCTTAAACAATTGTAGCAAAATAATCGAAGCCAATCCAAAATTGATTGATGTAATTAGTTTGCAACAACAGTTAGAACCTCGATTTGTATTTAAAAACATCATCACGCCCGAAGATAAATTTGCCTTTACGATTTGCAATCCTCCTTTTCATAAATCAGCTGAAGAAGCCAGCAAAGGCAGCCTTCGAAAAGTCAATAATTTAGAGAACAAAAAATCGACCAAAGCGGTTTTAAATTTTGGTGGGCAACATAGCGAATTGTGGTGCGAAGGCGGAGAACTCGGTTTCATCACTCAAATGATTTACGAAAGTGCCCGCTACCCAATGCAATGCTTGTGGTTTACCAGTTTGGTTTCTAAACAATCGCATCTTGGCAGTCTTTATAAAACTTTAAATAAAGTCAATGCTGCACAAATAAAAACCATCGATATGGCTCAAGGACAAAAAACCAGCCGCATCCTTGCCTGGACTTTCCTTACCGAAACCCAACAGAAAAACTGGAAATTCGAAACAGAAAAGCCTGTTTTTTAATTAAAATTTTTCTTACTTCATTTGTATAAAAACTATATATTAGCGGAAGTTAATAAGCTTTGATATAATTCTAAGTCAACTCAAGCCTGATGAATTAGAGCTACTTTAATGAATTATAAATATTAAAGAATGACGTACACTAATGAAAGTAAAATTTTTAGGACATGGTCTTGCCTCAGAAAACAAATATAATGTTGGGAAACAAATAGTAGCTTCATTAGCTGACAATAAATACAATAGTTTTAACGGTTTTGTCGCATTTGCAGCTATATCAGGAGTAATGACAATTTTAAAAAATTTGAGATTAGCCTCAAAGAATTATAGTCAATTGCGTTTTTTTATAGGTGTTGATAATATGGGAACATCGAAAGAAGCTCTTGAACTTTTATTAAAAGAAAACATTGAAACCTATATATTTCACGACAAAAGAGATTACATTACTTATCATCCTAAAATATATCTTTTTGAAGGACCTATTTCCACAAGGATTATTATCGGCTCTTCAAATCTTACAAATTCAGGGATTAAAACCAATATAGAAGCGTCTGTTCAAATTGATTTCAAAACTAAAACTGATACACAAGGCGAAAAACTTCTTAGTGAAATCAAAACTAATTTTTCTGAATTACTCAACTTAAATTCAGACCGACTTTCAAAACTAACATCGGAATTAATTGAAAAACTTGTTTCAGATAACTTAATATATTCTCAAAAAAAACTAGAAAATTCGATAAAAGAAACTAATAATAATGATGGTGAAAATCCATTTCAAAATGACTTACTAACAATTTCTGAATTTGATATAAACTCAGGTTTTGAGCAAATCACATCAGAATCAAAACTAAGAAAAACAAATTTTACAAAACGCGAATACGAAATTTTTGATGAATTTATTGAAAGATATATTAGTCATGTCAAAACCAAAGACTTAAGTGGTATTGTAAGCAATCATACTGAAGACAGAGAACTTTATAATTGGTACCGTAGAATGACCGATTATTTTAAAAACGACGAATTACCCGAAGAAATATTTGAGCGATTATTAAATGTTAATTTTCCTTTTGGTGAAGGTAAAGAGCGTAGAAGGTTAATGACTTGGAATAATAATTTTGAACATTTAAAAAAATTTAAAGAAATTGTAGATCCATTTGGCAAATTCACTCATGTACCACAATTTAAAGACAGCAATAATAAACATTATAAATTAGGAACTTGGTGTGCTACTCAGAAACAAAGAAGAAAAGGCAATTATCCACCTGAATGGACTGATTATGAAGAAATAAAAATGAATTCCATCAACTTCTTATGGGATTCATCTAATATCGGAAGTAGACCCAAAGATGATGAATGGCTGGAAAATTTATCTACTTTAGAAAATTATTACATTGAAGCAATTCATTATAAATCTGTTCCTCCTCAAACAACTAAAGTTGGAAAATGGCTTAATGATCAGATAACTTTAAAACTAAAAGGTAGCAGAGGTAAAATCAGAAAATTTCTTTCTCCAATTAGAGAAGAAATGCTTGGGGACTTACTTTTAAGAAATGGTGTTGAATGGGAATGGGAAAAACAAAAACATAGAGAAAGCGTTGAAGAAACATTAAAAAATTGGCAGGAGTTACAACATATAGATTCTCAACCTCCTAATAAAAACGTTACCGAAACTGAAAAGGAATTGATAAAATCTTATAGAGAGAAAGTAACTCAACTTAGACACAGAAGTAAAAAATGGCATAATGAAAAGAATAAATGGAAGCTCGAAATCTTAGATAAAGTTGGATTTCCATATCCAAAACCTAATGAAACTAATTAAAACCGTTAGGGGAATAAGACAACATTCTATAACCCTATAAAACCTAAATGACTCAAAAATTGTATCTTTGCAAATAAATTTATATTTTTATTATAAATTAAAAATTATGGCTACAACTATTAAAATCACGCCCACAGTAAAAGGTAAAGAATCTGAAAGATTCAACGCAGTCATATCTACAAGTAAAACAAATAAAATTTCGGAAGCTAAAAAAGCTAAGATGTTTGCTTTAGTAGCTAAAATAATGGCAAAAAAGCATAAGTAATGGATTTATCTGATTTTGAATTTTCATTATTAAATGATGATGACATTTTAGATAGCTTTGATTGCGAAGATGACGAAATAAATGAATTCTTACTCGAAGATTCTAAAAATTTTCAAAACGAAAAAATCACAAACACCTATTTATTTAAAGAAGATAATGAAATAGTTGCTTTTTTTTCTATTTCAAATGATTGTCTAAATGATTTAGGCTATGAAAATGCTACTTGGAATAAATTACACAGAAAAATTAAACTCCCTAATGAAAAAAGAATCCGACAATATCCTGCCGTTAAAATAGCAAGATTAGGAGTTCATAAAAATTACCAAGGCAAGGGATTCTCCCACCAACTACTAGATTTCATAAAAGGCTGGACATTTATCGAACATAAACCTGCTTGCCGATTATTAATTTTAGATGCTTATAACCAACCTAAACAGACTGCTCTTTATCAAAAAAATGATTTTGTATTTCTCTTAGACTCGGATAAAGAAGAAAAACACCGATTTATGTATTTCGATCTAATGAGACTAGAATAATCCAGCTTTATCATTCTTTAAATCAATCTTTTATCGCAAGAATTCTCTCCGTACCCACAACGATTAGCTTTTAATCTGATTATTAAATTCCAATATTTCTAAAATTCCTTCATAACTTGCTCTAAAGTTGTAGGTTTTAGTTATTTTTAGCAACTCAAAATAAAAATCAACCACTTTTATGCCCATTTTTTACAAAACAAAACCAAATCAGCTGAAAATCATTTCATTTGTAGCTGTCCACATTATATTTACTCATTTTTGTGAAGCACAAAGCAATTCAAATACACAAGACCTAAAACTATGGTACAACAAACCTTCTGAAAAATGGGTGGAAGCTTTGCCGGTAGGAAACGGAAAAATTGGAGCAATGGTCTTTGGCGGTGTTGAAGAAGAACTGTTACAACTGAACGAAAGTACTTTATGGAGCGGCGGTCCGGTAAAAACAAATGTCAACCCGGAATCAAAAAACTATTTGCCAAAAATTAGAGAAGCCTTACTTCAGGAGGAGGATTATTCAAAAGCCAATCAGCTTACCAGAAAAATGCAAGGCTTGTATTCCCAGTCGTATTTACCGTTAGGAGATATCCTTATCAAACAGGATTTCAATAATGCGAAACCTACGGCTTACTATCGTGATTTGGATATTCAGAATGCTGTGGCAACCACAAAATTCACGATTAATGGTATCGAATATACTCGAGAAATTTTTACTTCAGCACCGGATAATGTGATGTTGGTTCGAATTTCGGCAAACCAAAAAGGAGCACTTACTTTTGATATTTCTTCTAAAAGTCAATTGAAATACAGTCCGTCAACCAAAGGAAACAATGAACTTATTATTAGCGGAAAAGCGCCTGTGAATGTAAATCCGTCCTATTATAATCCGAAAGGAAAAGAACCTATTACCTACGAAGATCCTACAGGATGCGATGGTATGCGTTACCAATATCGCATTAAAGCGGTTAATAAAGATGGAAGTATTACAACAACTAATTCGGGAATTAAAATTAAAAATGCCAGCGAAGTGATTCTGTATATCGCTGCAGCAACCAGCTTTAATGGATTTGATAAATGTCCCGATAAAGATGGAAAAGATGAAAATAAAATTGCTTCAGATCGAATCAATAAAGCAATTAAAAAAACATACGCTCAGTTGTACAGCAAACACATTGCGGATTACAAGCATTATTTTGACCGGGTTTCCTTTGCCGTAAAAGATACAGTGAACAATCCAAATAAAACAAAATTACCTTCTAACGAACGATTGAAAGCCTATTCTAATGGCGCTTATGATCCTGAAATAGAAACTTTATATTTTCAGTACGGAAGATACCTGCTTATTTCTTCTTCTCGTCCAGGTGGACCTCCAGCTAATTTACAAGGAATTTGGAACAAAGAACTTCGTGCGCCTTGGAGTTCTAATTACACCATTAACATCAATACTCAGATGAATTATTGGCCGGCAGAAGTAACGAATCTTTCTGAAATGCACCAACCTCTTTTAGACTGGATTCAAAGCTTGGCTAAAACCGGAAAAGTTACTGCTCGCGAGTTTTATAATGCGAATGGCTGGGTAGCACACCATAATTCGGATCTTTGGGCATTGAGTAATCCTGTGGGCGATAAAGGCGAGGGTGATCCTGTTTGGGCAAACTGGTGGATGGGTGGAAACTGGCTCACACAACATCTTTATGAGCATTACCGTTTTACAGGAGATAAAAAATTCCTGTCCGAAAAAGCCTATCCAGTTATGAAAGATGCCGCACTTTTTTCTTTAGACTGGTTAGTAGAAGACAAAAACGGCTATTTGGTTACTGCTCCTTCTACTTCTCCTGAAAATAAATTTAAAGACAGCAAAGGCAAAGAACAATCAGTATCTGTTGCTACTACGATGGACATGTCGATTATTAGAGATTTATTCGATAATTTAATTGAAGCGTCTGAAACATTAAATACAGACAAAGCTTTTAGAGACATTTTAATTGCCAAAAGAAGTAAATTCTATCCATTACAAATTGGAAAAAATGGAACATTGATGGAATGGTACAAGGATTTTGAAGAAACTGATATCCACCACCGTCATGCCTCTCACCTATTTGGTTTGCACCCCGGAAGAGAAATAACTCCTTTGACTACTGATTTTTTTAATGCTGCTAAAAAATCGCTTGAAGTTCGAGGAGACGAAGGAACGGGATGGAGCAAAGGATGGAAAATTAACTGGTGGGCAAGACTACAGGATGGCGATCATGCTTATGCTTTAATCCGACAATTATTAAATTACGTTGATGTCTCAAGCGGTAATTCTCGTGCTGGAGGTACTTATCCTAACTTTTTTGATGCACATCCTCCTTTCCAAATTGACGGAAATTTTGCTGGTACGGCTGGTATGGCTGAAATGCTTTTGCAAAGTCAAGCCAATTATATTCAATTATTGCCTGCATTGCCTAAAGCCTGGAGCGAAGGTCACGTAAAAGGACTTATTGCCAGAGGCGGATTTGAAATAGATATGGATTGGAACAAACAACAGCTGAATACTGCATCTATAAAATCATTAAATGGTGCCGAATGTATCATTATTACCAAAGTCCCAGTGAAAATCAAAAATTCTGATATCGTTTCACAAAAAACGGCCAATGGTTACCAAATTTCATTTAAAACAACCAAAGGCAAAACATACCAGATAGTTAAATTATAAACGAAACCCTCAAAGTTTCAAAACCTTAACACAGTCGTTTTTTTTTAATAAGACGGCTGTGTTTTTTTTTATTTACAAACGAAACACAGCAATTCTTTGGCTTTTGCTTTCTATTGAATTGGAGATAAACTTTGTAACTTTGCAACTTCCAACTTTGCAACAGAAAAACAAATGAATTTCCAAGTCGTATCTGATTACCAACCTAAAGGAGACCAGCCTCAAGCTATTGAAAAATTAACGCAAGGCATTATTGATGGTGATAAATTCCAAACACTTTTAGGTGTTACCGGTTCGGGAAAAACATTTACGGTGGCCAATGTAATTCAGGAAGTACAAAGACCTACGTTGGTTTTGGCGCACAATAAAACCTTGGCAGCCCAATTATATTCAGAGTTCAAACAGTTTTTCCCTAACAATGCGGTGGAATATTTCGTTTCTTATTACGATTATTACCAGCCTGAAGCTTTTATGCCCGTTACAGGGGTTTTTATCGAAAAAGATTTATCCATCAACGAAGAGCTCGAAAAGATGCGTTTAAGCACTACTTCTTCGTTGCTTTCGGGACGAAGAGACATTCTGGTGGTCGCTTCGGTTTCTTGCTTGTACGGTATTGGAAATCCTGTGGAATTTCAAAAAAATGTCATTGAAATACAACGAGAACAAGAAATCTCCAGAACCAAATTACTTCACAGTTTAGTACAAAGTTTATATTCCAGAACCGAAGCCGATTTTACTCCTGGGAATTTCAGAATTAAAGGAGATACGGTGGAAATTTACCCAAGTTATGCCGACGATGCTTACCGAATTCACTTTTTTGGTGACGAAATCGAAGAAATTGAAAGCTTTGATGTAAAGACATCTCAAGTCATTGAAAGATTCGAAAAATTGACTATTTATCCCGCTAATATGTTTGTGACTTCGCCTGATGTACTGCAAGGGGCTATTTGGGAAATCCAACAGGATTTGGTCAAACAAGTCGATTATTTCAAAGAAATAGGAAAACACCTTGAAGCCAAAAGACTGGAAGAAAGAACCAATTTCGACTTAGAAATGATTCGGGAATTGGGTTATTGTTCTGGTATCGAAAATTATTCCCGTTACCTCGATGGTCGATTGGCAGGAACAAGACCGTTCTGTTTGTTGGATTATTTTCCAAAAGATTATTTGATGGTGGTTGATGAAAGCCACGTGACGCTTTCTCAGGTTCACGCCATGTACGGGGGCGACAGAAGCCGAAAAGAAAATTTGGTAGAATACGGTTTTAGACTTCCTGCAGCTATGGACAACCGTCCGTTGAAATTTGACGAATTTGAAGCGATGCAAAATCAGGTAATTTATGTATCAGCAACACCTGCCGATTATGAATTGCAAAAAACCGAAGGTGTTGTCGTAGAACAAGTCATTCGTCCAACAGGATTATTGGATCCTATTATCGAAATCCGTCCGAGTTTGAATCAAATTGATGATTTGATTGAAGAAATTCAGCAACGTTGCGAATTAGACGAACGCGTTTTGGTCACTACTTTGACCAAAAGAATGGCGGAAGAATTAGCAAAATATTTAACTAAAGTGAGCATTCGTTGTCGTTATATTCATTCGGATGTGGATACTTTGGAACGTATCGAAATTATGCAGGATTTACGAAAAGGAATCTTTGATGTTTTGATTGGAGTGAACTTATTGCGTGAAGGATTGGATTTACCCGAAGTTTCGCTTGTGGCTATTTTAGATGCCGATAAAGAAGGGTTCTTGCGTTCGCATCGTTCGTTAACTCAAACCATTGGTCGTGCAGCGAGAAACCTGAACGGTAAAGCAATTATGTATGCTGATAAAATTACAGCCAGTATGCAGAAAACGATTGACGAAACCAATTATCGCCGAACGAAACAGATTAATTATAATACCGAAAACAACGTTGTTCCACAGGCATTGAATAAGAAAATTGATAGTGCTTTTACTAAAAATCCTTTGGTAGAATATGAACTGGGACATACTTTGAATTCTGCCGCAGAACCTGTAAACGAATATTTATCGAAAGACGAAGTGGAGAAACGCATTCGCGAGAAACGTAAATCAATGGAAAAAGCTGCTAAAGATTTGGACTTTATGCAGGCGGCAAAATTACGTGATGAAATTAAAAAACTACAGGAACAGCTCGCTTAATAATCGGATGCTTCATTGAAAATATCCCATAAAACGTCATCTGAAATTGGCGTATTAGGTGCGTTTTTCACCTTTTTAATTAAATATTTGACAGCGTCAGTGTCTAATCCCATACTAATTGCGATATGAACAATTAAATCCGGATCTTGTTTGTATAAAACACCATCGTTCTGAAAAAACACAACCAACTGATAAAATTGCTTGATTCGATTCAATTTCATATTATCAGGTAGTGCTGGCATTTCCTGACTCAATAAATCAATGAATCCTCCTTTTCCAAAATTCAATTCATTGGCAATTAGAAATAAAAAATCATAGCCTTTTTTACTCAATTGACCATCAACTGTTGCAAAGGCAATCATTTCTAAAAGTAATTTTTTTTTCTCTTCACAAGTATCCATATCGTCAATAATTTTAGCTAAAATATCATTTTTTATGATAATAACCCAAAGAAAAAGGAACAATCAAACAATTTAATCGGAAAATCATATTTTTTTTCCAACATAAAAAAGCAAAAAATAGCATAAAAATAACTTTTGGGAATATAAATACTTAGAACCGAAAACCACTTTTTACATAAACCGCTTTTATCGATATCCTTTTTTATGATATCTGCAAAATGAGATAAAAAAAATCAGAAAATCAAAATTCTTCATCTGCACTAAATAATATTCGTTTTTATAGCTTAATTTTATCATAAAACGCGACTATTATGGAATTGATAATTAGAGAATACGAGCTACAATTAAAGCACACTTTTACAATCTCTAGAGAGTCAATTGATATTCAGCCTTCTTTAATTGTACAATTAAAAAGTGGTGGATTCTCTGGATATGGCGAAGCAACTTCAAATCCTTATTACAATATTAGTGTGCCAATGATGAAACAGGATTTAGAAGCCATACAAACGCTTATAGAATCTACTGTTGACGAAACTCCTGAAGAATTTTGGGCAAAAGTACATCCTCACTTAAAGCATGATATGTTTGCACTTTGTGCACTCGACATGGCTTACACGGATTTGTACGCCCGAAAAAAAGGTAAAAAGCTACACGAACTTTGGGACTATAGCATCGAAAGAAATCCTTTGACTAATTATACCATCGGAATTGATTCTATCGATAAAATGGTGGCTAAAATGAAAGAATTGCCATGGCCTATCTATAAAATAAAATTAGGAACCAGCGAAGATATTGCCATTGTAAAAGCTTTAAGAGAACATACTGATGCGATTTTTAGAATTGATGCCAATTGCGGCTGGGAAATTGAAGAAACCCTGAATAATGCCATCGAATTAAAAAAACTAGGGGTCGAATTCTTGGAACAACCGCTAAAAGCGGACGACTGGAAAGGACACGAAATTGTTTTTAAACATTCTGTTTTGCCTATCATTGCTGACGAAAGCTGTATTATTGAGCAAGATGTTCCTAAATGTTACAATCATTTTCATGGTATAAATATCAAATTGGTGAAATGTGGAGGTTTGACTCCTGCCCGAAGAATGATTCAACAAGCCAAAAAACTGGGATTAAAAACCATGGTGGGTTGCATGACGGAATCTTCTGTTGGAATTTCAGCTATTGCACACCTATTACCACAATTAGATTATGTTGATATGGATGGTGCTTTGCTATTATCTGAAGATATTGCCAGCGGAGTACAAATTAAAAATGGAAAAATCGGCTATTCAGCACTGAATGGAACTGGAGTTATTTTAAAATAACAATTCAGAAACTATTTAAGTTTAATTCAATAAATTATTCATACAAGCTTTCTGTCACACTGAGCTTGTCGAAGTGTTTTTACTATTTAAAACGAGGTCTTCGACAGGCTCAGACGGACATACGAAAAATCTTTTCAATTAAAATCAAACAGGCTCTTAATGAAAGTAACTGAATTCCCTGATCGGGTCTTAAAAATTGATGGAGGCAACTATTTATACTTTGGCGGGACAGCTTATTTAGGCTTACCGCCAAATAAAAAATTTCAAAAAATACTCTTTAAAAATATTGCTCGTTGGGGAACAGCCTACGGAAGTTCCAGAAATGCGAATATCAAACTGACTGCTTACGAAAAAGGAGAAACTTTTTTAGCAAAATTCATCCAAGCCGAAGCTGCTCTTACTGTTTCTTCTGGTATGTTAGCTGGCAAATTGCTTCTTGAAACATTACAATCAGAAACAGCTGTTTTCTATCATTTTCCAGACAATCATGTTGCCATTAGCAACGGCGATAGTATTCCGTTTTTTATAAATGAGGAATTAAATCCGCGATTATTAGATAACAAACCAGAAAAAATCACCATCCTAACCGATGCTGTTGCGACTAATACCGTAACTGCTGTTTCACTTTCTGTTTTAGAACAAATCCCCAATCACAAAGAAATTACTTTAGTTATTGACGAATCACATTCGCTTGGAATTTTAGGTACGAATGGCAATGGAATTTTTTCGACGATAAATCAGACCAATATTCAACGCAAAATCATGGTTTCTTCTTTAGGGAAAGCCATGGGATTATCAGGAGGTGTAATTGCCGGCGACATTGATTTTATCAATAAAATCAAGGCAAATGACACTTTTGTTTCGAGTGCTGGTATGAATCCCGCTTTTGTAAAAACCTTGGCCGATGCCGAAAAGATTTATTGGAAGCAAAACAAAAAATTGAAAAAAAAATTGGCTTACATTCATTCGAAATTGATTCCCAATACTAACATTCTGTTTGATAAAAACTACCCCGTTATTTATCCCCGAATCGAAAACATCAATACAATTTTAGCGTCGAATAAGATTATTATCACTAATTTCAAATACACTTCAGAAACCGATTATTTGAATCGAATTATCATTACAGCCAATCACAAGAAGAAGGATTTAGACAAAATAATTGAAATCCTCAATCAATACGATTAGCTAATACTAGAATAACGTACCTTTGTAAAAAATACAAAAATGACAAACAACGATATCTTTAAAAAATTACGCGTGGCTTTAATGCTTCGTGATGACCAAATAGTAGAAATATTGGAATTAGTAGATTTCAGAATTTCAAAATCAGAATTAGGCGCTTTTTTCCGTGATGAAAAACATCCTAATTATGTTGAATGTGGAGACCAGGTTTTACGTAATTTTTTAAATGCTTTGGTTATTCATTTGCGTGGGACTAAAGAAAATCCTAAAAATCCAAATGATGTTTTAGCAAAACACAAAGCAGAGATTCCAAAAAAAGACAACACAAAAGAACGTTCTGAATTTAAAGCCGCTGCTAAAGATGAGGAAAAAGGAAGAGGAGATCAAAAACCTTCAAAATCGGGTACTGCGGCTAAAAAACCCTTTAAGAAAAGTAATTCAAAAACAGCTCCTAAAGTTCAAGTTGTAGAAAAAGTAAAATTCAATAACGGTAAAGGCAAAAAATCTTAAGTATAAACTTAAGATTTTTTGTTTAAAGATAATTCTTTAAATTTATCTTTAAACCAACCAATATGGATATACTTCAATTACCTGAAAATTTCATTAATACTAAAAATACAATTCCTGATTTATTTGTTTTCGACTATATAATGACAACAGACATTGTCAATCGTAAAGCCAATGTAAACCTCAATTTATTCAGCTTTTTACAAACAGGACAAAAGAAAATCAACTTTGCTGATACTTCCATCACCATTAATGAAAATCAATCTGTACTAATAAAACCAGGGAATTGTCTATTCACCGAATTGCTCTTAGAGGAACAAACCTATTTTTGTAAACTTTTCTTTTTTTCTCAAAATAGCTTAGAATCCTTTTTTCTTAAGCACAAAAACAGTTTCAACTTTTCAATAAAAAAGAATCATTCTGAAATTCCTTTTTTTATAATCGAAAATGACAATTATATCAAATCGTTTATACAGTCACTTTCGACAATAATGACTATAGAAAGCGAGTTTTCGCAGGAATTATTTATGGTGAAGTTTGAAGAAATTTTGTTGTATCTCATTTTTAAATACGAACAATCCTTTATTGATTATTTACATTCTCTAATCACCCACGAAAACAAGACTTCATTTAAAACTGTAATTGAGAACAATGCCATTTCAAATCTAAAAATTGAAGAAATAGCCTTTTTATGCAATAGAAGTCTTTCTACTTTTAAACGCCATTTTATTACTGAATTTCAAGAGACACCTGGGAGATGGATTCAAAGAAAAAGGTTGCTTTGCGCAAAAGAACAGCTAGAGCATAAAAAATGCAAACCATCAGATATTTACATTGATATTGGTTATACTAATTATTCTAATTTCAGCACTGCTTTCAAAAATGAATTTGGTATCAATCCCAAAGAAATTCAAAAATGAACTTTATTCATATTTTTTTGAACTTTTACAATAAGGTTAGCGATATCAATTGCCTTAATTTTACATCAATAACCAAAAAAGAACAAAAATGAATATCACACTGAAACAGGCTGAAGAAGTAATAGCATCAGCAAAGAGTAAAGCGATTGAATTAAAAACAAAAATGAACATTTGTGTTGTTGATTCAGGAGCTAATTTAGTAGCATTTGCACGCATGGATGGCGCATGGTTAGGATCTATTGACATCTCATTAAAAAAAGCTAAAACAGCTCGTTTTTTTGATATGAATACTGGTATTATTGGAAGTTTATCACAGCCTGGAGAGTCATTGTATAACATTGAACATTCTAATGGAGGATTAATTACTTTTCCCGGAGGAATTCCAATTCATGATAAAGATGGAGTAATCATTGGAGCCATTGGTGTAAGCGGAAGTTCTGTTGAAAATGATCATACTGTAGCTGCTGCAGGTTTGGACGGAATCTAAATGGTAAATTCTAATTGATAAAAACAAAAAATCCCGTCTCGTTTTTTAGAACAAGATGGGATTTTTTTTGCTTTTTTTGTTTTACTATTTTGCGAATTTAATAAGAAAAACAAGGCCTCTTCCAGCCTTTAATTCTTCAGCAAACAACTTTTGATAATTTAAACTGTTTTTAATATAATAGTTTAAATCACTATTAGTTGTATCAGTACTCATCACCACAATTTCATGGTTCTCATTGATTGCAATTCTCACTTTTACCACAACATCTTCCTCTAATCCAGAAAAGCTTGGGAATGTATTGAGTAGTTTAGTCAATTCTTTAAAAGTCTCATCAAAATTTTTTGCTGTATTTGGAGACTTATCCGCAGCAAAAGCTGTACTCATAAATAAAGTAACGATAACAGATAAAAATAATTTTTTCATGATTTCTTTGTTTTTTAATTACAGGTCAAAATTACTACCGATTTCCAACATAAAAATCACAAAAACAATTACTTAACCTAAACATAAAAGACCCCATTTTATAACTTTTACGAACTGTAAAAACTATCTGTACTAAAAATAAGAGCTTTATAAAAAAGAATGATTAAATTTTCATTAATCGCACAAAAACATCCAAATCACTAAAAAAAGCATCGATTACTCAGATAATATTAAATTAATATAAGGATTGATAATAAAACTAGAATCGGCTGTAAACAAA
>JBDLTG010000042.1:0-60895 GCA_039805885.1 Bacteroidota bacterium
GTAAAGAATCTGCTGTTGATGCTGTTCGTCGTGCAACTGACTTAATGTTAGCCGGAAAAAGAGTTATCGTTTGTGGATATGGTGATGTTGGTAAAGGAACTGCTGCTTCATTCAGAGGTGCAGGTTCTATTGTAACAGTTACTGAAATCGATCCAATTTGTGCGCTTCAGGCTGCAATGGACGGATTTGAAGTTAAAAAATTAAACACTGTAATTGCTACTGCTGATATTATTATCACTACAACTGGAAATAAAGATATCGTTCTTGGAAGCCACTTCGAACAAATGAAAGACAAAACTGTTGTTTGTAACATCGGACACTTTGATAACGAAATTGATATGGCCTGGTTAAACAAAAACCACGGTGCATCTAAAATCGAAATCAAACCACAAGTTGACAAATATACTATCGCTGGAAATGACATCATCATTTTGGCTGAAGGTCGTTTGGTAAACCTTGGTTGTGCTACAGGTCACCCAAGTTTTGTAATGAGTAACTCATTCACAAACCAAACTTTAGCTCAAATCGAATTGTGGAAAAACAGCGCGGCATACAACAATGATGTGTATATGTTACCAAAACATTTAGATGAAAAAGTGGCTGCTTTGCACCTTGCTAAATTAGGAGTTGAATTGGAAGTTTTACGTGACGATCAAGCCGCTTATATTGGCGTTGAAGTTGCAGGCCCATACAAACCAGAATATTACAGATACTAGATTGCTGATTAGCGATTTATGATTTCAGATTTAGAACCCTTGCAGAAATGTGAGGGTTTTTTGTTTGAAAAAATGCCAACCATGCTTTTTGAAAAGAAATAAATATAAATTTTACACTTCCAATTAAACCTTTTCTTTTAATTAACATCTTATGTTAAGTTTAACCAAATTATTATGAGTAAATATTTATCATTTCTGTTTTTTCTTGCTTTCTCTTTTTATACTTCTGCACAAAGCAGTTATATTCTTAAAGGAAAAGTACTTAATTTAAACAACCAGATTCCATTAGAATCAGCTACGGTGTATATCAGCACGGTAAAAGATTCTACTATATTAGAATATACTTTAACGGACAAAAACGGAGAGTTCAATTTCGCAGTTAAAAAAAATGAAAAACCCGTATTTTTGAAAGTAACCTATATGGGGTTTGAGACCTTTGCTGAAGAGCAAAAAGAAATTAATGCCAATAAAGACTTCAACAACATCTATCTTGCCGAATCTGTAAATACACTTAAGGAAGTTACCGTAAAAGGAGAAGACCCTCCTATTCGAATTAAAAACGATACAATCGAATTTAAAGCTTCTTTGTTCAAAGTACGACCTGATGCTAACGTAGAAACCTTATTAAAACAACTTCCTGGTTTTGAGGTAGACAGTGATGGTAAAATTACCGTTAATGGCAAAGAAGTGACCCAAGTTTTAGTAAACGGAAAACCATTCTTTGATAGAGATGGTGCTATGGCATTGAAAAACCTTCCTGCCGAAATTATCAATAAAGTTCAGGTATCTGATTTTAAAACCAAAAAAGAGGAATATTCTAAAGACCAGGCTGCTTCTGATAATTCAAGTATTAACCTAACAATTGATGACGATAAAAACAAAGGTTATTTTGGTAAATTCCTTGGCGGATATGGCACTGACAATCATTACGAATCCAGCTTTATCCTAAACTTCTTTAATAATAACAGAAAAATAAGTCTTTTAGGTTCATCTAACAACATCAATGCTCCCGGATTTTCTATGGATGAAGTTTTTGACAATATGGGTGGTGGTAGAAATAGCCGAGGAACAACTGTAAATAGAGGTCAAGCCAATGGAATTACAACATCCAATCTATTAGGATTTAACTATTCTGACCAATTGGCTAAAGATTTTCAGGTAAATGCCAATTATAATTTTTCGGATACAAATACTGAAAATAAAAACGCATCAAATTCACTTAATTTCAGACCAGATGGCGATTTTACTACTGTATCGCATTCAAAATCAGAAAATGGGAATACCAGCAATAAAGCCAATGTAGAATTAGAATATAAAATATCGCCAACCATGCGATTATTCGTAGCTCCTAAATTTAGTACTTCTAGCTCGGACAGTTTTTCCCAATCAGATAGTGACTCTAAGGGATTAGATGACGTTCAAAGAAATAAATCCGATTCTAAATCAACAAACAAAAGCGAATCGAACAACTTTAGTAACTCGATTAACTTCAACAAATCTTTTGAAAAAAAAGCACGTAATCTTAGTGTAGTTTTAAACAACAGTAATTCCAATTCAAATTCGAATGGAATTGTAGGTTCGCATACTTATTTATACAAAGAAGGAATTTTAGACAAAACTGACAATAGAGATCAAAACAGCATTGGCAAAGGCATAAACGACTCTTATTCTGCCGAAATTGAATATACCGAACCTGTAACTGATTCCATTCGTTTCAAAGTAGGTGTGGAATACAATTTCCAAAATTCTATTAACGACAAAAAAACCTTTGATAACACAGGAACTCCTACTGAACCAATCTTTACTGATTTAAATGAACTACAAACAAACTATATTACCTCTAAACAAAATAGTATTGCTCCAAAAGCAGGTATTCGATTTGAGAAAAATAAATTCACATTTGATATTAATTCTTCGACATCTATTATACAATACGACAATCACTCATTCTATCTAGATCAATCAACTGATTTGAATAAAAAATATATCTTACCTTACGGAAGTGCTCAAATTAGATACAAAATGGATCGCTCAAAGTTTATTACAGCTAGATATAACTATAGTCTTTCGTTACCTTCAGCATCTGAATTACTTCCTATAGAAAACGTATCCAATCCTTTGAATACTATTACAGGAAATCCAGATTTGAATCCTACCGAAACACATAGCGCAAGCATTAACTATAGAAATTTTGATTTCCGTACCCGTTCAGGATACAACATCTATGTAAATACTAATTTTTACAATAATGATGTAATCTCAACATCTACATATGATGATAGCAATAAAAAAACTACTTCTTACGAAAACATATCAGGAACATATTCCTTGTCTGGTGGTGGTAGCTGGAATAAATCGATTAAGCAAGAATCTAATTTATTGCGTTACGGAATAGCTTTAAATACTAATTACTCCTTCTCAAAAGCATTTACTGATGGAGTATTATACGGTGCTAAATCCATGGGAATATCGCCAAGAGTGTATCTTAATTATGATTACGGAACGTTTTTCACTATCTCTCCTTCTTATAATTTCTCTTATAACGAAACTAAATACGACATCAGTAGTCTTAAATCCAGATCGAATGTGGTTCATAGAATCAATTTGCAAACTACGAGCTATTGGCCAACCAACTGGACCTGGGGTAACGATTTTGGATACACTTACAATTCCATCAACCAAGATTATTACTTATGGAATACCAGTTTATCGTACACTTTCCTAAACAAGACATTTATTGCCAAAGTAAAAGTATATGATGTTTTAAACCAAAACCAAAGTATCACAAGAAGCATTTCGGCCACATCGGTTAGCGACAACGAAAACACCGTTTTAAAACGTTATGCCATGTTTTCTTTGACCTATAAAATCCAGAATTTCTCCGGCATGAAAAACCCTCCAGGAAGAAACAACCGAAACATGGAAGGAATGGACAGAGGCGAACGTCCGGAAGGATTTGGTGGCGGCGGTGGTAATGGCGGTGGCGGCGGCCAAAGAATGATGGATTAATCAAACGTAATTATTAATTCAATTTGACAACAAATCCCCTTGCTTTTTATTAAGCAAGAGGATTTGTTATTTAAACAAAAGCGCACTGACAAAATCAATCTACCCTTTTTATTATTCTAATTCTCATCGAATATTATAGAGCTTCATATTCTTTTAAAAATAAATCAAAACATTGTCGTTTTATAGGCTCAACTGTCCTTAGCTTCCGCAGTCGAGTGTCAAATGTTTGAAGAATACGTAAAAAGAAAATCTGTTTGAGCGTAGCGAGTTATTTTCTTTTTACGTATTCGAAAACTAATTTGACCGACGAGGAAGCGCAAGACTTGAAATCGAAGATTCATGAATACCAAAAAACAATATGAACGCATGAATATTTTTTTGTTTCTTTTTTGATCAAGCAAAAAAGAAAATTATTCAAGAAAATTCCTCGTTTCTAACAAAACATCATTGGTAGTGTTTTATTAAAAAAGCTGTCGCATTACCATTTAATATCACTCGAAGAAACGATTAAAAGATCTCAACTTAATGACATTGGATTTAGTCCTACACAAATCAACTTAATCAAGCTCAGCTTATTCACACTCTATTAAGCTGTCAATCTGTGTTCTAAAATTATCCATAAACACAAAAAAACCTGCTAGCATAGCTAACAGGTTTTTTAATAAATTGAGAAAATCAATTATGCTTCTACTTCGAATGGAAGGATTGAAACGTATGATTTGTTGTCTCTTTTCTTTTGGAACTTAACAACTCCGTCTACTCTTGCGTGTAGGGTGTGATCTTTACTGATGTAAACATTTTCACCTGGATTGTGTTTTGAACCTCTTTGTCTTACGATGATGTTCCCTGCGATAGCAGCTTGTCCTCCAAAAATCTTAACACCTAAACGTTTTGATTCTGATTCTCTACCATTCTTAGAACTACCGACACCTTTCTTGTGAGCCATGATGTTTTAGTTTTAATATTGTTATTATTCTTGAGTATCTTCTTTTTTAGCTTTAGCTACCTTTTTCTTTGGAGCCTCAACTTCTTCTGTAGTTGCTTCAACTGCTGCTTTTTTAGTAGCCGCTTTTTTAGCACCTGTTGCAGTAATACCTTCAATTACAATTTGAGTAAGATATTGTCTGTGACCATTTCTCTTTTTGTACCCTTTTCTTCTTTTCTTTTTGAAAACGATAACTTTGTCTCCTTTTAAGTGTTGTAACACTTTAGCTTCTACTGAAGCACCTTCTATAGCTGGGGCGCCTAAAGTTACATTTCCATTGTCATCTACTAAAAGAACTTTATCAAAAGAAACTTTTGAACCTTCTTCGTTAGACAAACGGTGAACATAAACCTTTAAGTCTTTGCTTACTTTGAATTGTTGCCCTGCTATCTCTACGATTGCATACATACCAAATTGATTTATTGATTTTTAAGGTTGCAAATATACAATTATTTTTTTATCACGCAATCACTAAATTTAAAAAAATATTTCAAACCATTTTTTACTTATTATCAACCCATTAGAAACAGGATTCCAACTTATAATTTTGTTAAAAAAAGTTCTACTACAGAATCAATACTAAAAAAAAGTATTTTTGAAGCAACAATATTACTCATTAAGTATTGCAACTACATTTTTTATTAATCTTATATGAAAAAAACAATAATGGCAATTAGTACTGCGCTTTTACTTGGTGGTGTAGCCACTGCCCAAAAAATAGCTTTCGAAGAATACGATTTAGACAACGGCATGCATGTTATATTACACCAAGATAACAGTGCCCCAGTAGTCATTACTTCGGTAATGTATCACGTGGGCTCCAAAGACGAGAACCCAAACAAAACAGGCTTTGCTCATTTTTTCGAACATTTATTATTCGAAGGGACTAAAAATATTAAAAGAGGCGAATGGTTCAATATTGTCACTGCAAATGGCGGAGTAAACAATGCCAATACTTCAGACGACAGAACCTATTATTACGAAGTTTTCCCTTCTAACAATTTAGAATTAGCTCTTTGGATGGAATCCGAAAGATTGATGCATCCTGTGATTAACCAAATTGGGGTCGATACTCAAAAAGAAGTAATCAAGGAAGAGAAAAATTCGCGTTACGACAACCAGCCTTATGGAAAAATAATCCAGGCTGTTAAAGAAAATCTATTCACCGATCACCCGTACCGCTGGACAACAATAGGATCTACAGAACATTTAAACTCTGCAAAATTAGAAGATTTCAAAGCTTTTAACGAAAAATTCTATATCCCAAACAATGCTGTTTTAGTAGTTGCTGGCGATTTCGAACAAAAACAAGCCAAAGAATGGATTCAAAACTATTTTAGCCCTATCAAAAAAGGAGCAGAAATAAAAAAAGAAACATTTGTTGAAAAACCAATAACCGAAACCATCAAAGCAACCCACATAGATCCAAACATCCAAATCCCGATGCTTGTGGCAGCTTATAGAACGCCATCTATGAAAACCCGAGACGCTCGTGTGTTGGATTTCATTTCCTCGTATTTAAGTGATGGAAAAAGCTCAAAACTATACAAGAAAATAGTAGACGACAAGAAAAAAGCCTTGCAGATTGGCGCGGTAGGTTTTAACGAAGAAGACTATGGAATGTACATTCTATATGGATTACCAATGGCAAATTTCACTAGCAAGGATTTACTTCAAGAAATTGACGAAGAAATTATAAAAATTCAAACCGAATTAATTTCTGAAAAAGATTATCAAAAACTACTAAACCAGTTTGAAAATCAATACGTCAATCAAAACTCAAATGTAGAGGGAATAGCTGAAAATCTAGCCAAATATTACCTTCTTTATGGCGACATAAATCTTATTAATACGGAAATCGATATTTATCATTCTATTACAAGAGAAGAAATTCTAACTGTTGCCAAAAAGTATCTAAATCCTAATCAGCGACTGATACTGGATTATATCCCTAGCCCTGAGAAGAACGAAAACTAAGCCATTTCGAATCATGAAAAAATCAAGCATACTATTCATTATAATATTAGTCTCCGCAATCATGCAAGCACAAGAACGCAAACAACCCACAGCAGGAAAACCACCAGTAGTCAACATAAAGAAACCGCAAAGTTTCACTTTAGCTAACGGACTCACAGTAATGGTTGTAGAAAATCATAAATTACCCAAAGTAACCTTCAACCTTACTATCGACAATCCACCTTTTGCAGAAGGAAACAAAAAAGGGGTTGACGAATTATGCAGCAACCTAATAGGAAACGGAAGCACTAAAATATCTAAAGAAGACTTTAACGAAGAAGTAGATTTCATGGGAGCCACAATGGAATTTAGCTCCAGCAACGCCTATGCCAGCTCTCTTTCAAAATTTTCAAAACGCACTTTAGAACTTTTAGCTTACGGCGCCTTAGACCCTAATTTCACTCAAAAAGAACTAGACAAAGAGAAAGCAAAATTAATGGAAGGATTGCGCTCTCAGGAAAAAAGCGTTTCCGCTATTGCTAACAGAATGGTCAACGCCCTTGCTTATGGGAAAAACCATCCTTCAGGTGAATTCATTACCGAAGAAACCTTATCGAATATTACTTTAGAAGATGTTATAAAAAACTACACTCATAATTTTGTGCCTGAAAATGCCTATTTAGCAATTGTAGGAGATGTTAAATACAACGAAATAAAACCGATAGTAGAGCAGCTTTTTGGCGCTTGGAAAAAAACCAACACTCCTAAAACTATCTATCCCGACCCCGTAAACACACCAACAACTCAAATTAATTTTATTGATGTACCTAATGCTGTTCAGTCAGAAATCTCTTTAGTAAACACCTATAATTTAAGGATGAATAGTAAAGATTTCTTTCCAGCGGTAATCGCCAGTTACATTTTAGGAGGAGGTTTTAACAGCTACTTAAACATGAATTTAAGAGAAGCTCACGGATGGACTTATGGCGCAAGTACTAATATTGGAGCAGGAAAATATGTAACCAGCATAAGATCATCATCGGCTGTAAAAAACAGCGTAACCGATAGTGCTGTAGTTGAATTCATCAAAGAAATCAAAAAAATAAGAACCGAAAAAGTAACTAGCGAATTACTTGAAAACGCTAAAGCAGGATACATTGGCCGATTTGTAATGAAAGTCGAAAAACCAGAATCGGTGGCTCGATACGCATTAAATATCGCGACCGAAGACTTACCTGCTAATTTCTACGAAAACTACATTAAAAACATCAATGCAGTTACCAAAGAAGATGTACTAGCGGCCGCTAACAAATATTTCTTAATAGACAATAGCCGAATAGTGATTGTAGGTAAAGGCAAAGAGGTTATCCCAGGATTAGAAAAACTCAATATTCCTATTTTCTATTTTGACAAATATGGTAATCCTGTAGAAAAGCCGATTTATAAATAGCCGAAAACATTAAGAGTTATGTGTTATGAGTTAAGCGTTAGAAGTTCAAGCAGTTTAACTCATAACTCACAACTCCTTACTTCCTGGCGCTCAAATAGACACCAATTAATATAATAAAAGCACCAAAAAACTGAATTGGAGTCAATATTTCATTATCTAATAATCCCCAAAAGAAAGCAACTACAGGAATTAAATAAGTAACCGATGCCGCAAAAACTGGAGAAGCAATTTGTATTAGTTTAAAAAAAAGAATATTAGCAATCCCTGTTCCTAAAACCCCCAAAATCAGAATGAAACAAACTGATTTTTGGGTTTTCTCCAAATGAATTTGTTCCGGAAAACCTGAAAAAACCAAAATAAGTATCGCAGGAATTAAAAGCACGACAAAATTCCCTGTAGTTATACTTACCGGACTTAAATCAAACAAGTATCTTTTTATCAAATTGACATTGGTAGCATAACAAAAGGAGGCTAGAATAATCAATAAAGCATAATAGTAATTTTGGTCAGGATTATTAAGTGCGCCATTATATACCAAAAGCAAACTTCCTAAAAGCCCTATCAACACACCCAAAAGTTGTTTTCTTTGAAAACCAATTCCAAAAAACAATGCCCCTATGGACAATGTATTTAATGGCGTTAAAGAATTTAAAATTGAAGTTACCGAACTATCTAATTCCGTTTGAGCAAGAGCAAACAGAAAAGCCGGGAAAAAAGTCCCAAAAAGAGCCGTAATAGCAATGTATTTCCACTTCACCTTTGGAATAAGCTTCAGACTTTTAAATCCAATAATCAACAGAAAAAAGGAAGCAAAAATAATTCGCAACGAGCCTAGCTGAATAGCGGACAATCCCAATAATCCTTTTTTTATCAAAATAAACGAACTACCCCAAATCAAGGCAAGAACCATTAAATAAATCCACTTCAATTGTTTTGATTCCATATCACTTCCATTCCAGCGTTTCCATCAAATGCTGCATATCGTTTTTGATATAACGAGCCGCTGGCATAACAGAATCAAAATTAGGTTTGGCATAAAAATAAACTGAAGCCGTTAAAAAATGCCTTGTACTATCAGTCGCATAAAACTGTGAGTTAGTTGCTGCATTTCCATCCACTTGATAAAACATTCCGTACACCTTCTTTTGTTGATTTAAATAGGGTTGCTCTAAAATATCATCGGCTTTTATTACATGTTCAAAAGTCAGCTTTTGAGCATCGCGCAATAATTTATTAAGATTACTATTTACTGGTTTATAGGTCAAATAAATAGTCGCTTTCATCTTAGGATATGCAATTGTAAAACCACAATCTTTTTCGCCTTTAATAATTGCTTTGGAATTCATCTCAAAAGTAAACGGACATTGATTCTCAAAATGTGCATATTCAGCCACAGGATAATCCAATCGCAAATAACTCGATGGCTTAGGCAAAACATCATTTTTACAACTTGAAAACAAAACTAAACCCAGAAAGACGATCGCAACACTGCATTGGACACCCATTCTTTTATTACCCACACACTTTAAACTAAACATCAATAGTAACTTTTATCTGTTTGATACGTTTTTTATCTACAACCTCAATAGTAAAGAGGCAATTTTCAAAAATAATTTTTTGCCCTTTGGCTGGAAAATTACCCGAAATCTCTAAAATAAATCCAGCTAAGGTTTCTGCCTCTCCTTTTTTCTCTTCGAAAATTTCTTCATTTACATCAACAATCCTGTAGAAGTCTTTCAGGTTAATCTTCCCTTCAAAAAGATAATTTTGATCATCAATTTGAGAGAAATTAATATCCTCATCGTCAAATTCATCACTAATATCACCCACAATCTCTTCGATTACATCTTCTAAAGAAACTAAACCTGAAGTTCCTCCATATTCATCCACCACAATAGCAAGATGACTTTTCATAGATTGAAAATCCTTTAATAAGTTATCCAGCTTTTTATTTTCAGGCACAAAAAACGGTTCTCTAATCAATGTAGTCCACTCAAAATCCTGCTTATCTAAGTGAGGTAATAAATCTTTGACAAACAACACCCCTTCTATTTGATCAATATTATCGCGATATACAGGAATTCTGGAATAGCCTTTATCGACAATTTTATTATAAACATCCGTAAAAGTCTCCGTGATTTCTAATGCAAAAATATCAATTCTAGGACTCATAACCTGTTTGGTATCTGTATTACCAAAAGATACAATTCCCTCTAATATTTTTTGTTCATCAGTAGACGTTTCATCCGTTGCAGTAAGTTCTAAGGCTTGTGATAATTGGTCAACCGAAAAATTAGTCTTCTGTTTCCCTAATTTGTTGTGCAAATAAACTGTAGCTCCACGCATTGGAATACTAATTGGCGAAAGCAAACTATCTAAAACAGAAATAGGATAAGCTACCCTTTTAGCAAATTTAATATTGTTTCTACTCGCATATACTTTTGGCATCACTTCTCCAAAAAGCAACAATAAGAAAGTCACAACGATAACTTCAAAAATAAATTTTAGTACGGGTGAATTAATTGCTGCAAACAAATCGGAACCAATAAAAGAAAACAAAATAACAACTCCTATATTGATAAAATTATTAGCTACAAGAAGCGTTGCTAATAGTTTTTTAGGTCTTTGTAATAATTCTGAGAGAATTTTTCCTGTCGGAAGATTTTCTTGAAGGGTATCATCAATATCTTTTTGTGACAGCGAGAACAAGGCCACTTCGGCTCCCGAAACTATTGCTGAACAAAACAGCAATACAAATATTCCGGCAAAACCAAACAATAGATCTAAATCTAATGTATAAACAAAATTAAAACTGGGCTCTGGGTCCAAATTAAAAAAGATTAGTTAAACAATCAAAAAGGCAAATCATTGATAGGCAAGCCTTTGTTTGGTGTGTCAAAGTTAGTATTTTTTGTGGATTCTGGACTCTGATTTAGCTTGTTGCTTTCAGTATCTTTTTTAGTTGTTAAAAAAGTAAATTCAGTCACCTGGATTTCAGTAGTATGCTTCATCGAACCATCTTCTGCTTGCCATTGACGGGATTTAATCCTTCCCTCCACATAAATTTTATCTCCTTTTGACAAATATTTTTCACATATCTCAGCCGCTTTATTACGCACCACTAAATTATGCCATTCAGTCGAAGTGATTTTCTCATTGGTAGTCTTATTAATATACACTTCATTTGTAGCCAGCTGAAATCTTCCAATACAATTGCCCGCTTCAAAATAGTGTAACTTAACATCGTCACCCAAATAACCTATTAGCATTACCTTATTTAGTGTTCCGTTCATAGTCGTTTTAATATATAGTATTATCCCAAAGATACATTTTTTTGCTCTTTTATTCTATTCCGATTCAATAAAATTATGAATCACAATCGGGAAAGGATATTGCCTTAACTGCTCTTTAGTAATCCCATTTTCAACCACGCCTTTTACATTTAGTTTCCAAAATTTAATGTGTAAATGCTGATGCGATAGCTTATGCACAATACTTTTTTCGTTGCAGGCACGCATACTTATAATAGAATTAGTAAAAAACGATTCTTGCTGAACGGCATTCGACACAAACTCAAAATCTTCTTCCTGCAAAGTTTCAATCAAAGGAAACTCATATAAATTATGCCAAATTCCTTTTGCTGTCCGTTTCTGAATTAAAGTATTCTCGTCCGCATCCGAAAGCATAAAGTAATTAAAGTATCTATTTCGTACTTTCAGCTTCTTTGATTTCACAGGCAACTGATCGACTTTCTTTTTTTGCAAAGCCGCACAACTGGCATTAAAAACACATTTCCCACAGTCGGGGCTTTTAGGAACACATTGCAAAGCACCAAACTCCATTATGGCCTGATTAAAAATCGCCGGATTGTCTTTTGGCATTAACTCGAAAGCTAAAGCCGCGAATTCTTTTTTAGCGGAAGCCAAAGCAATATCGGTTTCTACATCAAAATAACGGGAAAGCACCCGAAACACATTTCCATCTACCACAGGAACCGCTTCATTATAGGAGAAAGAAGCAATTGCCGCCGCCGTATATTCACCTACTCCTTTTAACAACAACAAGTCCTTATAATTAGAAGGAAAAATTCCGTTTAATTCATACGCTATATATTGAGCAGTTTTATGCAAATTGCGGGCACGGGAATAATACCCCAACCCTTGCCATAATTTTAAAACTTGTTCTTCATTGGCATTCGCCAAATCAAAAACGGTTGGAAAAGCAGTTGTAAAAGACAAAAAATAAGGCATTCCTTGCGCCACTCGCGTCTGTTGAAGCATGATTTCGGAGAGCCAAATATGGTAAGGATTAGTCGTATTTCGCCAAGGCAAATCGCGCTTGTTTTCTAAATACCACTTTATTAGAAAGTTATGAAAAATCATCATTAAATATTTGTTTACAAAAGTAAAAGTTTATGTAATTAAAATTTAATGAATTAGCTTGAATATTTGTTTTTTAAATTCATATATTTGCACACTCAAAAAAATTATTACAGAATAATAAATAAGGAAAGAAAATGACGAAAGCAGATATCGTAGCGAAAATTTCAGAAAAGTTAGGTCTTGAAAAAGGTGATGTGCAAGCAACAGTAGAGACTTTTATGAATGAAGTAAAAACTTCATTAGAAACTGGAGACAATGTTTATTTAAGAGGTTTTGGTAGCTTTATCGTAAAGACTAGAGCTGAGAAAACAGGTAGAAATATCTCAAAGAACACTACAATTAAAATACCTGCACACAACATTCCTGCTTTCAAACCTGCAAAAGTTTTTGTAGAAGGAGTAAAAACAAACAACGAAGCAAAATAATATTAATTAATCATAAAATCAACTCGATATGCCAAGTGGTAAAAAAAGAAAGAGACATAAGGTAGCTACGCACAAAAGAAAGAAAAGAGCGAGAGCTAACCGTCACAAGAAGAAAAAGTAGTCTAGAACTACTTTTTTCTTTTTAAACGTTCATTGAAATCGAAAATTAGTGCTCAGTCATCAGTTTTTTAGTATTCAGTTTTCTGAACACTTAATACTGCAAACTGCCAGCTAGTTTTCTCCGGGTTCATACCTGTTAAAATTATTGTTTAATCCATCTGTAAATAAGATTTTAGATCTTAGATTTTAGATTTTAGACTTTCAAAGTCTATACTCTTCTCTCTATGTTCTATTTTCTAAAAAACAGATAAAAATTTACAAATGAACAAAGAATTAATCATTAGATCTAGTTCTGATTTCGTAGATTTTGCCTTATTAAAAGATGGAAAACTAATTGAATTACACAAGGAAGAAGAGACAAGCAACTTTCAAGTAGGCGATATTTTTATTGCTAAAATAAGAAAACCTGTTGCTGGACTCAATGCAGCTTTTGTAAATGTAGGCTTCGAAAAAGATGCCTTTTTACATTATCACGACTTAGGTCCTAATCTAACTTCCCAACTGAAATTCATAAAACTTGTAAGCGCAGGTAAAATAAAAGATTTCTCCCTAAAAAACTTTCAGTTTGAAAAAGAGATAGACAAAGATGGGACCATTACTGATGTAATAAACGCCAATCAATCTATCTTAGTACAAGTTGTAAAAGAACCAATATCTACCAAAGGACCAAGAATTAGCGCTGAGCTTTCTCTTGCCGGACGTTTTATTGTTTTAGTTCCTTTTTCTGATCGTGTTTCTATTTCTCAAAAAATAGAAGACAAAAAAGAAAAAGACCGACTAAAAAAACTTGTACAATCCATCAAACCAAAAGGATTTGGTGTTATTGTTCGCACAGTAGCCGAAGGCAAAAATACAGCCGAATTAGAAAAAGATTTGCAGAACCTGCTTAGCAGATGGACTGCAATGTGTAAAAAATTACCAACTGCTCATCATCCCTCAAAAGTATTAGGTGAACTCAACCGAGCCTCCTCAATATTAAGAGATGTATTCAACGATACCTTTACCAGTATCCAAATAGATGATGAAGAGTTGTACAACCAAACCAAGGATTACTTGCAAGAAATTGCTCCATCCAAACAATCTATTGTGAAGTTTTATCAATCAAACGACACGCCTGTCTTCGAGAAATACAATATAGAGAGACAAATCAAAACTTCTTTTGGAAAAACCGTTTCCATGAGTAAAGGCGCTTATCTTATTATCGAACACACTGAAGCTCTACACGTAATTGACGTTAACAGCGGAAACCGTTCTAATAAAGCGACTAATCAAGAAGACACAGCCATGGAAGTCAATATGATTGCCGCAGCCGAAATAGCCAGACAATTGCGTTTACGCGATATGGGCGGTATCATTGTAATTGATTTTATCGATATGTCAAATCCCGAAAATCGCAAAGTCTTGTTCGACTTCTTGAGAGAAGAAATGAGCGACGATAAAGCAAAACACAAAATCTTACCTCCTAGTAAATTTGGATTAGTCCAAATTACCAGACAAAGAGTAAGACCAGAAAGAAATATTAAAACCAGAGAAGAAGATCCAAACAATGAAAATGGTGAAATTGAAGCACCAATACTAATCATTGATAAAATCAACTCCGACCTGGAAAGAGTTTTAAAAAACCACAAAAAAGTTGTGCTTAATGTACATCCGTTTGTGGCTGCTTACCTCAGCAAAGGTTTTCCATCATTACGTTCAAAATGGTTTCTTGAACATAAAAAATGGGTGAAAATTATACCACGTGACGCTTACACGTATTTAGAATATCATTTCTTTGACAACAAAGGAAATGCTATAAAAGACTAAACAAAAAACCGCTTTTCGTAAGATTAGCGGTTTTTTTGTGCGTCATTGCGAGGCACGAAGCAATCGCCCAATTAAATTAACTTCAGTTTTATATGAAGCTATTTCCAGCTATCCACTACAATCTTTGTTGTTTTAAAGAAAAACAACAAAGGGTTTTCGTTTCTATCTGGACTAGGAATTTTGTTTTTAGGGCAATCTATTTTCTAAAAATTCAACTCTCCTTTTTGTACGAATAAATCGCTATATTTGATTTTTAAATATTATTTACGCTACAATGATAACACAGAAATAACTTTAAAAAGCCAACTGATGATAGATTTCAAAATACCTATTTCAAAAAACAAAAAATTAGTAGAATTAGTTTTAACCGCAACAACTCTAATCATATCCTTAATACTAATAGACTTCTATTTTCTACCTAAAAAAACTATAAAAGAAAACATATCATATTATTACCAACAATCCCTTAAAGCAAACAGCTATAGTAATAACCGAACAGTTATTGCATATAAATATGTAACTGAACTAGGGGATTCATTTACCACCGAAAAAACGTATATTTATGAAAATCCTATAGAGATCGAATCTACTTTAATCTTTAAAAACATCACAAAAGTTTATACAAAAAATAAAGATTATACTGAAAAATTATCATCAGGTTTAAACGGCATTCTCCTATATTTATATTTTATTTTTCTTTTATCCTCAATAATTAGTTTAACAATTCTTAAATCTGAGAAAACAATTTCAGAAAATGCATTTTACAATATAATCTGTTTTAATTCATTCATACTCTTTTTATGTCTAGGAATACTATATCTATACTAAACAACTTAATAATCATTCAAATAAAACAAAAACCGCCAATCTTTCGAAAAGCGGTTTCTTAAATAATATGTTATATTGGATTAAATCCTTTGCAACTTTAAAACACGTCGTTTTCTTTGTAAAAACACCACTGTAAATAAAACTCCTATAATCGACATCGTTACACCAACTAAATTAGGAGAAGCATAACTAAATCCAGCAATTAAGGGCAATCCTCCAAGAAAAGCACCTAAAGCATTTCCGGTATTAAAAGCAGCTTGTATCGCAGCCGAAGCAATCATCTCGGCACCTACCGCAGTTTGTATCATCAAAGTCTGAATAGGAGCTGCAACAGCAAAAGCAATACAGCCTGTAGCAAATACCAATAACAAACTCACATAAGGATTAGACGAAAAGAAGAAAACCAATAATAAATCGGCCGCCATAACTGTAAGCAAAATAATAATTGTTTTTTCAGCAGAAAATCGATCAGCCAGTTTCCCACCAATAAAATTCCCCAAAACCATACCTAATCCAGCTAACATCATCACATAAGGAACATCTGCAGCATCAAAACCAGAAACTTCTGTAAGTAACGGGGCAATATAACTAATCCAACAAAACAAACCTCCAGCACCAATAGCGGTAATTAAAATAACTAACCAGGCCTCGACTTTCTTAAAAAACAACAACTGTGTTTTCATGCCTTCTCTGGCTTTTGCCTCGATATTAGGCATCCAAAAATAAAGTGAACACACTGTTAGAGTTCCAACAATGGCGATAATTATAAAAGTATAACGCCATGAAAAGTTATGTCCGATATAAGTCCCAATAGGAACACCCACAAGATTAGCAATAGTTAAACCCGCAAACATGACCGATATGGCCTGAGCTTCTTTGCCCTTATCAGCAAGCCGACTGGCTACTACTGCTCCCACTCCAAAAAAAGCACCGTGCGGCAATCCCGAAAGCAATCGTACGGCAAATAAAAATCCATAATTAGGTGCTATAATCGAAAGCGTATTAAACACAGTAATCATACTCGCCAGAATCAAAAGCGTTTTTTTAGGCGGCAAATTTCGAGTAAGAATCACTAACAAAGGCGCACCAATAACTACTCCAAGCGCATAAGCCGAAATTAAATGTCCCGCAACTGGTATGCTAATATTTAAATTTTTAGCAATATCAGGCAAGATTCCCATCATCACAAATTCGGTAATTCCTATCGTCAATCCGCCCAAAGCAAGTGAAAGCAAACTTTTTTTCATTTTATTATAAAAGAGATTATTAATTACGTAGCATCATTATATAGCAGCGTCTATCTTAGTTTGCAAATTTATTGATAACTGCTCCAAAGAAATTGTAATTTTACAACATAAACTTGCAACTTTAGGTTATGAAAAAATTAAATCAATTTGACACCTTAGTAATTGATGAATTTGAGGAAGACCAATATCATCTTCCCAGACACAGTCATACCTATTATGAGATTATTTATATTATAAAAGGAAGTGGAATTCATCAATTAAACAAAAACCTGCTTCCGTATAAATCCGGAGATTTATTTGTGCTTTCCACGGATGATGAACACTATTTTGACATAAAAAAGACTACCCGGTTTTTCTTTATAAAATTCACCGACACCTATTTTAATTCGAATAAAAAACTGGCTTGCGATGAATTTTTGCTCAATACTCCCGAAAATTTCATGCGCGATAGATCCCTTAAAGAAAATGTACTGAAACTGGATTCAACTTGCGCAAGTATATTAAAAAACACCATTGACAATATTAGAGCCTACAACAGCAAAGCCAATATTTCTACTTCGCCAATTGCCTTTTACCAAATCTTATCCATTTTTGGACTGATAAAAGAAAGTTTACAACAACAGAATATAAAAATCACAGGCTCAGGAATAGACAACGACCAGATTATTTCCTATATCCATCAGAATATCTACAAACCAAAATTGGTTCAAATTAAAACCATTTCAGAACATTTTAATATCTCTCCGACTTATTTTGGGACGTATTTCAAGCGCAATTTCTCCATAAGTTATAGAGATTACAGCAATAAACTAAGAACTCAATTAATAGAAAAAAGGATTCTAAACAAGCAGCTATCCATGAAGCAAATTGCTTATGAATTTGGTTTCACCGATGAAAGCCACCTTTCTAATTATTTCAAGAAACAAAGGAATTTAAAACCCAGTGCGATTAAAAAATTATAAGCTCCTGTTAACATTAATTTCCCTTTCCTAACATATTGATAAAGATTTGATTTTGTTTTTACAAAACTGAGTTTACATTAAAGATAGGTTTGACCATTAGCTTTACAAAAATTTAAAATTTTGTAAAATGAATTCCTTTTTTAAAGTAATTACTCAAAATAGTTTTTTTTACGGCCTTAATTTACTGCTGATAAGTGCTATTGTTTTGCTGTTATGTTCCTTTTCTCAAGCCGATGGTTTCATGTGGCTGAATCAATTTCATACCGCTATTTTAAATCTTATTTTCGAAAGCATCACCTTTCTTGGGGATGGTTGGTTTATTATTATTTCGTCTGTTTTTATTTTACTATTTGTCAAAAAGCATCGAAAACTAGCCCTCATCATCTTACTTTCTTACATCGGTTCTGGGATTTTTGCCCAAATTATAAAAAACATTATAGCAGCTCCAAGACCCAAAGTTTATTTCGAACTGCATCATTATCAATATTACCTGGATACTTTTGCTTCAAGCCGAATAGGTTTTAATAGTTTTCCTTCGGGACATACGGCTTCTTTTTTTGCTTTGGCAACCGTATTATCTAATTATTGCAAAAGAAGATACGTTTGCACATCGTTACTAATATTGAGTATTTTAGTAGGTTATTCCAGAATTTACCTTGCACATCATTTTTTAATGGATGTATTTGTTGGAGCTTTAATTGGAGTCGTTTTTGGTTCTTTATCTGTGATTTGGTTTAATAAAATCATTGAAAATCCCTTTGTAAAAAAGAAAATCAACTCTTTAAAACAGCCTTCTCCCAGTTTTTCAAATCCTACACTAAGCCAACAATAAATGGATATTTTAAAGTTTTTAAAATTTGGATTAGTTGGTTTTACAGGACTCGTTATTGACTTTGGCATCACCTGGATTTGTAAAGAAAAATTAGGCTTTAATAAATATACAGCTAATGGATTTGGTTTCCTATTTGGAGTTACAAATAATTATTTTCTGAATAAATACTTCACTTTTGACAATCATAATCCTGAAATCGGACTTCAATTTCTGAGTTTTTTAATTATCGCTGTAATTGGTTTTAGTATCAATACGGGCTTTTTATATTCGTTACAAAAAAAGACCAAAATCAATTTTTACGTTTGTAAAATCATCGTGACTGCAATTGTATTTATTTGGAATTTTGGAGCTAATACTTTTTACACTTTTAAAAGCTAAATATGTCCTTTAAAAATAAAGTAGCAAGCCTCATTTTGCTTGCAACAGTAATTCGCTGCATTATTGCTTTTTCAATAGGTTTAGGAAACGATGAAGTTTATTATGTTACTTATGCCCAGCATTTGCAATGGAATTATTTTGATCATCCGCCATTAGTCGCTTTGTTAATTCGGTTAACGACTTTTAATTTGATGCTAACCTCCGATTTTTTCATTCGATTAGGACCGATTCTTTTAGCTGCTGCCAATACCTATCTCATGTATGCTATTGGAAAAAAAATCAAAGATGAAAGAGCCGGTTTCATAGCTGCTTTACTGTACACTTCCTCCATTTATGCGAGTATTATTGCAGGTGTTTTCATTATGCCCGATGCACCACAATTGTTTTTCTGGATTCTAAGTCTTTACTTTTTAGTACATTTAATTACTTACGAACAAAGCAACGCAAAGTCTAATTTGTACTTGACATTATTTGGCTTGTGTGCGGGTCTGTGCGTAATGAGTAAGGTTCACGGAGTATTTTTGTGGTTCGGATTCGGGCTGTATATTCTTATTTACAATCGAAAGTTACTTTCAAATGGTTATTTGTACGTATCGGTATTGTTGACTCTTTTGGTCATTTCGCCTATTTTGTTTTGGAATATAGAAAATGATTTTATCACTTATACTTTTCACAGCAATCGGGTGAGCATCAATCGAGGAATCAATCCCAATAGTTTTATTCGGGAGTTTTTCGGCGGATTGGCATATAATAATCCCATCAATTATTTTATAGTGATAACTACTTTAATTGCCTGTTGGAAAAAGAAAATCAATCTTTCAATTCACTATATCCGACTCTTACTTTTAATGAGCCTGCCCTTGATTGGAATTTTATTGTTTGTTTCAATGTTCCGAGATACTTTACCACACTGGTCTGGCCCAGGATTCACCGCTTTATTATTACTAGCCGCTTGTTATCTGTCCGATTTAAAAATAAATTCCCGATTGCCTCAATTAGTCAATTATGCTAATTATCTCATTCTAGCCGTGAGTTTTCTAGGCATTTTAGTATTATCATTTTACCCTGGAACTTTAGGAAAAACCAATGAAGTTAATTTAGGAAAAGGAGATGTAACTTTAGATATGTACGATTGGGATTTTTTTAAAACCGAAGTTGGTAAAATAATTCAGAAGAATAAATTAGAAAAGAAAACCAATACCAATTTTATCATCAACAACAAATGGTTTCCGGGGGCACATATTGATAATTATATTGCAGCACCTCTTCATCTTAATTTTGTTGCCATTGGAAAACTGGAAGATATCCATACCTACCATTGGCTGAATCAATTCAGAAAACCAATCCAGAAAGGAAATGACGCCTACTATATTACCGTTTCAAATAATTTTAGCGATCCTCATGAAATCTATAAGGATGATTTTGAAAAAATAAATCCGCCTGTTATCATCAAGCAATATCGGGGAGGCAAACCCGTGAGAAATATGTTGGTTTATTTGATGGAAGGATTTAAAAACTAGGAATTATTTTCTTCTCCAAGCAAAAAAATGACTTTTTATTAAGAGCAATTTCCAGCTATCCGTTTCAATCTTTTATTTTTTTAAAGAAAAAAACAAAAGGATTTCCACTTCTACCTGCCTGTCGGCAGACAGGTCTGGGCTAGGCAGTCTTTTTCAAAAGAAAATCATTCTCTCACAATTTCAATTTTTCTTATAATTTCATTTCCATAAGCATCCACAACCGTGATATAATGCGTACCTGAAGTTGGTGTAATAGGCAATTCATGAAACGTTTTGGTTGTTTCTTTATAAACATCATCAACATACCAAAACAATTCTTTATCTCTTTCAGAATAAGCCACTTTTAGAATAACAGGCTGTACTTCGCTGTTAAAATTCTTCGTTAAATAAATTTTACTATTTGTTTTCGGGTAAATAAAATCCATTGTTGTGGTTTGTGTTCCCTGACAATCTTCCTTAAACGGAGGCAAGGGCAAATATTCGATATGCTGGCTTTTATAATACCACGCCATAACTGGAGGCAAAACAAACCAACTTTTAGTCACAATATTATCAACACTTTCACAACTGCTATTCACCTGAAATTGTTGGGATTTATCTACATGAATAGTTTTGTGATACGGACAAACGGCTGTCGACTTTCCTTTTTTAGAAACCCATTGCTTGATTTTTGGACAATCTTCTTTGGCCAAATAACCACTCAAACGGCAAACCTCAACATTTTCTAAATCTTTATAAGGTGTATCAAACCATTTTTGCCTTGGCAATAAATTAAAAACATCAAATAAAATCGGTGCTGCACTTGTAACCCCTGTTAAAGTTGGCCTGCCTTCGCCAGTTGCATTTCCAACCCAAATTCCGACTACATATTTTGAATTTGTTCCAATCGCCCAGGCATCACGATTTCCAAAACTGGTACCTGTTTTCCAGGCAATTTTCAACGAGCTGTCGTAAAATTTCCAGGCTTCATCTCCTTCCGGCCGGTTTACTTCTTCCATTGCATTATACGTCAGCCAAATTGAACCAGCGCCAATTATATTCTTTTGATCCGTTTCAGAACCAAAATCAGGCTCAAAATCATTTTTATAATTCAGCTCTGCAAATTCTTTAGTGCGATACTTCGCTTGATTTTTTGCATAATAATTCACTGTTGAAGATAATCCTGCATACGTTCGGCACAAATCCCATAAATTACTTTCGGCACCACCCAAAATAAGCGACAATCCGTAATGATCCGGCGTTTTATTTATGTCTCTCAATTTGAATTTCTGCAATTCTTCATAAAATTTATTCACGCCAAAATCCTGAAGCATTAAAACTGCCGGAATATTCAGTGATCGAGATAAAGCGCGATGTGCCGGAACAGCGCCATCAAATGTGAGGTTAAAATTCTGCGGTGTATATCCTGCGATTTGCGTTGGTACATCGGCCACTAAAGTATTCGGCAATAACTCACCATCGTCAAGCATTCCGGCGTATAAAAGCGGTTTTAAAATACTCCCTGTACTTCTTGGAGCATCGATAATATCAACATCTTTTTGATGATCTTTATCTGTTGGAGCATTTCCAACATAACTCATTACATTTCGATTCGAAACATCAATCACCAAAATCGCCAGATTATTTACTTCATTCTGTTTGTACTGATTGTAATAATATTTCGCAATTTGATTGACTCTATTCTGCAAAGCATAATCTATTGTCGTTTTTACCCGAGTTCCTTCTTCATTTTTTGCTACACGCTGCAATAAATGAGGTGAAATTTGAGGCAAATCATAAGGTTTTTGTGGTAACGGTTCATCGATTGACAATTCGTAAGTCTGCTTATCGATAATTCCTTCCTGATGCAATTTCAATAAAAGCCTGTTGCGTTTATTCAACAACTTTATCTGATTTTTTCCCGGATAAATCAAACTTGGAGCATTTGGCAAAACGGCTAAAGTTGCATTTTCTGCCCATGAAAGTTGATTGGATTGTACTCCAAAATATCTCCAAGCGGCCATTTCTAAACCAACGACATTTCCACCAAAGGGCGCATGAGCGGCATACATTTCTAAAATTTTATTTTTAGAATATCCTAATTCTAATCGGGTTGCCAAAATAATCTCGATTAATTTTTCAAAATAGGTTCTGCCTTTTCCTTTTCGGGATAAACGAATAACCTGCTGCGTTAATGTACTTCCTCCTCGAACAACTTTTCCTGCTTTATTATTTTGCTTAATGGCATTTACCATCGCTACGGGATTAAATCCGGGATGTTTGTAGAAGTATTCATCTTCAAAATAGACAATACATTTTTTGAATTTATCAGGCACACTGTCTTGCGCAGGAAAACGCCATTGTCCATCGTCGGCTATTTTTGCACCAAGCAGTTCTCCTTCTTTACTTTCAATTACCGTTGAATAGGGTTCCTGAAATAATGTTCGGGGTATGGAGAAATAATAAATCAGCAAGAGTATAAATACACTTGCTGATTTTATTTTATTCTTTTTTATCCAATTTATAAAGCGTTGTGAGAACGCTATTAATTTATTTTTCAAAGTAATATTATCATTTAATATCCTAACAGGTTTCCAAAACCTGTTAGGTATGTTTTATGTATCTAATGGATTTTATTCATCATTCAAATTTACCTCATTAACTACTCCTTCATATACAATTCTTCTTTCATCATGATAAAATTTAAAATTTTCTAAACCATCAAACAACTCTAGAATTAATTCTTTGTCAATGTTACTAAACTTATCCGATAAATACGAACGATACGATGAATGTAAATAAGTTTCAAATCGTTCAGTAAATTTATGTTTGACAGGATTCAAATGAACATAAACAATTAATTGTTTTAAATATGCCTCATTTCCTATTCTGTTTCGTTGTAAATACTCCTGGAATAAGCTTCCAGTCCTATCGTAGACTTTGTTAATACTTTTAGAATAAGCGTTAAATAAATTTGAAAATGGGAGATGAATTTTTTCTTTAAATTTTTCCGGCATATCTCCTTTATCTTTAATTCTTAAAACTATATGAAAATGATTTTTCAGCAAACAATAAGCGTAAATATCTGCAACTGGTACAATATATTTCTTTAGTTTTTCGAGAAAATAATTATAATTCTTTTCTTCAATAAAAATATTTTCTTTGTTATTTCCTCTATTGTAAATATGATAATATTGCCCTTCTTCAAAAATATCCTTCCTCAACTTTTATGATCTTTTTTAATTTATTATTAGTCAGTTTGGTTATCCTACACTGTTCCAAAACCTGTTAGGTCTCTTTCTGAGATAGACCTTTAATGTTAGATATAAATACCTAACAGGTTTCCAAAACCTGTTAGGATACGTAAATATTAAACATTACTTCACAACTTCAACCCAGAATCCTTTCGTTCTGGCTAAGAAAGTATTATCATACATCGCCTCGCATTGCAAACCTGGCAAATAATAATTTCCAAGATAAGAAGCGTTCAACAAAATTCGGAAGACTTTTGTTTCTCCGGCTTTCATTCCAAAATAGAAATTAGTTCGGTCATCACGAATATCAATGTAATCAGCAATATTGTTTGTTGCATCACCGTAATCGGTAAAACGGGTATTTACGATTTCGAAACCTGAAGGCAGAATTTGAGATAAGGCCACATTTTCTACATGTTCATTTCTTTGATTTCTTATCGTCACTTCGGCAATAAATTCAGTTCCCTGACTAATCTTAGAAACATTAATAACACTTCCTTTTCTATTTTTGAAAACAATAGCAGCCGAAACATCACTCTGAATTGCTTTCTCCTGACCGATTGGCAGTATTCCGGTATTTAAAACACGTACGTAAACCGTATTGTTTTTAATGTTTTTTAGTGTCACACTATTTGAACCCGTTTGAACAGTTAGATTTCTGTCAGCAATTGTTTTTTGAGTATTAATTGTCTCGCCTTTTCCGTTTTTGCTGAACTGAATATTGATTCCTTTTGGACCATTACTCACAGCGAACTTAGACATTACATACAAGCAATAAGCCGTAGTTTGTGTACTCATCCACTGATTGTTTGACATTTGTTTGGCTAATTTTGCAGCCATCATAAATGCTTTTTGTTTTTGTCCTAAAAGCAGCATTGTTTCCAACGCCATTGCTCTGTTTCTTTCACTTGAACCGTAATAGTAATAATTATAGTTACTTGATTCCTCTTCAATTTTACTATGTAAAAACAGGTTCAATCCAGCTGATTTTTGTCCGGCCAAAACATATGCAGCAGCCAAACGCAAATTACTCTCGTTCGAAATCCCTTTAGTTTCTCTTAATCTGTTCATTGAAGATAAATCGGCATTTCCGGCTAGAGCCAAAGTGTACAATCTATAGGACTGAGCCAAGTCGTTCCCGTATTTCGGTTCAAAACGCCATTGTTTTGCTTCGCGCTGTTGGTACGAAATCCATTTTGATTTGAAATTAATTGGCAACACATAGCCTTTTTTCTCTGCTTCAATCAGGAAATGACCAGCATAAGAAGTTCCCCAATCATCTGCAATCGTATTTCCTTGCCAGTAAGCCACTCCTCCATTTGACAATTGAAAACTTCCTAATCTTGTAATTCCGGCCGTAATATTCTTTTGAATAATTCCTTTTCGTGTCGCATCCAAATCAACAACATCATTCAAATACAATTGTGGAAAGACAGAAGAAGTCGTTTGCTCCACGCATCCATGAGGATACTGAATAAGATATTGCAATCTTCCATTCAAATTCATTGTTGGCATTGACGAAACCTCTAATCTTGCTTTATTGCTTCCTGAAACTCCAAACGTTTTCCATGAAATCGTTTTGGTACTATTTGGAGGCAGAATCACATCTGTAAAAGTATTTGTAACCGGATTTGGATTCGTCATATCAATTTCGACATCATAAACCGATTTCTCTTTTCCAGAAGTCGCAATAATCTGAACTTTTGCAATTCCCGTAGCTGAACCTACAACTAAATTAAAATACGCCATTTTTTCATCAGGCGAAGCGAAAGTCAAGGATTGCGTTGCGCTTCCCATTACTTTTAAGCCATTGCTCGTTTTAATCTGAATCGAAACATTTTTAATCTTGTTCTCCGTTGCAAAAACAGTAACCGGAATGGTCACTTTTTCAGAAGGCGAAATTTTTCTCGGCAATGAAGCCAAAACCATCAACGGACTTTTAACCGGAGTTGCTTTTTCAACGCTTCCGTAAGCACTTGTATTCGCATCTCCCGCAACCACCATGGTTCGAACAGAACCAATATATTTTGGCAGTTTCAATTGGTGCGATTTCGTTTGTCCTTTTTCTAATTTAAATGGGCCATAATACAAAACAACAGGCTTAAATCGATTGGCTTTTTTGGCTTTTCCACCACCTAAATCCTGATCTCCACCAATACTGAAAATCTGATTTATTTTTCCACCATACGCTCCAATAACGTCATCATAAACATCCCAGGTTTTAACGCCTAAAGCTTCACGAACATAAAAACTATCCCAGGCATTTGGTGTTTTAAAACGGGTTAAATCCAAAAGACCTTCATCCACAACTGCGATAGTATAGGTCATTTCCTTTCCGGTTTTTTCACCCACTTTTACCGTAAACGCCTGCTCTGGTTTTAAAACATCAGGCATTGATAATGTTGGTGACAAAATGGTATTTTTATCCACCACTTCAATCGGAACAATTCCGTACATACGAATTGGAGAATCATTTTTCGTTGAAGCATGTGGCTGTAATAATGTAATATTGAAATATACATTTGGTGCCATTGCTGAAGTTATCGGAACCTCAACTTTTGTTTCTCCTTTCTGAGTTTTTGCCCAAATAGTTTGCACTACTTTTGATCCGTTTTCTATAGAAATCAAAGCGCGTCCACCTTCGCTTGACGGAAAAGATATTTGTGCTTTTTCGCCTACTGCATAATTCTTTTTATCTGTAGAAAAAACCAACATATTTGCTGTAGAAGCATCTCTGTTACGTGTTTTTCCAGACCAAATTGGCCAATCAATATTTACGGTTAGGGCTGTTGCATGACCGTCTGTATTATCTGAAACACGGATCAAATAACGTCCCCATTCTTCATCGGTCAAGGCAAACTGAACAGTTCCTTTTCCGCTTGAATCGGTATTGATTACAAAGGTTTTGTATGAAGTCGTAGCATTTGAAGAATTATAATTGGATAAATTATCACTTGAAGCATCCCACCACCAGCGCCATTCTACTTTATACACTTTTACTTCAAGGTTTCTTACCGATTTTGGTCTTCCATTTTCGTCCACCGTCACAATATCAAAACGATTATTGGTTCTGGTTTCCAGCATTCCATATTTATTAGGCTCTGGCGATTTAATTCCGACATAGGTTTTGTATGGCGAATAAGTCGTCGAAATCACATCGGTACTAAAATCTCCTCCTTCTTCATACACTTTTGTGATGAACGAAGCACGCAGCATTCCCGGTGCCTGACCTTGCAATTTTGGTTCAATATTTACCGATGCTTTACCGTTTTCGTTTAATTTTCCTGAGAAAACATTTATTTCTTCCGTGCTGAATTGACGCACTAAATCATCAAAACTAAATTTCTCATATCCTTTAAAAGTAGTGGTTTGTTGAGAAAATTTCGCCTGCATTTCTACATTCAGATTTTTGGCAATCGCACCGTGAAGCCAAGTTACTTCAAGATTATCGGTATTTGGGTAAGACGATGAAAGTGTCTTTCTGGTAAATGTATTTTTGATTTTTAAACGATTTGGTTTGATCGTTTCAATTTTGATGCTTTTGTAAAATTTAGCTCCACCTACGCTCACCATTGCTTCCCAATTTCCTGTTGGCGCATCAGCACTTGTTGGAACGGTAAAAGAATAATGATTTAATTCATTTGTTTTTTGAATCGTCTGATAAACGGTTTTACCATTCGGATCATTCAATCTAAATTTAATTGGATGTGATTTTGGAAGTTTATTCGAAACATCATTTAAAATAAATGATAAATACAAATTATCTCCGGGACGCCAAACGCCGCGTTCTCCATAAATAAATCCTTTTAGGCCTTTTTGCAAAGTTTCGCCCGAAACATCAAAATTACTCACAGACAAAGAAAGTCCGTCATCCAGCTTTACATAAGTGCATTGATTTCCTAAAGTTACAATTGCAAAATAGGCAAATTTATCTAATTGAAAAGAAGCAATTCCTTCGCTACTGGTGGTTCCTGTTGTGATTTTTTGTTGTTGGTATGTATATAAATCAACTCTTGCATTCGAAATAGGTTCTGTGGTTACAATATTATTTACAGCAAATAAATACGATTTATTTTCGCCTCTTTTGGCAATTACTCCTAAATCTGTCGCCAGAATATTAGTAGCAATTTTGGCGTTGTAATAATACGACCCTGAACAAGGATCCTGACTTTCTCTCCATTCATAGTTATCATAATAATCGTCATATGAATTCTCACTATAATTCACATCATTTTCATCTGCTTCCTCTTCGTCATTTTGATCTTCTTCTGAAGTTTCGCATTTGTATAGAGAGTATTTCTTTTTATATACAAATTCTACTCGGTAAATTGCTCCCGGTTCCGGAGTGATTATTTTGGATAAATCCAAAGCATAAGTATTCCATTTACTTGGATTCACCAACTTACTTTCGCTTAAATTGAGGGTTGTTTTTGCAACTGGCTGAGCAACTTTCTTAAGATTTTGGCTTCCGTTTAATTCATTGTACTGAAGAAACTGCAGAATATTATTTTTGTAAATTTTATACACTTTTACATCGACAGCACTTAAATTTACAGCTTCGAAATTCAGTTTTAGATTATTTGAACTTGGCAGAATTGTTCCATTTTTAATAAAACGAACGCTTGGTTTTATTTGATCAAAAGTGATTTTCTCCATGTAATTGGCGTCCATTTTTTTGCCGTACTGGCTTTCAATTCCCTGAAAAACTTCAAGCAATAAATCTCCAACAATAATTTTCTCCGGCTCAGCTTCTTCCTCTTCCACGACTTCTACAGGATTTTCAACTACAGCCACAGCGGTATCTACAATAACTGTGGTCGAATCAACAAGAGAAACTGCGCTTTCTTCTACCGCTACAGGAGCTGGAACTTCTTTTTGAACAGGCGCTTTTTCATTACTAAAATAGACTTTTAGCAAATTTCCCTGAATTGAAAATTTTAAATTATTCGTATTCTGAATCGAAACCAATCCTTTAAAATCCTGCCCTTTTTCTAAAGGCTCAGAAAAATTGATTATTAACGACTGATTGTTTCCGTCCGGAACTTCAACTTTTATAATTTTAAATTCGTTGATATTCGTAATCGGAACATCGATTTGGCCTTTCTGATCAATATCAAAATCACTTCCATCGTACAAAATTTCTACATTTGAAGCTTCAGAATAACGCTGAATACTATCAATTATAAAATTAAATTCTTTACCAAAACCAGCCTTCTTCTCAAATTTAATTTTAAGATTATTACCTTTTTGTTTGGCTTCAACTAACTTTTTAGCCGTTTCAACATCAATATTGTCTGCCGTTTTTAAAACACAGTTTAAGTACTGATATTCTTTACTGTACGATTGAATGTCGGCAGTATTTATGGTAAAATCCTGCTTAATTGTTTTAACTGTAAAATTGAATTCAGAAAGCGTTTTTTCTTTCTCTTTTGGAAGTGTAATCAGTTTATCTAAGTTTAAAGTCACCTGATATTCTGTACCTGGTTTCAACTTTTTTTCAGGTATAAAGGCAATTGTGTTGGCTGAAAGTGCAACCACCTTTCCATCGACACTTGGAGAAATATCAAACAAATCGCTGTCTAAAATTTGATTGGCTTTCCATTCTTTTTTATCGAAAGCCAAAACCACCCGAATATCAGATTCCGACGAGACTATTCCTCCCGTGAAACTGACTATATACTCTTTAAATAATGAAAAATCGGAATTGAAATCGGCTGCTGATTTTCTGCCGCATGATTGAAAAATAAAAAACACACAAAACACGAGAACTAATCCTTTTGCTTTCACTTTTATTTAGGAGTTAATGGTTACGAATCTTTAAAAAACAACTGAACGTTTTAATATTTCACTATTAAAACCATAACTAACGAAACACTAATTATATTGTAGTAAATATATGGTATTTTTCTAAATATTTTAAGAGGAAAATTCTCTAAGTGAAATTATTTTTTCTAATTCAAAAAAGAAAGTCTATTTACGTCTTTCAATAAAAAAACGTCTCATCAAATCAGCCGCTTCATCAGCTAAAACACCACGAACGACAATAGTTTTAGGATGCAATTGTGTTCCCATTTTTTGAAATCCACGTTGGGGATCACTAGCGCCAAAAACAATTTTAGTAATTTGGCTCCAATACAAAGCACCAGCACACATCTGGCAAGGTTCCAGTGTAACATACAAGGTACAATCTTTCAAATATTTTCCGCCTAAATAATTAGCCGCAGCCGTAATGGATTGCATTTCGGCATGGGCGGTAACATCATTCAGCATTTCGGTTAAATTATGACTTCGGGCAATAACGGTGTTGTTCACAACAACAACTGCGCCTACAGGGATTTCGCCTTTTTCAAAAGCCATTTCGGCTTCCTGCAAAGCTTTCTTCATAAAATAGTCGTCGGTGAAAATATTTTCCATGAAGCAAAAATACAGCATTCAATTCGTACATTTGCCTCATGCCAGAAAATTTGCTTTCAAACATACAAACGCCAGACGATTTACGCCTGCTTGACGAAGCCCTACTTCCTCAAGTAGCGCAGGAATTACGCGATTTTATTATCGATATTGTTTCAGTAAAAGAAGGGCATTTGGGAGCTAGTTTAGGCGTTGTCGAATTAACCATTGCTTTACACTATGTATTCAACACGCCCGACGACGCATTAATTTGGGATGTAGGTCATCAGGCTTATGGACATAAAATCCTGACGGGTCGCAGAGAAATTTTCCATACTAATCGTCAACTTAATGGAATTTCAGGCTTTCCTAAAAGAAGCGAAAGTGTATATGATCCTTTTGGCGTAGGCCACTCCTCCACTTCTATTTCCGCAGCTTTAGGAATGGCAATTGCTTCTAATTTAAATGGTGATTTCAACAAGCAACACATTGCGGTAATTGGCGACGCATCGATAGCTTCAGGAATGGCTTTTGAAGGATTAAATCATGCCGGAGTAACCAATGCGAATTTATTGGTGATTCTAAACGATAATGCTATCGGGATTGACCCGAGTGTTGGTGCCTTAAAAAATTATCTTACCGCAGTAAAAGAAGGTAAAAATCCGAGGCAAAATAATATGATTAAATCCCTGAATTTTAATTATTCAGGACCAATTGACGGAAATGATCTTTTTGCCGTTATCAAAGAATTAAAGCGTTTACAAAAAATAAAAGGCCCTAAATTTCTTCATGTAATTACTACTAAAGGTAAAGGTTTACAACAAGCCGAAGAAAATCAAGTACAATACCACGCACCGGGGAAATTTGATGCTACAACAGGGGAAATTATCCCAAAATCAGAAGAAAATCTTCCTCCAAAATACCAGGACGTTTTTGGCTTGACCGTATTGGATTTGGCACAAAAAAATAAAAAAATAGTAGGAATCACACCTGCAATGCCTACGGGAAGTTCACTGAAATTCATGATGGACGCCTTGCCGGAACGCGCTTTTGATGTGGGTATTGCCGAACAACATGCGGTAACCTTAGCAGCAGGAATGGCAACTCAAGGAATGATTGTTTATTGCAATATTTACTCTACTTTTTTACAAAGAGCCTATGATCAGCTTATTCATGATGTGGCTTTACAAAAGCTGCCTGTGATTTTTTGCTTAGACAGGGCAGGACTCGTTGGTGAAGACGGCGCAACCCATCACGGTGTTTTTGACATTGCTTATTTACGCTGCATTCCTAATCTTATTATTTATGCTCCTGCAAATGAAATTAAGTTACAAAACATATTATATACCGCTCAATTAGGCTTAGAATTGCCAATTGCTATCCGATATCCACGTGGTCGTGGTATTATTGCTGATTGGAAAAAAGAACATTTTGGTCACTACCAAGATATCGAAATCGGAAAAGCATCTTGTCTTAAAGGCGGAACTGAAGTAGCGGTTTTATCCAATGGAACCATCGGGAACAATGTGAATCTAGCACTAAACGAAATTGGAAATCCTGATAAAATCGCACATTATGATTTTGCATTTGTAAAACCATTAGACGAAAAATTACTTCACGAAATATTCAAAAAATTCAAAAATATCATCACCATCGAAGATGGCACAATTATTGGTGGCTTTGGAAGTGGAATTCTCGAATTTGCCGCTCAGAATAATTATCAAACTAAGATTAAAACATTGGGGATTTCTGATAAATTTATTGAGCAAGGAACTGTAAATCAATTGCAACAATATTGCGGAATTGACGTTGAAACACTAAAATCACTTTTTTTTAGTTACATAAACGAGTAATTTGCGCAACCCAAAATTTCAATTTACTAATGAAAGTACAAAATCTCAGTCTTCTTATAATTACATTCTTATTCACTATTACTATTCCTGTTTTTTCACAGTCGGAGAAGGATACAATCCAAACTGACACTGTAAAAAAAATTATTCTTCCGGTATTAAATGATAACTTCTATAGAAAAATGCCTCCGGCTAAATTAAAATATACCCTAGCCAAATTAGTTGCCCTTCCTGAATTTGAAAAAAAACTTCCATCTTGTTGGGGTAAAAAAAATATACTTGGCTTTGATATTTCTGAAATTGCTTTTGTCAATTGGAGTGCCGGAGGAACCAGTTCTATTTCAGGATTGCTAAAAGGTGATTTTAACAGAACTTACGAAAAAAAATTGGTGAAATGGGTAAACGAACTCAGCATTAGATATGGGATGAACAAACAAGACGGAATTGAAGTTCGTAAAACCGACGATGCCTTCCGATTCAACTCTACCTTTGGGCATAGGCAAGATCCGGAAAGTACTTGGTTTCATTCGGCTAAACTGAATTTCAATACACAATTAACCAATGGTTACAAATATCCAAATAAAGACAACCCTATTTCCAGACTGTTTGCACCAGCTTATATGTTCTTAGGTGTAGGTGCCGAAAACACTACAAAATCCAAAAGTCGTGTTTTATATCTTTCTCCTTTTACTTACAAAGCAACCTTTGTTTGGGATCAAACTTTGGCTGATAAAGGAGCTTTTGGAGTTGAAAAAGCCATTTATGACAAAGACGGAAATATAATTACAAAAGGAAAAAGATCTAAAAACGAATTAGGTTTTTTAATTACCAATCAATACAAAAAAGAGATTTACAAAAATGTGGTTTTTGTAAATAATTTAAGCCTTTATTCGGACTATGTGAATAATTTTGGAAACGTCGATGTGGACTGTGACCTCGGTTTAAATTTGGTCGTAAACCAATATGTAAAAGCCAACATAGGAACCCGAATTTTATATGATGACGACATCAAAAACAAAACCGAAGTTGCCGGCGTACAAGTAACCGAAGGTCCCAAAACCCAATTAAAACAGGTATTAGGAGTTGGCATCACCTATGCTTTTTAACAGCTTAGCCTTTCTTTCTACCATTTATAGTTTCATATAATTCCAATGCATTCCCATCGGTCAGCAAGGACACATAATGACAAATATGCAACAAACGATCGTAAAGGTTTTCCTTTTCTAAATCGTGTCTTTCCGGCAATAATTTCAAGATTAACTTATCGTAATTAGAAGCTGTTCCATTGAATTTATTGTCGTAAGCCGTAATAAACTTTTCCAATAAGGTTTGTATAATTTGGTAACCTACTAATTCTTTTTCGATAACCTCTCGGCTTTGGTAGATTTTATCAACACTAATTTTGATAATATCATCCATTTGCGCTTTGTATTTGCTTTTATCCATTAAAGCAAAAGGAAATTTCCCTTGTAAAATGGCTTCTTCATTAGCTACAAACACTTTTACAGCATCATTAATTAAACTTCCAATAGCCAAAGCACGCAAATAACTGATTCGGTCTTCTTTAGTCCCTAAGGTTTTATATTTAGAAGTATCAATACTGTCCTTCACTAATTTGATAAGATATTCCAAAGCAAAATCTTCGGAAACCAAACCTAAATTAATACCGTCTTCAAAATCGATAATAGTGTAACAAATATCATCTGCTGCTTCGACTAGATAAGCCAAAGGATGTCTTTCAAAACCAATATCATCTCCACTTTTATTTGGAATCAAGCCCATATCTTTTGCCACTTCTTCAAAAAATGCCTTATCAGTCTGAAAGAAACCGTATTTTTTATCTGAGATATTTCGGGTTGGTTTTTTAGGCAAACTTTCTTTTGGGTATTTCATGAAAGCACCTAAAGTAGCATAAGAAATTCGGAGTCCTCCTTCAATCCCGGGTCTACTCGATGTCATTACCGAAAAACCATTGGCATTTCCTTCAAAATCAATTAAATCCTGCCATTGTTTTGGATTCAAAAACTCTTGGTATTTTTTTCCTTTACCAATAGCAAAATATTCTCCAATAGCCTTTTCGCCCGAATGCCCAAAAGGAGGATTCCCAATATCATGTGCCAAAGAAGCCGCTGCGACAATTGCACCAAAATCGTTCATCTGGAAACCATGAACTTCTTTTAAATGAGGATATTTTTCAATGATTTTTTTTCCAACTAATCGCCCTAAAGAACGTCCCACAACCGAAACTTCTAAACTATGTGTCAATCTAGTATGTACAAAGTCGGTTTTAGAAAGCGGAATAACCTGTGTTTTATCCTGTAAACTTCTAAAAGCAGCGGAGAAAATAATACGATCATAATCTACTTCAAATCCTAAACGGGTATCGTCCTGCTCTATTCGTAGTCGTTTGCTTGTATCACCTTGACGTTTTAAAGATAAAAGTTGTTCCCAGTTCATGTTGATTTCTGATTGAAGATTAACGAAATATAATTTTAGATTAAAAAACCAAAAATACATTTTATTTTAGGACTTTCTCCAAAGATTCTAACACAAGATGTTCTTTCATTCGCTGTTCGAGTTTGGATTTCATAACAACAAAAGTTCTTGATTTTTCATCATGTAACCCCAAAGTACGTCCTCTCAAAAAACTCAAAGGTTCAAAAGGAAAAATACGCACCAAAGTTCGAGCTAAAATCGTCATTTTGTCTGGTTTTAAACCGTCTTCCATAACAACAATTGTTTTAGTAAAATATTTAGCTAGAGAACGGGAAAGAAAAGCTTCGGTAACTCCAAAATAAATAAAAATGATAATACTCCAGAATAAATAACGCTCAATCATGTCAAACGAATTTATTCTATTTGAAATAGCTGAAGAATTCATAAAAGTCAATACTAAATAAACAATAAACCGCATTATTATAATATCAATAATCCAATTTAAAACTCGCTTTTGTTTTGACGCCAGTAAATAATTTGCAATTTTAAATTGTCCCATTAGTTCCCTAATATTTATCTCCAAATATAAGAAAACAGCGATTATAATTACTTATTTAAAAATACAAAATCAAAAACTCAATTCCGTACTATGCTTGATTTCCCCCATTACAAAAACACTTTGGGTATTTCCAATATTCTCAATAGTAGACAATTTATTCATTACAAAATCCTGATAGCTCGCCATATCAGCAACTAAAATCTTAAGCATAAAATCATAATCTCCCGCTATATTGTAACATTCTATAATTTCGGGAAGCGCCACAATATCTTTTACAAAATTAGCACCCACATTTTTAGCGTGTTCTTTCAATCTTACATTACAAAAAACAATCATGCTGCGATTCAATTTTTCTTTATTCAAAAGAGCCACATATTTCATAATATAGCCTTCGCGTTCTAATCTTTTGATACGCTCATAAACGGGAGTCGCAGTCAAAAACAATTTAGCGGCCAAGTCTTTTATACTAATATTTGAGTTCTGTTGAAGATGCTTTAATATCTGTAAATCGGTGTTGTCTAAATTTTCCATAGAATATTTTACTGTTAAAGGGGTGTTTGCGAATCATTACAAGAATAAAAAACTGTAATAAAACACAAAAACAATTCATTTTACTTAATTAAAGCACAAATTTAAGTATTAAAACCTACAAACATACCTTTGTATAGTAATAAATACTGATAAAAATGAAAACAAATAATTTAGGTTATCCTAGAATTGGAAGTAATAGAGAATTAAAAAAATCTAGTGAGCTTTACTGGGCTGGAAAAATTTCAGCTGAAGAACTTCTGGCTACAGCCGCAACAATCAGAAAAGAAAATTGGCAATTACAGGCCAAAGCCGGAATTGATTTGATTCCGTCAAATGATTTTTCTTTTTACGATCAAGTTTTAGACTTAACATTAACCTTAGGAGCGATTCCTGGTCGTTATACTGAAATTGCCAAAACAAAACCGGCTTTAGACTTATACTTTGCTATGGCAAGAGGTTCTCAAAAAGACGGGCAAGACGTTGTTGCGATGGAAATGACCAAATGGTTTGACACCAATTACCACTATATCGTTCCTGAATTCACTAAAAACCAGCAGTTTTCATTGTTCTCAGAAAAGATAATCAACGAATTCATTGAAGCTAAGGAATTAGGAATTCATACTAAACCAGTTTTAATTGGGCCAATCACCTATTTATTACTGGGAAAAGAAAAAGAAGAAGGCTTTAACCGTATTGACCTTATCGATTCATTATTGCCTGTTTATTTCGAAATTTTAGAGAAATTAGAAGCACAAGGGGCTACTTATATCCAACTTGACGAACCTTTTTTAGCCCTTAATCTTACTGATAAAGAAAGAAACACCTACACAAAAGTATACAATGAAATCAACCAACGTTTCCCTAACTTAAAAGTGATTCTGGCTAATTATTTTGATTGTTTTGGAGAAAATTTAGAAACCGCTTTGGCTTTGCCTGTTGATACTTTACACCTGGATTTAGTGCGTTGCCCTTCGCAATTGGATGACATTTTAGAATCAGGGAAATTAGCTCCTAACGTGAAACTTTCTTTGGGAGTTGTTGACGGTAGAAATATTTGGAAAAATGATTTCAAAAATTCTTTAGCTTTAATTGAAAAAGCAGTAGCTGCCTTAGGAAATGACAGAATCTTAGTAGCACCTTCTTGTTCTTTAATCCACTCGCCTTGCGATTTAGATTTGGAAACAAACAACAAAACACTAACTCCTGAAATCAAACAATGGTTGGCTTTCGCCAAACAAAAAATTGAAGAAATAGTAGTGCTTCGAAATTTAGCTTCTGATGAAATCACCGAAAATGACCAAGCTCATTTTCAAGAAAACACTATCGCTAACAATAATCGTAAAAGCTCTAGTTTAATCCACAACGACGCAGTAAAAAACCGTGTAGCCAGCATTACAACTGGAGACGATCAACGTAAAAATGGATTTGCTATTCGAAGAGAAAAACAAATTAAAGCTTTAAAATTGCCGCTATTCCCAACAACAACTATTGGTTCTTTTCCACAAACTGCCGAAGTAAGAAGCTGGAGAGCTAAGTTTAAAAAAGGAGAATTATCACAATACGAATACGATACTTTATTAGAAAAAGAAACAGAGGAAACCATTCGTTTTCAAGAAGAATCAGGAATTGATGTTTTAGTTCATGGCGAATTTGAGCGTAACGATATGGTGGAATATTTTGGAGAACAATTAGACGGATTTACTTTCACCAAAAATGGCTGGGTACAAAGTTATGGTAGCCGTTGTGTAAAACCACCAGTTATTTATGGAGATATTTCCCGTCCAGCTCCTATGACTGTAAAATGGGCAGAATTTGCTCAATCCTTAACTCCAAAATGGATAAAAGGAATGCTTACTGGTCCTGTGACTATCTTACAATGGTCATTTGTTCGTAACGATCAACCGCGCTCTGAAACCTGTACTCAAATTGCTTTGGCTATCCGTGATGAAGTGGTAGATTTAGAAAAGGCTGGAATTAAAATTATCCAAATTGACGAACCGGCTATTCGTGAAGGATTGCCTTTGCGAAAAGAAGAATGGGCTGCTTATTTGGATTGGGCAATTAAAGCTTTTAGAATTTCTGCTAGCGGAGTAGCTGATGACACCCAAATTCATACGCACATGTGCTACAGTGAATTCAACGATATCATTCAAAACATTGCCGATATGGATGCCGACGTAATTACCATCGAATGTTCGCGTTCGCAAATGGAATTGCTGGATGCTTTTGCTGATTTTAAATATCCAAACGAAATTGGACCTGGAGTCTATGATATTCACTCCCCACGTGTTCCGTCAAGCAACGAAATGGTTCATTTACTGGAAAAAGCTGCAGCAGTAATTCCTGCCAATCAATTATGGATAAATCCTGATTGTGGTTTAAAAACCCGTCATTGGGACGAAACTAAAAAGGCTTTAATTGAAATGGTTTCGGCCGCAAAACAAATGCGTGTAGCAGTTGAGAATACTGCAATTGCCTAATTAATTTTCTTTATTTACAAAGAAACCCTAGTCGATTTTATTCAACTAGGGTTTCTTCTTTCTAAAAACAAATAATAACTAACTAATTTAAAGTGTTGCTGCTCCTCCGTCAAGTAATAATTCGCCTCCGATCATAAATTTAGAATCATCTGAAGCTAAATAAAGAAATCCTGCTGCCATTTCTTCTGAAGTTCCCAAACGTTTTGCTGGTATTCCTGAAGCATAATAAGCTTTTGTTCCGTTTGCTTCTTCTTCTGAAGCTCCTCCTCTTGAAAATATAGGTGTGTCAATTGGCCCAGGCGAAAGTACATTCACTCGGATGTTTCTATCCAATAATTCGGCTGATAAGGTTCTGGCCAACGAACGAACGGCTGCTTTTGAAGCAGAATAGGCTGCGGTAGTTGCAAAACCTTTGTGGGCTACTGTAGATGCCGTAATGATAATTGAAGCGCCATCATTTAGATGCGGCAAGGATTTTTGAATTGTGAAGAAAACCCCTTTGAAGTTGATATCGCTGGTTTGATCAAACATTTCTTCGGTATAATCTGCTAAAGGTGCCGCAATAAATACACCGGCATTCACTACCAATACATCTATTTTTCCAAAAGTATCTTTAACCGTTCCGTAGGTGGTGTCAATATTGTTTATATCCGAAACATCACTTACCAAACCAATCGAAGCATTCCCAATTTCGAAAACCGCTTCATCAATTGTCTTTTTATTACGGCCAGTTATCGCCACTTTGGCACCTTGTTCTGCAAATAATTTTGCTGTTGCTAATCCGATTCCGCTATTTCCTCCTGTGACAACAGCTACTTTGTTTTCTAATTTTTTCATTTTTTTATAATAATTTAATTATTGCAAGTATTTAAATATCTAAATATTTCGATTTATTTAATTAAAAAAAGGTTAAAAGCCTAGATTAGAAATATAACGACTATAAGCATCGCACATTTCTTTATTGATAACAAATTTCAAGTTTCGTCCTTCCTTTTCAGCTACTAACAATTCGGCTTCTACTAATTGTTTCAAATGGTGAGACATGGTAGACTGTGCCAAATTAAAACATTCTGAAACTTCACAACATTGCATAAAATCCTTTCGTTTACTAATCATATCCAATATCTTCAACCGATATGGATCTCCTAGTGCTTTAGAAATTTTCTCAACTTGTTTTATGTTCAATTCGGTAATCATGAGGCAAAGATAAAAATATATTTTTAATATATCGAAATATTTCGATATTTATATTCTAAATTTGTATCCACATTAATTCTGATACTAATTTTGGTTTGAATTATTTCCTTTAAAACACTCATTATGCAAATTTTATATACGTACATCAAAACCCATAAAACACTTTTATATATCGCGCTTTTTTTGGCCACCATAAATCAATGCTTTTCTTTATTTGATTCGATTATCATTGGTAAGCTACTTAACGAATGTGGTGTTGGAGTGGCGAACTTTAACCACAATCACTTCAACTTTACAAAAGCAGTTTTAGGTTGGCTGGCCTTGTCATTAGGTGCGGCAATGGTTTCCAGAATTGCCAAAAATTTTCAGGATTATTTTACCAATATTATCATTCAGCGTACCGGTGCGCAAATGTATACAGAAGGTATTCAAAAAGCGTTACAATTGCCTTTTCAGGATTTTGAAGACCAACGCAGCGGAGAAACCTTAGGCAAACTTCAAAAAGTAAAAATTGATTGTGAAAAATTCATCACCCTATCCATTTCATTGATTTTTCAATCGATAGTTGGTATTGTCTTTGTCGTGGTTTATGCCATCACTATTCATTGGCTTTTGGGACCTATATTCCTGGCAACTGTTCCTATTATTGCTTACATTAGTTCGTTATTGGGTAAAAAAATCAAGAAAGTTTCCAGAGAAATTTTAGGTGAAACTACCGCTTTGGCTGGAGCCACAACCGAATCTTTACGAAATATTGAACTTGTAAAAAGTCTAGGCTTAACAGAACAAGAAGTCAATCGATTGAATGCTACAACCATCCAAATCCTAGGATTAGAACTCAAAAAAGTACGTTTTATTCGTTCGTTGAGTTTTATACAAGGTACAACGGTTCATTTTATGCGCACCAGTTTGGTTTTTGCGCTTTACATGTTCATCTTTAATGACGTTATCAAACCGGGAGATTTGATTACTTTAATGTTCTTTTCATTCTTTTTATTTAATCCATTGCAAGAATTAGGGAATGTGATTGCCACTTATAACGAGACAAAAGCCTCTATGGATAATTTTGCCGATTTGATGAATTCCAAAAGCGAAGAAACTCCTAAAAACCCAAAAACAATTGGGGCTATCAATCATTTGGGTTTTAAAAATGTTTCGTTCAAACACCAAAGTGCGAATACCTATGCTGTAAAAAACATTTCTTTTGAAGCAGAAGCTGGCGAAACCATCGCTTTTGTTGGTCCATCAGGAAGCGGAAAAACGACTTTGGTAAAAATGCTTGTCGGATTGTACAATCCTGCCGAAGGTGCTATTTTTTACAATGAAAAAAATTCCAAAGATATTGACATCAATGAATTAAGGCAACAATTAGGTTTTGTAACCCAAGATGCTCAATTGTTTTCAGGAACTATAAAAGACAATTTACTATTTGTAAAACCGAATGCAACCGACGAAGAAATAAATGATGTTTTGCAAAAATCGGCTTGTCAAAATTTACTCGAAAGAGCCGAAAAAGGTTTGAATACCACCATTGGCGAAGGCGGAATAAAAGTATCGGGAGGCGAGAAACAACGTTTGTCTATTGCCAGAGCTTTGCTTAGAAATCCGCATTTATTGCTTTTTGACGAAGCTACATCGGCATTAGATTCGATTACCGAGGAAGAGATCACCAAAACCATTCGAAGTATATCATCCAAGCAAGATCAAATCACGGTATTAATTGCCCACCGTTTATCGACCATTATGCATGCCGATAAAATATTTGTTTTGGAACAAGGACAAATTATCGAGCAAGGCAAGCATCAGGATTTATTGCATGAAAAAGGCTTGTATTATGCAATGTGGAGACAGCAAATTGGAGAAAGAAAATAGTTAAACTAAGCCTCAATCACATCTGCTAAAGCATTAAAATGTTTACGCATTTTATTCAGCTTGCGTTTTTTAACCACATAAGTATTCGAAAAAGTATCATGCCAACCTCTTGGAACCAATCCAAAGAAAGAGAAAGCTTCAAAAGGAATAAAACGACAGCAGCTTCGAATAAAAAAACTTCTTTTAGACGGTTTAGTAGCATCAGCATTCACAACGATGGTATGAGTTATCAATTTGGCAATAGTGCGAGAAAAATACACCTCGGTAATATAATAATACAAGAAGGAAACTATTGCTGTGTAGAAAACAATTTCAACAGCACTTAAGTTGGTCACCCAATTAGAAAGTGCAAAATTATTAGCAGACAAAGCAACCAAAATAATGGTTGTTCCTAAACTAAGCACCAAGATATAAATAAACATTAAATCAATGCTTAGATTAAGAAAACGTTGAAACTGCGTTGCTTGCAAAGTATCTGTTACAGTAAATTCTTCATTTTTCATAGCCATTAGTTTTAATTTTTAAAAGAAAACCCAAACAACTTAATACTCTCAAATATAAGGAATTATACACTAATAAACAAAAAAAAAGGCTGCTCTAAAATACTTTTCAGGCAGCCTTTTTGGTTTTTTATTCTATCAAACAATTTGATTTTAACTTATAGTCCTAATCTTTTAGACCAATTTTTTGGAGAACGGGAAGTATGAAAAACTCCAATAACAATAATCTCGTTCATTTTAAATCTATAATGAATCCCGTAAGGGAATCTTGAAATATATCTAACTTTTATATTCTTATATTTTTTCTGAAATGCATCTGGATTTCTCAGAATAGTGTCAATTCCAGCTTCTAAGCAAAGTTCAAAATCATAAGAAAGCCCCGCTCTTTGTTCTTCATACCAAAGAACAATATCTTCAATATCAAATAGTGCTTCCTTAGTGAAATGAATTTTATACACTATCTAATGGTTTTCAAATGATTTTTTACCTCATCCCAAGTGTATAATTCCGTTTTTCCTTCTTCTAAATTTTGTATTCGAATATCTAATTCTTTTTTTACATCATCAGAAATTTCTAAATCATTTTTAGAAACACTGTCCCATAATTGTTCCGCAAGAACAATTTTCTCTGCATTACTATACTTGGATAAATTTTTAATTTCCATAATCACCTGAATTAGTTTTATCTACTACAAATTTAAGCAAATTTAAGTTTAAATAAGAATCGCTTTTTATTGTTGGTTAAAGTGGAAACAGCTCTATAAAAAAACAGCCATCTAAACGATGGCTGTTTCAACAATTATTTTGAATTAATAATTAATTAGGTTTATGATCCACACATTTCGCAATCCTCTGGACCACCTGCCTGAGCTTGTAGAATCATGGCTTTGTATTCGTTAACATCAATTGCTTCTGTTTTTACATCTTCGGCAACGGGTTGTTCTTTTTTATCATTATTCAATGTAAATTTGATTGCATCAACTGCTGCTTTTGTTCTCAAATAATACATTCCGGTTTTCAATCCTGATTGCCAAGCATAGAAATGCATCGATGTCAATTTAGAATAATTAGCGTTTTGCATGAACAAGTTCAACGATTGTGATTGATCCACAAAATAACCACGTTGACGTGACATATCGATAATGTCTTTCATAGACATTTCCCAAACCGTTTTATACAATTCTTTCAAGTCTTGCGGAATATTCAAGTCTTGAACTGAACCGTTATTTCGCATTAGTTCTTGTTTCAAGGATTCGTTCCACAAACCACGCTCCACTAAATCGTGTAGTAAATGTTTGTTTACCACAATAAATTCACCTGAAAGCACTCGTCTTGTGTAAATATTAGAAGTATATGGCTCGAATGCTTCGTTGTTTCCTAAAATTTGCGAAGTAGAAGCAGTAGGCATTGGCGCTACTAACAATGAGTTACGAACACCATTTTTCACTACTTCTTTTCTCAAAGAAGCCCAATCCCAACGACCAGACAATTCTTCATCTTGAATTCCCCATAAATTATGCTGGAATTCTCCTTGAGACATTGGCGAACCTTCAAATGTAGAATAAGGACCTTCTTCTTTTGCCATTTCCATCGAAGCAGTTACAGCAGCAAAGTATAAGGTTTCAAAAATTTCTTGATTTAATTTCTTAGCCTCATCCGATGTAAAAGGCATACGCAACATAATAAAAGCATCGGCTAAGCCTTGAACACCAAGACCAATTGGACGGTGACGTAAGTTAGAATTTTCTGCTTCTTTTACCGGATAGTAATTTCTATCAATTACTTTATTTAAGTTTCTAGTTACTCGTTTAGTCACAGTATACAATGCTTCGTGGTCAAACTTACCGTTTTCCACAAACATAGGTAACGAAAGCGAAGCCAAGTTACATACTGCTACCTCATCCGCAGAAGTGTACTCCATAATCTCGGTACACAAGTTAGACGAACGAATCGTTCCTAAATTCTTTTGGTTCGATTTACGGTTGGCTGCATCTTTGTACAACATGTATGGTGTTCCAGTCTCAATTTGCGATTCTAGAATTTTCTCCCATAATTCGTGTGCTTTGATGGTCTTTCTTCCTTTACCCGCTTTCTCGTAACTTGTATATAAGGCTTCAAATTCTTCACCATATACATCATACAATCCTGGACATTCGTTAGGACACATTAATGTCCAATTTCCATTTTCTTGTACGCGTTTCATGAATAAATCCGATGTCCACATCGCAAAGAATAAATCTCTGGCACGCATTTCTTCTTTTCCGGTATTCTTTTTCAAATCCAAGAAATCGAAGATATCAGCATGCCAAGTTTCGATATAAATTGCAAAACTACCTTTACGTTTTCCTCCACCTTGATCTACATAACGCGCCGTATCGTTAAATACTCTCAACATAGGAACAATTCCGTTTGAAGTTCCGTTAGTTCCACGAATGTAAGAACCTGTAGCACGAACATTATGAATAGAAAGTCCAACTCCACCTGCTGATTGAGAGATTTTGGCTGTATTCTTTAAAGTATCATAAATCCCATCAATACTATCATCTTTCATTGCTAGAAGGAAGCAAGAAGACATCTGAGGTTTTGGTGTTCCAGAGTTAAACAACGTAGGCGTTGCATGCGTAAAGAACTTTTTAGACATCAAGTCATAAGTTTCTAAAACTGAATCTAAATCGTCTAAGTGAATCCCTACCGAAACACGCATCAACATGTGTTGTGGACGCTCTACAATTTTTCCGTTTATTTTCAATAAATACGAACGTTCTAATGTTTTAAAACCAAAATAATCGTAATTAAAATCTCTATTATATATAATGTGCGAATTTAAAAAAGCCGCATTTTCTTGTATTACTCTGTGCACTTCTTCGGATAACAAAGGGGCGCTTTGTCCATTTCTTGGATTTACATAATGATACATTTCATCCATCGTTTCAGAAAACGATTTTTTTGTATTCGAATGTAAATTAGAAATAGCAATTCGAGCTGCTAATTGAGCATAATCCGGATGTGCAATAGTCATTGACGCCGCTGTTTCTGCAGCTAAATTATCCAACTCTGATGTAGAAACTCCATCGTAAAGTCCTTCAATAACACGCATTGCTACTTTAACCGCATCAACCAAATCATTCAAACCATAGCATAGTTTTTTAATTCTATCCGTGATTTTGTCAAACATTACTGGTTCTTTGTGACCATCTCTTTTAATTACATACATAAGCTCGATTGTTTTTAAAAAACAGAAAATCCCTTTTCTATTTTTTGGGTATTTGTTAATTTGTTTTGGGAAACTAATCCCGGTATTCTAATTTTTATTTGAAGCTAATCCCGCTATCGTTTCAATCTTTCTGCCATCCAAAAAAGATGACATAAAGGATTTCCACTGCTATCGGGGCTAGGAAATGGGTGTTCTAATTAAAAATCAGCGTCAAAGCTAATTTTCTGTGCATCATTATCGGTATTCATTACACCTGATTTTTGGTATTCAGCTACTTTCTTTTCAAAGAAATTCGTTTTTCCTTGCAACGAAATCATATCCATAAAATCAAATGGATTTGCTGTATTGTATTCTCTTTCACAACCTAACTCTACTAAAAGTCTATCGGCAACAAATTCTAAATACTGTGTCATCAAAACAGCGTTCATTCCAATCAAACTCACTGGTAATGATTCTGTAATAAATTCTCTTTCAATATTCAAAGCATCAACAATAATCGTTCTAATTCTTTCTTTAGATACTTTATTTACCAAGTGATGATTGTGTAAATGCACTGCAAAATCACAGTGAACTCCTTCATCACGAGAAATCAATTCGTTAGAAAAAGTCAATCCTGGCATTAAACCACGTTTTTTCAACCAATAAATAGAACAAAATGCTCCTGAGAAGAAAATCCCTTCTACTGCTGCAAAAGCAATTAAACGTTCTGCAAATGAATCCGAATCAATCCATTTCAAAGCCCAATCTGCTTTTTTCTTAATAGCAGGAAAAACTTCTAAAGCGTTGAACAATTCATCTTTTTCTGCTTCATCTTTAACATAGGTATCAATCAAAAGCGAATAGGTTTCACTATGAATGTTTTCCATCATGATTTGGAAACCGTAAAAGAATTTTGCTTCTGCATACTGAACTTCATTTACAAAGTTTTCAGCCAAATTTTCATTCACAATTCCGTCTGAAGCTGCAAAAAATGCTAAAATATGTTTGATGAAATATCTTTCGTCATCACTCAACTTATTATTCCAATCGTTTAAATCTTGTGATAAATCAATTTCTTCAGCAGTCCAAAAACTAGCCTCCATACTTTTATAAAACTCCCATATATCATGGTGTTTAATAGGAAATATTACGAAACGATTTTTATTCTCTTGTAAAATTGGTTCTATTTGCGACATTACTATTGTTGTTTTTATATGAGATTTTAAGATAATTTTTGCTTTTTGAAGCTTTACAAAGATTGTGAAATATTGCGGGAATTAAAAGTCAAACTTATTCACAATACCCCCTAGTTTTTAACAAAAATAAAAAACTAGTCTTCTTTTTACAAATTAAGCAACTAATTAAATATCAATAAATTAAAAACCGAAAAACCGTGTGAAACACCGTAAAATATAGGATTTAAATAATATAAAACAAGAAAAAAATATTTTATTTTAACTTCGTTTTTTTCCATTCTTGAGCTACTAATTCAAGCTCTAAATACCAATCTTCACCAAACCTTCTAATCAAGGCTTCTTTGACAAATTTATAGACCGGAACTTCTAATTCCTTACCTAAAGAACAGGCATCATCACAAATATCCCATTTATCATAATTAACAGCTGCAAACTCCGTAAAATCTTTCACTCGAATAGGATACAAATGACAAGAAACCGGTTTTTTCCAATCAACTATTCCTTGGTTATAAGCTTGCTCAACACCACAAAGTGCGGTTTTTCCATCAAAAATCACATAAGCACAATCCTTATTATCAATTAGCGGCGTTTCAAGATCACCATCAGTACCTTTTACCCAGGTGCCTTGAGCTTCAATTGCAGCAATTCCTTCTTTGCGTAAAAAAGGTTTTACCTTAGGATATATTTCTTCTAAAATTTTAGTTTCTTCCTCACTTAATGGCGCACCTGCGTCTCCATCAACACAGCAAGCACCGTGACATGCTGATAAATTACAAACAAAATCCTTTTCTAAAATATCCTCTGAAACTATGGTTTTTCCTAATTGAAACATGGGTTAACTTACTATAATTTATAAAATGCAAAGATAATCAATCCTTAACTTACACTATCAAGCAAAAGCGCTTTTATAGCTACTTTAACTAAATCTTAGCCTATTTAAAATCAAAAAAAACAAGCACTAATTCACAATAGCTCGATACCAACGAAAAATAGCATAACAAATTAAAAAACAACAACTTAAAATCCGATTTCGAATATATCGCTGTTAAATTATAAGCCACTAATGTTAAAGGTCTATTGCTCTAAACATTTTTTTTATAATTTTACCCCGTAATTAAGCCTGTAGAAGCAATTTGAATCCAATCTACAAGCCAAAAAAAATACCATGAAAATCTTTACTAACATCTTAGTGTTTCTAGCATCAGCACTTGTTATTTTCAATATCACCCAATTAGATTTCGGCAATCTATTTGGCGGAGATAACGCAGTAGCTTTTATTGGAATAGCTGCCTCTTGTTGCGCCATCCTAATTCTATTGATTTTTAGATTGTCTAAAAAAATAGAAGATAAAATGAACGACAAACTATAAAATTATATGTTTGACGTATTAATTATTGGAGGTGGAGTTTCCGGAATGTCATGCGCTTTAGTTCTTGGCTCAGCCAAAAACAAAAGCTTTGCAACCGAAAAGAAAATCGGCATATTTTCACATCAAAAAGCATCGTCTCTTCAAGATGCTTTATTTAATAATGCTTATGGGATTCCTGCAGGAAAACTAGGCTCGGAATTACTTAGCGAAAGCATCGAACATTTAAGCCAAGCTTATCCTCACATTACCCAAATTCAAAACGAAAAAGTGCTTCGCATCGAAGGGGAATCACCTAACTTTAACGTCATTACCAACAAAAGCAGTTACAAAACTAAAGCTATTGTAGTAGGTATCGGGTCAGCAAATACATTTGCAATCGAAGGATTAACACAATACGTTATTCCGCATCAAAAAGCACTTCCTGAAAAACAAAGAATACAATTAAAAAATAGTGATCATAAAGTAACCGAAGGCATTTACGCCATAGGCACATTAGCGGGATGGAGAAGCCAACTTGCCATTGCTGCTGGAAGCGGCGCTGCTGTTGCCACAGATATTCTTACTTTATGGAACGGAGGCACTCAAACTCACGCTCACGACAGCATTCGATAAATCAAAACAAGCCCCTTAAAATTAAACCATTAAGAATTCAAGTTTCATTAAGTTTTGCGCTTAATTTCCTTAGATTCTTAATGGTTTAAAACCTTATATTTTTCTTAGCTAGTTAACCAAAACGATATCTGTAACTTTTATATGCTTTTCAGTATCCGTTTTCCAAAATTCTCCTTTTAAAGTAACTTTCTCTCCTACTTTAAAAACCTTATAATCTTTAGAATCCAAAAGATTAATTCTACTAATAGTTGCTAAATAAATTTCGTTTTTAACTGTTTTAATTTTAGCCATATAACCGTCTTTACCGTATTCTATAGCTTCCACATTACCTATTAACTGATTTTTATCTTTCAACGAAACACAAGAAACAATCAAACTCACTAAAAAAACCAAACTCAAAAACTTTCTCATATTGTTATTTTTTACTTAAAACCTTCTTAACCATAACATCATCTTTCAAAACAATATCATAATAGGCTTTCTCACCAAACAATTGTCTGGCAAATTCGGCATTTAGATAGCGTTTTACCACTGCTTTACTTTTATCTAATCGAATTCCTGTAAGATGTTTCGAAAGGAATTTTTCAAAAACACTAAAATACACATCAGTCGTATTCATCTTGTTTAAAAATTGCTCGAACGAAAGTCCCTTAAAAGAACTTCTTTTTTTATCCAATTGTTCAAAGACAAAATTCCCTACAAATCCAGACTCCATTAAATAGGCCGTAGCCTCATCGGCATTTTCATATTCGAGCGGTACAAAAACATCAGGAACAATTCCGCCGCCGCCGTATACAATTTTTCCTTTTGGAGTTTTAAATTTTAAACTATCCGATACTTTTATACTGTCTTTGCTGTACAATTCGCCATTTTTAAATCGCGATTCCGATTCTTTAAAATACTGCTCTTCTCCTTTCAAATAAGGTTTCTGAATCGATCTGCCTGTTGGCGTATAATAACGCGCCACGGTTAATCGCACTGCCGAACCATCATCAAAATCCATTTCCCGTTGTACCAATCCTTTCCCAAAAGAACGACGTCCCACAATAGTTCCTCTATCATTATCCTGGACCGCACCTGCAAGAATTTCACTAGCTGAAGCCGAATTTTCATTTATCAGAACAAACAATCTACCCGTTTCAAACTCACCTTTTTTAGTAGCGTAGGTTTTCTCAATTCTCCCTTTTTTGTTCTTTGTAAAAACAATCAATTGTTTGTTTGCCAATAACTCATCGGCAATATCAATTGCTTCTTCCATATAACCACCACCATTATCGCGAAGATCAATTACCAGCGATTTTGCTCCTTCTTTTTTCAGTCGAATTAAATTGGATTTAAACTCCTCATAAGTAGTTTCAGCAAAACGATTGATTTTAATGTAAGCTGTAGTCGGATTTAACATCATGCCAACATCTACACTTTTAAGCGGAATAACTCCTCGCCTAATTTTAAATTCTATCTTTTTCTTTTCGGAGTTTCTATAAACAGTAAGAGCCACTTCAGACCCTTCTTTTCCTTTAAGCTTAGCAAATAAAGTATCTGTAGGTAATTTTCGTCCAAACAATTTTGCGCCATTGGCATACAAAATTCGATCTCCAGCCTTGATTCCTGCTTTTGCCGAAGGGCCATTTTCTATAGATTGAATAATAGCTACCGTATCTTTATAAATATAAAATCGGACTCCAATACCCACAAAATCACCTTTCATGTTTTCGGCAACTTCTGCTTGTTCAGAGGCAGGAATATAAACCGAATGCGGATCTAATTGGGATAATATATTATCGACAGTCTTGTTTACAATGGAATCCGTATCAAGATCATCGACATATTCGTTATGAATAAAATCAATTAATTTATTGAGTTTTGTTTTCGAATCATTAGCTGTCGAGAAATGATTTTGACTTGAAAAATCCAACAAACTACCAATAAATATTCCTATCGCCAGAATGGCGCTAATATAAATGGGAATGTATTTACTATCTATTTTCACTTTTAGTCTTCTAATTCCGGAATATGCTCCACAATTACACCTGCTTTTATTAAGAATTGAAGTCCCGAATCATCACGATAGCCGTTATGATACACCACTCTTTTAATTCCTGATTGATGAATCAATTTACTGCATTCTTTACAAGGAGAAAGGGTTATATAAAGTGTAGCTCCTTCACAAGATTGCGTAGATCTTGCAACTTTAAGAATCGCATTTGCTTCGGCATGTAACACATCCCATCTTGTCAAGCCTTCTTCGTCTTCGCAACAATTATCAAAACCCGAAGGTGTTCCGTTATAACCATCGGAAATAATCATTCTATCTTTAACAATAATAGCTCCTACTTGCTTGCGCTTACAATAAGACAAAAGCCCCCATTCCTTAGCAATACGCAGATAAGCCTTATCGTATTTATTTAATTTTTTTTGTTCCATAATCTATCTTAACCAAATTTCATTACCAATAATAATTGGCAAAACTACTCCAATAATAAATGCCGACATAACTAAAGTCCAATCTCTTTTAGAAAACCTAAAAACAGTCTGCACAATATAAGCTATAATTAAAACAATAAGAATCACAACTAATTGAGCCGTTTCGATACCCAATGCAAATTCTAATATAGCTAACAACTTAGAAGTCGATGTCCCGTGATGAATGGATTTAAAAGCATTCAAAAAACCTAAACCATGTATAATCCCGAAAAAAACCGTGATAAAGAAAACCAAATTAATACTTTCTTTCTTGCCTGACTTCCCTGCTGTAAAAAGATGGAACAAGGCCACTATTAAAATAGTAATGGGAATCAACAATTCTACCACAGCTACTTTGACGGCTATAATTCCGTAAATTGACAATAATAAAGCAATAGTATGCCCTAAAGTAAACGTAGTTACCAGCACTAAAATTCGTTTCCAATCTTTAAATGAAAGTGGAATTACAAGTGCAATTAAAAACAAAATATGATCGTAGGAATAGATATTTAAAATATGTTTTAATCCTAATTGAAAGTAGATTAAAAATTGGGACATCATTATGCTATTTGATTGATAAAGGAATGTAAACTTACGATTAATTTTGAAACTCCTCAATCCAATCCAGCAATTCCTTAGAATAAATTTAACCTATTTTGCATTTCTCGTTAAATAAAATTTAAAAGAAAATTAATAATTTAAAAATTGAATTATATTTGCCGAATAAAAAAACACAATAATTATGTCATTTTCAGATTTATTTGATAGCGAATTTAAACAAAGAAATAAGGGTCATTTTTCTGCGATAGTTCGTGTTGCTCTAGCTGATGGTATTGTTTCTGATGAAGAAAAAGGTTTCTTAGACAAACTAGCTACAAAGCTTGAAATTTCATCTTCAGAATACGATGAGATTTTAGAAAATCCAGCAATTCACCCAATCAACCCTCCTTATTTATACACTCAAAGAATAGAGCGTTTATACGATTTAGCCAGAATGGTACATGTTGACCATCAATTAGGTGACAAACAAGAAGTGGTTTTAAAGAAAATTGCTATTGGTTTAGGATTTACACCTAGTAACGTTAATTATATTATAGCAAAAGCCATGTCTTTAGTTGACAAAAAAGTAGATTTTGACACTTTTGCTTACGAAATGCAAAACATGCACAAGTAATTTTACTTTTCAAAATAGTACAAAAAAAGCTCTTGAATTTAAATCAAGAGCTTTTTTGTTTACCAATAAATTTGGAACCTATTTACCAGCATTAAGCATAAATTCTTCTGCCTTAGTTACCATATTATAACTTCCACAGAAAAACGGTACACGTTCATGCAATTCAGTTGGTTTAATTTCCATTATTCTTTTAAATCCATCCGATGCTTTTCCACCTGCTTGTTCAGCAATAAAAGCCATTGGATTACACTCATACAACAATCTCAATTTTCCTTTAGGCGCTTTTGAACTTGTAGGATAAATATAAATTCCCCCTTTTATCATGTTTCTATGAATATCCGAAACCAAACTACCAATATACCTTGAAGTATAAGGCCTGTCTTCTTCTTCGGATTGACAATATTTAATATAATCTTTAACTCCTTGAGGAAACTGAATATAATTTCCTTCGTTAATAGAATAAATATGTCCGTCTTTAGTGAATTTCATATCTGGATGAGACAGATAAAAAGTTCCAATTGCAGGGTTTAAAGTAAAACCGTTCACTCCATGTCCTGTAGTGTAAACTAACATTGTCGATGTTCCATAAATCACATAACCCGCCGCTACTTGCATAGTTCCTGGTTGTAGAAAATCTTCAATTGTAACTGGTGTTCCCACTGGAGTAACACGTCTGTAAACTGAAAAAACGGTTCCTACCGAAACATTCACATCAATATTAGACGAACCATCTAAAGGATCCATTAAAACCACATACTTGTTCTTGTGGCTTTTGTCATTTCCTTCGACAGTGATAAAATCATCGTTTTCTTCGGATGCAATTCCGCAAACAATTTCACGGTTTTTTAGAGTCTGGATAAAAACCTCATTAGCATACACATCTAATTTTTGCTGATCTTCCCCTTGAATATTTTGCTCACCAGCTGCTCCTGTAATATCAATTAAACCTGCTTTGTTTACTTTGTAACTAACTACTTTTGCCGCTAGACGTATTGAATTGATTATTCGAGATAATTCACCAGATGAATATTGAAATGCATTTTGATTATCAATAATAAATTCCCCTAAGGTTTTAGTGCTTTCTTCCATTACGAAATCGATATAATTTGAATTTGAAGTCACAAATATCGTTTTTTTTGTGATAATGACTCAATAAAACTTACTTAGTTTGTCAGTATTGTATATTTGCTAAGGTTTTACAGCATTACAGAATTTTAAAAAGCCTTATTGTTAATTTTTAAACCCTAATAATACGAATATATGAATATTAGAGTAGGTGAAAAGGAAGACATGAAGGCAGTTTTAGGTCTAATTCAAGAGCTGGCAGAATTTGAAAAAGAGCCTGATGCCGTCAAAGTTACAGAAGAAGATTTAATTAGAGACGGTTTTGGAAACCAACCGTTATTTCAGGTTTTTGTAGCCGAAACAGATTTAGACTCGAATGACAGTGAACAGGAAAAACAAATTGTTGGAATTGCGTTTTATTATTACCGATATTCTACCTGGAAAGGAAAGATAATCCATCTCGAAGATCTGGTAGTGAAAAACAATATGCGAGGTAAAGGAGTGGGTTATGCCTTATATTCTGAAATCATCAAGCAAGCTCAAAAAGACAAAGTAAGAAGGATTGATTGGAATGTACTGGACTGGAATACTCCAGCGATTGATTTTTACGAAAAAACAGGCGCCAAAGTGTTAAAAGAATGGCACGTTGCTCAAATGGATGAAGCAGGAATTACTGATTTCATCGAGAATAAATTGAAGTAAAAATCCTCACCCCAGCCCTCTCCACACGAGCGAAAGCGAACTGGCGAAGCAAAGGAGAGGGAGACGAAACTGGAAATGTGTAGGTTTCTTTCGCTTCCAAAAAATAAAAATTAGAAAATAATAAATATAAATAACGACTTTAAAGTTTTCAGCGACAAATCTGAAATCTGAAGTCTGAAATCTTAATTTAAAATGAAAGTATTTAAATTTGGTGGAGCATCAGTAAAAGATGCTGCCGGAATAAGAAACGTATACGACGTTTTGCAAAAAGCAGGTTACGAAGATGTATTATTAGTGGTTTCGGCAATGGGAAAAACGACCAATGCACTGGAATTAGTAATTAAAAACTATTTTGACAAATCGGCTGAACTTAACGCATCAGTACAAGAAATTAAAAAATACCACAATCAAATTTTATTAGATTTATTCGAAGACGATAAACATGAGGTATTTGAAGCTGTAAACAATCTTTTTACGGATTTAGAATATTTCTTATCACATAACAAATCTCCAAATTACAACTTTGTTTACGACCAAATTGTAAGTTATGGTGAATTGATTTCGACTACAATCTTGAGTCGTTTTATGAGCTTCATGGGCATTAAAACAGAATGGATTGATGTGCGTAACTACATTAAAACAAATGCAAACTATAGAGACGCAGAAGTAGATTGGGAATTGACTCAAAGCAACATTGCTAACAATTTCAAATCAAAAACATTACACATCACACAAGGATTCTTAGGTTCTGACGAAAACAATTTCACGACTACTTTAGGTCGTGAAGGTTCAGATTATACTGCCGCTATTTTTGCTTATTGCTTAAATGCCGAAAGTGTTACTATCTGGAAAGACGTTCCCGGAGTTATGAATGCTGATCCAAGATATTTTGAAAACGCCAGTTTGTTAAACCAAATCTCATACAGAGAAGCAATCGAATTGGCTTTTTATGGTGCAACAGTTATCCACCCAAAAACATTACAACCTTTACAGAAAAAGGAAATCCCTTTGCATGTAAAATCGTTTATCAATCCTTTATTAAAAGGAACGGTTGTAAGCAAAGGAGCAACTTTAGAGCCATTCATGCCTTGTTTCATTGTTAAAAGAGAACAATTATTAATTTCACTTTCTTCTATTGATTTTTCATTCATTATGGAAGAAAACATCAGTGAGATATTTGGTTTATTTCACGAATTTAAAATTAAGGTAAACTTAATTCAAAACTCGGCTATCAGTTTTTCTGTATGTGTTGAAGACAAATTTGGCAACTACAAAGACCTTCTTGCTATTTTAGCAAAAAAATTCAAAGTAGGCTACAACGAAAATGTTACTTTATACACTATCAGACATTTTAACGATACTGCTGCTCAAACAGTTGTTGAAGGAAAAACAGTTCTATTGAAACAATTAGGTACTGAAACCATGCAAATCGTTACCAAAGAAAACTAAGTTTTTCTATTAAATATATTCATAAAAGACACTGTTGTTTAACAATAAACGACAGTGTCTTTTTTTTTTACGAATCACTTTTTAATTATTACATTAGGAAATAATAACTTAATAGTTTGATAATTCATAAGCAAGTTTGCCAAAACTTTGTTTAGCTATTTTTATCATTAAAATGATTTAAAAAATGAATTTAAATTCTCCTAGCAAAACAATTTTAGTCGCTCCATTAAACTGGGGTTTAGGACATGCAACGCGGTGTATCCCAATTATTAAAGCCTTACAAGACAATAATTTCATTCCTATTATTGCCTCAGATGGAATTGCTTTGGACTTATTAAAAAAAGAATTTCCTTATTTAAAATTTCTGGAACTACCATCCTACGAAATAGAATATGCCAAAAACGGTAAAAATTTCAAATGGAAACTCCTCAAGAATTGCCCAAAAATGATTGAAGCCATTTTAGAAGAAAAAAGATTAGTAAAAAAATGGATTAAAAAGTACGATATAGACGGCATCATTTCAGACAACAGACTTGGTGTATACAGCAAAAAAGTCCCTTCGGTATTTATTACTCACCAACTTAATGTCATGACCGGAAACACCACCTGGTTAAGCAGTCTTTTACATCAAAATATTATTAAAAAGTATACCGAATGCTGGATTCCCGACACTGCGGACACTCCTAATTTAGCGGGCGAATTAAGTCATTTAAAAAACCATGATTTAAACATAAAATACATTGGTCCATTGAGTCGAATGCAGTCTAAGAAACTTGAAAAAAAGTACGATTTGATGATTATTCTTTCGGGACCTGAACCGCAACGAGGAATGCTCGAAGAAAAACTAAAAAAAGAGATTGCTCTTTACAATGGGAACATCCTTTTTGTAAAAGGAATTATCGAAAAAGAACAAAAAAAAGAACAAATAGACACTGTTACTTTTTATAATTTCATGCACAGTCGCCAGCTAGAGCAAGCTTTCAATGAAAGCAACATCATCCTTTGTCGTTCAGGATACACATCGATTATGGATTTATCAAAATTGAATAAGAAAGCTTTTTTCATTCCTACACCCGGACAATACGAACAAGAATATTTAGCTGAAAAATTTAAACAAGAAGGTCTAGTCCCTTTTGCCGAACAAGATTCTTTTTCAATTAATAACCTAAATGAAATAAGCAATTACAAAGGACTATCTGAAATAAAATCAAATTTAAATTGGTCCGAAATATTCAATGTTTTTTAAACAAGAAACACTAACCAACCATAACTAAATATGGCCAATTAGTGTTTTTAAGGTGTCATCCTATATAACCCCCGTTTATAGGATAACGGCATTAAAACCTAAACTAACTACTAACTATTATTTTATAGAAATAATTACAAATTCACTTCGTCTATTAGCTTGATGTTCTTCTTCAGTACATTCGACACCATCAGCACATTTATTCACTAATTGCGATTCGCCATAACCCTTAGCCGCTAAACGCGATTGATCAATTCCATTTTTAATCAACCATGCTTTAGTAGAAGCGGCTCTTCTTTCAGATAATTTTTCATTATATGCTGCTGTATCTCTACTATCGGTATGCGAACGAATGTCAATTTTAATGGATGGATTCTGGATCATTACATCTAAAATTTTAGACAATTCCAGAGCCGCATCAGGTCGGATATCAAATTTATTTAAATCAAAATAGATGATTTTTATTCCGAAAACTTTAGCGATATCATCGCCAACAGTAACTTTTTTCAGTGTTTTTTCAATTGTAATCGGAACAAAAGTTTTACCTGTATTACCCGCGATAGTAGTAGCAATTTCATCAGTATTATATGCTTCTCTTTCTGTTTTAATATAATACTTAGCTTCACATTCTACTTCTCCAAAATCAAACACTCCTTTTGAATTAGTAATAGCTGATTTTAATAATTTATAATTACTATCAAACAAACTAACTTTTGCATTTCCAATAAATTCATGAGTCTCTACATCGGCAACTGAACCACCTAAAAACTGTTCGCAAGGATATTCTATAGGTCTATTTTCCTTAACTTTATAAATATCATCTCCTCCTAATCCACCATCTCTATTTGAGGTTACATATCCTATTTTGGTATTTGGATTGATTAACAAACCAAAATCATCTTTGGAACTATTTAATGGTTCTCCAACATTCAAAACTTCTTTGAAACTTCCATCCGGTCTCATTTTTGAAACAAAAACATCCATTCCTCCTAAACCGGGATGACCGTCAGAAGCAAAATAGAGTTCGTTTTTCTCCGTTACAAATGGGAACGTTTCTCTACCCTCGGTATTTATTTCTTTTCCTAAATTTTCAGGAGTTCCATAAGTTCCATTCTCATTTATTTTTACCTTATAAAGATCTGACTGCCCCATGGTCCTCGGCATATCAGAAGCAAAATACAAAGTCTTCTCATCAAAACTTAAAGCAGGATGGGCTACACTGTAATTGTCACTATTAAAAGGAAGTTCAGTTACATTATCCCAATTATCTCCATTCAAATCTGCTTTATAAATTTTCAAAAGCGTAGTCTCTTGAGTATCTTTTCCTCGTTTTCCATCATTAAAATTATTACGAGTAAAATAAACAGTCTTGCCATCTTTAGTAAAAATGGGCGTCGACTCATGAAACTTAGTATTCAAATTTTTAGATAACTTTCTCACCTTGGTCAATACACCATCAGCATCTATGGTTGATTCATACAAATTAGTAAAACCTTCACCTGTCCAAGGATCCATTCGTTTTACAAAACTTCCAGTATCGCGAGCCGTAGTAAAGACTAAATTATCTTTATAATAGGCACTTCCATAATCAGAATATTTGGAGTTGATTCCCGCATTTTCTATAGCATATCGTCCTGAATTTTTCTTAATAACATCGAGATAATCTCTTTGAGTTCTTGCCAATTTAGCTCTCAAATCATTTCCATTCTCTTTATTAAATTTGGCCATCATTTCATCTGCCTTTTTATACTCTTTAATTGATTTTAAAGATTGAGCAAATCGATAATAACATTCGGGAGTTACAATTGCTTCCATAGCAAATAAATCTTTGTAGTATTTAGCCGCATTCTCTAAATCACCACTGAAATAATATGCATTAGCCAATTTCAACAACATATCTGAGGATTTATATCCTCTTTCGAACATGCGTTCATAAGTCTTTATAGCATCTATGTAAGCGTATCTATCATACTCTTTATCTGCTTTATTATCTTTAGAACCAATTTGTGCCGAAAGTTGCGAAGTAAAAAGACTTAACAACAATACTAATATGTAATACTTTTTCATAAGCTATTATTTAAAAGAATCTTGGAGTTATTATTCTCTTTTGAATATTAAACAATTCAAAACGTAAAAATATTTCATGAGAACCGGAATTGTAATTTTCCAAGCTAGTAGTGTCAAAATCATAACTATAGCCTACAAGCAATCCATCGGTAACTTGAATTCCCGCCATTGCAGTTGCCGCAGCACTCCATCGATAAGAAAGACCTAATGTGAATTTATCTTGCAGCAACACATTGGCAGACAAATCAACCTGCAAAGGAGCTCCTGAGACCATTTTAGTCAAAATACTTGGCTTTATCTTAACTGTAGGGCTAACATCAAAAACATAACCTCCCATCAAATAATAATGCAATCGATCTTCAACAGCAGCTGATGCATTATCGTCGAAATGTTTTATGGCGAAAAAATTTGGAACCGAAAAGCCTACATACAATTTATCGGAATGATAATAAACCCCTGCTCCAATATTTGGAGAGAATTGGTTATCGATATTATTTTGAAATCTCGGATTATTTAAATTATATCGGTCTAATTTGGTGTAGTCCACATTCAATAAATCAGCAGAAGCTTTGATCCCAAAAGACAAATCATATTCTTCAGATGTTGGAATAGTATAAGACACGTCTACAGCAATATTATTTTGATCAGAAGCTCCAATTTTATCATTTACAAATGAAAGCCCAATCCCAACTCTTGAATTTTGAAGTGGTGCATTGATTGAAAAAGCATTTGTAGTAGGCGCCCCATCTAATCCTACCCACTGACTACGATGCAAGCCAAAAATACTTGTTACACCACGATTACCAGCATAAGCAGGATTAATGTTAATCGTATTATACATATAATGGGTGAACTGCGAATCTTGTTGAGCAAAACCAGACACCATTACTAACATCAGAAGTATTACTATAGAATTTGTTTTCATACTATTAATTTTAATTTATTCTAAAAGAACCTTTCCTTTTTATATTCTGCATTTATTAATCATTAATTAAATGCAGGTAGCCTGATTGATTAAGACCTTTACCCTCTACATTTACATAATTAATCACATAGAAATAAGTTCCGTTTGGTAAACCATTGGATTGACTTACCGTTGTTCTTCCTTCAGACATTCCCCTAAAAGCTTTTGTTCTGTTATCATAGCCATCTACATCATATACTTTTACACCCCAACGGTCAAATATTTGAACTGAATTATTTGGATAACAATCTAATCCTCTTATATATAAAATCTTCTCATAGTCAGTCGTTCCTGTATTTGGTGTAACAGCATTGAACACCTTTAATACACATCCCTCAATACCTATAACGGTAGCATCATTTTCTAATGGATTATCATTATCAGACAAATCCTGAACTATTACACCTAAAGGACTTGTACCATATACCTTAGCTTGATTCGTTACATGTCCCGCAATAATATCTCCTTGGGTAATGCTATAACTTGCTGAAAAAGTAGTATTATCCATAGCTCCAATAGGCATACTAATTGTACCACTATTTATTCCAAGACCGGTCATTGAGTCATCAATCCAAACATTAGACAATGGCACATTACCCACATTCATAATAGTATAAGTATAGAGAATCGTTTCACCTATTTGAGCTTGACCATCCTGATTTTCGTCTTGAAAATTCCCACTTAACATTAATACAATTTTTGGAGCTTGTGGTAAAGTAGTTTCGGTACTGGTATCATTATTAACAGCTGTTCCTGAGATATCCTGAACATCAAACCCTTGTGAATCCTGTCCTTTAGCAATTGCAGTATTGATTACTTTTCCTGCGTTAATATCGGCTTGGGTAATGGTATAATCCTGTGTTATAACACCTACTGCTGAGGGTGCTAAAGTCCCTGGAACCAGCGCTAGATTAGTAGTTCCTAATTTGGCATCATTAATTACAATATTGCTTACTACTAGATTTCCAGTATTGGTTACTGTAAACGTGTAAGTGATTTTGTCTCCTACTGTGGCTTTAGTAGCATCTCCTTTATAAACGGCTGTTTTAACAAAGGCTAATGAAGCCGATTTTGGCAAGGTAATTTCGGTACTTGTGTCATTATTCACCGCTGTTCCAGAAATATCCTGAACATCAACCCCTTGTGGATCTTGGCCTTTAGCAATCGCCGTATTAGTTACTTTTCCTAAAGTAATATCGGCTTGGGTAATAGTGTAATTTCTTGTTACCACTCCTACTCCCAATGGCGCTAAAGTAGAAGGAACTAAGGCTAAATTTGTCGCTCCTAATTTTGCATCATTAATGACAATATTACTTACGGTTACGTTTCCGGTATTGGTTACCGTAAAAGTATAAGTAACAGTATCACCTACTGCAGCTTTTGTTGCATTTCCGTTATAAACGGCGGTTTTAACAAAGGCTAATGAAGCCGATTTTGGCAAAGTAGTTTCTGTGCTGGTATCATTATTCACCGCTGTTCCTGAGATATCCTGAACATCAATTCCTTGTGGATCTTGGCCTTTAGCAATGGCTGTATTAGTTACTTTTCCTGCATTAATATCCGCTTGGGTAATGGTATAACTTTTCGTTACCACTCCAACACCCAATGGCACTAAAGTTCCCGGAACTAAAGCTAAATTTGTTGCCCCTAATTTAGCATCATTAATCACAATGTTACTTACTGTTACGTTTCCGGTATTAGTTACTGTGAAAGTATAGGTAACAGTATCCCC
>JBDLTG010000043.1:0-22904 GCA_039805885.1 Bacteroidota bacterium
TTGGGATCTATAGTCAAATAAAAGTATTCTGATTTGTTGTACTTATGTTGTACTAAAGGGTTTTAAAAATTAAAGAGTGCCAATAAATACAACTCCTTACAGGCGTTAAGAAGATATATACTAGTTAGCGGTAATTAATCAGAACAAATGACTTTAGAAGAACGAATTTTATGGATTAACAAAAACTATGTTATGGACAAAAAAATCCATTTAAACATAGATAAGAACATATATCTGGGAAATAAAGAAGATAAAAAATGTCGTTTTTGTACAAAATCAGCACCAGAAGTTACTTTTAGACAAGTGGCTCACGCAATTCCGGAATTTGTAAATAACCACAGATTAGTAAGTTACTACGAATGCGATTCTTGTAATGCAAAGTTTGCTAGAACATTGGAAACGCATATGGGAGATTATATGAATGTATATCATACTATGTCTCAAGTTAAAGGAAAGCGTGGAGTTCCATCGTATAGAAAAGTTGGAGAAAAATCAAGAATTGATCATACAGAAAAGGGCTTAAAAATTGATTATTTTCAAGACGAAACAGAAAATGTGAAAATTGATGAGGAAAATAAAACTCTAACAATTACTGCAACTAGAGCCACATATGTACCTATTGCCATATATAAATGTCTAACTAAAATGGCGCTTACAATAGTGGATGATGCCGAATTAATTCACTTTCAAAAAACATTAGATTGGATAAATGAAGAAAATCACGAAGAAAGCAAGTACTTCATCGAAAGTTTAAAATGTTATTTTTCATTAACTCCAGGACCACTCCCACATGACTTTACAACTTGTATTTTAGGCAAAAGAAAAAATGATGCTTCAGAAAATGTACCGTATATGATATTCTTACTAGCTTATGGTAATTATACATTTCAAATCTTTTTACCTATGTGTGATATAGACGATACGAAAGGAAATTTTAATATGGCTCCAATTCCTACACCATTTGATTTTAACAATCAATACGGGAGTCCAGATTATAAAGTCCTAGACCTTTATTCAACAGAGAAATGTAGAGGTGAAGAAGTTAGTTTGACAATGGGATTCGAAAAAATGACAAGAAAATCATAAATTAACTACCGCTAACAGCCGTTTCTCGCAATTGCGAATTTTGCTTAAGCCGGTTGTTGATTTTCCTCCCACTGGTGCTCGATTGCATCGAGTACCTACTTACATGAATAGATAAATCGTAGCGTTTGCAACGCGGCTCACTAAAAAAATAATTCTTAAACAAATAAATCAATGTCTGAGAAATATAAAGTTATTGATAGTACGATACCAACATTTATTACTATAACGGTAGTAGATTGGGTAGATTTATTAGTGAGACCTGTCTATTGCAATATCATAGATGATTCTTTAAATTATTGTATCAAAGAAAAAGGATTAAGTGTACATGCTTATGTTTATATGAGTAGTCATATACATTTAATTGCTACAGCATTTGATGGTGAGTTACAAAATGTTATCCGGGATTTTAAAAAATTCACTTCAAAAAAACTAATAGAAGCCATCAAAGAACATCCCGAAAGCAGACGAGAATGGTTGTTGCGGAAATTCAGCTATGAAGCACAAAAATCCGGAAGAGCAAAAGATTATAAATTATGGCAGGATGGTTTTCATCCTGTTATATTAGACACTTTAGAAAAAATAGAACAAAGAATAAATTACATTCATTATAATCCTGTAGAAGCCGAAATTGTCTTTCATCAAAGAGATTATGTCAATAGCAGTTATAGAAATTATGAAGAAGATAATACTATTTTTTGTAATGTAAATGTAGAGCCTTTATGGTAAGTTGCTAAATTAGCCGCGTTGCAAACGCTTTATTTTAGTATTATCATAGTAAGTAGGTACTCGATGCAATCGAGCACCAGATAGGTTAGGAAAAAATCTACCCCGCTCGTGCGCGAATCCTTTCGCGTTCGAAACCTCCTTAATTAGAAAAATCATAATTACATAAAAGCAACTCCTCCCCGAGTTGCTTTTATGCTTTTATTACTTTCTATTATTTTCGAAAATTATTTATTTTTTTCGAAAAACAACTATTTCGTTTGTATTTGTAATTTTAAGTCTTAATTTTACAAGAAGACTAAAACAATACAACAAAATAGCTCAATAACAGAAATGGAAAGAATTTTTGCAGAATATTACATTGAAACGCCTTATGAAGTAGAACAAGCTGCGGCGGTTTTGGCAGGCGAACAATCATCGGGAACTTTTGTATCTGTTCCGGGAGAAACCGCGGAACTAAAACAACGATTTGCTGCCCGTGTGGAAAATATTGAAATATTAGATTCGGCTGATGAACCTTCGATTCCGGGAAATAGCATTCCGGGTAAAAAATACCAAAGAGCTAAGGTTAAGGTGAGTTGGTCAATTGAAAATTTCGGTTATAATTTACCGTTACTTATCAGCACTTTACAAGGAAATTTATACGAAATCAGTCAGTTTACAGGTTTAAAACTAATGGATTTTGAGGTTCCTGATTCTTTTAAAAATAAATACAGAGGACCGCAATTTGGTATCAAAGGTTCAAAAGCATCTTGTGGTGTAAGTGACAGGCCGATGATTGGAACGATTATTAAGCCAAGTGTTGGTATGGGCGTGGAGGAAACTGCGGCATTGGTACAAACCTTAATCAATGCAGGAATCGATTTTATCAAGGATGATGAATTGATGGGATCTACGGCAAACTCTCTTTTTGACGACCGTGTAAACGTTATCATGAAGGTAATTAACAATCATGCGCAAAAAACGGGCAAAAAAGTAATGTATGCATTCAATATCAGTGACGAAATTGACGAAATGCAACGAAAATACGATTTGATCAAAAAACACGAAGGAACTTGTGCTATGATTAGCATTAATAGTGTGGGATTGAGTGCGACCAAGAAAATTTGTGACCAGGGAGATTTGGTTATCCACGGACACAGAAATGGCTGGGGAATGTTAAACCGTCATCCGTTATTAGGAATTGAATTTCCGGCGTATCAAAAAATATGGCGCATGGCAGGTGTTGATCAAATGCATGTGAACGGAATCCAGAATAAATTCTGGGAATCCGATGATTCAGTGGTGACTTCAATACAATCCTGCTTAAAACCATTCATTGGCGAAAACAATCCTTTGCCGGTAGTTTCTTCAGGACAATGGGGCGGACAAGCACCAGAAACCTATAGAAGAACCCAAACTACCGATTTATTGTACATGGCAGGTGGCGGAATTTTAGCGCATCCTATGGGAGCAACAGCCGGAGTAAACGCACTACAACAAGCCTGGAAAGCTGCCGTTGATGGACTCTCAGTAGAAGCAGCCGCATTACAATATCCTGAATTTGCAGCATCAGTAAAAAAATTCTCGAAATAATAAATCAAAAACAGCCACGAATCACACGAATTAGCACAAATATTAATGATTCTAAAATATATCACACAAATTTTAAACTGTCTTTGACAGCTTCGTGGAATATTATGAGATCCAAATTGGTGTCAATTCGTGTAATTCGTGTCAAAAAACAATTTTTAATATATGAACAAAGAACATCCTTTATTATTGGCATACTATGGAGATGATTTCACAGGCTCCACGGATGCTTTGGAATTCCTGACTTTAGCCGGTATAAAAACCGTTCTTTTTCTTCGTCATCCCCTTCACAAAGATTTAGAACTTTTCCCCGGTATTCAGGCTATTGGCTTAGCAGGAAAAAGCCGTTCGATGTCGCCGTTAGAAATGGAAGGCGAATTGTATCCGGCATTCGAAACACTAAGAGACTTTTTCCCGGAACAGGTACACTACAAGGTTTGCTCGACTTTCGACTCGGCACCACATGTGGGGAATATTGGCAAGGCCATCGAAATAGGAAGCGAAGTTTTTAATCAAAAAACAACTTTCATTTCTCCTTCTGCACCGCATTTAGGACGATATTGTGCTTTTGGAAATTTATTTGCCCGAATGGGAACCACCGGAAACGGCGAAATCCATCGCATTGATCGCCATCCATCGATGAGCAAACACCCTGTTACTCCTGCTGATGAAGCCGACCTGAGATTGCATTTGGCAAAGCAAACTTCGAAAACTATAGACCTTATCAACCTCAACACCATTGAGGCGGGTACTGAAGCAGTTTTAGACGAAATTAAAACTAAAGAAGAAAAAGAAATTCTGTTTTTTGATGGATTCAATCAAGGGCATTTAAAAACCATTGGAGCAATTTTTCATCACTTAGCAAAAGAAAAAACACTTTTCACAGTAGGTTCTTCCGGAGTCGAAATGGCATTAGGATTAGCCTGGAAAGACGAAAAGAGAATTAATAAGCAATTCGAGTTCAAGCATCCTGGTGAAGCTGCTCCCCTGCTGGTTATTTCTGGAAGTTGTTCGCCTGTAACCGGAAGCCAAATAGAATATGCTCTGGCAAATGGTTTTGACGGCATTGCTTTAGAAAGCAAAGTCATGCATCACGACCATCAGGAACAAAGTATTGCCGATGTTGCGGCAGCAATTATTGGTAAACTAAAAGAAGGACGAAATACCATTTTACATACGAGCATCGGGACTAATGACCCCAGAATCGCTGAAACTGAAGATTATTTAAAACACAGCGGTCTCAACCATAAAGAAATCCAAAAACAAAGCAGTAAAATCTACGGTCGTGTTTTAGGACAGATTATCAAAGAAGTTTTGAAGTCTGTAAAAGTGCAAAGAATCCTTTTTGCCGGCGGCGATACTTCGAGCTATGCCGCTTCAGAATTAGGAATTTTTGCTCTGGAAATGATAGCTCCATTAGCACCCGGAGCGCCGCTTTGCAAAGCCATTTCGGAAGATGAACACGTAAACGGATTAGAATTAAATTTTAAAGGAGGACAAGTAGGTGCCTCAGACTATTTTATAAAAGTATTAAAAGGAGAAAAATTAATATAACTCAAATAAAAGAACAGCTATACATGAAAGCAAAAACATTAGGATTCGTCCACACCTCAGCAACATTAGTACCCTTATTTCAACAATTGAGTTCAGAACATTTAAGTGGCGTAGAAACCTTCAACATTGTTGATGACAGCCTGATTAAAGATGTGATTAAAAAAGGAAAACTAATGCCTAATACGGCAGCCAGAGTGGTCAATCACGTGAAAGCAGCCGAAGAAGCGGGAGCCGATGTGATTTTGGTAACCTGTTCTTCCATTGGCGTAGCCATAGAAACAGCGGCAACCTTGTGTAACGTTCCTGTAATTAGAGTAGATCAGGCTATGGCTGACGAAGCCGTACAAATAAGCGATAAAATAGGTGTTATTGCTACTTTGCCTACTACGCTGGAACCAACTAGTGATTTGGTTAGAAGAAGAGCCTTGGCAGCAGGAAAAAATGTAACTATTGTATCTAAATTATGTGACGGTGCTTTTGAAGCCTTGATGAGTGGTGACGCAGCAAAACATGACGAAATGGTCGCTAAAGCCTTAAAAGAATTGATGCAGGAAGTAGGTGTTATTGTTTTGGCACAGGCTTCAATGGCACGTGTGGTTGACGGTTTAAGTGATGCTGAAAAAGTAGTTCCTATTTTAGCCAGTCCGGGAATTGCAATGAAAAAATTAGCCGAAATTTACTTTTAATACCATTCCTATGCGTAAATTTTTTCTTTGGGCTAGTCCTATCTTATTTATCCTTGCTGCTAGTGGTTGGTTTTTACAAATGGACAGCATTTGGAAAATTAGTTTAATTGCAGCTTTTTCAAGTTTAGCCATTGGCATTGGACACAGCAAACTTTTGAGTGGTTACCAATATACTTTTTGGATTATCACTGCCGTATGCGCAGGATTGATTTACCCGCAAACCTTTTTACATATTGGTTCGATAGATTTACGCAACAAATGGCTCATTCTAATCATCATTCAGTTGGTGATGTTCGGAATGGGAACTCAAATGAGTATTGAGGATTTTACAGGGATTCGAAAATCAGGAAAAGGAGTGATTATTGGGCTTTTAGGGCATTTTACGATTATGCCAATTACTGGGTTTATTTTAGCTAAAACCTTTAATTTCGAACCCGAAATTGCCGCAGGAATTATATTAATTGGTTCTTGCAGCAGCGGTTTAGCTTCGAATGTAATGACTTATATTGCCAAAGGAAATCTGGTTTTATCCGTTACAGTAACTGCTATTTCTACGTTGGCTGCGCCAATTATGACGCCGTTTTTAATGAAAATCTTTGCAGGAACTATGGTTGAAGTGCAGTTTTTCAATATGATGATGGAAATTATCAAGATTGTTCTAGTTCCATTAGCAGCAGCCATGATTCATGACATTCTTAAAAACTACGGAGAAACAGCCCGAAAAAGAATTGATATCTTAAGTATCTTATCGGCTATTTGGTTAGGAATATTATTTTTCTTCAGTTCGAATTTCTCATACGAAAGCGATAGCACTATTGGTCATTTAATCGAAATTAGCTGCTTTGTAGCCGGAGCTTTCTTGGTAGGAAAAATTTATCATTTAGTTTATAAAGGGTATCCAAAAATTGATAGTTTAATGCCGTATTTTTCGATGTTTGGAATTATTTATTTCACACTCGTTACCACAGCAGCTGGTAGAGATAATTTATTACAGATAGGTTTTTTACTTTTCATAGTGGCTATTCTTCACAACGGAGCGGGTTATTTCTTTGGTTATTACCTAAGCCGTATTTGTGGTTTAGACAAAAACAGCAGTCGCACCATTGCCTTCGAAGTAGGCCTACAAAACGGAGGAATGGCTTCCGGACTAGCTGGCTCCATGGGGAAATTAGCCACTGTAGGTTTGGCATCTGCCGTTTTTAGTCCATGGATGAATGTTTCGGGTTCTTTATTAGCCAATTATTGGAGAAAAAAAGCAGAGGTTGAGGAAAAAACAACGCAAACTAGTTTAGTTAGCTCTTAAGAAATTCTCATTTCTGCTGATACAAAAAATCATCTGGTATTATTTCAAAATATCAGATGATTTTTTTTTTACCACTAATTTATCTCTACTGAATTAGTATTTGTTTCTCACAAATCTACTTATTTACTCAACAACACATTTTTTAATTTCTTTTACTCTAACAAAATAGAATCAATTCGCTAATAATAAATCCTAAAATTTTAACAGAATATTAGTAATCTACAAAAACAACCTCTTATTTCTCAAAAAATAACGATAAAAAACACATAACATATTTTTATTCGCTTTTTTTTACACAATATATTATTTCCCATACATTTTAATACTAATTATTATTTGTTTTTATTACTTTAGCCTACACGATGCAATCGATTACATTAAATCAAACCTATCTTCTAACTTAAACCAATTCTATCTATGCAAAAAAGCTAAACATCACAAAAACTAAAACAATTATTAAAATTCAAATTAAAAACCAAAAGCAAAAAAAAATATGGATACAATAAACAAGAAGTATTATTTCATTCTACTTGGAATACTCTTTTATTTACCAATGCTTGGACAACAAACAAACATTAAAGGAGTTGTCAAAGATGCCAAAACTGGAATGCCTTTACCAGGAGTTACTGTTCTTATTAAAAGCACTAAAAAAGGAGCTTCTACAGATTTAGATGGTAATTACAGTATAAATCTTGATTCTAAAGAAATATTACAATTTAGTTATATTGGTTACAAAACAACTGAATCATCAGTAAATGGAAAAACCACAATCAATATTAGTTTAAAAGAAGAAAGCAATCAATTAGAAGAAATTGTTGTTGTAGGATACGGGACAGCTAAAAGAAAAGACCTTACCGGATCTGTTGTTTCTGTAAAAGGGAAAGATCTTGCTGCATATCCGGTAGCCAATGTTGCTTCAGCAATGCAAGGAAAAATGCCTGGTGTTACTGTAACAGCATTGGACGGTCGTCCTGACTCCAAAGTTTCAATCAGAGTACGTGGTGGTGGTTCTATCACACAAAGTAATGATCCTTTATTTATTGTAGATGGTTTTCCGGTAAGCAATATTAATGACATTCCAGCATCTCAAATTGCTAGCATTGATGTATTAAAAGATGCTTCGTCAACTGCCATTTATGGAGCCCGTGGTGCCAATGGAGTTATTCTTGTTACTACCAAAACACCAGTTGCTGGAAAAACAACTGTCACCTACACCGGTAGCACTCAAATTAAATCTCCTGCAAAATATCTGGGGGCATTAGATGGCTATGATTTTGTAAAACTAAATTGGGACTATGGAACTCTTTTTGGTAATGCTACCGCATGGGCAAGTGAGTATGGACTTGGAACTACAAATAGCAGCTTAAATCCAGCAGGAATAAATGCATACAAAACTGCTGCTTACAGAGATCTGGAAAGAGAAGTGGTTAGAAGTACAACTGCACAAAATCATAATATTACCATAAGCGGTGGTAATGAAAAAACCAAATACAGTGTTTCTTTTGATAAATTAGACGATAATGGTTTAAAAATAGAGTCATATTACAAAAGAACTAATGTATTGGCAAAAATAAAAAGTGAAATCGCTAAGAATCTTGATTTTGAAGCAGATATGTATTACAGTGATCAGGAAGTTTTTGGAAGCGAATCACAAACTAGTGCAGTAGGCTCGAGACTAACTAATGCTTCTCGTTATACTCCAGTTACTCCTTTAGGAGATCCTACCGCTGATCTTGGACTTTTTGAAGCTTATGTTAAACCACAGTATGACCCGATCTTAGTGATCAAGGATATCTATGACAAAACAGAGCGTCAAAAATACAGAGCCAACCTTGCAATCAACTGGAAAATAAATGATGCCTTAACTTTACGTACTGATTATGGTACAACTAGAAATTACAGTTCACGCTATCAATTTACCGGTGCATTTGCAAAAAACACTGTTGGTGTAAGAGGAGGAGATGCTACAATTAGTAAAAATTATGAAAAAGGATATCGTTTAGTAAATACTGCTAATTATAAATTCTTAAAACTAGGAGAAAATCACAGTTTAAATGTGTTAGTAGGACAAGAGATAAACAGTAAAGAAGGCGAAAACACTAGTCTTTCCGGTATTAATTATCCTATTTCATTTGATTACAACAGAGCATTTGCTTTAATGAGTCAGCAAGGAGATCAAACCGCTGTAAAAATTGAGAATACTTATGATGTTCCTGGACATTTAGCTTCATTTTTCGGGCGTGTAAACTATACTTTTAAAGACAAATATATATTTACAGCAACATTACGTGCCGATGGTTCCAGCAACTTTGCTCCTGCAAACAGATGGGGCTATTTTCCAGCTGCTGCTTTTGCCTGGAGAGCCTCAGATGAATCATTCTTACAAAACTCAAAAGTAATCAGCAATTTAAAATTTCGCTTAAGCTACGGTCAGGTGGGTAATGACCAAATTTCTCCTGGTCTATGGACAGAGAATTGGACAGGAAGCACTGGATACGCATATAATGAAATCAATAACGGTATTTACATCCCTTCCACTTCTATGTTAATAAACCCTAATTTAAAATGGGAAACAACTATAACAAGAAATTTTGGTATCGACTATGGATTATTTGACAATAGATTATACGGAACCGTTGATGCCTATTGGAATACAACCAAAGATCTTTTGTTACCAAAAAACCTACCTCCTTACACAGGTTATCAAAATCAAATGGATAATATTGGTCAAACTCGTAATATTGGTCTTGAGATTTCTTTGGGAGGAGATATCCTTAAAGATGGAGATTTTAAATTATCTGCTAATATGAATATTTCTTTTAACAGAAATAAAGTAGAATCACTTTCTGAAGGAATAAATTACAATTATTATAACAGTGGATGGGCATCAACAACAATCTCACCTCTTAATGGAGATTACGCTTTCAAAGTAGGAGATCCTGTTGGGTTAATTCGTGGATACAAATACGATGGATTCTACACAACTGATGATTTTGATTACAACGCTACCACAAAAGCATATACACTAAAATCCGGAATAACTAACACAAGTAGTGTTTTAGGAACTTTCCCTGGCCTTCCAGCGAACGCAGCTTACCCTGGTATGATGAAACTTAAAAAACTAAACACGACAACTGATGCTGCAAATATTAACGAAACAGACGATGCCACCATCATAGGTAACACTAATGCTAAATTTACTGGTGGATTCAATATTAACGCCTCTTATAAATCATTTGATTTATTGTTAGGATTTAATGGTTCTTACGGTAATGATATATACAATGCTAATAAATTAGGAAATTCTTTTGGAAACAAAGCGCCATTCCGAAATTTCAATACATCTACACAAAATGCTTATACCTTATTTGATGTAAATTCAAGTGGAGATTTAGTAAGAATCTATGATCCTGCTGCTTTAAGCGCATTAAATGCTAATGCAAAAACCTATATGCCGTTTCACGAACGTGCAGTAATACACTCAGGCGGAATTGAAGACGGCTCATTCTTAAGATTAAACAACGTAACTTTAGGATATACTTTACCAACAGATATATCAAAAAAAGTAGCTATTCAAAACTTAAGAGTATATGCAACGGTTGTAAATGCCTGGATCTGGACAAAATACTCTGGATACGATCCTGAGGTTGACGCTGGTAACGGTAGAAACAGCACTTACCCAACTCCTGGAATGGACTTTGGAGCATACCCTAAAGCACGCACTTTCACTCTTGGGATAAGTGTTAAATTCTAAGTTGGTAATTAATTAAAAATATATAAAAATGAAAAGAAAAATAATATACCTAGGACTTTTATCTGCCATGATGTTTACCTCATGTCAGGAATATCTTGAAACCCAATCGGATTCCAATTTTGACTCTGAATTTGTTTTTCAGTCGGCATCAGAAGCAGATAAAGCATTATTAGGAGCGTATCAATTAGTTAGTTCTGAATCTGGAATACATTCCAACAGATTATTTTATGAAGTAACTGGTGTAGGTTCTGACATTGAATTAGGACCTGAATTTGTATCTAACTCTGGACGTTATAACGGAGAAAACTTATACTACAAAACTCCAACTTTAGCAGATAATCCGCCAGATGCCTGGAATGGAATCTATAAAACAATTAATCGTTGCAATGTGATTATTGCGGCTTTCGAAAAAAATGCTGCTTATATTGCTGCAGACAAAACAAAAGCCTCCACTTTAACGCATTTGTATGGTGAAGCAATTGCCATTCGTGCAACAATGTATTTTGAATTAACCAGAAACTGGGGAGATGTAATTTACTTTACAAAACCAATATTATCGGAATCAGACTATAAAAATGAAGGTTTGACAGATCGAAATATTATTCAGGAATCTGAATTAAATAATCTAATTAGAGTGGAACCAATGATGTCTCGATTAAATTCGGCGGGGAACGCTACAACAGCAACCCGTATGACTAAAGAATACGTCCAAGGATTAATAGGACGTTTAGCCCTAATAAGAGGAGGTTATGCGCTTAGACCACCTAGCTATACAGGTGACGGAGATATCATTCAATCCCATAGCACCAAAGGAAAAATGGTCCGTAGAACCGATTATTTAAAGTATTATACATTAGCGAACACTTATTTAAAAAAGTTAGTATATGAAGGAAATGCAAAATTGGTAACTACTGATTCAAGAACCCCTCTACAAAAATTCAGTAATCCTTTTCAAGCTATTTTCCAAAGCGGAATGGATTATAAAATTAGCGATGAAATGATTTTTGAAGTAAGTCAAACTGCAGGAAGTTCCACTGAACGTCCTTATGCTTTTGGTCGTCCTTCTGGTGGAGGTAGTACAGCCTATCCTCCAAAAGCTTATGGACAAATACGCTTTTTCCCCACCTACTATTTTGGTATGTTTGACAACAAAGATTTAAGACGTGATGTTACTGTTACCACAACAGGATTAGGTGGAGTTGCTGACGAAAAAATGCTTTTATTTAAAAAAGGAAGCACTACATCTGGAGGCTTATCTTTAAACAAATGGGATTATTCACGTATGACAGATAAAAAATACGCTACACAACAAAGAGTAGCTGGTATTAATGCACCAGTAATGCGTATGGGTGATATGATCTTATTGTTAGCCGAAACTTACTCAGTCCTTGGAGATGATACTAATGCCAGAACTGAATTATTAAAAATTCGTCGACGTGCTTTTAATCCAAGCGATACTGAATACGCTATCAAAACTACCACTTATGTTAATAGTAAATCAGGAGCATCACTTTTAACTGCTATTCAAGACGAACGTGCATTTGAGTTAGGAGGAGAAGGTCAACGTAAAATGGATTTAGTTCGTTGGGGATTATTAGGAAAGAAAGTAAACGAACTACAAACGCAAATGACAGCAATGGCTGATGCGCTTCGTGCTACCGGTTCTTATACTTTCCCTAATGGTAATGTTATTTCCAGCTATATATATACAAAAACCTATACCCTTGCACAAGCACAAACTTTGGGCTTAAATGACATACTAACAGGTAATAATTATGTTTCCGAATCTGATCCTTTGTATCCATTGTTATTCCCTGGATGGAGAGGTACTGCTACTGACTGGATTGCTCCTGCCACTGTTACCTTAAAGAAATCGATGTTAGCTATAAAAGGATTATTCAAACCTTTAACAGCTCCAGAAATTACAGCTGCTACAACAGCAGGGTATGCAAAAGTAGCTTATGGAATTGATCTTGTTAATGACGACTCTAAGCCTTGGGAAGTAAATATTAATGGGGTATTTGGGGGTTACCTTCCTGCTGATTTTACAGCAAATTATGCTCCGCTTTATTTAGTAGCTATTCCTGCTGCAACTATCCAGGCCTCAGGAGGTAATGTATCTAATAATTATGGCTTTCCAAATCAATAAATTCATTTAGAGTTTAATTAAATGCAAAAAACTATAAAACACCCCATCATTAATTTATGATGAGGTGTTTTGAAAAGAAGACTTGGGAATAGTATTTTTTACTCATTCCCAGTTTCTTTTTAAGTCCTTAAATTAGCAATGGTTTTTAACATTAAATTTAGCGTATGCATAAGTATCTTTTTTTAGCATTCGTATTCCTCTTTGCACAAGATGGGATTGCCCAATCGGGGAAATCCATTTATAATGTCTATGCTTTTGGTGCAAAAGGAGACGGAATAACTAATGACCAAGCTGCCATCCAAAAAGCTATCTATGCTTGCAAAAAGTCAGGAGGTACCGTGCTTTTAGAAAAAGGTATTTTTTTAACTGGACAACTGCTATTAGTAAACAATTTAACCTTGAAAATTGATATTTCAGCCACTATTTTAGGAATAAAATCAGATGATGAAAAAGATTACCCACATCATCTTATTGACACAAAATACCCTAATAGAATGCTTCAAGATTGCCAAAGAAGATTAATTTACGGTAACAAAGTTAAAAATGTAACCATAACTGGAGGCGGAACGATTAACGGACAAGGTGATTTTGAACCTTGGATGCATGTAAAAGAAATTGGCACCGAAAAAGATCGTCCTTCTATTCTTGCCTTTGTAGGTTGTAATACTGTGACTGTATCTAATATCAACCTTATCAAACCTGCTTGTTGGACTCAGGTTTATATTGAATCTGAAAATATTATTATTCAAAAAATAAAAGTAAACACAGGACAACTTACACCCAATCGTGATGGTATTGATATTGTGGACTGTCATAAAGTACTTATTGAAGACAGCTATATTGAATCAGAAGACGATGGTATTTGTTTTAAAAGTGGTAGCGAATACGGCTGTAAAGACATTATTGTAAGACGATGCACTTTAGACAAACTGAATGTAAAAGCGGGAAATTGCTTTAAATTGGGCACGGACGGTTTAGGAAGTTTTATGAACTTTGATGTTTCTAAACTCACACTAAAAAATGCCTATCAAAATTCCGCTTTCTGTATAGAATCCATGGATGGAGCTGTAATTGATAATTTAAATTTTCGCGATTGCCAAATTTCAAATTGTGGACAAGCCATTTTTATCCTGTTAGCCGACAGAAAAAGAACTGTTCCTAATAGAAAAACCCGCATTGGAACTATTTCAAATATTTATTTTAAAAATATCATGGGAACTAATTTTACCCAACAATATCCTTCGATTATTACAGGAATAAAAGGACATAACATTCAGAATGTAACTTTTGAAAATCTAAATTTCGAATTGAAAGGAGGAATTCAAACGACCAATCAAACGGTTATGGAATACGATGGTAAATATCCCGAAGGCAGTTACTTTGGGAACACGAATGCGTTTGGCTTTTTTGTGAGACATGCCGATGCTATTACTTTTACAAATTGCAAAATAACCGCAAAATCTGAAGACAAAAGACCTTGGCTGATTCAGGAAGATACCCAAAATATTCATATCAAATAGTCCCTATTTTAAACTCATGAATCAAAAAGATTAAAACCTCTTATACATAAAGACAAGATGAATTGTGTAATAGAAAAATATTTTAGTACTTTGAGCTCCCTATAAACAAACTCTCATGGAAGTAATAAAAAGCACAGAAGGTTTTGAAGCCATCAACTCCAATCCATCATTGATGCGAAAAGTAGTTCATCTTGACCATTTGATGGTTACTGTAATGGAATTCCTTAATGGCCCGATGGAAACTCCAGACCCTCCTCATAATCATGTCCACGAACAAATTACCTATGTAGCTTCTGGTTCTTTAAAATTGTTTGTGGAAGACAGAGAATATCTTTTGAACGAGGGAGATGTTTTTAAAATTGCATCCAACCTAAATCATTGTATCCAAACCCTAACCGAATATGTAAAACTGGTAGATAGCTTCACTCCGCTAAGAGAAGAATTTATCTAATTTAGCTTTTATCCAAACATAAAATTCAAAATCCCAACATTATGAATCCAATCTATCGTTTACTACTTATCATTCTATTTTTATTTTCGCAAAATAGTAACGCCCAAAAACGCATTGCTCTTTTTAACCAAAAAGACTTAAAAGGATGGTATGCTTTTGGCGAAGAAAAAGGCAAACTCAACAATGCAGCTGAGCTTTTTTCGGTAGAAAATAATATGATTCGAATGTACGGACCCAAAGCGGGTTACCTAATGTCGGAACAATCGTTTCGTAATTTCCAATTGACAGTAGAATACCGTTGGAACACCGATACTCAATTTGCTAAAAAAAATAATTCTAAAAATAGTGGCGTAATGTACCTTGTCCCATCCGAAACTCCAGATGTTTTGTGGCCAAAAGGAATTCAGTTTCAAATAAAAGAAGGTGCAACTGGGGATTTTGTTTTCCTCCAGGAAGTAACTTTAAACATCAATGGAAAGAAAACAGAACCAGGAAAAAGTGTCGTTGCCAAACGTTTTCTTGATGCCGAAAAAGCTATTGGAGAATGGAACACCTTAGTTGTTATTTCGAAAAATGGCATAATCACTCAAAAACTAAATGGAAAATTAGTAAATGAAGGCATTGAATCCTCCGTTACCGAAGGTAGAATTTTATTGCAATACGAAGGTTTTCCAATTGATTTTAGAAAAGTGTGTATTAAAAAACACAAATAATCTCCTTCAAAATAAATTCTTTTATTTTTGCCACAGATTTAAAAGATTAGCATGGATTAATCTGTGTAAATCTCTTAAATCTGTGGCATTTTTTTTAGAAGTAAAAAGCGTAAACCCTTTATTAAATCTATGTTTTTCCAAATTAAAGCTTATATAAAATTCCTTTGGCATTCTAAGAACGAACATGCGGTACACTCCCCTTTTGTATTCACTCTGATTACCAAATGTTTTTATGACAAAAAATCAAAACCTGACCCGAGCGGGAGCGAACAGGCGAAGCAATATTCCCTTTTACAAGAATATCGAAATACACTTTTAGAAAACAAAAACAGCATTGAAGTCACTGATTTTGGAGCTGGATCTAAAGTTTTTAAATCAAATACCCGAATTATTGCCCAAATAGCCAAAACAGCGGGGATTTCACCAAAACGTGCGCAATTATTATACAGAATTACCAATTATTTTCAGCCAGAAACTATTTTAGAATTAGGCACTTCGTTAGGATTAGCCACTTCTGCCCTAGCCTTAGGTAATCCAAAAGCTTCTGTTATAACATTAGAAGCTTGCCCAAACACAATGGCAATTGCAAAAAAAAAATTACAATTATTCAATATTAATAATGTAGAATGCGCTACAACTGAATTTTCAGCATACCTCACAACTCATAACTTACAACTCACAACTTACAACCTGATTTACTTCGACGGCAATCATTCTAAACAAGCTACTTTAGAATATTTTGAACTTTTATTACCTACAATTACAAACGATTCTATTTGGATTTTCGATGATATTCATTGGTCAACCGAAATGGAAGAAGCTTGGGAAATGATAAAAAAACACCCAAAAGTTACCGTAACTATTGATACTTTCCAGTGGGGATTGGTTTTCTTTAGAAGAGAACAACCCAAAGAACATTTTATCATTCGCACCTAAAAAAAATGACAGCCATTGCTGACTGTCATTTTCCTAAACAAACACCTATTAACATTTAATCAATTATTCTTTTGCTTTAGCCATTTCTTCTGATTTGGCTCCAATTCTGTTTACTTTTAACATTGGTGCAAATTTAAATTTTATAGAAGCAATTTTAGCATTGTCATCTGAAGATAATCCTTCTTTTTCAACAGTATTTTTTCTACTATCTAATCCTTCATACATCAACTTCACTTCATCATAATCTTCTCTCGAAAAATCTCCTTTATTGTCTTTATACGATTGAAAAAAAGATTCATATACACTTAAAATATTATCTTTATTTACCCAACTAAAACTCATATCTTCTCCAATTTTCCCTTCACCAAACAAAGTATTTCTCAGTTTTTGTTTCGAATTTTGAACTGGAGCTACTGCTACATTCTCTGCTTCAATTTTAGCTTTCAAAGCATCATATTTAGCTTTACTGGCATTAATATCTTCCTGTTCTTTAGCACTTTCTTTTAGATTTACTAAAGCAGTTTCAGCCTCATTCACTTTTACCTGATATGCTGCATCTATTGCTTCCCAATTTGTTTTAGCGTCTGCTGCAGAAACATTCTCCAAAGAATCTACATATACTACATATGTTTCAACTGTTTTCTTTGCCTGAACTTCTTTCTCATCTTTACAAGAGGTAAATCCTAAAGCAATCAACGCAACACCTAATAACAACGTACTTCTTTTCATAATTTTGTTTTTGTAAAATTTATTAAACAAAGCTACATTGGTTTGCATCATATTCAATTTTAAACCAAAAATTATACAACTAATTAAATAAATTATGACAATCCCATAAAAAACACCCGAATTATCTAAAAACCAAACAGAATTACACAAATAGCAAAATCCCTTTTTGAGTATAAAACATAACAAAATTTTAAAAAACCGTACTTATCGATAATTCAAAAGTCTTTTGTACTTTTAAACCAAAACTTAAATATCAGGCTGAGTCCATCAAAGCAGTAAATCTTATATCAAAATGTCAAAACCATTAATTAAAATATCTAATATTAAACGGGATTTTATTCTGGGAAACGAAATCGTTTATGTACTAAAAGGTATTGATTTAGAAATAAAAAAAGGTGAATATGTAGCGCTTATGGGACCTTCAGGTTCTGGAAAATCGACATTAATGAATCTTTTAGGTTGTTTAGATACTCCAACATCCGGAAGTTATATTTTAAACGGAAAAGATGTCAGTAAAATGAAGGACGATGAACTAGCCGAAATTCGCAACAAAGAAATTGGTTTTGTTTTCCAAACTTTCAATTTATTACCCCGAACTACAGCCTTAGACAATGTGGCTTTACCAATGATTTATGCAGGACACCCAAAATCAGAACGCAATAAAAGAGCGACTGAAGTATTAAAACAAGTAGATCTTGCTGACCGAATGGATCACCAACCCAACCAACTTTCGGGAGGACAACGCCAACGTGTGGCTGTAGCCAGAGCTTTAGTCAACAAACCTTCGATTATTCTTGCTGATGAACCCACAGGAAATTTAGACAGTAAAACATCGGTAGAAATCATGAAACTTTTTAATGAGATTCATGAAAATGGAAATACGGTGATTTTAGTAACACACGAAGAAGAAATTGCATCCTATGCGCACCGAATTATTCGGTTAAGAGACGGATTGATTGAAAGCGACACCAGAAAAAAGTTAGATGTTAAGAGTTAAGGGGTTTTGGGTTTCAAATTCCAATAATTAATTATATGTTCTTAATCTACGAACATCCCACTTCTAACTTCTAACTTCTAACCTATTAACACTTAACTTTTACTAAAATGAAAATATATACTAAAACAGGAGACAAAGGAACCACCTCGCTTTTTGGAGGAACCCGCGTTCCTAAAGATGATATCCGAATAGAAAGTTATGGAACTGTCGATGAATTGAATTCTTATATCGGTTTGATTCGGGATCAGGACATCAATTCGCATTACAAAGAAATCTTAATAGAAATTCAAGACCGTCTTTTTACTGTGGGAGCTATTTTGGCAACACCAGCTGAAAAAGAAATTTTAAAAAATGGTGCTCCTCGTTTACAAAAATTAGGAATTATAGCAACTGATATCGAATTATTAGAAAAAGAAATTGACGCAATGGAAATGGAGTTGCCTCAAATGACTCATTTTGTTTTGCCAGGTGGTCATCCTACTGTGTCACATTGTCATATTGCACGCTGTATTTGTCGCCGTGCCGAACGCCTAACCGTGCATTTAAGTCATAACGAAGCAGTCTCTGAAATAGTTATTAGCTATTTAAACCGACTTTCTGACTATCTTTTTGTGTTGGCACGAAAGTTGTCCCATGATTTAAACGCCGAGGAAGTAAAATGGATTCCTAGAAAGTAAAAACTTTCTTAAAATTCCAATTTTAAAATCCCAAATTCCAAGCCTTCAAAGACGATTTTTGGAATTTGGAATTTCTTTTTTGGAATTTAAAAAAACACGTTCTTAAATTTAATTAAAAATAAATGGTTTTTTACTTGTCTTTTTCAGTAAAAAATTTATTTTTGCACAAAACTAAATCGACAAAAGATGTATTGGACATTAGAATTAGCATCCTATCTTAGTGATGCCCCATGGCCTGCTAACAAAGACGAACTTATTGATTACGCTATACGTGCAGGAGCTCCATTAGAAGTAGTAGAAAATCTACAATCTATTGAAGATGAAGGCGAAATATATGAGTCAATGGAAGAAATTTGGCCGGATTACCCTACTGACGAAGATTATCTTTGGAATGAGGATGAATATTAAAAAAAACTAAGAAAAAGTCTCAAAAGAGGCTTTTTTTTTGGTTCAACATAGAGAGACAATTAATTTAGAAATACAAACCCATTATGAGTTTTATAAACAGCATTATTAAAGCTTTTGTCGGAGACAAATCGGAGAAAGATGTTAAAGCTTTACAACCTTATATCAATAAAATAAAAACTTTCGAAAGTCAATTAAGTGCTTTATCTCACGATGAACTTAGAGACAGAACAGCTTATTTTAAAGAAGTCATCAAAGAGGCTCGCGCTGCTGCCGATACTAAAATAGAAGCTTTAAAAGCTGAAGTAGAAGGCATTGAAGACATCGACAAAAGAGAAGACATCTATGTAGAGATTGACAATCTTGAAAAAGAAGCCTATGCTATTTCAGAAAAAACCTTAATGGATATTCTTCCTGAAGCTTTTGCTGTGGTTAAAGAAACAGCAAAACGTTTCAAAGAAAATAATGAAATCACGGTTACTGCAACTGCAAAAGATCGTGAATTTTCGGCTACAAAAACCTACGTATCTATTGAAGGAGACAAGGCTGTTTGGTTAAACAAATGGAATGCTGCTGGTAAAGAAATTACCTGGGATATGATTCACTATGATGTGCAATTAATAGGTGGTATGGTTTTGCATCAAGGTAAAGTTGCCGAAATGCAAACAGGAGAAGGAAAAACTTTAGTTGCAACCTTGCCATTATATTTAAATGCATTGACTGGAAATGGAGTGCATTTAGTAACAGTGAATGACTATTTGGCTAAACGTGATAGTACCTGGAAAGCACCTTTATTCGAATTCCACGGAATGACTGTTGATTGTATCGACAATCACCAACCGAATTCAGAAGGCAGAAAAAAAGCATATGATGCTGATATTACTTATGGTACCAATAACGAATTTGGTTTTGATTACCTGAGAGACAACATGGCACACTCGCCATCAGACTTGGTTCAAAGAAAACATAATTTTGCTATTGTCGATGAGGTGGATTCGGTATTAATTGATGATGCCAGAACACCATTGATTATTTCTGGTCCGGTTCCACAAGGAGACCGTCATGAATTCAACGAGTTAAAACCAAAAATCGAAACTCTTGTTGGATTACAACGTCAATTAGCAACAGGTTTCTTGACTGAAGCTAAAAGATTAATCAAAGAAGGAAACACTAAAGAGGGTGGTTTCATGCTTTTAAGAGCTTACAGAAGTTTACCAAAAAACAAAGCTTTGATTAAGTTTTTGAGTGAAGAAGGAATCAAACAATTGCTTCAAAAAACCGAAAACCAATACATGCAGGACAACAACCGCGAAATGCCAAAGGTTGACGAAGCATTGTATTTTGTTATCGAAGAAAAAAATAATCAAGTAGAATTGACTGACAACGGAATCAAATTCCTTTCAGGAGATACTGATGCTGACTTTTTCGTTTTACCGGATATTGGAACTGAAATTGCTAACATCGAAAAGAAAAAATTAGACAAAGACGCTGAAGCTGAAGAGAAAGAAAGATTATTTCAAGATTTCAGTATCAAAAGCGAACGTATTCATACTTTGACACAGCTTTTAAAAGCTTACAGTCTTTTTGAAAAAGACGTGGAATATGTGATCATGGACAACAAAATTATGATTGTCGATGAGCAAACAGGTCGTATCATGGATGGTCGTCGTTATTCTGACGGATTACACCAAGCGATTGAAGCCAAAGAAAACGTAAAAATCGAGGCGGCTACTCAAACTTTTGCAACGGTAACTTTGCAAAATTACTTTAGAATGTACAACAAACTAGGTGGAATGACCGGTACTGCAGTTACTGAAGCTGGAGAACTTTGGGAAATCTACAAATTAGATGTTGTTGAAATCCCAACAAACAGAGGAATTTCAAGACATGATAAAGAAGATTTCATCTACAAAACGACTCGTGAAAAATTCAATGCAGTTATCGAAGATGTAACTCAATTATCTAATGCTGGTCGTCCAGTACTTATTGGAACAACTTCTGTTGAGATTTCTGAATTATTAAGCCGAATGTTGAAAATGCGTGGTGTAACTCACAACGTATTGAATGCAAAAATGCACAAACAGGAAGCTCAAATTGTTGAAGAAGCAGGAAAAGCCGGAGTGGTAACCATTGCAACAAACATGGCTGGTCGTGGTACCGATATTAAATTGACTCCTGAAGTAAAAGCTGCTGGTGGATTAGCCATCGTTGGTACTGAGCGTCATGATTCGCGTCGTGTGGATCGTCAGTTGCGTGGTCGTGCCGGTCGTCAAGGAGATCCGGGAAGTTCTCAATTTTATGTTTCTCTTGAAGACAACCTAATGCGTTTATTTGGTTCTGAAAGAGTAGCTAAAGTAATGGACAGAATGGGATTGGAAGAAGGTGAAGTAATCCAACATTCGATGATGACTAAATCTATCGAACGTGCTCAGAAAAAAGTAGAAGAAAACAACTTTGGTGTTCGTAAACGTTTATTAGAATATGATGACGTTATGAATGCACAACGTGAAGTAGTTTACAAACGTCGTCGTCATGCTTTGTTTGGTGAGCGTTTGAAACTGGATATCGCTAATATGTTGTATGATACTTGCGAACTTTTTGTTCAAAACACCAAAGCAACAAATGACTACAAGACTTTCGAATTTGATTTAATCCGTTATTTTTCTATCACTTCTCCAGTAACTGAAGCTGAATTTTCAAGATTAACAGAAATCGAATTGACTGGAAAAGTATATAAAGAAGCTTTACACTATTACACTGAAAAATGTGAGCGTAGTGCCAGAGAAGCTTTACCTATTGTTAAAAACATTTATGAAGATCCAAACAATCAGTTTGAGCGCATTGTAGTTCCATTTACTGATGGCGTAAAATCGCTAAGTGTAGTGACTGATTTGAAAAAAGCGTATGAAACTGAAGGAAGACAATTAGTAGCTGATTTCGAGAAAAACATCACACTTTCTATTGTTGATGAAGCTTGGAAAAAACACTTGCGTAAAATGGACGAATTGAAACAATCGGTTCAATTAGCCGTTCACGAACAAAAAGATCCTTTGCTTATCTATAAATTTGAAGCTTTCAATTTATTCAACAGCATGTTGAACGGAATCAACAAAGAAGTAATTTCATTCTTATTCAAAGGTGATTTACCTCAACAAGCAGTTCCGGAAATTGAAGAAGCAAGAGAAGTAGTTCGTCCAAAAGAAAAATTACAATTAACAAAAGACGAAATTCCAAATAGCGAGAATATCAATCGTGAAGCTGGAGAAACACAACAACGTCAGGTAACTGAAACTATCGTGAGAGAGATGCCAAAAATCAATCGCAACGATACTGTAACGGTACAACAAATAGCTACCGGAAAAACGGAATCTATGAAATACAAAAAAGCAGAAACCTTATTGGCAACTGGCGAATGGGTTATTGTAAACGAATAGTACTCAGAATGCAGTAGCAGCAAGCAGAACGCATCAATAAAGAGAGTCCCCAATTACAAAAGTAGTTGGGGATTTTTTTTGGAGCTATTTCCCGCTATTCGTTACAATCTTTTTTTCGAAAAAACTCAAAAAAGGATTTCCACTGCTATCGGGGCTAGTTTAAAACATCTGTTTTTATTAAGGTATTTTTTATATATTTGGAATTAAATTAAAGT
>JBDLTG010000044.1:0-22875 GCA_039805885.1 Bacteroidota bacterium
TTAGCTTCGCTCTGTTCGCCTTCGGCTCGAGTCTAAAAGAAAATAACTCGCTACGCTCAAACAGATTTTCTTTTTACGTATTCTTCAAACATTTGACGCTCGACTGCGGAAGCTAAGGACAATATAGCTTATTCAATTTCCCATTGACGCAATTTGTTCAATTGTTCTTGTTCTTCTAATTCTTCGGCTGGAATTACCTTTAAAAAAGAAGGATGTTGCTCAATTGCATATTCTATTTTTTCGACAATTTCGTCAATTGTATCATTATCATAATCAATTTCAAGTGGTTCTTTGATGATAAAAGATTGTAGAATTCCTTTCTTTTTCATTCGAATTCCCTTTCTGTCAAAAGAACGTCGAAATCCATCAATCACAATAGGAACTACAATAGGGCGATGTTGTTTGATAATATGTGCTGTTCCTTTTCGAACAGGCTTAAAAGAACGGGTTGTTCCTTGAGGAAAAGTAATCACCCAACCATCATTAAGTGCTTTTTTGATATTTTCGGTATCGTTAGGATTTACTGCTTTTTTCTCAGTCGCATCTACGCCTTCCGAACGCCAGGTTCTTTCAACAGGAATGGCTCCTGCATAAGACAATATTTTAGGCAACAATCCAGAACGCATGGTTTCCTTCGCTGCCACATAATAAATATTCATCTTTGGCTCCCAAAGGTATCCGATATTTTTAATCGAATCGATTCGTCCGCTTAAACTGGCATTAAACACATGAAACATCGCTACTACATCGGCAAAATAAGTTTGATGATTGGAGATAAAAAGTACATTGGTATCGGGTAAATTTCGAATAATCTCCGAACCTTCGATTTGCAAATCATTAAAACCTCTATAACGTCTATGAGTACAGCTTCCAAAAAAACGGATCAGCCATTTTTTTAGAAATAAGATATGTCCAAAAGGATTTCTTTTAAATAGTCCCATAAACTGTGATTTGTTTTTAAAAATTGTATTGTAAAATTACAAAAATATTATTGGAGAACTCTGATTGTACTCTTGGTAAACTATTACTTTTCATCAACTAAAACGGAGTTTAAAACATCTCTCAATTCGCTTAACATCATCGCCGTTGCACCCCAAACAATATGTCCATCAATCTTAAAAGCGGGAACTTCAATCAAAGAAGCATAAGAAGTTGATAAATTTTCGATGGTTAAAATACTGTCATCCATAAAAACAGTCAAAGGCAATTCGATAATAGACGCTACTTCTACAGCATCTGGAACGAATTGAATTTCTTCTTTGCATATTCCTAAAAAAGGATACACCATAAAATTACTCGGTGGAATATACAATGAACTAAATGCTTTTATAATTTCGATTTTATCGCGACTAATTCCTACTTCCTCTTCTGTTTCTCTCAAAGCGGTTGTTTGAAAATCGGTATCTTCCGGTTCGAATTTTCCTCCTGGAAAAGCAATTTGAGCTGAATGCACTCCTTGGTATGAATTTCGAACAATGAGAACCAAATGTGTTTCTTTGTTTTTAGGATAAAACAACATGGTCACTGCGGCTTCTTTAGGATTGATTTCTTTAAAATTTATTTTTTCTAAAAGCTCCTTGCGTTGTAATGGCATCATCTTTTCATGAGAAACAGCCGCAGGAAGTTCCTCTTGAATTAATTGAGGTATAAATTTTAAAAAATATTGAAAATCCATAATCAAAGTCTATTTTTGCAAATAAAACATAAATATACTTTAGAAAATAAGTTTGCACAAGTTTTCTAAAACCAAAGCATTCATAAAATGTATAGTAAAGAAGAAACACAAAGATTAAAACGAGAATTCTGGGTCACATTTGCCGAAAAATATCCTAGAAAATGGATGTTGTATGATACTAAGATTAAAGATTTTTCTTTTAAGTTTTTTGTAGACAATAAAAAAGCGCAAGTTCTTATTGATATTGAACCCCGTAATAATGAAAAAAGAATCGCTTACTTTGAAAAACTGGAAGCCTTAAAGAACATCTTAGAAGAGGAATTTATTGCTGATTTAGTTTTCGAAAAAGACTATGTTTTAGAAAACGGAAAAACAATCAGTCGCATTTGGGTAGAAAAACTAGGTGTTGGTTTTAGCAACCGAAACTATTGGGATTCCATTTTTGATTTTTACAATGAAAAAATGGACGCTTTAGAACGTTTTTATTTGGAATATGATGAGTTTATCAAGGATATTGAAAATGAATAAAACTAAGCCTTTACATCGTAAAAATATTATACACAATCACATGATCGTTATAAGTGATGTATAATTGCTTTCGATTTTCTTGCTTTTTGCGGGTAATAATAGAAACGGTACAATCAATTCCATCATTATCTTTACAGGTAAAAGAATAAACTAAATCGCTTTCTGATTCTGATTCCGGCTGATAAGTTAAAATCTCAAACAATTGAATATTTTGAGAATAAACTAAAATCCTATTTTTATTGGTGTCTAAAGTCACCAGAATATTAACCAAACTTAAATCAGACCATTTCCCCCATTTTCCTTTTTCGTTTTTTTCTAAAACGCTAAAGCCAGAAGTTTTGAATCTATAAGTTTGACTATAGGATTGCTGTACTCCAAGTCCTAAAAACAGTAAGCATATATAAAAACATTTGATTTTTGTCATTTCAATTTATTTTAAAATAAAAAATTAGCCACTTCCTTTTTGGCTAACTGATATTCTTGCATTGTATCTAACACAATGGCTTCGGCAGATTTTATTTCGTGAATTAATCCTGCAATCTGGCCTATTTCTAATTCCCCTTCTATTACATCTCCTTCAAAAATTCCTTTTTTGGCACGTGCTCTTCCTAACAATTGAGACAAATCCACCTTCGTAGGACACTTGGCATACAATTCCTGAATATCTTCAAAAAACTTATTCTTTATCAAGCGCACTGGAGTCAACTCTTTCAAGGTCAAATATGTACCACCTTCTTTTGTATTTAAAACCACTTGCTTAAAATTATCATGTGCCGAAGATTCTATTGAAGCCACAAATCGGCTTCCTATTTGAACTCCATCAGCTCCTAAAACCATCGCTGCAAGCATTCCTCTCCCATTGGCAATACCACCAGCTGCAATAATAGGAATTTTTATTTGTTCTTTCACCATGGGGATTAAAGTAAAAGTGGTTGTTTCATCCCTTCCGTTATGACCGCCTGCTTCAAAACCCTCAGCAACAATGGCGTCGACACCTGCTTGTTGAGCTTTTAATCCAAATTTTGTGCTACTCACCACATGCACTACCGTAATGCCATTTTCTTTTAAATATGGCGTCCAAGTCATCGGGTTTCCAGCTGATGTAAAAACAATTTTCACTCCTTCGTCAACAATAATTTTCATGATTTCTTCGATATTGGGATACAACATCGGGATATTCACACCAAAAGGTTTCGAAGTTGCTTTTTTACATTTTTGGATGTGTTCTCTTAAAACTTCTGGATACATCGAACCGGCTCCTAACAAACCCAAACCTCCAGCATTACTTACTGCACTGGCTAACTTATAACCACTTACCCAAACCATCCCTGCCTGAATTATAGGATATTTAATATTGAAAAGTGTGGTTATTCTATTCATTAAAACTACTTTTTAATTATTTTTCCGCTCTTCGAAACCGAATCCGATTCGATTTTATAAAAATATATCCCTCTATTTAACGATTCTAAAGAGAATTTAGCATGAATTTCATCCACTTTTTTTTCTAAAACTTTTTGCCCTAAAACACTATAAAACAAAACTGTCCCCGAATTGAAACTGGGAGGAAAATCTACAGCAACAAAATCGGAAGTAGGATTGGGATAAGCAATATAGTATACGGTCTTTTCGCTTTTTAATGCGACGCCTTTGCTTAACGCCAAACTAAAATCAGGAATTCCATAACCATATTGATTATCTGGTGCGGTATATTTAGTTGCCGATTGAAGCATTAATTCTTTTATTTCCTGATTGGTTTTATCAGGAAAAGCTTGCCATAAACAGGCTAACATACCTGAAATTATGGGAGCCGAAAAAGAAGTTCCACTTAAAAAAATGCTACCTCCATTTTCATCTGAAACAACTGTTTTTTCTCCCTGAGCCATCACATCTGGTTTTATGCGACCATCAAAAGAAGGTCCTATCGAACTAAAACTAGCTATCGTTTTATCGGCTCGCACCGCTCCAACTGTAATTACCGAAGGAGCATCGGCTGGAACTCCCATATAAGGACTTTTAGTTCCTCCGTCATTCCCGGAAGACACTACTACCAACATACCACGACTATAAGCAATTTCAGCGCCTTTAGAAATAAAAGCACTAGTGCCGTTTCTATCGCTATAATTATGATTGTATGCCGGATTATCAAATTCAGTATATCCCAGCGAACTACTAATAATATCCACTCCCAAACTATCTGCTTTTTCAGCTGCTTCCACCCACAAGGATTCTTCAACAGGATTTTCTGAAACAACATCTTCAGTAACAAACAAATAATAAGAAGCATCGGGAGCCGTACCTATCAATACGTTTTCGACATAAGCTCCCATAGTTGAAAGCACAAAAGTTCCGTGCGAATCGAGAGAAAAGATATCATTATTCCTCCTCACAAAATTATAACCACCTAAAATCTGGTTATTATCTCTTAAACGCTTAAAAGGAAGCACTTTATCAACACCCGGAAAACCAGAATCTAAAACTGCAATTATTTTTCTCGAACCCGTATAATTTTGCTGATGTAAAAGCTGACCGTTTAACATTTCTACTTGTACAGCCGATCCACCATAAGCATAAACCGTTTTCTCTTTTTTTAAATCGTTTTTTTGTAGTTCTACAGCTTTAGAAGTGGCAACAATCTTATTGGTAGTATTCAAAGTTTTATCAGCAAAATCAACTTTGGCAACAAAACCAAAATTTTTTAAAGAATTAATTAGGCTTTGAGTTCCTCTCACATGAATGGCATTGAGCCATTTGGATTTAGCCATTACTTTAATTCCTGAAACAGCACTAACAGTATTGATAAAATTTTGATTGATGGGAACATCTTTAAAATCCAAAGGAATATTTTGATTGCTTCGCCTGTCTAAAGCACGTTGAGACAACATCATCAAAGGATTATCTATGAAGTATTGCTCATTTGCTTTGGCATTAAAATACACCCAGGCTTCTTCTTGCGAAAAAGTCAAAAGAGGGAACAATAGTAAAAAAAACAAAACGAGCTTTTTCATAGTACCAATATAAGCAGAAAAAAAAGTGATTAATCTTCTAAAAGAATTAATCACTTAAATTTATTGCTTTTTTTTCGAAAGTCCAACTAAGAAATCACACCCGAGCCAACTAATTCATCACCCAAATGCCAGGCTACGAATTGTCCTTCGGTAATGGCTGATTGTGGTTCTTCAAAAGACACATACATGCCTGATGCAAACTGATGCAAAATAGCTTCTTGCAAAGGCTGTCTGTATCGAATTCTAGCCATTACTTTCATCGTTTCTCCATTGGCTAAAGCCAAATCTTTACGAATCCAATGCACTTCTGATTTTTCTATAAACAAAGCCTTTCTGAACAATCCCGGATGATGGCTTCCCATTCCGGTATAAATGGTATTCGAAACCACATCGGTTGCAATAACAAATAGTCCTTCAGCAGTACCCCCCACATTCAAGCCTTTTCGCTGTCCAATGGTAAAATAATGAGCTCCTTGATGTTTACCAACAGTCTTACCCATTTGAGGCGTATATTGAATTGGTTTTGCTGCTAAAGACAACGTTTCTTCTTCTGACAATCCTTCTGGAATGATACTATCATACACCGGATTACTTTTATCAATTTGAACAATAATACCTTCTTTCGGCTGTAATTTTTGTTGCAAAAATTCTGGAAGACGTACTTTTCCAATGAAACACAATCCTTGCGAATCTTTCTTTTCGGCTGTAACCAATTCCATTTCAGCTGCTATTTCACGTACTTGAGGTTTAGTCAGTTCTCCAATTGGGAACAGCGATTTAGCCAATTGTTCTTGCGATAATTGACACAGAAAATAAGATTGATCTTTATTATTATCTACACCAGCAAGTAATTGGTATACTGGCTTTCCGTCAACTTCAATTTCATTTTTTCGGCAGTAATGTCCCGTTGCCACATAATCGGCACCTAGACTTAAGGCGATTTTCATAAAAACGTCAAACTTTATCTCGCGGTTACAAAGTACATCGGGATTTGGAGTTCTCCCTTTTTCGTATTCGTTGAACATATAATCAACGATTTTTTCTTTGTATTGTTCGCTTAAATCAACGGTTTGAAATGGAATTCCTAACTTTTCAGCTACTAACAAGGCATCATTACTGTCTTCTAACCACGGGCAATCATTTGAAATCGTAACCGAATCATCATGCCAGTTTTTCATAAAAAGACCAATAACCTCATAGCCTTGCTGTTGCAACAAATAAGCAGCAACACTAGAATCAACACCACCAGAAAGTCCTACTACAACACGCTTCATAATAAAATTTGTTTTTATGAGGCTGCAAAGGTACAAAGTTTTAAAAGGATTTCTATCCCTAAGCTTTGTTAATTATAAAGTGAGCCAATAACGGAAATCTTTCTATAAATTTATTTCAACACAAAAATCACTTTGTTTTGAGGGCATCTACTTTTTTAGGATCACTCATATTGACTTCCTGAGTTAATTTTCCATTTTCGAAAAACTGCCAAGAACCCGTTTTCTTTCCATTTGTAAATTTTCCTTTGGAAACCACATTTCCATCTACATCTTTAAAAATAGCGATTCCTTCATATTGATTGTTTTTAAAATTGGCTTCTTCTAAAACAATTCCTTTTTCAGAATATTTCTTAGAACTGCCATTCTTCAAACCCTCTTTATAGTTTGTTTCTTCAGCAATTTTACCACTTGGAAAAAACACCGAACGCAAACCTTCCAGTTTTCCGTTTTTATAATTCTCAGTCGTCATAATGGTTGTTGCGCCTAAATGGTAATATTTCCATTGCCCTTCAAACAACTTATTGACTACCTTTCCTTCACTTACTTTGTTTTTAGCTTGGTCATAAAAAACAGTGTAAGCCACATTATCATTAGCATTAAAAGTCCGTGTTGCAATAACAGTTCCTGCCTTTGTATCATCAAAAAACTTAAACACGCCTATTTCCTTACCATGAGAAAAAGTGCCTTCATATCGAGGTCTTTTGGACTCAGGATAAAAACCTTTCCACAAACCCTCTTTTTTTCCATTGGCATCTAAATTATTAAAAGGATTTTGAGCCTGAAGACTACAAAAACTTAAAAACACCAATGTGATTAAACTAATTCTATACAATGTTTTCATTTTTGAATACTATTTGTTTTAAACTATTAAAACGAATTAATCGGATTATAATTATTCGTAAAACCAAAAAAATCTCGAATGAACGAGATTTTTTTGATACTTATTATTTCTTTTTATTTTGAGCTTTTATAGCTTCTTGCTGTGCCATAGCTTCTTGAAGCTTTTGTTGAAACTTACTTTGTTTCTTTGGCTCTTTCTTTTTGTTCTCTTGAATTTGAGCGTGAATCTTATCGCTATCAATAATGTAATTTTTGATAACTAACATAATTCCGATTGTAATTGTATTAGAAATAAAATAATACAAACTCAATCCTGAAGCATAACTATTAAAGAACAACAACATCATTAATGGCGAAATGTACACCATTATTTTCATCATCTTCGCCATATCTGGCATTCCTTCTTGTTGTGGTGTTGCCATTTGTTGGTCTCCAGTTGTCATTCTCATATAAAAGAAAATGGCAATTGAAGCTAAAATTGGGAACAAACTAATATGATCTCCATAAGCAGGAATATGGAAAGGCAATTTATATATCGCATCAAATGATGATAAATCGTCAGCCCACAAAAAGCCTTTTTGTCTTAACTCTAAAGCCGACGGGAAGAATTGGAACAAGGCATAGAAAACAGGCATTTGTAATAAACCAGGAACACAACCAGCCATTGGGTTTACCCCGGCCTTGTTGTATAATTTCATGGTTTCTTGCTGTTTTTTCATTGGCTCATCCTTGAATTTTTCACCAATTTCAGTAATTTCAGGTCGCAATACTTTCATTTTTGCCTGAGACAAGAAAGACTTATAAGTAATAGGCGACATTACTAATTTCACCAAAATTGTAAACAAAACAATTGCCCAACCTTGTGAAATAAACATACTTAAAAATCCATACATTGGAATAAAAGCATGACGGTTAATCCATCCAAAAATACCCCAACCTAAGGCTACAATATCTTCTAAATGTTTATCGTAAGATTTCAATAATTTATAATCCGTAGGACCATAATACCAATTCATTTTTTGGTCTATCTCTCCATTTTTGAAAGCCAATGGCATTACTGCCTTGAATTGTTTCGTGTAAGTTGTATCCACATTCGCATCTTTAACTAAATTATTAGAATACAATTCAGCTGTTTTGAATGGAGTTGAAGACAATAAAATAGAGGAAAAGAAATGTTGCTTGTAAGCTACATAAGAAACATCTTCAGCGGTTTCTGTTTTATCACTTCCTTGACCTAAATAGTCTTTTTTACCATCTTCATATTCGAAATACAATTCAGAATAACGGTTTTCATAAGTAATACTTTTTTCGTTAGTATACGTCTTAAGATTCCATTCTAATTGCAATGGTTTTGTTGTTTTCAGGATGTTATTCAAACCTTGCGTTTGAATATCAAAATCCAACATATAATCATTTGCTTTTAATACATATTTGTATTCCAAATAAGCATTGTCAGCCGCTTTTAATCGCATTGTCAAAATTTGGTCTTCACCATTTTTAGCCAAAGTTGGTTCAAAATAAAGCTCTTTAGTATTTAAAGTATGATTATCATTTGTTACTAATTGAAGATTAAATTGTGCATTATTGTCTTTTACTAATTGCACTAATTGACCTGAACCTTTTTTAAATCGTTCAAAGTTCTTTAAAGTTGCCTCTACAATGTATCCACCTTTATTAGCAATTTTAAGCTTTACTAATTTGTTTTCAATTGTAGTATACTCCTCTTTAGCAGATGGTAAAGTAGCCGAATAAGCAAAACTCCCTAAAGATTTTTGTAATTGCGCTAATTTCAAAGTATCAGTAGTTGCAACTGGAGCTGCGCTCAATTTTGCAGCAATTTCTTGAACTTTTGCATCTTTAACGACCAATTCTTTTTTGGCTTTCTCTGCAGCAAGTTCCGCATCAGAAGGCTTGTTTTGATACATTATCCAAAGTAAAATACCAAAGATCAATACAAAACCAATTAACGAATTGGGGTCAAACTTTTTTTCTTCCATTTTAATACAAATTATTTTTCTTGACTTATTAAGCCAAATTATTGGATTCTATTTTTCGAAATAGACTACTATTTTTTCTTTGATTTTACAGCAGCTGCCACAAAATTCACAAAAAGTGGATGTGGATTAACTACTGTACTTTTGTATTCCGGATGGTATTGTACTCCAATAAAGAATGGATGATCTTCAATTTCTACAATTTCTACCAAACCTGTATCAGGATTCACACCTGAAGCTTTCAAACCTGCATTTTGAAGTGCATCAAGGTATTCGTTATTGTACTCATAACGGTGACGGTGACGTTCAGAAATAGTAGTTTGACCATAGATTCTATGTGCCAAAGTATCTGGTTTGATTTCACATTTCCAAGCTCCAAGACGCATTGTACCTCCTTTATCCGTAACTGTCTTTTGACTTTCCATCAAATTCACAACTGGATTTTGAGTTTCTGGATTCATTTCAGTCGAATTCGCTTCTGCTAATCCTAATACGTTTCTTGAATATTCAATAACCGACATTTGCATTCCTAAACAGATACCAAAGAATGGTAATTTGTTTTCACGGGCATAACGTACAGCAGCAATTTTTCCTTCAATTCCTCTTTCTCCAAAACCTGGAGCAACAAGAACTGCATCTAAATCTTTGAATTTTTCAGCTACACACTCTTCGTCAATATATTCAGAGTGAATTGAAATTACATTTACTTTAGTCTCATTAGCCGCACCTGAGTGGATGAAAGCCTCTAAAATAGACTTGTAACAATCTTGCATTTCAACATATTTTCCAATCAAACCAATATTTACGGTGTGTTTTGGAGATTTTATTCTTTTCAAGAAAGTATTCCAGTGTTTTAAATCCGGAGCCGCTTTTTTAGGTAAATCTAATTTCTTCAAGGCTACAACATCTAGGCCTTCTTCAAGCATTAAATTAGGCACTTCATAAATAGTAGAAGCATCAATAGATTGAATAACTGCCTCTCTTTTTACGTTACAAAACAAGGCTAATTTATTACGAATGTCATTAGAAATTTCGTGCTCTGTTCTACAAACTAAAATATCGGCTTTAATACCGCTTTCCATCAAAGTTTTAACGGAATGCTGAGTTGGTTTCGTTTTCAATTCACCGGCAGCAGCTAAATAAGGCACTAACGTTAAATGAATTACAATAGCATTATTCTCACCCAAATCCCAAACTAATTGACGAACTGATTCGATATAAGGTAATGATTCAATATCCCCAACAGTTCCACCAATTTCAGTAATAATAATATCATAATCACCTGATTTACCAAGCAATTGCATTCTATCTTTAATTTCATTGGTGATATGAGGCACTACTTGTACCGTTTTTCCAAGAAACTCTCCTCTTCTTTCTTTTTCAATAACCGAAAGGTAAATTCTGCCTGTAGTAACATTATTAGCCTGAGAAGTAGGAACATCTAAAAAACGCTCGTAATGACCTAAATCCAAATCGGTTTCAGCTCCATCATCAGTTACATAACATTCGCCGTGTTCATAAGGATTTAATGTCCCTGGATCAACATTTAAATAAGGGTCGAACTTTTGAATTGTTGTTCTATATCCTCTTGCCTGTAATAATTTTGCTAATGATGCCGCTATAATTCCTTTTCCCAAAGATGAAGTAACTCCTCCAGTAACAAAAATATATTTTGTTTGATTCATGCTGTTCTAGTTTGTATTGTAGTTGTGTAAAAAACGTGGCAAAAATACGATTATAAATTTAGATTATGCTAATTTGGAAATGAGATAATTTCTAAAATTGACATTTGTTAATACAAAAATAAAAACCTCATTAATTTCTTAAATCAATGAGGTTTCGGGTATCTTTTTTTAATATTTCTTATCAATTCTTCTAAACCATTCAACTTAAGTTCGTAAATCAATTTTAATTGCTCCCCTAACTCTCCTTTTGGGAAGCCTTTGTTGTGATACCAAACTACATAATATTCAGGTAAATCAATTAGAAACCGGCCTTCGTATTTACCAAAAGGCATTTTAGTATGCGCTAATTTTATGAGTTGTTGTTGGTTACTATCCATCTAATTGACTACTTTTTCGGTCAGATCAGTATCGTAGTACAAGATATAAACTCCTTTATTAGTAAATCCCGCATTATCTTTTTTGTAATACTCAAATTTATTTTCAAATTGCTCTGTTGCAGTTGCATTCGCCGTTTCTTCAAAAGGCTTATTCTGCATTAAACGCATCATCACATCAAAGGTTACATCAAATCCTCTTACAGCGTAATCACTTGGCGCAATCGAATTTATCTTTTTAAATTTATTTTCGAAAATAACTCCTTCTGGAGAATTATTATCTCTGGTCACCGAAGGATACATTAATTTTAGTTTTACCAAATTCGAAAAATTAATTTCATCCGTATCCAAAGTTTCATTTGGTTCCAAAATCACTAATTGAAGCTGATAGTTAGGCATTGCGCTTAACATTGCTGCAATGGTAGTTTTTATCATCAAAGTATTTCCCGTTTCCATCACCACATAATTCATGCGTCCGGCAACCAACATTCCTTTTAAATTTTCAGCAGAAAAATAGCCTTTCTCATTCAAAGGAACAAACTTTACATCAGCCTGATTTTGTTTTATATATTGAATTACAGATTCTTTCTTTTTATCCACTACAGCTACAATATTCCCTTTTTTAGAACGCATATAATTAAACATCGCACTTCTTAAAACATCATTCGAAGGAATGGTTTGGTACAAATTAGCTATCGGATTTCCCGCATCTTTTGACAATGGTGAAATCACAGGCACATTATTCGCCGCCAACAAACGGGCTGTCGTTTCGGCATTATTTTGATAAAACGGACCAACAACTGCATCAACCGATTGTAAATTATTAGCACTAACTACTCCAGCAATATTAGAAGCGTATTTCGTTTCTTCCGAATCCAATATCTGAACATCTATAGGAAGTCCCAAAGTTTTAGCAGAATCTATTGCTATCAAAGCTCCCGCATAAAAATCCAAAGTCATATTCAAAAACTTATCCTTTTTTAATCGCGCCACTACTGAATTTACGGTATCTCCTTCTACTCTGGTAACATTAAATGGCAAAAGCAATGCTATTTTTTTACGTCCTGCAAAATTAGTTTTAGGAACTAAATCAGTGTAAACTTTATTTTCTTGTACATTCGAAAATACTGTATTAGCAGGCACTTTTAAAAGCATTCCTATTTCAACACCATTTTTAAGTTCAGGATTTAAAGCCAACAATTCTTCCTGACTCATATCAAACGTTTTTGACAAACTATATAAAGTTTCTTTAGGCTTTACTTCATAAGTTGCATATTTCTTAACCGGAGCAGCAACAACTTCTTGTTTAACCGTTACTTTTTGAGGTAAAACAGGAGTTTTAGCAGGAGTTCCTTTAATCAACAAATGAGAACCAACAGTTAAATTAGGTACAATCCCAGGATTTTTCTTTTCTAATTCGGCAATAGTAATACCGTATTTCTTAGCAATTGAAAATTTTGTTTCTTTAGCAAGCACATCATGATACAAGGCTTTCTCCTGAAGCACCACCTTAGTTTTAGCCCCATTTTTAGATGGAATTACTAAAACTTGATCAATTTGCAAACCTTCTGTTTCTAAAAAAGGATTCGCTTTTTTCAAATCAGCATCTGAAACGTTGTATTTTTTTTCAATTCCAAACAAAGTTTCTTTAGGCAATACTTTATGTGTCGTTACTACTTGAGCAATTGCTGTTTTCACAGGGGCTTTAGTTGGAATCAAAAGCACACTTTTAGGAGTTAATTTTGTTTGAGCATCAGGATTTAATTTATAAATATCATAAGGAGTTACTTGATACTTCTTAGCAATGTCATTTATCGTTTCACCTTGCTGTACTTTATGAGTTATTGTTCCTTGCGAAATAATACTATTTGTAAACATTAAAATAGGAATCCAAATTGCAAAAAAATACTTCATTCGATTATTTTATTTAAAAAAATTATTACACTAAAGATAAAAAACGGTACCAAATTTTATTCCAAAATCTGATACCGTTTTTATAATAACTAAGAAACGTCAACTAAGAAGTTTCTATTATTCCCACTCAATTGTTGCTGGTGGTTTTGAACTAATATCATAAACAACACGATTCACCCCTTTTACTTTATTGATAATATCATTAGATACTTTCATCAAGAAATCATAAGGCAAGTGAACCCAGTCAGCAGTCATACCATCGGTAGATTCTACAGCACGAAGCGCCACTACTTTTTCATAAGTACGCTCGTCACCCATAACCCCAACACTATTTACAGGAAGTAAAATTGCTCCTGCCTGCCAAACTTTATCGTACAATCCCCAAGATTTCAATCCGTCGATAAAAACTTTATCTACATCTTGTAAAATTTGTACTTTTTCTAAGGTAATATCTCCTAAAATTCTAATTGACAATCCTGGTCCCGGGAAAGGATGTCTTCCTAATAATTCCGGATCAATCCCTAAAGATGCTCCCACTCTACGTACCTCATCTTTGAAAAGCATACGCAAAGGTTCAACAATTTTTAATTTCATATAATCTGGTAAACCTCCCACATTGTGGTGTGATTTAATTGTTGCCGATGGCCCTTTTACAGAAACCGATTCGATAACATCAGGATATATTGTTCCTTGGGCTAACCAGGTAACGTCTTCAATTTTATGTGATTCATCGTCAAAAACTTCGATAAAAGCATTTCCGATGGCTTTCCTTTTTAATTCTGGATCACTAACTCCTGCTAAGGCATCATAAAAACGTTGAGAAGCATCTACTCCTTTTACATTCAGGCCCATTCCTTCGTATTGATCTAAAACACTTTGGTATTCATTTTTACGAAGCAAACCATTATTAACAAAAATACAATACAGGTTTTTCCCGATTGCTTTGTTTAATAAAACTGCCGCTACTGTTGAATCCACTCCTCCTGAAAGGCCTAAAACAACTTTGTCGTTTCCGATTTTTTCTTTCATTTCAGCCACGATTTCTTCAACGAAAGCATTTGGCGTGAAATTTTGAGGAACATGAGCAATTTTCACTAAAAAGTTCTCCAACATTTGTTTCCCATCAGTAGAATGATATACTTCTGGGTGGTATTGAATTGCATAAGTTGTTTCGCCTTCAATTTTGTAAGCTGCAAATTCCACATCATGTGTACTTGCTAACTTTACACCATTTGTTGGCAACTCCTTAATACTATCACTATGACTCATCCAAACTTGACTATTTGGAGAAACTCCTTCAAAGAAAACTTCATTTTCCTTAATGTAAGACAAATTAGCTCTTCCATACTCTCTAGTGTTAGACACTGCAACTTGACCTCCACTAAAGTGAGACAAATATTGCGCACCGTAACATACAGCAAGCATTGGCAATTTCCCTCTAATTTGAGATAAATCAGGATGTGGCGCATCTTCTCCGCGAACAGAAAAAGGACTTCCTCCTAAAATTACGGCTTTATAACTTGATAAATCCGATGGAAAATTATTATATGGAAAAATTTCGCAGAATATATTTAATTCGCGAACTCTACGCGCAATCAGCTGAGTGTATTGCGACCCGAAATCTAAAATAAGTACGTTGTGTTGCATGGGCGCAAAATTACTTTTAAAATTTGGAATGGAAAAATGGAATTTTGAAATTTTTCATTTTTTTTCTTTCGCATTTTTAGTCCTTTTATTTTTAAAAAACAACATACTCAATACATTAATTTTTTATTCTTTTACAATAACAAATTTTCCTTTAACACCTTTATCCCAGTTGTCCCATAACTCGGAACGAACTAAAACTCCTTTGTCGTCAAAAATTTTAAACTCACAAGTATTCCCTCCTGATGTTCCTTTACTATAAGCTTCCATCTCAAAAGTATTTATGCCTTCATTTAGATTAAAAACAAATTGACCGTAACTGGAATACAATTCCATTATTCCGCCTATCATTTGATTATTGAGGCTTGCTTTAATCAAATCACCATCAATATAAATATAATCACGATAATAAACCGTAAAGTATTTCGATTTAGTTCGAATTTCTCCAAAGTTTTTATCAATTTTAACCAAAAGTCGATCATCTTCTTTCAAGCCTTCTCTAACCAAAGTTTTATCTAAATCTTTAGTCATCTTGTCTCTAATCCTATCTCCCGGATTCACAAAATCATTCGTTTGTTCCATCGAAATTTGTTTTGCTTCCCCTATTTGGTATTTGGAACTGGAAGGCAATACAACATCTGGTTTTTTAAAAAGATTTGGCGCTTTAATAACTGGAGCGTCTGTAGCTAAAGGAATTGTTTTTTTAGGAGCTGCAGCAGTTCTCAATGGTGAAATTGCTTTAAACTTAGTACTAAACTCATTTTGAGCATAGCTACTAACGACAAAACACATCATTACAACCAACAAAAACTGCTTCATATTAATCTTATTTTGTTTCATTAATAATCCTAAGTATCAACAAATATACCAAGCTTTCATTTTATAAAACAAAACCCGAACCGAACATTAAAGAAATTTTAACCAAAAGACAATTCAAAACACCTTAAAACTATTCTTTCTCGATTATAATAGTAGCCTTAAATCCTTGAGCAATATTCCATTGATTAGATGAAATTATTCCTCCTTTATCATCATAAATTTTAAATTCGGCTGTATTTGGAGCAGCATAGCCATCGTTGATAGCTTCAAAATCAATACGATTTACTCCTTTTTGTAATGTAATATCAAATCCTTGAGATTCTCCATTTAAAAGTACTTCTTGCTCTACAATTACATAATTCAAATATACGCGCACCTTATCTCCATCAACATAAGCAGCATCTCTATATCTTACTTTAGCAATTCCTGAAGCTGTTTTAATCACTCCTAAATCCTGATCTCGTTTAGCTAACTTTTCAGGATCAGTTTCTTCTTTTTTAGGGACTTCAAATTTATTTTCCCCAATATCTTGTATTACATAGGATTTAATTTTATTGTAATCCGCCTTAGACACTTTCACGTCTTTCTCTTTAACTTCTTTTACCTTAACTTCTTTCTTTATCGGAGTAGCTTTTACAGCTTTAAACTTTCCTCCAAACTCTTCTTGAGAATAAGCTGTTGATAGCATCCCAAACATCAAACCTAAAATTAAAACCTGACTCTTAAAACTAAAATATTGACTCATCATTTATATATTTAATTAAAAACTACATTCAAAAAAACGATTTTTATCAAACCATTCCAAATAGATAACAATAAAGTTTTTGATTTATTATACATAAAGGTAATCAAAAACCCCATAAGACTATTTGAGTTTATCAAAATGAGTGTTTTTTATTTTACTATTTTTTATAAATTGCACAAAATATTAGAAACTTTAACCAGAGGCATAATCCTCTACAAACTAATTAAATACATCAAAATGAAAAGAGAAAACATCTTAACAGGATCGCCATGGGAAGACAAAATGGGATATTGTCGTGCAGTTCGCATTGGAAACATCATCGAAGTTTCAGGAACTGTTGCAATTGTTGATGGCGACAAAGTAAAAGCTGATGACGCTCACGCACAAACCTTAAATATTTTAGAAAGAGTTGAAAAAGTACTGGAAGATTTAAACGCAAGTATGAAAGATGTAATCCGTACTCGTATTTTCACTACTGATGTAAGCACATTTGAAGCAGTTGCTACAGCTCATGCTACTTTTTTCAAAGACATCAAACCTACAACTGGCTTTTACGGAATCAACCAATTAGTAGCTCCTGAATACTTAGTTGAAATTGAATTAACTGCTGTTTTAGCCGAATAATTAAATTTCTAAAATTACTCTTCGAGCGCAATAAAAGCAATTAGACAACTAAAACTGCTTTTGTTGCGCTCGAATACTTTACACTGCAAAGACCGATGAACTTAAAAAAGACCATACTACTCTCGCTCAAATGGATTTTAATCTGTGTTTTGATAGGTTTTTTATCCGGTTCGGCTTCTGCATTTTTATTAGTCGCCTTAGAATGGGCTGCACATCTTAGAACACAAAATAACTGGCTCATTTGGTTTTTACCCCTTGGCGGGCTATTCATAGGGTTGTTATATCATTATTATGGTAAAGGCGTAGTTAAAGGAAACAATCTTTTATTAGAAGAATACGAAACTCCTAAAAAAACAATTCCGTTAAAAATGGCTCCTTTTGTACTTATAGGAACTATCATTACGCATCTTTTCGGAGGTTCGGCTGGTCGTGAAGGAACTGCTGTACAAATGGGAGGTGCCATTGCCGATCAATTCAGCCGAATATTTCAACTTGATGCAAGCGATAGAAAAACACTGATAATTTTAGGAATCAGTGCCGGATTTGCTTCTGTTTTTGGAACACCACTTGCTGGCGCCATCTTTGCCTTGGAAGTCGTTTACTTTTGTAAAATCAGTATAAAAAGTAGTATCCTTTCTTTTGTTGTTGCTTTTTTTGCTTATTACACAGTAGCACTTTGGGATGTTCATCACACACATTATAGTATCCCCGTTATTCCCGAAATGAATCTGGAAAATTTTGTTTGGATAATCCCAACAAGTATTTTGTTTGGTTTAGCAGCTATGCTTTTTTCAAGAAGTGCTCATCTTTGGGGTGCTGCATTTTCAAAGACAATCACACACCCGCCATTGCGTCCGTTTGTAGGCGGAGTTATTTTAGCCTTAACTTTTTATTATTTTGGGGCTACTAAATTTATGGGATTAGGAATTCCTACTATTGTAGAAGCCTTCAACAAACCCAGCGAATACTACGATTTCTTTCTTAAAATACTATTCACCGGATTTACCTTAGGTGCTGGTTTTAAAGGTGGCGAAGTGACTCCTTTATTTTTTGTAGGCGCAACCTTAGGCAGCGCTTTATCTGTTTTTATCCCCTTACCTATTGCTCTTTTGGCCGGAATGGGATTTGTAGCTGTATTTTCGGGAGCCACTCATACTCCAATTGCATGTACCGTTATGGGAATCGAACTTTTCGGCATAGAAAGCGCTGTTTTTATTGCTATTTCTTGCTTCATTGCCTATCTCGCTTCGGGTTCAGTAGGTATTTATCATTCGCAAACGGTAAAAGGAGTAAAATATCATTTGTATGAAAAATTCAAAAGAAACAAACTCGAAGATTTTTAAACTTTAAAAAGAAGTTAATTTTTAAATGATTTCATAGATTACACTAAAAAAATGTAAATTCGCAACCTATGAAAATACAAGACATACAAGCGATACAATCCTTATTGGCAACGCCAAAAAAAATTGCCATTATCCCACATAGAAACCCTGATGGTGATGCCATGGGCTCTACCTTAGGATTATACCATTTTTTAAGAAAAAATAATCACGAAGCAACGGTAATATCACCAAACGAATTCCCTGATTTTTTAGCTTGGCTTCCAGGTTCAGAAACCGTTCAGGTTTTCGAAAAAGATAAAGAAAATTGCACTAAAATATTAGAAGAAGCTGAAATCATTTTCACTCTTGATTTTAATGCTTTTCACCGTGTAGGCGAAATGGAAAAAGTACTCGAAGTACTCGACACAACCTACATTATGATTGATCATCATCAAAAACCAGATGATTATGCAGCTTACACCTATTCTAATACGTCTTTTGGTTCTACCTGTGAAATGGTGTACAACTTCATTTCTTTTTTAAATCAAAAAGACCAAATTGACAAAACCATAGGAACCTGTATCTATACTGGTATTTTAACCGATTCCGGCTCTTTTAAGTTTCCTAACACAACTGGAAACACGCATCGAATTGTAGCCGATTTGATTGATTTAGGAGTAGAAAACACTACAATCCCTAATTTACTTTTTGACAATAGTTCTTTTAGTAGATTACAGTTATTAGGTAGAGCTTTGCAAAATTTAAAAACTTTTCCTAATCACAAAACGTCTTACACCACTCTTACTCAAGAGGAATTAAATAGTTTCAACTATGTAAAAGGAGATACTGAAGGCATTGTTAATTATGGACTAAGCATCAAAGGAATTCAGTTTACAGCTATTTTTATCGAAAATAAAGACGAAAAAATCATTAAAATTTCGTTCCGTTCACAAGGCGGTTTTGATGTAAATGAATTTGCAAGAGAACATTTTAATGGAGGCGGACACCGCAATGCCGCTGGAGGAAAATCAGAAGTATCTATGGAAAAAACTATAGCAAAATTTGAGAATTTAGTAAAAAAACTAACGTTATAAATACTATGAAAGCCATCCGAATTATTGTATTAAGTGGCCTCTTGTGCTTAGGTTTTACCGCCTGTAAGCAGCATCAGGATGCCCGACGCCCTGTTTCCAGAGCTTCAGGTGTTTTTATGAAAAAATCTATTGAAAGAAACAAAAAACTAAATGCCTCTGAAGAAGATCAAATCAAGGCTTTGATGAAAAAAAATCCGAACATCAGTTATTTTGCTTCGGCTAAAGGTTATTGGTATTCTTATGATACTAAAAACGATGCTGACACCTTAACTCCTAAAAAAGGAGATGTTGCTTTTTTTAACTATGAATTAAAAGACCTAAAAGGTGCAATTATTTATTCGGAAGTAGAGTTGAGACCTCAGGTATATCGAGTAGACAAACAAGACATCATGGTGGGATTAAGAGACGGAATCAAATTGATGCATAAAAACGAAAGAGTAAATTTTTATTTTCCTTCGCACATCGCCTATGGTTATCATGGAGACAACAAAAAAATTGGCGTTAACCAACCTTTAATTTGTACAGTAACTTTAAATGATTTCAAACCAGAAGCTGTCTATAAAAAAGAATTGGAACAAAATATCGAAACTAATTTGGCTTCAGCCGATAGTGTAAAAAAGCCTAAAAAAGTAGTTACAAAAGCAAAACCGACAACCCAAGACACTCTGGAACAATAAAACAATAAATAGTAACATATGAAAAAAAGCATTCTACTTGTATTACTTCTTATCACTACATTTTATTCTTGTAAAGAAGACAACAACAACTTAGCTGATGGCTTATATGCCAAAATAGAAACCAATAAAGGAATTATTTATTTAGAACTGGATTACAATAAAGCTCCTATTACGGTAGCTAATTTTGTTACGCTAGCCGAGGGGAATAATAGTTTTATGACCCTTGAACACTTAAAAGAACGCCCTTTTTATGATGGTTTAAAATTTCACCGTGTTATTAAAGACTTCATGATTCAAACTGGAGATCCGGAAGGAACAGGATCAGGAGATGCAGGATATAAATTTAAAGACGAATTTAGCGACTTACTTTTTGACAAAGGCGGTGTTTTGGCTATGGCCAATAATGGTCCTGCTACAAACAGCAGTCAATTTTTCATCACACATGTTCCTACTCCTTGGCTAGACGGAAAGCACACTATTTTTGGTCATGTAGTAGACAAAGGAATGGAAGTGGTAAATAAAATTGATCAAGGTGATGTTATCAAATCGATAACAATTATCCGCAAAGGAGAGGCTGCAAAAAAATTCGATGCCGTAAAAACCTTCGACGATTATTTCTCTATCGAGTCTAAAAACCAAAAAGCACAAAAGGATATTGAAGCCAAAAACGAAAAAGCCTACGATGAGAAATTCGCAAAAGTAATCACAGACAAAATAAGCTATTTTGAAGCTTTAAAAACTAAAACAACCAAAACAGCTTCTGGATTAAAATACATCATCACTCAAAAAGGAAGTGGTAAAAAACCAGCCAAAGGAGCAGAAATATCCATTATATATGCAGGTTTTTTAGAAAACGGAAAACTTTTTGATACCAGTATTGAAAGTGTAGCACAAGCTTTTGGAAAATTTGATCCAAACAGAGCGGCACAAGGCGGTTACCAACCCATTCCTTTTCAAGCAGGAAAAAAAGATGGCATGATTCCTGGATTTATTGAAGGACTTGATAAAATGTCTTTTGGAGACAAAGCAGTTTTATTTATCCCTTCTCATTTAGCCTATGGTGCTGGTGGAGCAGGAGATGTAATTCCTCCATATGCCAACGTTATTTTCGAAATTGAATTAGTTCAAGCTCAATAATTTTAAAACACAACTTTAGAGAAACGCAATACGATGAAATTTAAATTATTATTTTTAGCATTCTTTGCCTTAATTACAGCACAGGCTCAAGAAACCTCAAAAAAACAAGTCAAAAAAGCTGCTACAATAAAAGAAGACGGCATTTTTGCAACCATTAATACTAATAAAGGAGCCATTGTTTTACAATTAGAATTCCAAAAAACACCTGTTACCGTTGCTAATTTCATTAGCCTTGCCCAAGGTAAAAACGAATTTGTAACTGACAAAAAACTAAAAGGAAAACCATTCTTTGATGGTCTAAAATTCCACCGTGTTATTCAGGATTTCATGATTCAGGGCGGTGATCCACAAGGAACCGGTGCTGGTGGAACGGGTTATTCTTTTAAAGACGAATTCATTCCTGAGTTAAAATTTGACAAAGGTGGAATTTTGGCTATGGCCAATTCTGGACCAAAAACCAATGCAAGTCAGTTTTTCATCACGCACAAAGAAACTCCTTGGTTAAACGGAAAACACACCATCTTTGGACATGTTGTAGAAGGAATGGATGTAGTGAATAGCATTGCCCAGGACGATGTAATTAAAAACATCACTATTATTCAAAAAGGTTCATTGGCAAAAAAATTCAAAGCCGAAAAAGTATTTGCTAACTACTATAACAACAAAGCCGAAGAAGAAAAGAAAGAAGCCGAAGCTAAAGCGGAAGCCGAAAGAGTTCAAAAACAAAAAATGGCAGCTCTAGTTACTGAAAAAGTTGCTTATTTGAACAACCAAAAAGCAACTGCAACCACTACTCCATCAGGATTAGTATACAAAATAGTTCAAAAAGGAACGGGTGCAAAGCCAGCTGCCGGAACTACCGTTTATTTTCATTATTCAGGTTTTTTTGAAGACGGAAACTTATTTGACAGCAGCCGTGAAGAAGTTGCTAAAACCTACGACAAATACAACGAAATGCGTGCCATGCAAGGTGGTTACAATCCTTTCCCGTTTGAAATAGGTAAAAAAGATGGTATGATTCCAGGATTTATCGAAGCCCTTGATTTGCTTTCTTTTGGAGACAAAATAATTGCTTACATCCCTTCAAAATTAGCTTATGGCGAAGCCGGTGCAGGTGGTGTGATTCCTCCAAATGCTACTTTAATTTTTGAACTGGAAATTTTCGACAAACAAACCGAAAAAAAATAAAAACAAAAATTCAAAATCTCTAATCCGATTGGTGCAAGCCAGTCGGATTTTTTTTTTGGGCGTGCCCTTGTTGCAGAACTATTTCGTATAATTTCCCATTCTTTCTGCAACAAGGTCGGGCTGTACGCTCTATTCCCGATTAACAAAAACTACGGCTCAAAGCCTTGTTTTTCTAAAACGGGAGATGCCGCTTCCATCCCTCACGCAGGACAAAATCCACAACAACTTCTCTTTACTATAAAAATTGATTGCAAACTTTTTTAAAAGTTAGAATTAAAAAAAATACAATTTTTCTTATTTAAACAAACTTATTTTTTTATATTTGAGAAAATATTC
>JBDLTG010000045.1:0-82105 GCA_039805885.1 Bacteroidota bacterium
CTTCATCTTATAATGCATGTATCCCAACATTATAAAACGGGAAACAAGAGTTCCAATGGCTGCGCCAAGCATTCCCAGTTCAGGAAAAATCCAAATCCCGTAAATGAATATGTAATTCAAAATTACGTGGATAACATTTGCTAAAATAGTCGCCCACATCGAATATTTGGTCTCGCTCATTCCATCGGCAAACTGTTTGTAGCCTTGAAAAATAATCAATGGAATTAATGAAAAAGCCACAATATCGAGATAGGGTTTAGCCAATTCAACTACATTTTCAGGTTGTCCCATAAAGCCCAGTAGTTGTTTGGCAAAAATGACCAATGCAAACAGAAAAAAGCCTAAAAAAGTACACAAATACAAACCATGATGAAACACGCTTCTACCCTTTTCAATATTTTGTTCACCATCGGCTTCGGCAGCCAAAGGTGTTATGGCAGTCGAAAAACCAATTCCTAACGACATGGCTACAAATACAAAACTATTAGCTAAAGAAACTGCTGCTAATTCGGTAGGGCCTAATTTCCCCACCATCACATTATCTACAAGTCCTACCACAGTATGCCCAAGCATTCCTAAAATAATAGGATATGCCAATCGTAAATTATAAGAGAACTCTTTGGTGTAAGTAGCTAAAATCACTTTGTTTTTTTAAGGGGACAAAGGTAAGCAGAAGCAAATCGATAGCAAGGTTTGTGTAGAATAATATTTTGGAGTTAAAATATCAAATTCAGTAATAAAACGGCATCGGTCAAAAAAACAAAAAATCAGACACAAATTGCACAAATTAACACAGATTTAGATAAATTAAATTACACAAATCTGCCTTAGGCAGATAATTTTTTGTGGAATTTCTTTTTAGAATTAATTAATGTTTGTGCTAATTCGTGTTAATTCGTGTCCAAAAATTACTATTGTCTTTACTTTGTCTGATTCAAATATTTTTTATCGGTCAGGGTTTTCATAAAATCAACCAATTGTTTTTTCTCTAAATCAGTCAAATTCAATTTATCTTCAGGTAAGGTTTGATTTTCTAATGAAAAACCCAATCCTTTCCCTCCTCCTTCGTTATAAAAATCGACAACTTCTTCCAAAGTTTTAAAAACACCATTGTGCATATAAGGTGCTGTTAATGCTGCGTTTCTAATCGTTGGCGTTTTAAAAGAATATCGATGAATGATGGCTTTTGTTAAGTTGTATTTCCCTAAATCGGCATCTAATTTTCCATTAGCATCAGGAACTCCTAAAACTTCACTTTCGGATTTCATAAAATTAGGTGGCACTGTTCCATTGGTTAACGGAATAAAATGACAAGTAGCACATTTGGCTTTGCCGGCAAAAAGATTAAAACCTGCTTTTTCATTGGCTGTAAAAGCAACCTCAGCACGAATATAAGCATCAAATTTAGAATCGAATTTACTTAGTGTTCGAATATAAGAAGCCAAAGCATTCTTGATTTCAAAAGCGCTAATCTCCTTTTGAGGAAAGGCAGTTTGAAACTTTTCGATATACATTTTATTTTTCCTGATTTTCTTAGCCGCTTCTTCTAAAGAACCGTGCATCTCATCGGCATTTGTAATCACGGCTACCGCCTGATCTTCTAAATAATTCACTCTCGAATCAGAGAAAAAAATGCGTTGGAAAGCAATATTAGTCAGTGTAGGTGTATTTCTTTTTACAAAAGATTTGCCGTCAAAAGAAAGGGCTTTTTCTAAACCATCGGTAAAAGCTTTATCGGCATGGTGGCAGGAAGCGCAAGACCGACTATTATCGCCCGATAAAATAGGATCGTTAAAAAGTAATTTTCCTAAAGCAGCTTTCTCCTTTGTTGTTTTGTAATCCGGAAATCCTGAAAAAGCTTCTTCATCAAAAACTTCTTTATCAAACAAGGTTTTTGCATTGGTTTTCAATCCGCGCATTTCATTAAAAAACGGAATTTTCAAATCTTTCTGGCTTTGATATAATTTTCGACTCAACGGATTGGCATAATTTTGAATAAAAGCCGCACGATCAAAACGATTAAAATCAGGATTGGCTTTTAAATAACTAATGGCTTTATTTATTATTTTCAAACCAGCATCCGAATCGTTTGTAGTATACAATTGATAATATTGCTGTATTCCTTCCAATGAAGCCACTGTTTCTGAAATTGATTTTTGTGCTATTGGCGAATCAAAACCTGTAATTCCCATACTTATAATCCTAAAAACTTCCAGTCGCAAGGCGTCAAAAACATGAGCATCGGTCAATTCATTCGTTTCTGCTATTCGATTCAAACGCTTTAAATTAGCCGAAAGAATCCCTATTTCTTTCAATAATTCGGCTTTGGATTTCTTATCATACGCTGGAAATAAAAATTCTTCAACTACCTGAAATCCTTGAGGTGCTAATATTAATCCATCATTTTCCTCAAACTCTGGAAGGGCTGGTCCATTAATGGCTTTAGAGACTTCCGGAAAATAATATTCGCTAAAAACTTCTATTCTTTTATAATTTTGGTGTGCTGCTAAAAATTGTTTTTGAAGTTTGTCCTGACTTGCATCGGACTTTATTAAAGTCTCTAATTCCGTAATGGATTGCACTAAAAGCGTAATATCTGCTTGAAATAATTGTTTTACTTGTTCAGTTTTAGAAACTTCCTGACAGGAAACCACAAACAACAGCAGTAAAAAAAAGAATATTTTTTTCATAATAAATAGAAACGTAATTGGAAAACAAAAGCCACGGTTCCCTATTAAGAAACCGTGGACTTTTTAAAGTATTTTAAATTTTAATTATCTCGCTAATCCTTTGATTAATACAATTTGGCTAGCTTGTTGTTCATTCGGACGACCTGTTCCTCCATCAACTCCTTTGTATTTAGTTCCAGTCCATGTATGAGGTTGAACGCTTAACAAGAAAGTATCATCGATTCCTAATTGCTCAGAAACATCAATCAAAGCACCATATTCCCAATCTCCAAATTTAGAAGTTCCACCTACGTTGTATTTAGCAGCATCAGTTGCTGTACGACGGTGGTCTAATTCAACCACTACTTTCATTGTTTTTTTAGCAATATCATATTGATAAATGTAAGCATCGTGCGTTTCATCTCCATAACCATTAGCATCTTCCTGAACATATACATAGTTCTTAGTCACACAAATGTTATCCGGATTTTGGAACGTTTTAGCAATTCCGTTACGATCATCTCCATCAAGTAGCACTCTTAAAGTTCCTGACAATGGATTGTTTTCGTCTAAATTCAATTGGTACACTCTACCGTATTTAGTTCTGGAAGCATCAGCATTAATACCTGTTGTGTTTTGACCAGTTACATTGAAATAAACTTCTCTATCAGCCGCTTTTTCTCCTTTTCTATAATCCAAATCCTCTACTCTACCGAATTTAATCGCTTTTAAAGTATTCACAGCAGCATTAATCTGAGCACCTGTTAAAGTAGTATGATTGTCAATTTTAACAAAAGTAACTGGGTAGTTTTGACCAGCAATCATATCTTTTTCTCTTTGATTCTCACTGTTTCTTTTCATCATATACAAAGAACCACTTGTCAAATCACCTACTGTATTAGAAACATACATAAACAATTGTCCACCGTAAGTTCCTGAATCGTCATCACCAATTACAATTACAGTTTTCCCAGGAAAAGCTGATGCTTTTAATGGCAATGCATTTTCAGCACTCAAACGTCCTAATCCTGGCAATTCTTTTGAAACATTATTTGATTCTACATCTCCATAAGGATTCACTCCATGTGTACGAGATTCTTCGCCTGATTCACCACAAGTTAAATACAATGGTCCAAAACCATTAACTGCCGGAGTAGCCATTGTAGCTCCACATAATCTCCAAGTTCCTCCATTAGAATTTAATAAATATTCTCCTGCTACCGGTTTAAAAGTTTTATCTAATGTAATTCTGGAAACAGCAAAATTATCTTCGTTGTTTACCAAAAAAGTAAAAGTACCATCTGTATTTTTCAATAATCCGCTACCATCAGCCGAACCACCAAAAACGAAATTTGGAGTCTGTGGCAACACATCATCAGAAGTTAATAAAGAGAATAACTCTAATTTTTCAAAACCTTCTTTTTTCGTCAATAATACTGGAGTAGCCGATTGATCTGCTAAAACTACATCCGTTTCGTTTTTATCGTTCTCACACGAGAAAAAAGCCGTACTTAAAAGTAATCCTAAAATAATTTTTTTCATCTTGGTTTGTTTTTAATTTTTCGAAGCAAAGAAAGCCTAGGAATTTTAAAATGGGATGAACTAAACATTACCAAAACTTAAAGAATTATTTTGCTTTTGGAATCAAAACCCCAAAAACGGCGCTCTCATTTTATCTAAACATTGCCTCTATATTATTACAGCATTAGTCCCAACACTATTCCATAAAAAATAAGACTTCACAGAACATTGACAGTCAACAGCTCCCCGTTTTTTGAAGCAAAAAAGAATAAACAATCACAACATTTGAATACAATTGACGTTTTTTAGCACTAGAACCGCTTTTTAAGTTCGAAAAAAATAAAAATTAATTATTAAAACCCCCTCAAATCATGAAAACAACAAAGAAGATTACCGCTGCCTTTCTATTTGCTCTGGCTTTATTCTCTTTTAATGGAGCTAAAGCACAAGACACACAAAATTACGACCAAGGTTTCCGACTTGGATTTGGTTTAAATGCTGGTTATGCCACCGAAAAACCATACAAACTGGCATTGGGTGCCGATGCCCGTTTGCAATATGACCTAACAAAAAGATATTCTATCACGCTAACCACAGGTTTCAATAACATATTTGTGAGTGAAAGCGATGGTGGAAAAGATTTAGGTTTTATTCCTGTAAAAGCAGGTTTAAAAGCCTTTGTATGGAATGACCAATTTTATTTAACTGGCGAAGCAGGTGCTGCCTTTGCTGTAACTAACAATTACAACGATACCTCTTTGATATTAGCTCCGGGTATTGGATATGCAAACAAATACATTGATATTTCAGCACGTTATGAGCACTATTCTGATTTCCCAACTATCAACAATGATGGAACTGCTGGAAAAGGTTTTGGTCAGGTAGCTCTTAGATTAGCTTATGGTTTTAAATTGTAAAACCTCATATAAAAAAACACCCGACACTTTTAAAAAGCTGTCGGGTGTAAATATTTAGTCTTATCATTTTTCTTTACTCAACTGCTCCTTGTACATCGCAAAATTAGCTTTTATCTTATCATCTAATTCCGGTTCTTTGATATCGGTATATTTCTGCATTTCCTCCCAAATAATCTTAGCAACAATATAACGACACATTTCTTTGTCATCGGCAGGAACTACAAACCAAGGTGCATTTTTAGTAGTTGTTTTATTAATTGCCTCTTCATAATACCTTATATAATCATCCCAATGCTCACGCTCTTTTAAATCTCCTGGAGAAAATTTCCAATGGTGTTCTTCCTCTTCCAATCGTCGTAATAAGCGTTTGCGTTGCTCTTCCTTACTCATGTGAAAATAAAATTTCAATACAATAATCCCGTTTTGCGTAATATGCTTTTCAAAATTTCTAATCTGTTCGAAACGGTTCTCCCAAAACTGAGGCGTAATATCATCCACATTTTCAATTCCGGGCAAATTTTCACCCAAAATATATTCAGGATGCACTCTGGTAACCAAAACATTCTCATAATGCGTACGGTTAAAAACGGCAAACTTTCCTTTTTCGGGCAAAGCCAAATAATGTCGCCATAAATAATCGTGTTCCAGTTCGTTAGAATTAGGCGTTTTAAAACTATGCACCACCACACCTCGCGGATTGAATTCCTTAAAAACCTCCCGAATCAAACTGTCTTTCCCCGAAGTGTCCATGCCTTGCAAACAAATCAAAACCCCATAGCGATTGTGCGCATACATCACATCTTGCAATTCACTCAATTTAGCCTGAACCTTATCTAACTTCTCCTCCTTATCATCGTCACTGGCTTTATTAAATAAATTCGTGGGCGTTTTAGACAAATTAATCTTTTTAGTTACTCTAAAATCATCTGGATTAATCGATTTCATAAGGAATATTTTAACGTTGTACTCTCAAATATAAGGAATAAATACTATAATTTTAGTCTTTTAAATTGCGCTATCAGGAGCTATTTCCAGCTATCCGCTTTATCTTTTCCTTTTTAAAGAAAAAAGGAAAAGGATACCGCTATTATCTGGGCTATAAAATCTGTTTTCAAAACAATATCTATGGAAAAATTTACACTCGAATTATTGTTTCACATCATCGGAATTGGTTCTGCCTCAGGACTCCTTTACAAAGACAATTCCTTATTCGTTGTTGGCGACAACAGCGGTTTTTTATACGAATACCATCTCGATTCTAAAAATTTAAAACGCTATCCGTTAATAGAAAATCCCACAGAAAATATTCTCAAAAAAGACAAACCTGATTTTGAAGCCATTACTGCTTTTCAAGACACGCTTTACATATTTGGTTCGGGTTCTACAGCAAAAAGGAATTCTATGGTCGAATTTGATTTGGCACAAAAAAAGAAAACCACTGTCACCAATCTGACCGAATTATACGCTGTAATGCAAAATTTCGCTTCCATCAAACCCGAAGATTTTAATATCGAAGGTGCTATTCACGATGGCGAAAACTGGTATTTTTTGAATCGTGGCAATGGAATTTCGAACAAAAACACACTTTTTAGTTTTCATGCTAAAAAACTGGATCAGGAATTCAGCTTAGTATCAAACGACTATAAACTCCCTAAAATTAAAGGAGTACGCACCAGTTTTACAGATGCTGTTTTGGTTGATGCTAAAATCTATTTTTTGGCAACAGCCGAAGACACCCAATCCACTTATGATGATGGCGAAGTACTCGGAAGCATAATTGGCCGCATTGATCTAGAAACCATGAAAATTGATTTTACCAAAAAAATTAGTGACAGCCATAAATTTGAAGGAATTACTCTTTTCAAAAAAGAAAATAACAAAATTGAATTCTTACTTTGCGAAGACAAGGACACCGAAATTCTTGAAACTACTATTTATAAATTATCTCTAAATCTTAAATAATGAATACCTTGTTAAACAAAAATCTATTTCTAGTTAAAGAACATCTTGGTATTTTTAAAGCTGCCAACAATTACGATATTTTTGACCCTGAAACTAACGAACACATTTTAAATTGTAGAGAAAACAACCTTGGTTTTTTTACCAAATTATTTCGCTTCTCTAAATACAAAAGAAACACACCTTTCAACTTAGAAATAGCAACTATTACTGGCGAAAAAATTGTTACTATGAAACGTGGCACGACAATCTTTCGCTCTGACGTAGAGGTTTTTAATGAAAAAGAACAACTTATTGGACTCTTCAAACAAAAATTTTGGTCTGTGGGCGGAAAATTCGAAGTGACTGATGAACATGGAAAACCCGTTTGTTTATTGCAAGGAAAATGGACAGGCTGGGATTTTAAACTAACACGAGACAATAAAGAATTAGCGCAAGTAACCAAAAAATGGAACGGACTTGGCAAGGAACTTTTTACCACTGCCGATAATTATGTTTTACAAATCCACAATACTGTTCCTCAAGACCACAAAGACCGAAAATTAATCCTTGCAGCCGTACTTTGCATCGATATGGTACTTAAAGAATAAAACACTAACACCCTAAAAATAATACAATGATCGATTTAAAAAACAAAAATGCTCTGATTACAGGCGCAGGAAAAGGAATTGGTAAAGCAGTCGCTATTGCTTTGGCAAAAGAAGGCGTAAACATCATTTTAGTAGCCCGTACGCAAGAGGACATTGACAGCGTTGCGTTAAAAATAAAATCTTTAAGAGTAAAAGTATTGGCAATAACTGCTGATGTTTCCGATATTAATTCCGTTAATGCTGCTGTTGAAAAAGCCCTAGCCGAATTCAAAACCATTGATATTTTAATCAATAATGCAGGTATTGCCGCTTTTGGAAAATTCCTGGAACTGGAACCAACTGAATGGGAACGAATCATAAAGGTGAACCTAATGGGAACTTATTATACTACACGTGCCGTTTTACCTAATATGATCGAAAGACAAACAGGTGATATTATCAATATTTCATCTACAGCTGGATTAGCAGGAAATGCTTTGACGAGTGCTTACAGTGCGTCTAAATTTGCTGTTCTGGGATTGACTGATTCGCTTATGCAGGAAGTTCGCAAACACAACATTCGAGTTACGGCTTTAACGCCAAGTACTGTGGCTACTGATATGGCTAAAGAATTAAACCTAACCGATGGAAATCCGGAGAAAGTAATGCAATCGGATGATATTGCCGAATTAATCATCGCTCAATTAAAACTCAACCGACGCGTATTTATCAAAAACAGCAGTATTTGGTCAACCAATCCTTAAAATTTTAAATTCCAATATTTAAATTCCAAATTCCAATTATTGGGATTTTATATTTATTAAAAAAACGTAACAAATGGAACACTATTTAAGACAACTGGTTTCAATAGAATTTCTGGATAAAAAAGAAATTTATACTGGATTTCTTATAGACTACTCTGACGATTGGATTTTATTAAAAAACAATCCCGTTGACTATATCATTGATGGTTTTGTTATTCTTAAAAACAAAAACATAGAGCGCATTTACAGAGATACAGATCATGAGTTTACTGAAAAAGTAATTCGATTAAAAGGATTAAAAACAAACGCCAAAGACATCATTCCTATCAAAGATTTAACATCTATTGTTAACTTTCTGGATAAAAAATATGGTGTTTTTCAAATTGCAAAAAAATCAGCTAAGTCAGCTTATTTAGGAAAACTTATTGAATTGAATAATGAGAAACTTATAATTGATTTTTTAGACACAAAAGGTCAATTCGGAGGCGAATTAGGCTTTAATCCTGAAAAAATAAGAGTAATTGAATTTGACACCGATTATATCAATTCGTTGAAATTAGTCATACAAGACAACGAAAAACAAAGCTAAAATCGACTAAAATAAAACCATTAAGAAATTAAGTTTCATTAAGTCTAATGCTTAATTTCTTAATGGTTCAAAAAAACTACATATCTCACACAGAACAAACCCACTTATAATCAAATACATACAAGTTTTTTATTATTTTAATTTAAAAAGACATACTTCTCTCCCAACCTTTTTCCTTTTTTAACGCTCTTTATTATTAAAGACCATATTGTGATAAACGAAAATCTAATATTAGCCTGCAAAAAAATGCAACGGGATGCCCAGCGTCAAGTGTATGAGTTTTTGGCGCCTAAACTCTACGCCAGTTGCAAGCGCTATTTGAAACAGGAAGAGGAAATTGAAGAAACCTTGGCAGATGCTTTTTATATCATTTTTACCAAACTAGACCAATTGAAAGAAATAGGTGCTTTTGAAGCCTGGGCTCGAAAAATAGCGGTCAATCAATGTTTGGCAACTATCAAAAAGAAAACCAACTTCAATATGTATCTCGATGATGTCAAAACATTGTCGCAACCTTTTACAGATGAGATGACGAATCTTGAAGAAGAAGATTTACTTGATTTACTCAATCATATTCCTGTGGGATGCAAGACTATTTTTAACCTCTTTGTCATTGAAGGCTACAGCCACAAAGAAATAGCCAGCATGCTTAATATTTCTGAAGGCACATCCAAATCACAATTGAATGCTTCAAAAACAAAATTGAAGGAATTAGTAAATAATCTGTATTACCAAAAATCGAATTAGTCATGGACAATCAAGATAAAATAATTAACAAAATCAAAAGCGCTGCCCAAAAGGCAGAACACCAGGATTTTCCTGGAATGGATAAAGTTTGGGGACGTGTAGAGGACAAACTCGATCAAAAAGTACTGGAAACTAAAACCAAACTATGGAAAAAATTAGCCATAGCTGCTTCACTGCTATTGTTTGTTTCTTTGGGTTACCAATTTTTCAAAAAGGACTCTAAAAACGATGCTATTATCGAAAGTACTTCTATCAAAGTTGCCGTTCAAAAAGAAAAAACTTTGAATGATAGTATTATTCAGTCTGATAAAATCAAACCGGAAGCGACTGAAATTTTGCAAAAACAATTAGAAAAGAAAAATCCGGTTGCAGTAGTTGAAAATCCTACTCCAAAAAATGACACCAAAATAATTGTTTCTGATAAAAAGGCTGAAGAATCCAATATTCAGGCAGACGGAATCATCAGTCAGGAATCGAATAGTATTTTAAGTCTGGCTTCTGCAGCGCCTGTAATGGCTAAAAGTCTCGTACCTGCTAGTAGTGAATACAAAGAAAAAGCTAATAAAACTGTTGCTGATCAAAAAACTGTTAATTCAATTACAGGTATTATTACAGACGAAAAAGACAACTTACCTATTCCTGGAGCAACAATTCAAATTAAAGGCAAAAATACTGCTGTTGTAACCGATTTTGATGGGAAATATACGATTGATGCCGAAAAAGGTGAGATACTTATTTTTAATACAATAGGATACAATAGTCACGAAGCTATAGTTGGTAACTCAAATAAGATGAATACTAAACTTTCACCGACTAGTGATGCATTAAACGAAGTAGTGGTAGTTGGTTATGGAATCTCTCGAAAAAAACAGTCAAAAAATGCCGCTCCAATAGCTAAATATGAAACTACAAAATTTTACAAGACTAAAAAAGAACAAACAGTTCCGCACATAAAAAATGCTTTGTATGTAATTAACGGAGAAACATTTGACGAAGTTTCCTTATTTGGTTCCAAGCCCACAAGCCCCTATGCCCCATTGGACAAACAAAAAATCGAAAGTGTCAAAATTTTGTCAATTGAAGAAGCGACTAACAACATAGTAGGCTATAGGAAAGATTATAGCAAAGTCATCATTATCACTACTGAAAACGGAATTCCACTGAAGCGTTAATACGCAAAAAATACTATCTAACATTTTAAAATTTATTGTCATGAAAAGTCTAAAACTTATTTCATTAGCCATTGCTATGCTCTTTTCTATCCTATCTTTTGGACAAGAAATCACTGTTACCGGAACAGTAACTGACGAAACAAAAACACCTATTCCGGGTGCATCAGTAACTATCAAAGGAACTCAAAAATTAACCACTACTGATTTCAATGGACATTATTCTATTCAGACTCAAAAAGGAAAAATTCTGGTTTTCAGCTATATTGGTTTTAATACACAAGAAAAAATTGTAAATTCAAAAGTAATCAACATTAGCTTAAAAAATAATGTTTCATCGCTACAAGAGATTGTCGTTGTGGGATATGGAAATACCCGTAAAGACAAGCTTTACTCTGCTGAGGCTGTTGCTTATGAAAAAAAGAATTTAAATAGGAGTGTTCCGAATCAGCAAACGAGAACTACTTCAATGGTAATACCAGTAAAAGCAAAAGCAGAATCAATTACTGAACCTCTTCAAATTTATGGAAACACAAATACTGTAAACATAAATCCGCCATTGCCAAACACGCCCAATCAGGAAGACTATGAAGCATTTGTAGAAAACCAGTTTGAAACTCCTAAAAACGCGCCATTATCTACCTTTTCTATTGATGTGGACAATGCTTCGTATACTAACATTCGTCGTCTAATTAATAATGGACAAGCGGTTCCTAAAGATGCCGTTCGAATCGAAGAAATGATGAACTTTTTCAAATACAGTTATCCGCAACCTAAGGAAAACCATCCGTTTTCCATCAATACGGAATACAGCGATTGCCCTTGGAACAGCAAACACCAATTATTAAAAATAGGATTGCAAGGCAAAAACATTCCAACCGAAAATTTACCAGCCTCTAATTTGGTTTTCCTAATTGATGTGTCGGGTTCTATGAGTGATCCTAACAAACTCCCATTACTCAAACAATCTTTTAAAATTTTGGTAAACGAATTAAGAAAAGAAGACAAAGTAGCCATTGTAGTTTATGCTGGAGCCGCGGGAATGGCATTGCCCCCAACAAATGGAGATAAAAAACAAACGATAATTGATGCTTTAGACAATCTGAATGCAGGAGGTAGTACCGCAGGAGGTGCCGGAATTCAATTGGCTTACAAAACTGCCTTAGAAAATTTTATCAAAGGAGGAAATAACAGAGTCATTCTGGCTACTGACGGCGATTTTAATGTAGGTACTTCATCAAACAAAGACATGGAAACTTTGATTGAGGAAAAACGAAAATCAGGTATTTTCTTGACTTGCTTAGGTTACGGAATGGAAAATTACAAAGACAGTAAAATGGAAATCTTAGCCAATAAAGGAAACGGAAACTATGCATACATTGACAACATTCAGGAAGCCAATCGTTTTTTAGGAAAAGAATTCAAAGGTTCGATGTTTGCTATTGCCAAAGATGTCAAAATCCAAATTGAATTCAACCCAAAACACGTTCAAGCCTACCGTTTAATTGGTTACGAAAACCGAAAATTACGTCCTGAAGATTTTAAAAATGACGCTATTGATGCTGGCGAATTAGGAAGCGGACATACCGTTACTGCCTTATATGAAATTATCCCAACAGGCATTGACAGTGATTACAGCGTTTCCGATTTAAAATATACCAAAACGGCTAATACAGGAAATTACAGCAATGAATTGGCAACCATCAAATTTCGTTACAAAAAACCTGATGGAGAAAAAAGCATTGAAATGATTCAAACCATTGCCAATCATTCTAGCCAATTAGCTACTACTTCAAGTGATTTTAAATTCAGTTCAGCTGTAGCTTGGTTTGGATTAAAACTAAGAGATTCCAAACTCGTAACCGACAAAGAATCAAAATCGATTTTAAAACTAGCTCAACAAGGACTTAGCAATGACAAAGAAGGTTACCGTACTGAGTTTATTCGATTAGTGGAAGCAGTACAATAATTCATTAAAAACAAAACCATTAAGAGCTTAATTTTCATAATCTCTTAATGGTTTAAAACTTATAAAGAATATATTAAATTTTCTTTTGGAAAGCTTCTCTCTTTTTTTGTTCTTTTAAAATCACACTAATATGTGGCTGAGTCCATTTTTCAATTTCACTTTCAGCTATATTCAAACTATTTGGACTGGAAACCAACTGATACCAAGGTTTTGGTTCTTCAAACGGATAAGCGCCAAAAACAATTACAGGAGTTCCTTTTACTTTTACGTTTTCATCATCCTTGAGTTCCCATTCATCTGCCCAATCATACAGATATTTTGCATCTTTTTCTTGAAGTCTCATACAAGAATGAGAAGCGGGATAACCCGGTAATTCATATTGATGCCATCCCACACCCAGTTTATTTTCAACATTAAAATTCCATTTTAAATCCCACTCATCATTAAAAGTACTAGTGGTTTTCTCGGCTTTCCAATTGGTATAAAACAATCCTGTTGGCGTTTGATCCTTTTTTCTTCCCATATTTGTTGGTCCTGTATAAACCAACTCGCCATGTTCATAAACTCCAAATGTTTGTGTTGGATAGGAGAAGTAAATGATCTTATCAATTTCTTTCAAATAAGGAATTTCAAGAGGAAAAGGCAAATAATAAGCTAAATCTCCCGAGCTGTCATTGGGTACAACAATAGAATCTAAATTTTTAAGATTTTGGGGATCTGTTCTATTGATAGCATACACAATATACAATTGTGTACTATCATTAGTCGCTTTTTTTAACCATTCTTGAGTATTTTCAAAATGATAGGAGACATCGTTCGGTTTCTTACGTTCAATTTTAATTACTTTTTTTTCTTCTTTTACTGCTTTATCATTCTCTTTACAAGAAAACAAAACAGAACCTACAACAGCACTAAGTATAAATAGTATCGACTTCATAATGATTCAATTTTTAATTATTTAAAATTACCTCATTAACAGCTCTATTCCCTTATACAATTAACCTAAGAATTTATAAAATTTAAACTTTGGAAAAAATAAAAACCATTAAGAAATTAAAAAAATTAAGCACAAAACTTAATAAACTTAATTCCTTAATGGTTTTAAAAATATTACTTACTATTTAAACCAAAACCGAAGCAAATTCCATTCGAACACTTCCGTCTTCATCAATTTTAGTCAAATTGATTTGGTGTAAAGTATTCACTAATTCCGGGTCCCAAGGTGTTTTTACTTTTACATAATTCTCCGTAAAACCATGAATATAACCTTCTTTATTTTCGCCTTCAAACAAAACCGTTCTGCTGGTTCCTAACTGACTTTCGTAAAAAGCACGACGTTTTTTAACGGATAATCCGCGTAGCATTTTACTGCGTTTTGCACGAACATTAGAAGCAACAACACCTTCCATTTCGGCAGCTTCGGTATTATCACGCTCTGAATACGTAAAAACGTGCAAATAAGAAATATCCAAATCATTCAGAAAATGATAAGTTTCTAAAAAATGTTCATCGGTTTCTCCTGGAAAACCAACAATCACATCCACACCAATACAGGCATGCGGCATCACTTCACGAATTTTATTCACTCTTTCCGTATAAACTTCACGCAAATAACGGCGTTTCATCAACTTCAAAATATCATTACTCCCCGATTGTAACGGAATATGAAAATGCGGCACAAAGGTTCTGCTTTTCGAAACAAATTCTATCGTTTCATTCTTCAGTAAATTCGGTTCGATAGATGAAATTCGCAAACGCTCAATCCCTTCTACCTCATCCAAAGCCTGAACCAATTCCAGGAACGTATGTTCGTGTTTTTTATTTCCGAATTCTCCTTTTCCGTAATCACCAATGTTTACACCGGTAAGCACAATTTCTTTAATGCCTTGCTTCGAAATTTCAGATGCATTTTTCAATACATTTTCCAGTTCGTCACTACGCGAAATCCCACGAGCTAGCGGAATGGTACAATAGGTACATTTGTAATCGCAGCCGTCTTGCACTTTCAGGAAAGCACGGGTACGGTCGCCAATGGAATAACTGCCTACATAAAAATCGGCTTCGCCAATCTCGCAAGAATGCACTTCGCTAATATCATTTTTAGATAAATCATTGATATAATCGTTCAGTTTGAACTTTTCTGTCGCACCAAGAACCAAATCCACACCATCTACAGCAGCTAATTCTTCTGGCTTCAATTGCGCATAACAACCCATCGCGGCAATAAACGCTTTATCGTTTAGTTTCATCGCTTTGCGAACCACTTGTTTGAATTGTTTATCGGCATTTTCAGTCACCGAACAGGTATTGATGACATACATATCAGCCACTTCCTCAAAATCCACACGATCAAAACCTTCGTCTTGTAAGTTTCGGGCAATCGTCGATGTTTCCGAAAAGTTCAGTTTACAGCCCAAGGTATAAAAGGCCACTTTTTTTCTGTTTTCCATAAGTAAGCTCTATCTAATGAAATCGTTGTCAAAAAAATAGAGTGCGCAAATTTACATATTAATTACAAGAATTAAAATGCGATTATCATTATATTTGTAAATAGATTCTAAACTAAAAAATCATGCAATCAACTAATTTACAAAAGGATAAACTAGCGTTAATTGAGAAAATCATCCACACGGAAGATCAAAGCACTATAGATTTTTTAAAAGATGTCTTCAGCGATGACAATTCAGAATATGAATTGACCGATGAACAAAAATCAATTGTAGAAGATGCTACTGCAAAATATTATTCTGGTGAAGTACCTTCTTTCACTTGGGAAGAAGTAAAAAACAATGTTAGAAAAAGAAATTTACGACACTAGTAAAAACCCAAAGAAAAAGTTTAGATAAGCATTTGGACGTGCCCCTTCAATTTGCTTCATCATTCCTCCTCGCAACTTCGGGTCGGGCTATTCGCTCTATCTTTTTATTTTGTCATACTGAGCTTGTCGAAGTACAAAATAAAAAGGATGTCGCTGCTATCCCTCACGCAAACCTATCTTTGTTATAAAATTTAGATTTCTTGTTGTTTTTTTGTAGTTATTTATTGATATATTTGAGATAAAATAAAGAGTCATCTTTATAAAATATAAAACACTATAATCTGGTGACTTTGTATGATTTCGTCATACATATAGAATGAACTAGCAGATAACAAACTAAAACTACCAAAATAACTACAAGATTATGACAGGAAATTCTCAAGGAGTACAAACTACTGGACAAGTTGCATTACCATTTAATGACGAACAATTTAAAGACTTTATAGTTAGCCTATTAGGCAAGCCCCAAACTATTTCTAAGTATCTAAGAGGAACATTTGAAATAAACAAAGAAAATATTATTACATTATTTGAAGTAATCAATCAACGTATATATCAACAAAATGATTCTAAATTAATCCAGTTTAGAGCTTCCATTTATTATAACGATAATACAACCGTAACATTAAATGGATTTGAACATTTAGTCCATTTTAACGAAAATCTTCCTTTAGTCTCAAAAGCAGTTCATTTAACTTGGCAATATCTGGTAAAATTTAGAGATAAAGAAACATTTGAAAAACAAGAAATAGCAATTTCCTTCATAACTGATAACAATGGCCCTATGCCAAGTTTTGATGATGATACTCATCATAGATTTTATGATAGCGGAATCAGTTTTAGGATTTCACATACAGCAAGAACTTGGGGAGCTGATATTGAAGCAATGTTAACTAAAAATTTACAAACATTAATTCAAAAGGAAAATAAATTTTTAGATTTTTTTAAGTACAATAATGAAAGAGTTGGCCATCTAATATCTGCATTTTTAGTTTCTAGCACATTAATAATTTCTTTAATAAATACAAATGAAATAATTAAAAATGGAAAATTTGCAAACAACCCAACATATTGGATTCATCATTACGGAAATTTTATTTTTTTATTTTTAGGAATTTATTTTTTGCAAAAAATAACACTAATTTTTTTGGAAGAATTTGAATTTTATGGAGCTCCAAGTTTTATAATATTAACACCTGAATCTAAAAAAAATAAAATTAAAATCCAAAGTAGCTACAAAAGAAAACTAGGTACATATCTACTTACTGTAATTAGTAGTTTAGCTTTGGGCATTGCAGGTAATTATTTATATACGTACTTAACAACATAATAGCATATATCTACCACTCCCTAAACTAGTCTGACTACAAGCTCTATATAAAAACCCCAGCTCCGCAAAGTGTAGATCGCGGCGCAAATGCCCTCTGGTGCACGATTGCCAACTTACTTTTGTAAACAAAATAAAGCGTTTACAACACATGTACTTTCCAAAACAAAAAACCATTAAGAAATCAAGATTAAGAACAACTCTTAAATTTCTTCATTTCTTAATGGTTAAATTATAATTTGAAAAATCTTAAGCTAAAATAAATCGTCTAATTACCTCAGCAACTCCGTGGTTGTTATTAGAAGCTACAATTACATTGCCTTTGTCTCTTAAATGCGCATCAACATTATCAACCCAAACACCAAGACCTGCATATTCAATCATCGTTAAATCGTTGCCTGCATTTCCCACCGCAATCACTTCTTCTTGTAAAATGTTTAATTTATCAGCCAAAAATTTCACACTTGCTCCTTTATCAATTCCGTTTTGAGCGGCTTCTAAGAAAAAAGGTTTAGACATACATACGCTCAAATGTGGCATAGCTGCTTTTAAATCGGCTTCCACTTCTTTCAAATAACCTGGTTCTTCCAGCAAAATACATTTTATTGCCGCCGATTGCACACGCTCTTTAAAATTAGGCACTACTTCGTGTTCTAATCCCGTGATATTCACCTCAACATCAATATATTCTGAATGGGTTTCGCTTATCACTTTTCCGTCTAAATACGTAATAATATGCGTTTTCTTTTCCTTACTGTAATCATACAAGCTATGAATTTGTTCTTGAGTCAAACTTTGTTCGAAGATTACTTTGTCATTTTTCAAATCGGTAATCACAGCTCCGTTAAACGAAATCATATACGAATCCATTAATCCCAAATCCCTGGCATATTCAATCATCGCAGGCGTTGGTCGCCCGGAAGCCAAAATAACATGTACACCTTTTTCTTTGGCTTTAATAAGCATTGCTCTATTTTCATCCGAAATGATATGGTCATCATTCAACAAGGTATCATCCATGTCAAGAACCAACATTTTGTATTTCATTTTTTATTGTTTTTTTATTATTCCTTAAAGTTGAAAACTTAGAGGAACAATATTAAATATTCAATCGAAATTCTTCAATCACAGGATTCGCTTTAGAAAAATCAGTTTCCTGAATAAACAATTCCACTGCCGAACCTGAACTTCCAAAACCCGCTAATCTAGCCGATTGGATATTGTCTTTTATTACCGTATCAACACCAGCCGCTTCTATTTTTTCTTTCAAAGCCAAAGCTAATACTTCACTTCCCGAAAACACTTTCATTAATCCCATGGTACTCTTATTTTATATTTTTTTATTCTTCCTCTCCGTCGTTTTCCTCTTCTTCCAAGTCTTCGTCAAGCACTTCTTCCTCAGCGAATTCTTCCTCATACTCTACATCTTCAAAGTCAAATATTTCAGGCTCTTCCATCATTTTGTCCGCCAGAATTTCTATTCTTTCTGAAAATTGATCTCCAAAAATAATACGCTGTGTTTTAGCAATACTATTAGAAATACGCATGATTTTAATTTCATGGCGCAATTTCAAAATTGGATTTGCATCATCCAATATGAACATTTTCAATCGGTTTACATTGTAACCCGCCGTTGAAAACATATCACTCAATTTGTTTGGTGTACCAATTAAAACGTCGATTCCGGTTGAAACATAATTTTTATCATAATCCATATCACCTTTGTCATGAACTCCATAAACCTCCAGTTCGCTGTACTTTCCGTACTTTTCAAAAAGGGCTTCCATTTCTAAAACTTTGGCTTTATCCTCCACAATAATCAAAGCTCTTGGCGATTCTTCAACAGAACCAATCAATCGCTGAATTACATTTAGAACAATTGTAGTTGTTTTTCCTTCCCCATCCGGAGCGATAATAATACAATCGACACCGCTTTTTATAGTCGAAAAAGTTTCTTTTTGGATATCATTTGCCTCGGTTAATCCGTTTTCAATTAATCCTTGCTGTAACTTTTCGTTTATTTTTTTTAGTTTCATACTTTTTTAGTTATGAGTTATGTGTAATGTGTAATGTGTTATGCGTTTAACCTCATAACTCATAACACATAACTTTTTTATTTAGAAGCAAACAGCTTCACGTCATTTTCAGATATTTGGCTTCCGCCAAGAATAATCAAACGCTCCACCACATTGCGTAATTCGCGGATATTTCCCGTCCAGTCGTATTCTTGCAACAATTTGATCGCATCATCAGAAAATTTCTTCACTGCATTTCCTTGTTCCGAAGCAATTTTATCAGCAAAATGTCCTATTAACAACGGAATATCTTCGCGTCTGTCATTCAGCGAAGGTACTTTAATTAAAATTACTGCCAATCGATGGTACAAATCCTCACGGAAACGTCCTTCTTCGATTTCTTTTTTCAAATCTTTATTTGTTGCAGCAACTACACGCACATCCACTTTAATGTCTTTGTCGGCACCCACTCGGGTAATGATATTCTCTTGCAAAGCACGTAATACTTTGGCCTGAGCCGAAAGACTCATATCACCAATTTCATCCAGAAAAATAGTTCCTTTATCGGCCGCTTCAAACTTTCCTGCACGATCTTTCACCGCCGAGGTAAAAGCACCTTTTACGTGACCAAACAATTCGCTTTCTATCAATTCTGACGGAATTGCAGCACAGTTCACTTCGATTAAAGGAAAAGCAGCACGTTCACTTTTTTCATGTAATTGGTGCGCTACTAATTCCTTTCCAGTTCCGTTAGGACCTGTAACCAGCACACGAGCTTCAGTTTGAGCCACCTTATCAATCATCACCTTAATGTGATTAATCGCTTCGCTTTCGCCAATCATCTCGTAATTTTTACTGACTTTTTTCTTTAGAATTTTATTCTCAACTACCAGTTGTTTTCTATCTAAAGCATTGCGAACCGTATTCAACAAACGATTCAAATCAGGTGGTTTTGAAATATAATCAAAAGCACCTAAACGCATTGCATTAATTGCCGTTTCCATATCGCCATGACCAGAAATCATCACCATCGGGATTTCAGGCTTTATCTTTTTGACTTCTTCTAATAATTCGACACCATCCATTTTTGGCATCTTTATATCACATAAAATCAAGTCGTAATCGTTATTTTTAATTTTTTCGTAAGCCGAAACGCCATCTTCAGCTTCTTCAACCTGATAAGTATCATTTTCTTCCGAAAGAATTTTAGTAAGCACTCTTCTAATAGCAGCTTCGTCTTCGATAATTAATATTTTTGACATCTATTTAGTTTTTTCTTCTTCGTTAAATTCTAAATTTCTTTTTTTATTTATTTTATTACAAACAACTACAATTATAATTGCAACTATTATAAAACATAAAAAACCATAAATTTCACCATATGTAACACTAATATAGTTAGATAATTCTAAAACAGAATAAATAATTCCCCAAACTATTAAAGCTCCAATTAAACTTTTTACAAATAGCATTAATACGTTTCTAATCATAATTAAAAATATTTTATTAACTATTTTCCATTGTAATTCAGAAATTTAATATTTTAACCAACGGTATAATTCTTTCCAACTTGGTTTTTTCCCATACATCAATATTCCTATTCGGTATATTTTAGCAGCAAACCAAACCACTAATAAGAATGTTCCAAACAATAATGTAACTGAAACAGCTAACTGCCACCATGGAACTCCAAAAGGAATTCGCATTAACATCACAATGGGTGAAGTGAGTGGAATCATCGAAAAAGCAACTGCCATCGTACTATTAGGATCATTCACTACACTAAAAAAACCAACATACACGCTTAACATCAAAGGCATAATTACCGGCAAAAGAAATTGTTGCGAATCGGTTTGATTATCGACAGCGGCGCCAATAGCGGCGTAGAAAGAACTGTATAAAAAATAACCTCCAATGAAATAAACTACAAAACCAATCAGGATACTGGCAATAGGTAAATTCCATAATTCTTTGATGAATAATTGAGCTGTACCTGCAAATTCAGTTTGTGAATGTTCTATTAAAGCAGGAGATACATTAGCTGCCGGACCAATGTTTACTCCAAAAAATACCGAAGCTGCAAACAGCAATGAAAGTCCAATAATTACCCAAATGGTAAACTGTAAAATTCCGGCTAACGAAGTCCCAATAATTTTTCCAATCATCAATTGGAAAGGCTTTACCGAAGAAATAATAATTTCTACAATGCGATTTGTTTTTTCCTCAATCACAGAGCGCATGACCATATTTCCATAAATAATGATGAACATCATAATTAGGTAACCAAAAGCACCTCCAATGGCAATTTTAGCTTCGTTCAATCCTTTTAAACCTTCTTCTCCCGAAGTTTTTGCAATGTTGATATTTACACTAGCCTGGGCTTTCTTAATAGCCAAAGTATCTAAATGAGCATTTTCCAGATTAATTTTGGTGAGTTTTCTAGCAATAATATCCTGTGCATTTTCGATAAAGGAAATACTTGGACTCCCATCAGAAATAAACTCAATTTTGCTTTCTAAATCAGATACAGCGGCAGTTTTTGGGATGATCAATACGCCTTCATAACCATTACTGACAATACTGTCTTTCAAGTATTGACTGTCAATTTGTGATAAATCCAGATATTTGTATTGGTTGTCTTCAGTATTTTGAGCGATAAATTCTTTGGCAAACAAACCCGTTTCGTCATGAATCGCCACTTGTTTTACATCGGCTTTCATCGAACTCAAATAACTCACAAATACTGCTATTCCCACAAATAATAACGGACTTAAAAAAGTCATTACAATAAAGGATTTGTTGCGCACCTTCGCAAAAAATTCTCTTTTTATAATTAGTGATATAATGCTCATTTCTTGATTTTAGATTTTAGATTGCTGACTTTAGATTTTAGATCCGAGGTTTTCACTCTAAAATCTAAAATCTGAAATCTAAACTTTTTCAGTTACAGTTTGGATAAAAATATCATGCACACTCGGAATTTTTTCTACAAAATGAGTGACTTGTCCACGCTGAGTTAAGAGATTCAATAATTCATTTGGAAGGGAATTTCCAATTTGAATTTCGAGTTTTAATTCTTTATTTAAGGATTTAAAATTAGCTGGACTAACGGTGAATTTTTGAGTAATATCATACATCAAACCTTCTACATTATCTGTTAAAACCCCCACTTCAAAACTATTGGTTTTATGCAGTCTTTTAACATCTTCTAATTTCCCTTCGATTAATTTATTCGATTTATGAATCAAAGCAATATGATCGCACAATTCTTCCACACTTTCCATTCTGTGAGTCGAAAATATGATGGTAGCACCTTCATCACGTAAAGCCAGAATTTCGTCTTTAATTACATTGGCATTTACAGGGTCAAAACCAGAAAAAGGTTCGTCAAAAATCAACAATTTAGGTTTGTGCAATACACAAACTACAAACTGGATTTTCTGTGCCATTCCTTTAGAAAGTTCCTGGATTTTCTTGTTCCACCAACCTTGAATTCCCAATCGGTCAAACCAATATTCCAGTTGTTTTTTGGCTTCAGCCTTAGACAAACCTTTCATTTGTGCCAAATACAAACATTGCTCGCCCACTTTCATGCTTTGGTACAAACCTCTTTCCTCAGGAAGATAGCCTATATATTGTACGTGTTTGGGTTGCAATTTTTCACCATCCAGAATAATTTGACCACTATCGGGCATGGTAATTTGATTAATGATTCGAATAAGGGAAGTTTTTCCGGCACCATTAGGACCTAAAAGTCCATAAATACTGCCTTGTGGCACAGACAAAGAGACTTCGTTAAGCGCTACATAATCCCCATATTGCTTCACTACTTTATTGACTTCTAATAAGGTATTCATGCTGATTTTTTGAATTTTCTTCTTGGGTTGACCTTTTTGGTCTTGCGGTTGTAAAAGTAAATAATTACTATCTAAATAGATTACAATTGTATCATAAAAAAACCCATCTTCATTTTCATGCGGATGGGTTTTTAATATCGATTTTAGTTCATTTGAAAAACTTAAGAAAACATGTCTTTTACTTTTTCAAAAAACGATTTGTCTGTTTTTTCAGGATTTGGAATAAAGTTATCATCTTCTATATTTTTCTCGAAGAATTGTTTTTGTTCTTTATTCAATGTTTTAGGAGTCCAAACATTCACATGAACTAACAAATCTCCATTTCCATATCCGTTGATACTTGGGATTCCTTTTCCTTTTAATCGAAGAATTTTCCCTGATTGGATTCCTTCTTCTAATTTGATTCTTACTTTACCATTAATAGCTTCGATATCTTTAGAAACTCCAAGAATGGCTTCCGGGAAACTTACATATAAATCATAATGTAAATTTTCGCCTTCACGTTTCAGGAATTCGTGTTCTAACTCTTCGATAGCAACAATTAAATCTCCAGGAATACTATTTCCTGGCGCATCATTTCCTTTGTTAGAAACTTTTAATTGCATCCCATCAACAACACCAGCTGGAATTTTAATAGAAACGGTTTCGTCTTCTACAATCATTCCTTGAGCATCAGCGTTAGCTGGTTTTTTATCTAAAATTTGACCAGATCCACCACAAGCAGGACAAGTTGTCGCTGATTGCATTCTACCTAAAATAGTATTAGTCACGCGCATTACCTGCCCTTGACCATTACAAGTAGAACAAGTTTTATAAGAAACTCCGGGAGCCTGAACTTTACGTTTTACCTTTACTTTTTTCTCAACACCATTGGCAATTTCTTCTAAAGTCAATTTTACTTTGATACGTAAATTGCTTCCTTTAGCACGACGAACACCGCCTCGGCTTCCGCCTCCGCCAAATCCACCGAAACCACCTCCAAAGATATCACCAAACTGACTGAAGATATCATCCATATTCATGTGATGACCACCGCCATATCCGCCAGAACCATCAAAAGCTTGGTGACCAAATTGGTCATACTTTGCTTTTTTGTCAGCATCTCCTAAAATTTCATAAGCTTCTGCCGCCTCTTTGAACTTTTCTTCTGCCGATTTGTCTCCAGGATTTTTGTCAGGGTGAAACTCAATAGCTTTTTTTCTGTAGGCTTTCTTGATCGCCGCAGCATCCGCATTTTTAGAAACACCTAATATGTCGTAAAAATCTTTTTTCATTTGTATTTATTTTTTTAAAACCCACTTTGTAGTGTGTTTTTACCCTATTTATTGTCCAATAACTACTTTTGGAAAACGAATAATTTTTTCTCCTAGTTTATATCCTTTTTCAAGAACATCAACTATTTTACCTTTTAATTTAGGTGATGGCGCAGGAATTTGTGTAATTGCTTCTGCAAAATCAGCATTAAAAGCATCTCCAATTTTCACATCAACTAACTCTAATCCCTTAGCGGACAAAGTGTTTTTCAATTTCTCATGAATCAACTCTACTCCTTTTGTTAAAGTTTCATCTTCTGATTTAGCGATTTCAACTAAAGCTCTGTCAAAATCATCTAACACAGGTAACATTGCTAATAAAACTTCTTGATTGGCTGTTTTAAACAAATCAATACGCTCTTTTGAAGTTCTTCTTTTGTAGTTTTCAAATTCAGCAAATAATCGTAAATGTTTGTCTTTTTCATTCGCTAAGTCGTTAGCTAATTGCTCTTCAACGCTTAACTCAATTAATTCCTCAGTAACTGCCTGCTCTTGGCTTACTGTAGTTTCCTTAGTTACCTCATCCATTTCCTTATCGATTTCTGTATTCTCAGTACTCATATTCCCTTTATTTTTAAAAATATTCTTAAACTTCATTTTTACACTTTCCTTTGGATAGCAAAAGTACTGCCAAAGCTGACTAAATGTCAAATTGTCACCCTTTTCCATAATATTTATTTTTATACCTTGTTTTTTCTTGAATTAATTTTTTTTCAAGTTAAAATTAAAATTTTAATAAATTTTTAAGACATATTTCAAATAGATTGTATATGTTTGTTACAGGTTCTAATCAATCTCTGATTTTCGATTCGAAATAAGATCGAAAATTACAGTTGATTCCAAAACAATTATTAATTCGCGATTACTCATACTAAAAAAAGCTTTGTCAACAGACAAAGCTTTTTTTGTTTTTATACACTTTTGAATTAAATCAAAGCATTCTTTAATCCTTCAAAATCTAATGCTATTTGTTCTCCCGAAACTAAATTCTTAAGCGAATACGTATTCGAACTCATCTCTTCTCCTCCCACAATTACTGCAAAAGGAATATTTCGTTTGTCAGCATGCTGAAATTGTTTGGCCACCTTAGCTTTATCAGGATACAATTCTACTTTTATACCTGAAGCTCGTAAATTTTTAATGGCTTGCAAAGCATAAAAAGCTTCGGCATCGCCATAATTAATAAACAAGGCTTTTGAACTTGCTGTAACGGTTTCCGGGAATAAGTCCAACTCTTCAATTACCAAATAAATACGATCCAAACCAAAAGAGATTCCCACACCACTCATGTTTTTCAAACCGAAAATCCCGGTCAAATCATCGTATCTTCCACCGCCACCAATAGAACCCATAGCAACTCCTTTTGGCGCAGCCACTTCAAAAATAGCCCCTGTATAATAATTTAAACCACGTGCCAAGGTTACATCCAAATCCAAAATGGCAGTTGTTAGTCCTAATTTAGTCACGTTGTCACAAATAAAACGTAATTCCTCCACCCCTTTCATTCCTTCTTCCGAAGCCAATAAAAGCTGTGATAATTTTTCGATTTTCTCCGAAATGCTTCCTGTGAAATTAAATAAAGGCTGCACTTTTACAATTGCCTCTTCTGAAATTCCTTTTTCAATCATTTCCTTTTTCACACCGTCTTCGCCAATTTTATCTAATTTATCCAAAGCCACTGTAAAATCAATCAATTTATCCGAAGCACCAATCACCTCAGCAATTCCTGATAAAATTTTTCGGTTATTGATTTTAACCGTCACTCCGTTTAAACCTAAAGTGGTAAAAACCGTATCATATAATTGTACCAATTCTACTTCTTGCCACAACGATTTTGAACCTACCACATCGGCATCACATTGAAAAAATTCTCTAAAACGTCCTTTTTGAGGTCTATCAGCACGCCAAACGGGTTGGATTTGGTATCTTTTAAAAGGAAATTCAATTTCATTTTGGTGTTGCACCACATATCTTGCAAACGGAACGGTCAAATCATAACGCAATGCTTTTTCAGAGATATGATTTGTTAGATATTTTGAATTAATAGAACGAAACCATCTTCCAAAAGTATCAACTGATAATTTATTTACAAAATCTTTAAACTTTTTACTTTCATTAATATCACAATCAGAACATTCCTCTAAAATATCATTGAAAAAATCAGCCTTAATAAATTCTGATTTTCTTAAAGAATTAATTTCTAACTGGATTGATTTTGACAAGGAAGCAGAATAGAAATTGTAAACTCTATATTCCCTATTTTTCTCATTGATATTATTAACAACACCTTGAATAAACTTTCTAGAAGTAACCGATTTAGTAAAAGATTCTAAAACATCTTCAATCGTTGACTCATCTTCCTCTTTTCGTTTACTTAGTTTTATCAATACCTCTTTATAAATAACCTTTAAGTAACTTTTAATTAAAATATTAAAATCTGACAGATACTCACCAGAATTCAATATTTTAAAAATTAATCGATCGCCTTCTTCTCCATATTTTCCCATCAAGGTTTCTGAATTTTCAAACGAAGGCGTTTCTATCGGTTGGAAACCAAATTTCTCAAAATTACTTTTTATAGTCTGGATAATATATTGACGTTTAGCCACCTCAGCAGGTGAAAAATCTCTTGTCCCTTTAGGAATACTTGGTTTTGATGCCATTTTTAAATGTTAGAAGTTTAGGAGTTGGAAGTAGGAAGATAGAAGCTGGGAGTATTAAACTTCCAGCTTCTATCTTCCTACTTCACTTTGCAAATATCTTATTTTTAAAATAAATAACTTGCCTTGAAAACAAACTTCTCTCAAAAATTGTATTTTCGTATCAAACTACTACGATGCGCAATCTATTAAAGGAAAATATAAAAATAGCTTTTGGTTCTATCAAAACCCAAATCCTAAGAACTACACTTACCATATTAATTATCGCTATTGGTATTACGGCTCTGGTGGGAATTCTGACGGTGGTTTCGGCATTAGAAAACACTATTTCTTCTGATTTTGCCTCAATGGGAGCCAATACCTTCAACATTAACCGCTACGAAAACACCATAAAAAGACACGGTGGCGAAGAACGAGAAATCATCAATCCTATTATTTCTTATCCCGAAGCCGTAGCGTTTAAGAACAAATACAGCTTTCCGCTTTCGCAAACCTCACTTTCTTTTAAAGCCACTTCAACTGCCGAAGTGAAATTTGATGCAGAAAAAACCGACCCCGAAATTTCCGTTCTCGGTGTCGATGAATATTTTGTTACTAATTCAGGCTTAGAAACCAGCCTGGGACGCAATTTCAACAATTTCGACATCAGCAACAATAATTATGTTTGTGTGGTAGGATCCGATTTCGAAAAAGGATTATTAAAAGATGTCAATCCTATCAACAAAACCATTTCTATTCGTGGCGCCCGATTTAAAGTGATTGGTGTTTTAAAAGAAAAAGGTTCCACTTTTGGCAACAGCCAGGATTTAAGAGTTTTGATTCCCATTCAAGTAGCTCGCTCCCTTTTTACCGCTCCAAATATCAATTACAGCCTGAGTGTAATGGTAAATAATAAAGAATTCCTGGAACAAGCTACCGATAATGCAATCAGTACGATGCGCAGCATCCGAAAATTGAGTCCTGTAAAAGACAATAATTTTGGTGTAGTTCGAAGTGATGATTTAATTAATCGAATTCTTAGTATTACGCAATATTTAGGTTGGGCATCCTGGGTAATTGGTATTATCACCATCCTAGGTTCATCAATTGCTTTGATGAATATTATGATTGTTTCAGTTACGGAACGCACTCGCGAAATTGGTGTTCGAAAAGCATTGGGCGCCAAACGCTCTACGGTTGCAGTTCAGTTTTTTATAGAAACCTTACTCATCGGGCAATTAGGAGGATTAGCAGGAATTATTTTCGGAATCTTAATTGGCTACGGAATTGCCTCAGCCTTACATTTTGCATTTGTTATCCCTTGGCAAGCTATTATGGCCGCTTTCTTAACCAGTTTTGTTGTAGCTATCGTTTCTGGATTGTATCCCGCCATTAAGGCTGCGATGTTAGATCCTATTGAGGCGTTGCGTTATGAGTAGTTTTCATCAGTTAAACTGGACTAAAGTCCAGCCTTACAAAACAATCCGAGCCTATGGCTCTTTAGGCAATGTGATAGTTCCGTAGGAACGAAGCATATTGTAGCAACGGATTTTAATCCGTTGAAAACAAAAAAAGAGACCACCTAAAATCACACAAATAAATACAACAATTATTTACTGAACACTACTTCTCGTCATCCTATCATTCCCATAAATATCTTTTCTCAATTCGACATTCTTGAAATTCATTTTTTCAAGCAATTGAATCATTTCTTTTCCTAAATATTGATTGATTTCGAAGTACAATTGTCCGTTTTGATTCAGATTTTTTTGAGCTAATTCAGCTATTTTTCGATAAAAAATTAAGGCATTATCATCTTCAACAAAAAGCGCCAAATGCGGTTCGTTGTCCAAAACATTTTTCTTGATTTCCTGTTTTTCTAAATTTCGAACATAAGGCGGATTAGAAACAATGATGTCGAATTTAGCTGGAAGTTGGAAGTTAGAAGTTGGAAGTTTTTCTAAATCATTGGTTTTTAAAATGTCGGTTTTTATAAAATTTACTACAACTTGATTCATTTTAGCATTTTTTTGGGCTGTAGCCAACGCTTTTTCGGAAACATCAATAGCAAAAACCTGTGCATTAGGAATGTTTTTTGCCAATGAAATAGCAATGCAACCACTCCCCGTTCCAATATCCAAAATCCTTAACTTCTGACTTCTAACTTCCAACTTCTGACTTTCAATAATCCACTCAACAAGTTCTTCGGTTTCCGGTCTGGGGATCAATACATTTTCATTGACCTCAAATTCCAAACCGTAAAAATGAGTTTTCCCAAGCAAATACTGAACTGGAATTTCTAATTTTAATTGTTCTAAAATGGCATTCCAAACCACAATTTCTTCTTCTGAAAAAACCAAATCTGGCTGCAAAGCCAAGTCAATTCGTTTCAATTGCTTTTTTTCTTCTAATATCAAATAAAAAAAACTTTCAGCTTCGCCTTCGTCATAAATAGTTGAAAGTGCTTGGATGAATTGGGTTCTGTAGGCCTTTATTTTCATTGACATAATTCGTTTAGAATTTGTTTTTTCTTTAGTAATATTTTAGTGTAAATCTTTTAACATCCAAACCGGACAAGAATCGTGACCTGTACTTCCCATGGGCGCGGAAATATATTCAAAGCCAAATTTCTTATACAGTTTTTGAGCATCATGCATAAAAGGCATGGTCTCGAGGTAACATTTTTCGAAACCAAAATCTTTAGCCGCCTGCATACAAATTTCCATCATTCTGCTTCCAACTCCCAAACCGCGCGCTTCGGGAAGGAAAAAAAACTTTTGCAATTCACAGATGGTTTCGGCTTCGTTTTCAAGTGGTGCTAGTCCTGCTCCTCCAATAATTTTACCATTATTTTCGACCACAAAATAAGCTGATTTCGGTTTGGTGTATTCTTCAAACATCAAATCCAAATATGGATCGGTATAAGCAGTTCCCACTTTCGGAATATCTAATTCATCGAAAACAGTGCGTATTAGTTGCGCAATCGACTGATTGTCTTTCTTTTCTATTTTTCTGAGAATCCAATTTTCCATTTTCTTGAAATATTGATTATGCTGCAAAAATAGAAATAGTTTATTGTTATTTTTAGTAGTTTCAAAAACTAAATCTTTAAGTTAAACACGAATTGCACTAATTAACACAAACTACAGTAATTTTAAATTTAATTACACCAATTTCATTTGTTTACATGAATTTGTGCAATTAAAAGAATTTATTTTTGTGTAAATTGATGAAATTCGTGTCTTCTTTTTAAGTATTTTCAATAAATCATAAACTCAAAAATAACTACTTTTGCCCTATGAAGATACATGAAAAATACCTGACGCGATGCATTGAACTAGCCCAAAATGGTCTAGGAACAACCTATCCTAATCCGATGGTGGGAAGCGTTATTGTTTATAATGACCAAATTATTGGCGAAGGTTGGCACAAAAAAGCAGGAGAACCACATGCCGAAGTGAATGCTGTAAATTCTGTAAAAAACAAATCTTTATTGCAAAAAGCAACCATTTATGTGAGCTTAGAACCTTGCAGCCATTTTGGAAAAACGCCACCTTGTTGCGATTTAATCATTCGAAATAAAATACCGAATGTAGTTATAGGAACGGTAGATCCTAACGAAAAAGTAGCCGGAAACGGAATCAAAAAACTAATCGAAGCGGGAATCAATGTTACTGTTGGAGTTTTAGAAAGCGAATGCAACGCACTCAATAAACGTTTTTTTACTTTTCACCAAAAAAGAAGACCTTATGTTATCCTGAAATGGGCCGAAAGTAAGGACGGATTTATTGCTCCAATAGAAAGAAACGAACAAAAACCCGTTTGGATTACCAATCAATATTCGCGACAATTAGTCCATAAATGGCGAAGTGAAGAACAAGCAATTCTTGTAGGTACACAAACTGCCATAGACGACAATCCTAAACTTGATGTTCGTGATTGGACAGGAAAGCATCCAGTAAGATTGGTTTTAGACAGAAACAATAGGATTCCAAAAGAAAGTTTCTTATTCGATCATCAAATCAAAACAATAGTTTTTTGTCAAACGAATACCAATTCAAACCAAGAAAACATTATCTTTGAAAGAATTGATTTTGAACAAAATATAGCTCAGAAAATCTTAGCAATTTTATTTCAGCATCAAATTCAATCGGTAATAATTGAAGGGGGACGTCAAACATTACAAACTTTTATTGACGAAAATCTTTGGGACGAAGCACGTATTTTTAAAGGAAAAAATCTCTTTAAAAACGGAACAAAAGCACCAACCATACAACCAAAAACAAACCAAAAAGAGTTCATTTTAGAAGATGAGCTCATAATTTTTACGAACCATGATTAATACTATTATTTTTGATTTTGGAGACATCTTCATCAATTTAGATAAAAAAGCCACTATTGACGGACTTAAAAATTTAGGTCTTAAAGAATGGAATGAAGATTTAGACCGCTTGAATATTCAATTTGAAAAAGGGAATATCTCAAGAGACGAATTCTTATCGGGATTTCAAAAACACATGCCCAATGCCAGTATTGAAGAAATTCTGGAAGCCTGGAATGCAATTTTAGCAGACTTTCCTTTGTATCGATTGGAGTTTTTACAAATGCTATCTAAAAAATACCGCTTATTTCTGTTAAGTAACACTGACTCTATTCATATTGACACTTTCGAACAAAGAGTTGGTGCGTCATTTTATGGCGATTTTTACCAATGTTTTGAAAAAGTCTATTTTTCATTCGAAATGGGAATGCGCAAACCTGATGCTGAAATTTACCTTTCACTTTTAAACAAACACGAACTACAAGCCAAACGCACTTTGTTTATTGACGACAAAAAAGAAAATACCGATGCTGCTCAAGCTTTAGGCATTCACGTTTGGAATCTTCAAGTAGGAAAAGAAGATGTTGTGGATTTATTCGACAAAAACATATTTTAAAATAGCAATATCAAAAATCAATTTCAGCTTTCAAACTGGCTTGTGACTGTTCATTGCCATTGTAATTGATTTTTGATATTGATATTGCCATTGATTTTTGCCTTTGAATAATGAAAGACACCTACAATACCATTGCATTTCCTTCAGAAGAAATACTTTTTAAAGAAAAAGGAAGTAAATTCTTTGGCTACGCCTTTCCAATAACGTCTGAAGAAGAAGTCAAACCCATACTTGAGGTTTTAAGAAAAAAACATCCTACTGCCTGTCATTATTGTTACGCCTACCAAATTGGCTCCGAAAAAATTAATTACAGAGCCAATGACGATGGCGAACCAAGTAATAGTGCTGGAATGCCCATTTACGGACAAATCCAGTCCTTTTCAGTAACGAATATACTTGTAGTTATAGTTCGCATTTTTGGAGGCACTAAACTAGGCGTTGGCGGATTAATTACTGCTTATAAAACCGCTGCCCAAATCACGCTTGAAAATTGCTCCATTGTAGAAAAAACCATCGATATTCATTATCTAATTTCTTTTGATTACAAAAACATGAATAAGGTAATGCGAATCATCAAAGAAAAAAATTTAGACATTGTGAATCAAAAAATGGAAATGAGCTGCGAAATAGAGATCAAAACCCGAAAAAAAAATGCCCAACAAGTATTCGATATTTTTAATTCTTTATTTGAAATTGACATAAAAATTAAAGAATAATGAATATAAAATCCTTAGATTTTTATATTCGTAAAAGCTGCGTTTTCACATAGTCTGGAGCAGCCATCGGACGACCCGTTTTCATGTTCACAAATACCAAAATTGAGTTCCCAATTGTTAATAACTCATTTTGTTCATTGTATATCTCATAATCAAATTCAATCTTGGCTGAAGTCTGACTTTTAAAAATCGTTTTTACGGTTAACAAATCATCATAACGAGCTGGTTTTTTATAATTTATATTCAAAGAAACCACTGGAAGCATCACTCCGTTTTCTTCCATCCATTTATAAGAAATCCCAATGTTTCTAAGCCATTCCACACGTCCCATCTCAAAATACTGCGCATAATTACCGTGATAAACCACTCCCATTTGATCTGTTTCTGAATACCTTACTCTTACATTAAACTCGTATATTTTCATTTTAAATTTTATTATTTTATATATTAATTTGAAATCTTTTTCTTCCTACTTACAACAATATTTCTTCAAAATCAACCTCTATTTATTTTTTTTTAACGAAAATTGTTCACATATTTGTTACCCCAAGAAATAACATCTTTTTCGATATTATTTACTTCAAAAAATAGAATAAAAAATATAATAATTTAACAGAATTTATGAACAAAACTGCTCAATCAGTATGGGATAACTGTTTGTCTTTTATAAAAGACAATATTCAAGACCAAGCATACAAAACTTGGTTTGAACCAATCAAGTCAGTTGAGCTTACCGATAACGCATTATATATTCAAGTACCTAGTAAATTTTTCTACGAATGGTTAGAAGAACACTATGTTAAATTATTAAAGGTTGCCCTAACTAAAGAACTTGGTAAAAACGCAAAGTTACTTTATAAAATCAAAATGGAAAACACTTATGGCAACAAACAACCGTTTACGGAACAATTGCCAAGTGCTAACCGCTCTCCGATGAAACCACAAAATGTGGACGCTCCTTTAAAAAATCTGGATCCGGAATTAAAAAATCCTTTTGTGATTCCTGGAATTAGAAATTTAAAAATCGAATCGCAACTAAACGCTAATTACAGTTTTGACAATTTCCTTGAAGGAGATTCTAATAGATTAGCACGTTCTGCTGGTATGGCTGTAGCCAATAAACCTGGAGGAACTTCATTTAATCCATTGTTGATTTTTGGAGGTGTTGGATTAGGGAAAACGCATTTAGCGCATGCTATTGGAGTTGAAATTAAAGATAAATATCCTGAAAAAACAGTTTTATATATTTCTGCTGAAATTTTCACGCAACAATATATTGACTCTGTAAAGAAAAATAACCGAAATGACTTTATTCATTTCTACCAATTAATTGATGTATTAATCATTGACGATGTTCAATTCCTATCTGGAAAATCAGGAACACAAGATGTATTTTTCCATATTTTCAATTATTTGCACCAAAATGGAAAGCAGGTTATCCTGACTTCTGATAAAGCACCAGTTGACATGCAAGATATTGAGCAACGCTTACTATCTCGTTTCAAATGGGGATTATCCGCTGAATTACACCAACCGGATTATGAGACTAGAATTTCGATTCTAAAAAACATCTTGTATCGCGATGGTGTCGAAATACCAGACGAAATTATCGAATATGTAGCCCGCAACATTAAATCGAATGTTCGTGAACTGGAAGGAGCTATTATCTCTTTGATTGCTCAATCTTCTTTCAACAAAAAAGAAGTTACTATTGAACTAGCGAAAAGTGTTGTTGAGAAATTTGTTAAAAATGTAAAACGCGAAATTTCTATTGATTACATTCAAAAAATTGTTTCTGATTATTTCCAATTGGATGTAGAAACATTGCAATCAAAAACAAGGAAAAGGCACGTAGTTCAAGCGAGGCAGTTAGCGATGTTTTTCGCTAAAAAATTCACTAAATCGTCTTTAGCAAATATTGGTTCTCAAATAGGTGATCGCGACCACGCAACCGTATTGCACGCTTGTAAAACCGTAGATAATTTAGTAGCAACCGATAAACAATTTAAAAAGTTTGTCGAAGACATCCACAAGAAATTAACGCTATAAAAGCCTTATGTCTGTAAAGATTTTAATGGTATGTTTAGGCAATATTTGTCGATCTCCTCTAGCCGAAGGAATTCTTGCTTCTAAATTACCTCAGGACAAATTCATTGTAGATTCTGCAGGAACAGGCGCTTGGCACTCAGGAAATCAACCCGACGCTCGTTCCATTGCCGTTGCAAAAACTCACCATCTTGACATTTCCACTCAAAGAGCCCGACTATTCAAAGTAGAGGATTTCGAAACTTTTGATTACATCTATGTGATGGACAAATCCAACTTTAGAGACGTAATCCGTTTAGCAAAAAATGATGAGCAAAAAGAAAAAGTTGAAATCATTCTGAACGAATTGTATCCAGACGAAAATGTCGATGTACCAGATCCTTATTACGGCATCGCCAATGGATTTGAAATGGTATATCAAATGCTGGATGAAGCCTGCGAAATCATTGCATCAAAACTAAAAGCCAATCACGGCGGCTAACTCTAAAAAAAAATCACAATGAAATCAAATACTCTTTTAGGAAAACTCTATTTAATCCCTACCACAATGGGAGAATGTGACCCGATGGATGTTTTACCGCAAACTGTAAAAAGAACCATTGATTTCATTGATTATTATATTGTTGAAAACGAAAAAACCGCTCGAAAATCGATCAAAGAGGTTCATCCTGAAAAAAAACAAGCTGATTTAGTGCTTTATGCATTAAACAAACACACGGAGATCAAAGAACATTTGGATTTCATCAAACCTTTGTTAGAAGGAAAAAATGTAGGTTTAATGAGTGAAGCCGGATGTCCAGGTGTTGCCGATCCAGGTGCAGTTATTGTGAAATTAGCACATGAAAGAGGTATTCAGGTGATTCCATTAGTAGGTCCATCTTCAATTTTATTAGCGATGATGGCTTCGGGAATGAACGGACAGAGTTTTACTTTTCACGGTTATTTACCTATTGAAAAAGACGAAAAAAGAGCGAGTTTTAAAAGCTTAGAAAGAATCTCATTCGAGAAAAATCAATCGCAAATTTTTATCGAAACACCGTATCGCAACAATAAGTTACTAGAAGATTTAATCCAGACATTACATCCTGAAACCCATTTATGTATTGCTACCGATATTACTTTGCCAACAGAATATATTAAGACTAAGAAAATTGCAGCTTGGAAAAAAGAAACAATCGATTTACACAAACGTCCTACTATTTTCATTATTCATAAATTTTAGAAGTAAATAATAATGATTGATAAAGACTTTGAATATGACCTAATAAAGTGGAAAACATTCTCTAAAGAAGAAAAGTTAAAAATCATCAATCACTTTTGGGATCCTTATAATCCAACAAAAGGACAAAACATAAAAATTGAAATTGTTAATGAATTCATTGATAAATTTAAAATTAATGCAAAACAATTTGGAATTAAAAATTTTGGCTGGAATGTTTATATGCTTTACATAATTGTTGATAATTCAAAAACAAAAGTTCCTTTCGAATTCCTTGGATTACCAATAAACAAGGGAGTAATAATTAATGAAAATAGCGAAAACAAAGTCATTGTAAAATTTAGATATGGAGGAAAAGTAGAAATTGATATTACAAAAAAAATAATTATTTTATAAACCCTCAAATATCATAGTTTAAAAAACTATTTCCCAGCTCAAGTCCTTTCCTTACTTTTAGCCTTTCAAAAAGTAAAGTTATGTCTAAACTTCCCAATATAACCACCAGCATTTTCACTGTCATGTCAAAAATGGCAGCTGAACACAATGCGATTAATTTATCACAAGGATTTCCTAATTTCCCTGTTGATGAAAAACTGACAGCGATTGTTGCAAAATTGGCTAACGAAGACATACATCAATACACACCGATGGCGGGTTATACGCCGCTGTTATCCAAAATAGCATTGCTTGTTGGTGATTCGTATCAAAGAAATATTCTGCCAGAAACCGAAATTTTAGTCACAACCGGAGCTACTCAAGGGATTTTCACTACCATTCAAGCCTTAGTAGAAAACCAGGACGAAGTCCTAATTTTAGATCCAAGTTACGATTGTTACGAAGCTCCCATTTTATTGTGCAATGCAAACCCCGTTCGCGTTCCTTTAAATGACGATTACACACCCAATTGGGAAACCATCGAAGCGGCTTGTACTGAGAAAACCAAGATGATTATCATCAACAATCCGCATAATCCAACAGGGAAAATTTTGACTGAATTGGATTTTGAAGCCTTAGAAACGCTACTTGAAAAATTCCCGAAAATCATTTTACTTTCCGATGAAGTCTATGAATACATCACTTTCGAACAAAAACACATTTCTATTCACACCCGAAAATTACTTCGCAACCGGGCAATAGTGGTTTCCTCTTTTGGAAAAACATTTCATATTACTGGTTGGAAAATTGGCTATTTAGTTGCTCCCGAACATTTGATGATAGAAATTAAAAAAGTGCATCAATTTCTAGTTTTTAGTGTTAATAGTCTTGCTCAAGCTGCAATAAGTGACTATTTAGATATCGTTTCTGTTGCTGAAATTGGTGATTTCTTCCAACAAAAAAGAGATTATTTCACACAACTGCTTTCCAAAAGCAGATTCAAATTATTGCCTTGCGAAGGCACTTATTTTCAAGTCGTATCTTATGAAGCCATTTCAAACCAAAATGATGTGGATTTTTGCAAACGCCTAATTACCGAACACGGTGTGGCTGCGATTCCTATTTCTAATTTTTATGAAAATGGAAAAGATTTGCATTTAATTCGCTTTTGTTTTGCCAAAGACAATGCAACCTTAGAAGAAGCCGCAAGAAGATTGTGTAAAATCTAGGTATTTTTATAAAATGATTTAACTAATTAGAATTCGAAAAGCCTAATTATTGTGTTCCTTTTTGAAAATATTCCCAATATCCTTTCCTAATTTCTGTATAGTTTCGATACCTATATTTAAAGGTTGCGAAGAAATATCCTCATAGCGTTGCGCAGTATAACTATTATCAAATTGCTGAGGATAAATCACAAATTTACTATTCAAAGAAAAATGCTTCTCTAATTTTGATGGTAGTTTATCAAGAATATTGATATAAGACGCAGAACCTTTCCTTGCCGAAACAAGAACAAACAAATCCTCTTCATTAATTTTTCTTGATAATACCAGAAAATCATCCCAATCATCAAAAAAATTGACGGTCATATTAACAGATAACTTAACTCGTTCTAAAAATTTATCAACTGCTTTTCGGGTAACCACATTACAATTTAAGGACAAAGGAATACTTAATTCCTGAGCTAATTTAGCAATTTTAACAATCCATAAATCAAATCCTTTTTCATGTTCAGCAAGTGGTGGCACCACAACAAAAATCCTTTTATGGAGTATTAATGGTTTGACCAAATCGCAAATAAAAACCGTCTTATCAGTATTCCCTAAAATACTTTCTGCTTTTTCACCAATTAACTTATCTAGTAACCCCATACGTACAGGCCAGCCTAAAACAATGATATTTGCCATAATTTCTCTTGAAATACGAGCAACACCACTGGTAATATTATGATCTATGGTTGTAATTGCATTGACTTTTGTCTCAGTTGCCGAACCCTGTTTTACAAATTCTTCTAACTTATTTCTGGTTTTTAAAATATTCAATTCTGCTTCTTCATCGTTAGAAACAACTGAAAGAATGGATATGGGATTAGGCGACTTTTTATCTTTAATTAATACCGAAAATTCAAGCAGCTTTTCAATTTTCTTTATATTAGCAATTGGCAGTAAAATGTGTTCATCGTTCAAACTATTCGTCCCAACCGAAGTAGTCTTATCATCTTCAGATTCAATTACAATGCGTTTTGCCGCCTTTTCAGTTACAAAAGAAGCGATGACACATGTTATTAGAATCAAAATAATAGTGCCATTAAGAATGTTTTCATCGAGAATACTCGCCTTAAACCCCACTAATATTACAGCCAGTGTAGCTGCAGCATGCGCACTACTCAACCCGAATATAAGCTGTCTTTGAACTTTAGAATACTTAAGCACATACTGTGTAATCAAAGCAGCAACCCATTTTCCTGCCAAGGCTACAACCGAAAGTGTTCCTGCCACAATCAGTGCCGAAGAACCACTAAATATCACACGGGTATCCACTAACATTCCCACACTAATAAGAAAAAAGGGAATGAATAACGAATTACCTATAAACTCTATTCTATTCATTAATGCCGAAGAATGCGGAATCAATTTATTCAAAGCCAAACCCGCCACAAAAGCACCAATTATGGGCTCTACTCCTGCTACTTCGGCTAAAAAAGCGGCAAAAAACACTACCGATAAAACAAATATATAATGAGAATGTTTTTCACTTTCGAGCTTTCGAAAAAACCACTTCGCAATTCTGGGAATAATTAAAAACATAATGGCAGAAAAAATACCCAGAGAAATCCCTAATCGCAACCAAAATTCCTGATTAAGATTTCCATTGGTATTTCCCATAATGACCGCCAAAATAATAAGAACGGCTGTATCAGTAAGAATAGTTCCGCCTATTGCAACTGCTACCGCTTGATTTTTAGCAATCCCCAGTTTACTCACAATAGGATAAGCCACCAAAGTATGTGTTGCAAACATACTCGCGGTCAAAAAACTGGCGTTAAAGTTATAATCTAAAAAATAATAACAAACAGGAAAACCGATGGCTAATGGAAAAATGAAAGTAACAAAACCAAATAAAAGACTTTTATTTCTATTGGCTTTAAATTCATTCATGTCTAATTCTAGGCCGGCAATAAACATGATGTACAACAATCCAATGGTCGAAAATAAATCGATAGCTGAATTCTTTTCTAAAATATTTAAACCATGAGAACCAATAACAACACCTGAAATAATCAAACCAATAATCCCCGGGATATTTAATCTTTTTAGAAGAATGGGCGACAATAAGATTATAAACAAGATTAATGAAAAAACCAATACTGGGTTTCCCAATGGCAATTCAAATTCATGTATCAAATGTTTTAAAAAGTCGGTCATAAGCTGATTTATTTTTCTAAATATGTAAATTAATTCGTTTAAAACAACTCGAAAATTTACTGAGATTTGAAGGAACAATTAGGGAAAAATTCTATTTGCAGTTGAAAACAGAAAAATCAAATTTTAAAAATTTCAATTCTAAAAATTCATAAACCCTATTTAACAAATATAAAAAATACAACTCCAAAACACCCTCGCAATACTTTTATTTATGACAGTTATAACAATTAGAAAGGCTAATTTCTAATTTACATTATACAACAACTCGGTGATTTTGTATATTTACAATAAAACTGAACCAAAATGGACTTTAGCCAAAAAATGTTACGAGACGACGCCCTAAAAGGAAAAGTAATTGTTGTTACCGGTGGCGGTAGTGGATTAGGGAAAGCCATGACCAAATATTTTCTGGAACTGGGCGCTAAAGTAGCCATAACTTCCCGCGATTTAGACAAACTTAAAAATACGGCTGCCGAATTAGAATCCGAGACGGCGGGGATTTGTTTGCCTGTGCAATGTGATGTACGCAATTATGAAGAAGTCGAAAATATGTTGCACCAAGTTATAAAAGCGTTTGACAAAGTCGATATTTTACTCAACAATGCAGCAGGAAATTTCATCTCTCCTACCGAACGCTTATCAGCTCATGCCTTTGATACCATTATTGATATTGTTTTAAAAGGAACCAAAAACTGCACCTTGGCTTTTGGAAAACATTGGATTGACAGCAAACAAACATCGGCTACCGTTTTAAATATTGTAACAACTTATGCCTGGACGGGTTCGGCTTATGTAGTACCCAGTGCCACTGCTAAGGCGGGTGTTCTCGCCATGACTCGAAGTCTAGCCGTAGAATGGGCAAAATACGGCATCCGAACCAATGCCATTGCGCCAGGACCATTTCCTACTAAAGGCGCCTGGGACAGATTGCTTCCTGGAAATCTTGCCGAAAAATTTGACATGGCTAAAAAAGTACCGCTAAAACGTGTGGGCGACCATCAGGAATTGGCCAATTTAGCCGCTTATTTAGTTTCTGATTTTTCTGCTTACATCAACGGCGAAGTCGTGGTCATTGATGGTGGCGAATGGCTCAAAGGCGCTGGACAATTTAATATTCTGGAAGCCATTCCAGAAGAACTTTGGGATCAACTCGAAATGATGATTAAAGCCAAAAAGAATAAATAAAACCTTTTCATTTTTCTGGGCGTTCCCCCGCCTCCACTCCGTTACGGCGGGGTCAGGCTGTACGCTATATCTTTTGTTCCGCGACGCTCCACAAAAGGATACCGCTTCCATCCTTAACGCGGATCCAACACAAGCAAGTTTGTCTTTACAAGGAAGAATTCAAATCATGGTGAAAAGGCGAAGCAATCTCCGCACTGCTTTTTAATATTTCCAATTAAAAAACGGAATTACTTGTGAAGATTCCTCCTTCGTCGGAATGACAAGATTGTGGATATAAACGTTTTTTTTATTTTACACAAGCCAAAACGGCACAGTTTGTCATTCCGACGAAGGAGGAAACTCCGTAAAGTTTTTTAAAATTGAATACAAACACAAAGATTAGCAAAACACTATTTGTAAATAATTATTGATATCTTTGAAAATATAATAAAATGAAGTAAAATAGCAAAAAATCTACCATATTTGGGATGTATACTCGCTATTTTGTAGCGAATAGACACAAGTTAGTGGCAATTTTGACGAATTCAATAACCTAATAAAAAAAGACAAAAAAATATGGCAGTAGATATACCTTACATTTCAACACCTGGATCAATAGTGAAAATTCTTGAAAAAATAAAAGAAGCACAAACACCTGAAACATTTAGTCAAGATTTTCTAAAAACAAAACTAGGTTTCAATGGTGGAAATTATATGACCTTTATTTCTTGGGCAAAGAAAACTGGTTTGTTAACTTCTGAAGGTTCACCTACCCAACTTTATAAACAATTTAGAAACCCAACAACTTCAGCAATAAGTATTGCAACAGCATTAAGAAATGGATATTCTGAATTATATTCAAGAAACGAATATTGTCACGATTTAGACAGAAAAGCATTCAAAGGATTGGTAATGGAGGCGACTGGCGAATCCCACGATTCTAAAAAAGTAGAAAATATTGTTTCAACTTTCATTAATACTAAATCGTTAGCAGATTTTGATTCAAAAACACCAGTAATTAAAGAAAAAGAACAAGATGAAACAAAAAAAGAACAAGATATAAATTCACCATCAAAAGAAAGACAATACGAAAGAAAATTAAATTTAGGTTTAAATTATACGATTAATTTAGTTCTTCCAAAAACAGATGATCCAGCAATTTATAATGCTATTTTTAAATCATTAAAAGAAAATTTATTAAATGAATAGAATTGATATCGAATCTAAAATAAAACTATTTACACTTGCAAACTCTTTGACAGAAAACAGTTTAGACAATATTGAAAAAAACTTAAATTTAGATTTAGAAAGAAATAAACCAACTGAAAGCAAAAAAAGAGATTATTATCTTCAATTTGATAATAATTTCAGAAATGAAGCAAAAGAAATGGGTGAGCATTATGAAGTTTTTTATTGTTTAGAACGCTCAATTCGTAGTTTGGTTGTACAATTAATGTTTGAAAAATATGGTGAAAATTGGTGGGATGAAAAAGTTAATCTAGAAATAAAAAAGAATGCAGACAGCAATATAAAACGTGAAGAAGAATCGGGTTTCACCCAAAGGTCTGAATTAAAAATTGACTATACAACTTTTGGTGAACTTGGACAAATAGTAACTGGAAATTGGGAAGCATTCGCAGATTTATTTAGAAATACGAGAGCATTTCAAAAAATAATGAACAGTTTAAATTTATTAAGAGGGCCAATAGCACATTGTTGCCCGTTAGCACCCGATGAAGTAATTAGACTTGAAGTAACAGTAAAAGACTGGTTCAGGCTAATGGAATAAAAACTGCCACTAACAGCTAGAGTTTCGTTGCGTGCGTAGCACGAACAATGAAACTCGTGTTGAACGGAACCGCTCAACATCCATCCTTATGGGTTTTTCGATAAATGAGTTTTAAGAATTTCAAGAGGCTATTATGCCTCTTTTTTTGGAGTAGTTTTTAATGTGTTTTTTTTTTAGTGTTTTGCTTCACTTTTGAGCATAAGTTGCCCTACCCATAAAATTAGTTTTCACAGGCAACTAAGTTTTGGCCACCGCCAAGATACCAAGCAGGTGGACCGCGCTGATCAAAAACCGCTATTCGGTGTAAATTCCCTGTTTTGCAACAGGGACATTTAGGTAAAAAAGGCTTCTTCTCTCGATTTTCCAGTACTTTTACCTTTAGTTTCTCCTGCAAAAGCTTTAGCTTTTGACGCTTCCAAGTACTGCTCAAAAAACCGTAATGACGGATTTTTACAAACCTTTTGGGCAAAATATGCAACGAAAACCGCCTGATAAACTCCTGATACGTCAATGTCATCTGTTTTTTAAAGCCATTTTGACGATAATCCTTATAATCAAAAGTGACATTTTGAGCATCGATGTTTTTAATTCGATGATTGCTAATGGCTATTTTATGGGTGTATCTGCCCAAATATTCCACCACCGATTTTGAACTTCCAAAAGGACGTTTGGCAAAAACCACCCACGGTTTTCTCCATAATTCTTGCCGAACTTGTTCGTACTTTATAGGTTCTTTCCCTTTGAGTTTCTCACAAAACTTCGCTCTAAAAACTTTGGATAGAGCCTTAACAGGAAACAAATATTTACCGTCCAATCGGATGTTTTGCCATTGTCCGTCTTTATCTACTCCGCCACCGGGAACAATGCAATGCAAATGCGGATGCAAACTCAGTTGTTGTCCCCATGTGTGCAAAACAGCAATCATTCCCATTTGCATTGCTTTGGCTTTGCCAAATTTTTGAAGCGTTTCCCAAGTCGCTTCAAACAAAGTATCATACACTATTTTGGGCTGATGTATCGCTGAGGAGTTAATGCTATCAGGCAGTGTGAAAACCAAATGAAAGTATGGAACGGGCAAAAGCTCTGTTGTTCTAGCCTCTATCCAATCTTCACGTTTGTTGCCTTGGCACTTCGGGCAATGTCGGTTGCGGCAACTATTGTAACTAATCGATAGGTTGCCACAACTATCACAAGCATCAATATGACCTCCTAATTGTGCGGTTCTGCATTTTTTAAGAGCATAAAGTGTACGGAGTTGCCAGGTATTTAAGCCTAAATTTTCTATTTTTGTCCCTAACTTCCCCAGCACATCGGCTACTTCAAAGAGCGGCTGCATTTTGCAAAAAGGGTATCGAGCGGACTAAACTTTTGCTGACTCTCGAGTTGTGCAATCTGTAAATACTCTAAGGTAGTCTCTAGATTCTGGTGTCCTAAAAGATCTTTGAGCGTGATAATATCCATACCATCTTCAAGAAGATGGGTCGCATAGCTGTGACGTAAGGTATGCACGTGAACCTCTTTCTTCACTCCTGCTGCCTTGGCTACCTGTTTAACTGCCCATTGCACGCCACGTTGCGAATAACGATTGTCAAAATCGCCTCCTGCGCCATTAGCCAAAGGTTGCCCATTAAAAAGGTAATCCTGCGGTTTTTCAGCTTCGATATATTTTTGTAATCCCCGGATTAAATGAACTGAAAGTGGCACAAAGCGGTCTTTTTTACCTTTACCTTGAACTACTTTGAGTTGCTTTCTATCGAAATCTAAATCTTGTAATCGTACAGAACGTGCTTCCATACATCGAAGTCCACAGCCATAAAGTAAACCAATAAGGATTCGATGTTTGAGTAGTTTAGCCCCTTGAAACATTGCCCAGACTTCCTCTTTACTCAAAACAACGGGTAGTTTTTTTTCGTGTTTTATAGAGGGTAATCTCAAAAAATCATAGTCCAAGCCTTCGGATTTAAGAAGAAAACGAAGACCATAAACACAATGTTTGAAATAGGTTTGTGAAGGGGTTTTGGACTTTTTTTGAAGATAATACAAGTAATCTTGTACTTGTTCAGGATCTAAATCCGTTGGGATTTTTCCAAAATACAATGAAATAGAAGCAACATGTCGAGAATAATTATTGAAAGTACTCTGGCTTCTGCCTAAAACCGAAATAGTACGTTCAAAACGATTTATTAGTTCCTCAAATCCTGGGACTTCTCGTTTGGCTTGATGAAGAATTTTGTTGGCTCTTAATTCTTCAGAATTCTTTTTTTTGTAGTCATAACTTATTGAATTTAATTATATTCGTAAGGTACAAAATCACGGTAAGTGCTACCGAAGGTTTAGTTCAACAGCTGATATCGTCGAAAAAAGTTTAGGAGGAAAAGTTACCATTCAGATTGAAATATAAACTCCGCAAAGCTTACAACTTTGCGGTAGTGATTATCGGTTTACAACCGATATTTTTAATGATTTAATTCTACAGCTGTCACAGACAGATTAACACCTCCTCAAAGTCAAAGACTTTGAGGAGCGAGAACACAAAAAACTGTTGAAAAACCACCAACATTTCATCCCAAAACCAAAATATACTCCCGATTAAATTCCTATTTTTGTTGAACTAATAAAACAAAACCATTTTATGCTCATTATAGGAATTGCAGGCGGAACAGGAAGTGGAAAAACAACAGTCGTTCAACAAATGATGAATCAATTGCCTGATGCCGAAGTAGGCGTTATTACTCAGGATTCTTATTATAAAAAAACGACCAATCTCAGCTATGACGAACGTGCTTTAATCAATTTTGATCATCCCAGAGCCATCGATTTCGAATTATTAGTCACTCATTTACAAGAACTCAAAGAAGGCAAAACCATTCAGCAGCCCGTATATTCTTTTGTTACACACAACCGAACCGAAGACAGCATCAGCACGCATCCCAGAAAAGTAATGATTGTAGAAGGAATTTTAATTTTGGCACATCCGGAATTAAGAGATTTATTTGACATCAAAATCTACGTTCATGCCGATGCTGACGAAAGACTCATTCGCCGTCTAAAAAGAGACATTGCCGAACGGGGTCGTGATATGGATGAAGTTTTAAATCGTTATCAACAAACCTTAAAACCCATGCACGAACAGTTTATAGAACCAACGAAAGCTTTTGCCGATGTTATTATCCCAAACAACAAATACAACACCGTAGCCATTGACATGCTTCGCACGGTAATAAATCAAAAAATTCTATAATTTATTTGTAATTTTATAATAAGACTCTAAAAGATTAATGCCGTTTAACTTTTATCAAAACCTGATTTTAGTTTAACCTGACATAACAAACAACGAATGAAGAATCCATATAAAGACAAAGGCTGGTTTAAATTTTTAAGCAACAAATACATTTGGTCCTTATCCTTTTTTGCAGCCTGGATGATATTTTTAGACAACTACTCTTATTTTGATCATCGCATTTTAGACAATCAAATTGAAGAACTGGAAGACAACAAAACCTATTATCAGGAAGAAATTAAAAAAGACGAAGCCCAAATCAAGCAGCTTAAAAATCCTGAACAAGTAGAAAAATATGCCCGGGAGAAATACTATATGAAAAAAGATAGTGAGGACATTTACCTGATAGAATTTGAAGGCGACACTATCGAAAAGAAACAATAAATCTTGAATTATTAAAATCAAACTAAAAATGGCTACTAATTTATTCGAAGATTTCGATCCTGTTTCATCAAAGCAATGGAAACAAAAAATCCAGTTTGAGCTTGATGGAGCCGATTATAACGAAAGCTTGGTTTGGAATTCGCCGGAAGACATTAAAGTTAAACCCTTTTACCATCGGGATGATTTTAGTAAAACCACTACCGCTGCCACAAATGCATCGCAGTTTAAAATTTGCCAAAACATTTTTGTTTTTGATGTCGAAAAATCGGTAGAAAGAGCCTTGGATTCTTTAAAAAGAGGAGCCGAAAGTTTACAATTTACTATCGAAAATGAATCTGTTGACATTCAAAAACTACTGGAAAAACTGCCACTGGAAAACACGGCAATTCATTTTAATCTGAAGTTTTTATCGGTTGATTTTATTTCGAAAATAAATACCATTGTAGAACAAAAAAAAGCTACTGTATTCTACAATCTGGATCCTATTGGGCAATTAGCCAAAGAAGGAAATTGGTTTTCATCCAAAGAAAAAAACAATTTCGAAACGCTACAATTACTTTCAAAAGTCACTAGAGACAGTTCTTTGATTAGCATTAATTCGGCTTTGTACCAAAATGCAGGAGCGAATATTGTCCAGCAAATTGCTTATAGTTTGGCTCACGCCAATGAATATTTGAACCGAATTCCAACGATTCACCAAGCCATCGTTTTTGAAGTTGCTGTAGGAACTAATTACTTTTTTGAAATTGCAAAATTGCGTGCGCTACGCTTATTATTTCAATTGATTGCCAAAGAATATTATCACGACAGCGATTGCCATATTTTAGTAACACCCACAAAACGCAACAAAACGCTGTATGATTACAATATCAATATGTTGCGCACCACGACTGAATGTATGTCGGGAATTCTGGGTGGAGCAGATACTATTACCAATTTAGCTTACGATTCCATTTACCATAAAAACAATGAATTTGGCGATCGAATAGCCCGCAATCAATTATTGATTCTGAAAAACGAAAGCTATTTTGATAAAGTAAATAATCCTACTGACGGAAGTTATTACATTGAAACCCTAACGCAGCAATTAGCCGAAAAAGCCTTGACTTTGTTTAAAGAAATTGAAGCCAACGGTGGTTTTTTAAAGCAATTGAACGACGGAATTATCAAAAGAAAAATTCAGGAAAGCGCCGATAAAGAACAACAACTTTTTGATTCTGGGAAAGAAATTCTTATTGGAACCAATAAATATTTGAATCCGAAAGACAAAATAAAAGAGCAAATCGAATTGTATCCTTTTGTAAAAATAAAGCCCAGAAAAACCTTGATTACCCCAATTATTGAAAAGCGTTTAGCGGAGAAATTAGAACAAGAGCGATTGGCTTCAGAATAATTCAGCATTCAAAAAATAAATTTGCAAAAAGTATCCCAAATGATTCGAAAAGACCTCAAACATATTCAACTCGACAATCAAAAATCCGAAGCTAATTCTAGCTTCGAAGCTACTTTTGCAAAAGAAAAAATTGATTCCACTCAAAATAATTTTGTTACAGCCGAAGAAATCGAACTCCAACAAAATTATTCAGAAAAAGACGTTGAAGATTTGGAACACCTGGACTTTGCTGCCGGATTCCCTCCTTACTTACGTGGCCCACACACAACGATGTACGTTCAAAAACCCTGGACTATTCGTCAATATTCGGGTTTTTCAACTGCTGAGGAAAGCAATGCTTTTTATAGAAAAAATATCCACGCAGGACAAGAAGGGCTTTCTATTGCTTTTGATTTAGCTACCCATCGCGGCTATGATTCGGATCACGAACGTGTAGCAGGCGATGTTGGAAAAGCTGGAGTGGCCATTGATACTGTAGAAGATTTCAAAATATTATTTGACCAAATTCCACTGGATACAATGTCGGTCTCCATGACTATGAATGGAGCAGTTTTACCCATTATGGCGTTTTATATAGTTGCAGCCGAAGAACAAGGTTTCAAACCGGAACAACTTTCGGGAACCATCCAAAATGACATCCTAAAAGAATTCATGGTGCGCAATACTTATATTTATCCACCGGAAGCTTCAATGAAAATAACGGCTGCAATTTTTGAATATACCAGCAAAAAAATGCCCAAATTTCATTCGATATCCATATCGGGCTATCACATGCAAGAAGCAGGAGCCACCGCCGATATTGAATTAGCTTACACCCTTGCCGATGGTTTAGAATATGTTAGAACCGGACTTTCGACAGGAATGAAAATCGACGAATTTGCTCCACGATTGTCTTTCTTCTGGGGAATCGGCATGAATCATTTTATGGAAATTGCCAAAATGAGAGCCGCGAGAATGATTTGGACCAAACTAATCCAAACTTTTAATCCCAAAAACAACAAATCGCTCACCTTACGCACTCATTGTCAAACCAGCGGTTGGAGTTTAACGGCTCAGGATCCGTTTAACAATGTAGCCCGTACCTGTATTGAAGCTTCGGCGGCAATTTTTGGAGGAACACAATCCCTTCACACCAATGCCTTAGATGAAGCTATGGCTTTGCCAAGTGATTTTTCGGCAAGAATAGCTCGAAATACCCAATTGTTTTTATTAGAAGAAACAAAAGTGAGTAAAACAGTTGATCCCTGGGCTGGCAGTTATTATGTGGAAAGTTTAACTAATGAAATTGCAGAAAAAGCCTGGAAACTAATTGAAGAAATCGAAGCTCTTGGAGGAATGACTAAAGCATTAGCAACTGGAATTCCAAAACTACGAATCGAAGAAGCTGCAGCCAGAAAACAAGCTCGTATTGATAGTGAGCAAGATATAATTGTAGGGGTTAATAAATACAAATTAAAAAAAGAATCCGCTTTAAACATCTTAGACATTGACATTGAAAAAGTTCGAACACAACAACTCGAACGCCTCCATCAAGTAAAAACAAGCCGAAATACTTTAAAAGTAAAAGAAACTTTAGAAAAAATCACCGTTTGTGCTCAAACTGGAGCTGGAAATTTACTGGAATTAGCCATCGATGCTGCTAGAGAAAGAGCAACATTAGGCGAAATTAGCCAGGCATTAGAAATAGTATTTGGAAGACATAAGGCGCAAATTAAATCTTTTAGTGGTGTGTACAGTAAAGAAATAAAAGAGAACAAAAGCTTTGAAGAAGCGAAAAAATTGGCAGATATTTTTGCCAAAAAAGAAGGTCGTCGCCCAAGAATTATGATTGCAAAAATGGGACAAGACGGACACGACAGAGGCGCTAAAGTAGTCGCTACAGCATTTGCCGACATTGGTTTTGATGTTGACATTGGTCCACTTTTTCAAACTCCGATTGAAACGGCTAAACAAGCCATGGAAAATGACGTTCATATTCTGGGTATTTCTTCACTTGCTGCCGGACATAAAACCTTAGTTCCTCAAGTGATCGAAGAACTACGAAAACTAGGACGTCAAGACATTATGGTTGTAGTAGGCGGAGTTATCCCTCCCAACGATTATCAATACCTTTTTGATGCTGGTGCTGCTGCAGTTTTTGGCCCTGGAACAAACATTAGTAAAATAGCCTTGAAAATATTTGAAGTTTTAATTGATTAAATAATTCGTTGATTCAAAATATCCAAAAAAGGGAATACTTATTTTTATTAAGCATTCCCTTTTCTAATTAGACAAACACTCTACCCTAAAACATTTTTATTATTTAAAACCAATGTTAATTATAAAAATCATTATAATTTAACAAATAATCATCCACAAAACCAATTTAAAGTTAAAAAAACAGTATCTTTAATAGTTGAATTTTAACTCATTACAGTCCCAAAAAACGGAGTAGTACTATAAAAAATATAGTTTTTTTCAATTAAGAAGACCTACATTCTCAATTAAAAATCAATTATTTCTACATAATATATCATTCAAGATAATGCCTTAAAGTAAAATTTTCGAATAATCTCAATTTAAAATATTGGTTAATCGAAAATTAAAAAAATATCAAATTTTAAAATTCATTACTTATTGTCAAATAAAACGAATATTAATTTAAAACCAGATATATGAAAACATTGACTACTATTTTGTTATTTCTAGGTTTGATACTTCCGTGTTTCTCACAAGAGAAAGATGAAGGCGAAATAGACATTAAAGAATTACCATCTGTTGTAATTAGAAGGGTTGGATCCGATTTTTCCATCTATATCCCCGACCAAAATCCTGATGCGAATGTCCGAAAATTACAAGAAGCATTTATAGCTTATGATGTTGGGAAAAACAAACAAGGAGAGGAAATGTATCTAGTTGTATTTAGTACTGAAAATAATTCTTTAGCAGCAACCTATAATGAAAAAGGAAAATTAATACGTGTTGTTGAAAGTTATAAAAATGTAAAATTACCTAGAAAAGTTATTTATTCTATATATAAAGCCTATCCCGAATGGACTCTTGTAAATGACAAATTTTTATATACTCAAAAAGAGGGAGATGTCCTTAAAAATCAATACAATGTAAAAATACAAAAGGGAAAAAAAGTAATGCGATTGAAAGTTCACCCTAATGGTGAAATCATCAAATAAAAAAGAAAGGCATCCCAGATTAGGATGCCTTTCTTTTTCTATTAAAATTAAAGAGTAACTACTGCATTAACATTAGGCTCAATAAATGAAGTATCATATCCTCCAAAGGCTTTTAAATAACTTCTTATCGAAGTACCGTAAGCATCTTTAATATATCTCCTTCCATTACTTCTAAAGTATTTTTTTACTGAACCAGCACCTCCAAGATGAGCAGCTGCTAAAATACCCGATTCTGTTATCAAAATACCGTTTACAACCTTTCCGTCGTATTTTTCAATAACATCCTGTAAAATAGATTTGTTTTTAGATAATAAAGCAACGAATGCTTTTTCTTGTAGTTTGGGACTTCTTAAGAATTTTTGAGTATCATGAATTCCAATAGACCTTAAAGTTTCATTTCCGAATTGGTATTTTCCTAAATACCCCAATGAATTAACTTTTTTGTATTTGTTTTCGGACTCTCTGAAGCCAATTGCTTCTTTAAAGCCGATGAAGAAATTTCCAGTAAAGGGAATATTCAAACTGGTATATTCTTCTTGTTCAAGCGATGGAAATAAGTAATGAATTCCATCATCATTTTTTGTGTAAAACCACTCATTTGTATCCAATTTAAGCGGTTTAAAACTGTAACTTAAAAAGACAATAATTACAGTTAAGCTGGTGTAAAAGTACCATTTTTTTATCATAAATTGTTTTTCTTCTAAACGCTGTCCCATTCAGAAATTTCTGCACGCAAAGATACAACTTTTTTCACAAAGCTGTAAATCAAGCTATTAAAGTTTTCTAAAAATACAAAACGTGAGTCCTAAATCCCTCGTTAGCCGTGTATTCGAGAGTAGGTGCCGGAATTTTTAAAACAGAAAAAACAGAAAAAAAGGTCTTTAAAAAATGTGATTTGGTCTCAATTTTTGTCAAATCAAGGTCCAAACTCAGATAAAATTGTCGTGATTTCGGCTGATTTTCATTCGGAATTATGACGGAATTTTCGCCTTTTCCAACTATCATTCCATCCGCTCCATAGCCGATTGCAACATTCAAAATTTTTGGAATTTTTGAGTCTTTAAAAAAGGATTTTAAATTAGCCGACAACCAATAGGTTTGACCATTGTAATCTTTCAATATTTGTTCGCGAAAATTACTCCCTAAAACAGCTGGTCGGTACTTAGCAAATCGAGTCGTATGAAAAGAAAATTTAGGAGTAATGCGTTGTTCTTCCCAAAGTAATTCCTGAGAAACATACAAAGCCGTTCCTGTAGCATTAGCAACCACATCTCCAGTTGATGCTCCCCATTGAGAAGAAAACCCATCCATAACCTCCACAGCGGTTAAAAATGCAAATCCTAAGCCTGAGCCATAAATTAATTGCTTTTTAGGACTAACGCCGCTCCATTGCAACATTTCGCTACCTAATCGCCCTAAATGATAGGAGGAATAAAAATGTCCCACTTTATCCATTTGCAACCATTCCTGGTTGTCATTAATAAAATGAAAGCTTGATTTTGGATAATCCGCATACCACAATTGATTTAAACCCACTAAAGCCACAGTAGAGACCGCTGCCTGAGAAATAAAAACAGCATTCTTTCTTTTCGAATTCAAAGTATCCGACGGCTTAAAAAAAGCATCAAACCTACTTTGAGCCACGCAATTTGACATAGTAAGCACCAACAAAAAGAAAAGAATGTTTTTATGTCCCAAGACTATCTTTTAATTCCTTGGGCATTCACCCAATCAGAATATTTTTTAGCATTTACATTATGTTCTGCCAAAGTAGCAGCAAATTCATGGTATCCAAAACGATCTACACTAGCGCAGAAATAGATAAAATCATTTTTTTCCGGATTTAAAACGGCTTCTAATGCTGTAATATCAGGCATAGCAATAGGTCCAGGGGGAAGTCCAACCACTTTATAAGTGTTGTATGGTGAATTCAAAAACAAATCGTTATAAAAAACTCGTTTTATAACCTGATTAAAATCATTGTCCTTTTTCTTTTTAGCAAAAATCACTGTTGGATCGGCCTGAAGTGGCATTCCTAATCGCAATCTATTCAAATAAACACCTGCGATTCTAGGTCTTTCGTCTTTTTTAACTGATTCTTTATGAACTATAGAAGCTAAGATAGTAGCTTCTGTAGGATTCAATCCTTGTTTTTGAGCACTAGCAACACGATCCTTATTCCAAAAATTACGGTACTCCTTAATCATTTTATCTCTAAACTTCTCAGCCGAAGTATTCCAATAAATTTCATAGGTATTAGGAATAAACATCGATAAAACGTTCTCTTCAGTAAAACCATTTTCTTTTAAAAAGATTGAATCTGTAAAAGAATTAAGCAAAGACAAGCTATCAGCCTCAATTTGAGAACCCACACGACCTGCCAGATTCTCGATTCTCTCTTGATTGTTAAAAGCTAATTTTACAGCAATATTGTTTCTCATGGCTTTCACCAATTCGTAACTATTCATTCCTTTAGTCAATAAGAAACGTCCAGATTTCACATTGTCCGGGTAACTCATCTTATTAGCAACCATTTCAAAACGATCCAAATTAGTTACATAATGACTCAACGAATCCAACGCTTGTTCGTAGGTAGCATCTGTTGGAATATGAACATAAACTTCGTTCTCAGTAAATTTTGTATTATTTGAAAATATTTGGCCAATTAAAACAAAGCCATAAATAATCAATCCTGAAATGATCGCAATTGAAGCGATTGAAATAATTTTTTTTGGGGTCAAAGCTAAAAATTTAAAATTGTTGATTAATTAGTTGATAGATGGCTTCGTCTTGATACACTCCATTGATAAGATTCCAATCCTTTTTAACACCTATACATTGAAAGCCAAATTTAGTAAAAAGTGCTTTACTTGCTTCATTTTGCACACCAATATTTGCATACAATTGATGCAAATTAAGATGATAGAATGAATAGCGAATCAATAACTCCAAAGCCTCTGAACCTATCTTTAGATTTCTATGAGCGTTATCCTGAATAAGTATTCCCACACCTGCCCTATTATTTTTGGGATCAAAATCAAATAAATCAATGAGTCCCAACGCCGGGAAATCCTGATCCTGACAAATCGCTAATCGCAATTGCTTGGCCTCATAAATATCCTGGTGGGCATTTTCAAGGTATTGTCGAATTAAAAACCGGCTATAAGGAGTTTGTGTATTACTCACTTCCCAAATGCTTTGATCGTTTTCTACGGCATAAATAAATTCTAAGTCATTAGGCTCAAGTGCTCGAATATAAATAGAATCGCCTTTTAATGTTATCATAGGAAAATGAGTGATTTTTAGAACTTAAATTTCGATAGTACCTTCAAAAACAAATTTTGCAGGACCATTCAAGAATACATTAACATATTTACTGCCTTCTTTTTCGAAAGAAACCGATAATTCCCCTCCTTCTACATTCATATTAATGGCAGTCAAATCAGTTTCGCCAATAGCATTCATAGCAATAGCTGCAGCCGTAGCTCCTGTTCCACAAGCTAGAGTTTCATCTTCCACTCCACGTTCGTACGTACGAAGTGCAAAAGTTGATTCATCTATTTTTTTTACAAAATTAATGTTGCTTCCTGCTTGACCATACAATTCTCCATAACGAATGGCAGCACCGTTTTCTTTTACATTATAATGTTCTAAATCATCAACTAATTGTACATGATGTGGCGAACCCGTATTTAAAAAACTATAATCTGAGTTTATTTTTATTCCATCAACATCAATCATTTGCAAAGAAACAATTCCGTCTTTATCTACTGAAGCATGGTGCAAACCATCAATGGCATTAAATGAAGTTGTATTTCCAATTACATCCAATTGTTTTGCAAAAGCAACCAAACATCTTCCTCCATTACCACACATGGTACTTTGATTTCCATCCGAATTATAATAAACCATTTTAAAATCGGTCTCAGCATCATTTTCGAGCAAAATAAGTCCATCAGCTCCAATCCCGAATCGTCTGTCACAAAGACGTTCTATCAGTGCTGTATTTTCTTTTGGAAAAAAACCAGAACGATTATCAATCATCACAAAATCATTTCCTGTTCCTTGGTATTTATAAAATTGTATTTGCATTATTTCTAATTATGTTTTACAAAAGTACGAACTATTAATGAAATGTTAATCATTGTTAAACAGCGTTAAAGTGTTTTTTAACATTCAATTTTCGCTTTAAATTTACTCTACAAATAACACAAAAACGATTACTATTATGAAACGATTCTCAAATCTATTTTTAGTATCTCTTTTAAGCGGAGCTACAACTCTAGGAGCTTATAAATTATTATTTGACGACGGTGGTTATTTTTCGAATAACAAAAAAACCTTAACAACGCTATCATCCGACGCTTACACTAAGAGAGTAGGTTTATCACCCGATGTATTGGATTTTACTGAAGCTGCAGACAAAACAATCCACACTGTAGTTCACGTAAAAAATGTTTCTTATCAAAAAGTAAGTGATCCAATGCTCGAATTTTTCTACGGTTACAAAGGAGGTCAATCTCAAGAACAAGTCGGTACAGGATCAGGTGTTATCATTTCAGAAGATGGTTATATTGTAACAAACAATCACGTGGTTAAAGATGCTTCGGAAATTGAAATTACCTTAAATAACAAAAAATCATACAAAGCAAAACTAATTGGTACAGATTCTAAAATGGACATTGCGCTATTAAAGATTGATGCCGACGAAAAATTACCTTATACTACTTTTGGAAATTCTGATGATGTAAAAGTGGGCGAATGGGTACTTGCCGTAGGAAATCCATACAACCTGACTTCTACAGTAACTGCAGGAATTGTTTCGGCTAAAGCTCGAAATCTTGGTACTGATGGAATCCAATCTTTCATACAAACCGATGCTGCTGTAAACCCTGGAAACAGTGGTGGAGCACTGGTAAACACACGCGGTGATTTAATAGGAATCAACACGATGATTACCTCTATGACGGGTTCTTATGTTGGTTATTCTTTTGCCGTTCCATCTAATATTGCCCGAAAAATAATCGAAGACATTATGGAATTTGGGAATGTACAACGTGGAATTTTAGGCGTTGAAGGAGGCGAATTAAACGCTAAAGCTTCAAAAGAATTAGGCATCAAACAAACTGAAGGTTTCTATGTTAACAATGTTCGAAAAAGCACTGGAGCTGATAAATCTGGTTTAAAAAAAGGAGATATTATCATTAAAATTGACAGCCAAAACATCGCCACTTTTGCCGATCTTTCCGGATATATTAACACTAAAAGACCTAATGATAAAGTAGCTGTAACCATTATTAGAGATGGCGACAGCAAAACTATCCCTGTCACTTTGAGTAAAAATGAGTTTTTCAATACTGAATTCAAAGGAATTGAATTAGAGAACATTTCAGCCGCTGATAAAAAGAAATTCCACGTTGATTATGGTGTAAAAATCAAATCAATCAACAACGAAAATTTAAGTCAATATGCTGAAGAATTAAAAGGAAACATCATCTTAAGCATTGACAATGTAAAAGCAAAAGATATCGAAAGTGTTTCAAAACTTTTAAACAACAAAGACGAGCAACAAAGCATTCGCCTTGAAATGATTAACAAAAACGGAGAAGTTATCCGAATTATCATTTAACTCCTTTAAAACCAAGAAACAAGAGGCTGTCCGAAAAGGTCAGCCTCTTTTATTTTTATATTATATACTATTTTCAATAACTCCTTGCAAAATGAATATTGTTTGAAAAATATTTGCTTAAAAAGCCGTCAAAATGATTCATCAAGCGATTTATATGTCTAAAATCAAGTAAATGGATTTTTTCTATCCATTTAGCAAAATTATGAGCAATGGCAACCAACCCAAATTCGATATTGATTTTGGTTAGTTTCCTAAGGTTAAATCGTTTAAAGTGTTTGTTTTGCTTAATGTTTCCAAAAACAGGTTCTGGTTCGATACATCTTTTAGCGTAAATTTCTTTTCCTTTTTCGCTTTGCAAATTTTCTCTTGCTTTGGCTTTTAGTCTTTGAAGATTATGATTGATTTCTATTCTCCTGTTGCCCTTGGCATTAAAACATTGTCCACGCATGGGGCATCCTTGACAATTTTGAGCTTGATATACCGAATGTTGCTGTAAAAATCCAGTTGTCGTCTTTGATTCTTTGGTATAGATTTTTTCCATTCTTTGTCCCATTGGGCAAACCAAAAAATCCAGTTCTATGTTGTGGTAGAGGTTTTGGGCATGAAACAAATTGTTTTTATGCTTGCGTTTTTGCTCAATTCGATAGGTATTATAGGGAATAAAGAACTCCACTTGCTGTTGGTCCAGCATTTGATAATTTTCTTCACTACCATAACCCGCATCAGCAATAATTTCTTTGGAGGTTTTCCCATACGCATTCTTAAAACCTTCTAAATGATTTTCAAGAGTAGTAAAATCAGTTGATTTTTGGTGTACTGAAAAATGGGTGATGATTTGATTTTCTGTGGAAATTTGAACATTGTAAGCTGCTTTGAGCTGACCGTTTTTCATGTGGTCTTCTTTCATTCGCATAAAAGTAGCATCAGTATCAATTTTAGAATAGCTGTTTCTTTCTCCAAGGTTCTTAAGGTGTTTTTCGTATTCTTGAAGTTTTGGGAGTTGTTCTTTTTCTAATTTTTCAACTATTTTCTTTTGCTTATTGCTTAAAAATGCTGTTTGGGTATTTTTATTAATGGCTTGGATTTTCTCTTCTAGTTTTTGGCTGTCAATGGCTATATCTTCCTGATTCTGGGGATGAATCAAATCCGATTCAATAGCTTGACCTATTTCTGATAAAACAGTATTTATCTTATCTTGAAGTTTGACTTTGTTTTTCTCTACCGACTTTTTCCAAACAAAACTGTATTTATGGGCGTTAGCTTCAATCTTGGTGCCATCAATAAATTGCTTTTCAAGACTAATCAAATCCAAATCGACCATCATCTCTACAAGCTGGCTAAATAGTTTTTCAATATTGCCTTTTAACTTTTGTCCTCTAAAATCATTGATAGTTCTAAAATCAGGCTGTAATCCGCCTGAAAGCCACATAAAGTAAATGTTTTCCTTTATTGATTTGGCTATTTTTCGACAAGAATAAGTGTTATTCAAATAACCGTAGAATACTATTTTAATCAGCATTTTAGGGTGATAACTTGATGTCCCTCCTCCTTTGTATTGTGAAATTATATCGGGAATTTCTAATTTTTCAACTACAGAATCTATCAGTCGGGCTGAATGATTCTCAGGAATCAAAACATTTAAATCTAATGGGAAAAGAGTCTGTTGATGAACTGAATGAGGTTTGAAAATTGCTTGCATAATCGGTATTTCTAATACTTAAAAATACAAAATCAAAACATTATTATAAAAAAAAACTGCCCGAAAATTACTTTTCGGACAGCCTCTTGTTTTTTTATACTTTAATAAATCGGAATTTAAAATTTCATCCAAAAAAGAAATACTTTTGAACTTCACTTAATCAAAATGGAAAACCTTGAAAAAAACGATACTATTATTACTCGCTTTAATTAGTTTTTATAACTCTCATTCCCAAAATAGCTATGTCTTTTTTGGTTCTTACACTCCTGACAAAAGCACCGAAGGAATTTATGTTTACCAATTAGACACTATTAAAGGTAAATTAACCAAAATAACTAGCGTTAAGAACATTTCAAATCCTTCTTATCTTAGCTTATCGAATGACGGACAGTTTTTATATGCTTGTACCGAAAGTAGAACTCCAAATGCAGGTAGCGTTAGCAGTTTTAAATTTGACGCAAAAAACAAAAGCCTGATATTTTTAAACAGTCAAAAAACAAATGGAGAAAACCCGGCCTATCTCTCACTAGACCATACCGGAAAATGGCTTGTCGACGCTAATTATACAGGAAGTAGTATCTCAGTATTTCCTCTTGCTGAAGACGGAAAAATAAACCCCATTACGCAACACCTCCCTTTTACAGAAGGAAGTATCAATCCTGAAAGACAAAAAAGTTCTCATGTACATTCTGTCTTTTTTTCTCCTGACAATAACTATATTGTTTCTCCTGACTTAGGTGCTGATAAAATTAGAATCTTCCCATTTGACGGCAACAAAAAAGAGCCTTTAGATACCAGCAACAGTAGTTTTGTAAAAAGTATTCCAGGAAGTGGCCCCAGACATTTTGCTTTTCATCCCAATAAAAAATGGGGCTATTGCATTGAAGAAATTGCTGGAGCAATAAGTGCTTATACCTTAGAAAAAGGGCAATTAAATCTTATTGACAAAATCAAAATTCAATCAAAAAAAGAGGTAACTGATTTTGGCAGTGCTGAAATCCTTATTTCTCCAGATGGCAAATTTTTATATGTTTCGAATAGAGGAATAGAAAACAACATTTCCATTTATAGTATAGAGAAAGATGGTTCTCTAAAAAATATTGGCACACAATCCAGTTTAGGAAATCACCCCCGGAATTTTGCTATTGCCCCTAGTGGAAAATTTTTAATTGTAGCCAATATGAACAGTGAAAGCGTAATAGTCTTTAAAAGAAATCTACAAACAGGCTTGCTAAAAAAAGTCAGTAAACTAAAACTAAAAAACATTTCATGTGTCAAAATAAAAAATATTTAAAATTTACAACCCACAAAAAAAGCGCTACAATAGCACTTTCTGTTTATAATATCATCAATTCAAATCTATAAAACTCGATTGATTTGAGTTACTCTCTTACTATAATATTTCTCTTTTATTGACGAAATAATAACACCTCCACCCACTGAAGCGTGAATAAATTTAATGTCTCCATCACAAACTTCAACAACCATTCCTACATGATTTATTTGGCTTCTTCCATTGGTCTTAAAGAAGATTAAATCTCCTTTTTGAGCATTTTCAGCATCAATTTTCATCCCAAATTGGGACTGCTCAAAAGATGTTCTAGGCAACTGAATGTCAAATGCTCCAAAAGCGGAATACATCAATCCTGAACAATCAAAACCTTCCTTTGTAGTACCACCTGTTCTATAGCGTACTCCAATATTTTCAGAAGCTGTAGAAACTAATTGATCAACTAAATCAGTCCCATTAAAGGATTTTACATTATAATTAATCCCTTCATCAACTAAGGAATCATCACTAAAATCGTATTTAGTTGTTGTTTTAACATTCGATTTTGAAGTACGAATCGCCAGTTTCTCCCCTACCAAAAGCTTATTTACAATCTTAGGATTCTGCGCTTCCAATTCTTTTACTGTAAGCCCATATTGTTTCGCAATTCCGTATTTCGTTTCTTTAGTCAAAACTTCATGACTAACTTCTACTTGAATATCGTCTGCTGGCTTAACTTCAGTTACTACAATTGCAGCGGTACTAATTTTAGCGTCAACAACCTTTGATTCCTCTTTCTTTACAACATCACTTCCTTCTAATATCTGTGCTTGTAAATTGGTAGTTGGAATTACAATTTTCTGACCAACTCTTAATGCTTGCTTTTCTAATATTGGATTGGCTTTTTCAATATCAGCTACTGAAACACCATATTCTTTAGCAATCCCATAAAGTGTTTCTTTTGCTAAGACTTCTTTAAGAATATTTCTTTTAAAATCATTATCAACAACAGCTAAAACTTCTTTCTTTTCAGATTTTACCAGAGTAACTTCTTTTTTTATCTCTTCCTTAATTTCTGTTTTCGAAACTTCTTTTTGAGGAATATTCTCTGCTACTACATCATTCGATTCAACAACTGGAACATTGATAGAATTTCCAACACGTAAACCTTTTTTCTCTAACAAAGGATTTAAACTATACAAGTCAGCAACTTTAACTCCGTATTGTTTAGCGATACCATACAAGGTTTCTTTAGTCAAAACTAAATGTTCTTTTTGGACAACATTTGATTTTGAAACTTCAGCTACTATTTTTTTATCGGTAAGCGAAACAACTGGCACCAACAAAATTTCTTTAAATTTTATTCCTTTCTTGGCATCGGGATTAATTTCATAAATAGCCGCTGGCTTTACATTGTATTGTTCTGCAATTTTGGATATTGTTTCACCTTTAGCAACTATATGTTTAACGTATTTTTCCTGAGAAAAACCATTAAACTTACTAAATAGAACCAACAATACAATCCAAAATTTAAACCTCATAAAACCTTTTTAAGTTAAAACACAGCTCATTCATTTTCAATAGCTTATAAAAAAATATTAAAAAACAATATTTATATCAGCAAAAAAAATGATAAAAGCGAATTTAACATTTTAATACCAATAAACCCAAACCTAACAGCACTTTAAGTTATTTTTTGAGAAATATTCAAAAAAAATGCGCTCTGTTTACACAGAACGCATTTTATTATAATAAATAGTAAATTATACTTCGGCAGCAATCAAGTTTAATGCTGATCCAGCAACAAACCAACCTATTTGACTTTCGTTATAGGTATGATTAGCCAAGATAATATCTTTAGAACCATTAGCATGAACAAATTCTAATGTTAATGGTTTTCCCGGAGCAAAATCAACTAAATCAGTAAAGTTAATAGTATCATCCTCTTGGATTTTATCGTAATCCCCTTCATTAGCAAATGTCAAAGCCAACATACCTTGTTTTTTAAGATTCGTTTCGTGGATACGGGCAAAAGATTTTACCAATACCGCTTTCACACCTAAAAAACGCGGCTCCATTGCAGCATGCTCACGAGAAGAACCTTCACCGTAGTTTTGATCTCCAACAACAATTGAAGAAACTCCAGCAGCTTTATAAGCACGGGCTACAGCAGGAACTGCATCATAAGCACCAGTCAATTGATTTTTAACTGAATTTGTATTTTGGGTATAAGCATTAACCGCACCAATCAACATATTATTAGAAATATTATCTAAGTGCCCACGGTAACGCAACCAGGGTCCAGCCATAGAAATATGGTCAGTAGTACATTTACCAAATGCTTTGATTAATAATTTGGCTCCCGTAATATTTTTACCATCCCAGGCATCAAATGGAGCTAATAATTGCAAACGATCAGAAGTTTCGCTTACTGCAATCTTAACAGAAGAACCATCAGCTGCTGGTGCTTGAAAACCGGCATCTTCAACATCAAATCCTCTTTTAGGTAATTCATCCCCATAAGGAGTACTCAACTTAACTTCTTCTCCATTATCATTCAATAAAGTATCCGTAATTGGATTAAAATCCAATCTTCCTGAAATTGCTAAAGCAGCAACCATTTCCGGAGAAGTTACAAAAGCATGTGTATTTGGATTACCATCCGCTCTTTTTGAGAAGTTACGGTTGAATGAGTGCACAATGGTATTTTTCTCTCCTTTATCAGCACCAGCTCTATCCCATTGTCCGATACATGGACCACAAGCATTTGTAAATACTTTAGTTCCCATTTTTTCGAAAGTAGCAATAATACCATCTCTTTCGATAGTGTAACGAATTTGCTCAGACCCCGGATTAATTCCGAATTCTGCTTTTGGAGAAATCCCAAGCTCAACAGCCTGGTTTACGATAGAAGCAGCACGAGCCATATCTTCGTAAGAAGAATTCGTACAAGAGCCGATTAATCCCCATTCTACTTTTATTGGCCATCCATTTGCAGCAGCTTCCGCTTTCATTTGAGAAACCGGAGTTCCTCTATCTGGAGTAAAAGGTCCATTAATATGGGGCTCTAATTCAGAAAGATTAATCTCGATTACTTGATCAAAATAAGTTGCTGGATTAGCATATACTTCAGGATCTCCTGTTAAGTAAGCCGCTACTTTATCAGCAGCATCTACTACATCTTGACGACCTGTAGCAGCCAAATATCTTCTCATAGAATCATCATATCCAAAAGTAGAAGTTGTAGCCCCGATTTCAGCACCCATATTACAAATTGTTCCTTTACCAGTACAAGACATATTAGTAGCACCTTCACCAAAATATTCAACAATAGCTCCAGTTCCCCCTTTTACAGTAAGAATATCAGCTACTTTTAAGATTACATCTTTTGGAGCAGTCCAACCGGATAATTTTCCAGTTAATTTTACTCCGATTAATTTAGGAAATTTCAATTCCCAAGACATTCCTGACATTACATCCACCGCATCAGCACCACCAACACCAATTGCCAACATACCTAATCCTCCTGCATTTACAGTATGTGAATCGGTACCAATCATCATTCCTCCAGGGAACGCATAATTTTCAAGAACGATTTGGTGAATAATTCCTGATCCCGGTTTCCAGAAACCAATTCCATACTTATTAGAAACTGAAGAAAGAAAATCAAAAACTTCTTTAGATTGTGTATTGGCTACAGCCAAATCAGTAGAAGCCCCTACTTTAGCTTGGATTAAGTGATCACAATGCACTGTTGTTGGAACAGCAACTGTTTTCTTTCCAGCATGCATAAATTGCAATAAAGCCATTTGAGCGGTCGCATCTTGACAAGCTACTCTATCCGGAGCAAAATCGACATAATCCACCCCTCTTCCATAAGCTTGCTTAGCAGTACCATCCCAAAGGTGGCTGTACAAAATCTTCTCAGTCAAAGAAAGTGGACGACCAACAATTTCACGTGCAGCATCAACACGGCTTACCATGTTGTCATACACTTTTTTAATCATTTCAATATCAAATGCCATAAGATTTATATATAATTATTACTATTCCATTTTAAACATACAAGATACAAAAAAAATAGAGTATAAAAAAAGCCTGAGTCATTAGACTCAGGCTTTTAAAATATAATTAACTAATTATGTGAATTATTTAACCAATAACTTATGAGAAGGTGCAAACTTAGTTAGGTTGATCCCTTCTACTGCTGCTTTATATTCTTCTATAGTTGGAGTTCTACCAAGAATTGTAGACAATACCACAACTGGTGTAGAAGAAAGTAAAGACTCTCCTTTTTTACCTTCAGTATCTTCTACGACTCTTCCTTGGAAAAGACGAGTAGATGTTGCCATAACCGTATCTCCTTTGGCCGCTTTTTCCTGGTTACCCATACAAAGGTTACAACCTGGACGCTCTAAGTATAGCATTTTTTCGTATGATGTACGTGCTGCAGCTTTAGGAACATTATCGTCGAATTCGAAACCAGAATATTTTTGTAAAATTTCCCAATCACCTTCTGCTTTTAATTCATCAACAATATTATAAGTAGGAGGAGCTACAACTAGTGGTGCTTTGAACTCTACTTTACCTTCTTGCTCATCAATATTCTTAAGCATTTGAGCTAGAATTTTCATATCTCCTTTGTGAACCATACAAGATCCGATAAATCCAAGGTCTACTTTTTTCTCTCCACCATAGAATGATAAAGGTCTAATTGTATCGTGAGTATATCGTTTAGAAACATCAGCATTATTAACATCTGGATCAGCAATCATTGGCTCAGCAATTTGATCCAAATCAACAACAACTTCAGCGTAATATTTAGCGTTTGCATCTGGTCTTAAGGCTGGTTTCTCACCTGAAATAATCTCAGCTATTCTCTTATCAGCAATAGCAATCAATCCTTTAAGAACTTGATTTTTATTATCCATTCCTTTGTCGATCATGATCTGGATTCTACCTTTCGCCATCTCTAAAGATTCAATCAAAGTATAATCCTCAGAAATACAGATAGAAGCTTTTGCTTTCATTTCCGCAGTCCAATCCGTAAAAGTAAATGCTTGATCCGCATTAAGAGTTCCTAAATGAACCTCAATAATTCTTCCTTGGAACACATTCTCTCCACCAAATGTTTTAAGCATTTGAGCTTGTGTAGCGTGAACCACATCACGGAAATCCATATACCCTTTCATGTCTCCTTTGAAAGTTACCTTCACAGATTCTGGAATTGGCATTGAAGCTTCTCCGGTAGCCAATGCAAGAGCAACAGTTCCTGAGTCAGCACCAAAAGCAACACCTTTAGACATTCTGGTATGAGAGTCACCACCGATGATGATAGCCCATTCGTTTACAGTAATATCGTTAAGTACTTTATGAATTACATCCGTCATTGAATGATAAACACCTTTCGGGTCACGAGCTGTGATCAAACCGAAGTCGTTCATAAATTTCATCAATCTAGGAATATTTGCCTTAGATTTATTATCCCAAACTGAAGCAGTATGACAACCTGATTGGTAAGCACCGTCAACAATTGGAGAAATCACAGTAGCAGCCATAGACTCTAACTCCTGAGAAGTCATTAAACCAGTTGTATCTTGCGAACCAACAATATTTACAGTTACACGAACATCAGAACCAGCGTGTAAAACTTTACCTGGAGTTGTTCCAACTGCATTTTTATTAAATATTTTTTCTACAGCTGTAAGACCTTGTCCTTCAACCGAAACCTCTTTTGACGGAGCATATACAGGAACAATATCAATACCAAGAGTCTTTGAAGCAAATGTTTGCAATTTTTTTCCAAATACAATTGCGTAAGACCCACCAGCTTTTATAAATTCAATTTTCTGAGGTGTAAATGCCTTAGAAATATCGATCAATTCTTTATCGCCGTTGTAAAGTTTCTTAGTTTTTGTGTTGATAGTAAGAACAGTACCAGTAGCAACAGAATAAACTTCCTCTAGAATAGGGTCACCGCTTTCATTACGAAGCACGTTACCATTTTCATCTACTTTCTTTACCCAGTTTTTAAGATCCAAACCAATACCACCAGTAACATCAACAGTTGTAAGGAAAATTGGGGAAATACCGTTTGTTCCTGCAACGATTGGAGCAATATTAATAAATGGAACATATGGACTTGCTTGTTTACCACTCCAAAGTGCAACGTTATTCACACCTGACATTCTTGAAGAGCCAACACCCATAGTACCTTTTTCAGCGATTAACATCACGCTCTTATCAGGATTCGCTTCTGCTAATGCTTTGATTTCAGCTTGTGCTTCAGGAGAAATTAAACATTTTCCATGCAATTCACGATCTGAACGAGAGTGCGCTTGGTTTCCTGGAGAAAGTAAATCTGTAGAAATATCTCCTTCACCAGCAATAAAAGTAACTACCTTAATTTCTTCTGCAATTTCTGGTAATTTAGTAAAGAACTCAGCCTTAGCATAGCTCTCTAAAATATCTTTAGCGATTTCGTTTCCGTTTTGAAAAGCCTCCGCTAAACGATCTGTATCTGCTTCATAAAGATAAACTTGTGTTTTCAAAACAGCCGCAGCATCTTTTGCAATAGCAACATCATTACCTAAAGCTAAATCAAGCAAAACTTTTATAGAAGTTCCACCTTTCATGTGTGACAACAACTCTAAAGCAAAAGCAGGCGTGATTTCAGCAACTACTGATTGACCTAGAACGATTTCTTTTAAAAAATTAGCTTTTAAATTAGCAGCAGGAGTAGTTCCAGGAACAACATTGTAAATAAAAAAGTTAAGAGAATCTACTCTATACTCGTTATTTAAATCTTTAATTTGCGCAATGATTTCGCTTAATAATTCAGCGCCATCAATCGGTTTTGGGTGAAGACCCTGACCTTTTCGCTCTTCAATCTCTTGGATATAATCCTTATAAGTATTCATAATAGAGTATTTTCAAAGTTAATGGCAAATTCCCTTGAACTATTCAAAATCAAATGCCAAAATTTTAGATTTTTTTTTATTTGTGATGCAAATTTAGTTATTTAAGCTGAGATTTAAAAAAAATTTAATCTCCCTCAATTCACAAAAGATTTATTATTGAAAAAACCACCCTTAAAGCCCACAAATTAAGAGATAAAAGCAATTTTTCCCTTATTTTATAAACAATCAATAAATACACAAACTAATTTCTAACAAACTTAAAAAATGTTGTTACATTGAAAGAGGTATTTTTCTATAGCAACACCCAAGAAACTAAAGTAATTTAGCAATTATCATCTCTTCAGTAATTCCTTCGGCATCAGCTTTGTAGTTTTTTATAATTCGATGCCTTAATACCGAATTGGCCACAGCTACTACATCCTCAATATCCGGAGAAAATTTTCCATTAAAAGCAGCATGTGCTTTAGCGGCTAAAATTAAATTTTGCGAAGCTCTGGGCCCTGCTCCCCAATCTAAATAATTCTTAACATAATCAGTTGCAAAATTACTATCAGGACGCGTTTTACTCACTAAAGTTACTGCATATTCCACCACATTATCGGCAACAGGAATTCTTCTAATTAAATGCTGAAAATCTATAATTTCCTGAGCTGTAAACAAGGGATTAATTGTATGAACCACATCCGAAGTTGTTCTTTTCACCACCTGAACCTCTTCTTCAAAAGAAGGATATTCGAGCTTAACAGCAAACATAAAACGATCCAACTGCGCTTCTGGCAAAGGATAAGTTCCTTCTTGCTCAATTGGATTTTGAGTCGCCAAAACAAAATAAGGTAAATCTAATTTATGATTTATTCCTGCAATTGTCACCGAACGTTCCTGCATGGCTTCCAGTAAAGCTGCCTGGGTTTTAGGCGGCGTTCTATTGATTTCGTCTGCCAAAATAATATTCGAAAAAACAGGCCCTTTTACAAATTTAAATTGGCGATTTTCATCCAGAATTTCACTTCCTAAAATATCCGAAGGCATTAAATCGGGTGTAAACTGAATTCTTTTAAAATGAAGCCCTAATGCTTCTGAAATAGTATTTACCATCAATGTTTTGGCCAAACCAGGAACACCAACCAAAAGCGCATGGCCTCCTGAAAAAACGCACAACAATATTTGATCTATTACTACTTCCTGACCTACAATGATTTTTGCTATTTCTTTTTTTAACTCAGCTCGTTTCTGAACTAAATTATGTATTGCCGCTACATCAGACATTTTAAAACTATTTTAAATTAAAAAAAGAGCTAACTCTATGAATTCATAAAGCTAACTCTTTTTAGTTATTTTGACCAAATTATTTTTTCAACCAGTTATTTGTAAAATTACAATCTCTGTATTCTCCAATAATTTTGATATAAGTCTCTTTAATTTTTTCATCAAACCACTTCGCAATTGCTTTGATTTGTTTTTCTTTTAATGCCAATTCTTTAATCTTAACATAATCTTTAGCATAATCAGCCGTATGCTCATTAATTCGATTAGTAACAGAAATCAATTTGTACTGTTTTTTCCCTGATGGGGTTTCATCTAAAATAGGCGTCGAAATTTCATTATCTTTTAAATTTGAAACCTGAGAATACAAAGTAGGATCCATTTTAGTCAATTCAAAACGAGTATCTTGTGTGTTTGGATTAATCAAAACCCCACCATTAGTTCTTGTTTCTTTTTGATCAGACATTGTTCTAGCCGCATCAGCAAAAGAAATTTCTTTATCCATGATACGCTTTCTAATCAACGTTGCTTTTTCTTTAGCTTCCTCCAAAGCTTCTTTAGTTACTGTAGGGCTCAACAAAATATGACGCAATTCTAATTCTTGCCCCTTGATTTTTTCTAAGTAAATAATATGATAACCATATTCTGTTTCAAATGGAGCCGAAATCTCTCCTTCACTAAGACCAAAAGCAACATCTTTAAACTCTTTTACAAATGGCGTTTTTCTTGTCATTTTATAAAACCCACCACTAGATCGAGACCCTGGATCCTGTGAATACAAAACTGCTTTTGTAGCAAAACTAGAACCTTCCTGAATATCTTTTTTGAAACCATTCAATCGATCAATCACTTTTTGTTTTTCAACTGCAGTTATCTTAGGCTCAACAAGAATTTGCGCCACTTCCATTTCTGCACCAAAAACAGGTAATTCATCTTTAGGTAGTTTTTTGAAAAAATTACGAACTTCTTCCGGAGTAATCTCAACACCATCGACTATCTTTTTTTGCATTTCAGATGTCAACTTGTTCTCTTTTAAAATATCAAAGAAATAAGTTCTAAATTCCTCTTCAGAATCTTTCTTATAATATTTAACTACTTTTTCCATCGAACCAATTTGCTGAATCATATAATTCAAACGCTCATCCATCATCGATTTCACTTCAGCATCAGTAACCTTAACACTATCCTGAACAGCCTGATGCGCATACAATTTATCTTCCAATAACTTCCCCAGCATTTGGCATCTGGAAATATCTTTTACAGAACCTCCCTGGCTCGAAATCTCTAAATAAGCCTTATCAATATCAGAATCCAAAATAATATAATCTCCTACAGTAGCAATAACACCATCTACTTTTTGCCTTTGATTTGTGGTTATTTTTTTCTCTACAACAGTACTAGTACTATCTTTTATTATTTCTTGAGCATTAGTTACTATGGTTAAAAACAACATGACAAAAAACAGAAGTACGTTTTTAATATTTATGGATTTCATTCTTAAGGATTTTAAAGGCATTTACTTTTGGAATTTTAAATTTTCAGCTGTTATCTAAAAGGTAATTTATTATAAAATTATGCGTTGGCAAAATAACAACTTAAAAGCACATTATCTATAATTTGTTATAGTAAAAACCAACAAAAATAACAATTCAATTACATTATACAAGTTTCCACTTCACTATTAACAAAAAATTATACTCAAAAAAAGCAGCTACTTTAGCAAAGACTTTCCGTAATTGCGTAGTGAAAACCCCAAAAGAGTAATCCAGCACTAAAGCGCAGCAAATCAAGAGACGACTTATTTATTTTCAAATCGCATATATAAATAGTACTTTTGCAAACTATTTATATTTACACATGAGCTTTTTAAAAGAAATACAACGTAGAAGAACCTTTGGAATTATCTCGCATCCCGATGCCGGAAAAACAACTCTTACTGAAAAACTCCTTCTTTTTGGGGGAGCAATCCAAGAAGCAGGAGCTGTAAAAAACAACAAAATAAAAAAAGGAGCTACCAGTGACTTCATGGAAATTGAACGTCAAAGAGGAATCTCTGTATCTACTTCTGTTTTAGCATTCAACTATAAAGACATAAAAATCAACATCCTGGATACACCTGGACACAAGGATTTTGCCGAGGATACTTTTAGAACCTTAACCGCTGTTGACAGTGTTATTGTGGTAATTGACGTGGCAAAAGGAGTTGAGGAACAAACTGAAAAATTAGTTGCGGTTTGTAGAATGCGTAAAATTCCAATTATTGTTTTCATCAACAAATTAGATCGTGAAGGACATGATGCCTTTGATTTGATGGATGAAGTAGAACAAAAATTAGGTCTTACCGTTACGCCTTTGAGTTTTCCAATAGGAATGGGTTATGACTTTCAAGGAATTTACAATCTTTGGGAACAAAATATCAACTTATTTAGTGGAGACAGCCGTAAAAACATTGAAGAAACGATTGCTTTTTCGGACGTACAAAATCCTGAATTAGAAAAAATAATTGGTCAAAAACCAGCTGATCGTTTACGTGAAGAATTAGAGTTAATTGACGAAGTTTATCCAAAATTCAATCAACAAGATTATTTAGACGGAAAATTACAACCGGTATTTTTTGGTTCTGCTTTGAACAACTTTGGTGTTAGAGAGTTATTAGACTGTTTTGTTTCTATTGCTCCTTCGCCAAGAGCTAAGGAATCCGAAACCAGATTAGTTGATCCAAAAGAAGAAAAACTATCCGGATTTGTATTTAAAATCCACGCTAACATGGATCCAAAACACCGTGACCGTTTGGCTTTTATAAAAATTGTTTCTGGAACTTTCGAAAGAAACAAACCGTATTATCACGTTCGTCAAAAGAAAAATTTAAAATTCTCTAGTCCGAATGCCTTTTTTGCTGAGAAAAAAGAAATTGTAGACATCTCTTATCCTGGAGATATTGTAGGACTTCACGATACTGGAAATTTCAAAATTGGAGATACTTTAACTGAAGGTGAAATCATGAATTTCAAAGGAATTCCAAGTTTCTCTCCGGAACATTTTAGATACATTAATAATGCTGACCCAATGAAAGCAAAACAGCTGGACAAAGGTGTTGACCAATTAATGGACGAAGGTGTTGCACAGTTGTTTACCTTAGAAATGAACAACCGAAAAGTTATTGGTACTGTAGGAGCACTTCAATACGAAGTAATTCAATACCGTTTAGAGCACGAATATGGTGCAAAATGTACCTATGAAAATTTCCCGGTTCACAAAGCGTGTTGGGTAAAACCGGATGATGCTAAAAATGATGAATTCAAAGAATTCAAACGAATCAAACAAAAATTCCTTGCTAAAGACAAATACGATCAATTAGTATTTTTAGCAGATTCTGACTTTACAATCCAAATGACACAGAATAAATACCCAAGTGTTAAATTGTTTTTCACCTCTGAATTAGACTAAAAACACTTAATATTAAAAAAACGGTCTCGTTACAAATAACGAGACCGTTTTTTTATGTTTTATAAAGAACTAAAAAAAATCCAATTTTTTTAAAATTCCAAATTCCAATTATTTAGCATTCAAAAAATAGTTTAATTTACATATTTTGGGATTGATTCGAACTAAGACAATGAACTTTCGTAATTCACCACTTTTTTCAAAAAAGCTTTAATCAACAAACGATTAGGTGCCATTCCTGAAGTAATAATTAATTTCTTAGCATTTGTACCTTCAACAGATAATGTAGAGTTAGGATCTTGTTTTGTTCCCATAAACCAAAGTGCAAATTCCATATTAGAAGTAGCTCTTGAAGTTTCTAATTTCACGTTAGTTGGCTCTACTTTTCCATTAAAATCAACATAGGAAGCAGATTGAGACTGGCTAAAAGCTGAAAAAGAAAACATAAAAAATAGCACTAACACAAATATTGACTGTGTCAATTTAGAATTCGTGATATTTGTTTTTAAGTTGTTCATGGCTTTATTTCTTCGGTTATAATCTTATTATGAACCAAATCTATTGCAATATAAAAACAGTAAAAAACATTTCCGATAAACTACCCTAAAACTCGTTTAGCTACTAAAAAAGGCAAGTTACATCCTTTATTATTTCAAAATAGCCCAATAATCAGGAAATTTTCAGAAGCCTTAAATACACCATAATGATTGGATTAAATTGCTTTTGTGTTCGATATAAAGTCCGCCGTAGCGGACGATTTATTTTATAGCAACGGATTTTAATCCGTTAGTAGCAAAAATAGGATAGTAAAAAAGTTCCGTAGGAACGATTCATTTATATCAACCAATCAATAACAAAAGACAAATTTTAGAAATGAGTCGTTCCTACGGAACTTTTTCATACATTATCATATATTTCCAACGGATTAAAATCCGTTACTACAACATATTACGAACCTATGGCTCTTTTACTTAATTGTGTTTCTTGTTTCGAAATAATCCAATAATCCAGAAATTTCGGAAGACATTACACCCTGACGATTGGATTAAAATATATTTGTGTTCGGAATCAGAACTCAAAAACAAAAAAAGGCTCTCAAGAATGAAAGCCTTTGTAATTTTATGCTTGTCCGGCAGGACCAAAATTAAGTGGAATAGGTGCTTGCTCGGTATCTTTGATTTCGCCATGAGCTACTTCAAAACGATGAATGTTTTCACCAATAGCCTTTAACAATCTCTTAGCGTGCTGTGGAGTCAAAACAATTCTTGACTTCACCTTAGCCTTAGGAACACCAGGCATGATACTTACAAAATCCAATACAAACTCCGAAGAAGAATGATTGATTATAGCTAAATTAGAATAAATCCCTTCGGCAGTTTTTTCGTCTAATTCAATATTGATTTGTTCTTGTTGTTCTTTCATATCAAAAGTTTTAAAACAAAACTGTTTAAAATTAAAAATAGAAAGACTACACGAGGTAATCTTTCTATTTTTTTTAATTTAAAAACATATTATTTATTAATAAATATATTCTTCTTTGTTTGCCATCATATCATTGTAATCTTCTTTAGAACCTACAATAGCATTATCGTATTCTCTCATACCTGTACCAGCAGGGATTCTGTGTCCTACAATTACATTTTCTTTCAATCCTTCTAAGTAATCTACCTTACCTGCTACAGCAGCTTCGTTTAATACTTTAGTTGTTTCTTGGAAAGAAGCAGCAGAAATAAACGATTTCGTTTGAAGTGAAGCTCTTGTAATACCTTGTAATACCGGAGTTGCAGTTGCAGTAACTACATCACGAGCAACAACTAGGTTTTTATCAGAACGTTTCAACAATGAATTCTCATCTCTCAATTGACGTGGAGTAACAATTTGACCTTCTTTTAAGTTAGAAGAATCTCCTGCATCCTCAACCACTTTCATACCGTATAATTTATCATTTTCAACGATAAAATCCTTAGTATGAATCAATTGATCTTCTAAGAATAAAGTATCTCCTGGATCCTGAACTCTTACTTTACGCATCATTTGACGAATAACTACCTCAAAGTGTTTGTCATTGATTTTTACCCCTTGTAAACGATAAACTTCTTGAATTTCGTTAACCAAGTACTGTTGAACAGCAGCTGGACCTTGAATTCTCAAGATATCGTCTGGAGTAATTGCTCCATCAGACAAAGGAATACCAGCTCTTACGAAGTCATTCTCTTGAACAAGAATTTGACTAGATAATTTAACTAAGTATTTCTTAACCTCACCAAATTTAGATTCAATTACAATCTCACGGTTACCTCTTTTGATTTTTCCAAAAGAAACTACACCATCAATTTCAGAAACTACAGCTGGGTTAGAAGGATTACGAGCCTCTAAAAGCTCAGTAATTCTTGGTAAACCTCCCGTGATATCTCCTGATTTAGAAGAACGACGTGGAATTTTAACCAATACTTTACCTGCTTTAATTTTCTCTCCATCTTCAACCATCAAGTGAGCTCCAACTGGTAAGTTGTAAGAACGAATCAATTCACCATCTTTACCATAAACTAATAAAGTAGGAATTAATTTTTTGTTTCTAGATTCAGAAATTACTTTTTCCTGGAAACCAGTTTGCTCATCAATTTCAACCATGAACGATTGTCCTTGCTCTAAATCTTCGTAAGCAATTTTACCAGTAAACTCAGAAACGATAACTCCATTATATGGATCCCATTTACAAATTACTTCTCCTTTTCCAATCGATTGTCCGTCTTTTACAAAAATACTAGAACCGTAAGGAATATTATGTGTATTTAAAACAATACCTGTTTTTTCGTCAACTAATTTCAATTCTGTAGAACGTGAAACAACGATATCTACTTCGTTTCCTTCATTATCGTCACCTTTTACAGTTTTTAAATCTTCAATTTCAAGTTTTCCTGGGAATTTAGCAATAATACTAGATTCTTCAGAAATACCTCCTGCAACCCCTCCAACGTGGAAAGTACGAAGTGTTAACTGTGTACCTGGCTCTCCAATAGATTGAGCAGCAATTACTCCTACCGCCTCACCTCTTTGAGTCATTTTTCCAGTTGCTAGGTTACGTCCGTAACATTTAGCACAAATACCTTTCAAGGCCTCACAAGTCAATGGAGAACGTACTTCAACTTTTTCAAGTGGAGAAGCCTCGATTGTTTTCATGATTGCTTCGGTAATTTGTTGACCTGAAGCTACTAATACTTCATTAGTCAAAGGATTAATTACGTCTTGTAATGCAACACGTCCTAAAATTCTTTCTCCTAATGATTCAACGATTTCTTCATTCTTTTTCAATGCTGAAACTTCAACACCTCTAAGAGTTCCACAATCTTCGATGTTTACAATAACGTCTTGAGAAACGTCATGTAATCTACGAGTCAAGTATCCAGCATCCGCCGTTTTAAGAGCCGTATCCGCAAGACCTTTACGAGCACCGTGAGTAGAGATAAAGTACTCAAGAATCGAAAGACCTTCCTTAAAGTTAGAAAGAATCGGGTTTTCAATAATCTCACCACCACCAGCAGTCGATTTTTTAGGCTTAGCCATCAAACCACGCATACCAGTTAACTGACGAATTTGCTCTTTAGATCCACGAGCTCCAGAGTCAAGCATCATATACACCGAGTTGAAACCTTGTTGGTCTTCTCTAATGTTTTTCATTGCTAATTCTGTTAATTGAGCATTCGCAGAAGTCCATACATCAATAACTTGGTTGTAACGCTCGTTATTGGTAATAAGACCCATGTTATAGTTAGCAGAAATTCCTTCTACTTGCTCTCTTGCGTCAGCAATCAATTGTGTTTTTTGCTCAGGAATTCTAATATCACCTAATGAGAATGATAATCCTCCGCGGAATGCGAATTTATACCCCATATCTTTCATGTTATCCAAGAAGGCAGCCGTTTCAGGTACACTTGTTGAATTTAATACGTGACCGATAATGTCTCTAAGGTTTTTCTTAGTCAATACTTCATTGATATATCCAGCTGCTGGAGGTACTACTTCATTAAATAATACACGACCTGCAGTTGTTTGGATAATTTGGTAAACCAATTCTCCAGCTTCATTAAAATCTTTTGCTCTAATTTTCACACGAGCATTCAATTCTAATCTTCCTTCGTTTAATGCAATATTTGTTTCTTCAGCAGAGTAAAAAGTAAGTCCTTCTCCTAAAATTTTCTTTTCTGGAGTAGACAAACGCTCTTTGGTCATATAATATAGACCCAATACCATATCCTGAGAAGGTACCGTAATAGGAGCACCATTAGCAGGGTTCAAGATATTGTGAGAAGCTAACATTAATAATTGAGCTTCAAGGATTGCTTCTGGTCCTAATGGCAAGTGAACTGCCATCTGATCCCCATCAAAATCCGCGTTGAAAGCCGTACATACTAATGGGTGTAATTGGATTGCTTTTCCTTCAATTAATTTTGGTTGAAAAGCTTGAATACCCAATCTGTGTAACGTAGGAGCACGATTCAGTAATACTGGGTGACCTTTAATTACATTTTCAAGAATATCCCAAACTACTGGCTCTTTTTTGTCTATAATTTTCTTAGCAGATTTAACTGTTTTTACAATTCCTCTTTCTATCAATTTACGGATAACAAAAGGTTTGTATAATTCAGCTGCCATATCTTTTGGCAATCCACATTCGAATAATTTCAATTCAGGGCCAACAACAATTACCGAACGAGCAGAATAATCCACACGTTTTCCAAGTAAGTTTTGACGGAAACGTCCTTGCTTACCTTTCAAGGAATCAGATAATGATTTTAATGGTCTGTTTGATTCTGTTTTAACAGCAGAAGCTTTACGCGTGTTATCAAATAATGAATCTACCGATTCTTGCAACATACGTTTTTCGTTTCTCAAGATCACTTCAGGAGCTTTAATCTCCATTAATCTTTTCAAACGGTTGTTACGAATAATTACACGACGGTATAAATCATTTAAATCTGAAGTTGCAAAACGACCTCCATCAAGTGGCACTAATGGACGTAATTCTGGTGGAATAACAGGAACCACTTTCATAATCATCCATTCTGGACGATTTTCACGGTTTAAGTTAGACTCACGGAAAGATTCTACAACTTGTAATCTTTTTAACGCTTCTGTTTTACGTTGTTTAGACGTTTCGTTATTAGCTGAGTGTCTTAATTGGTAAGACAATTGATCTAAATCAATACGAGCTAATAAATCCATAATACACTCTGCTCCCATTTTGGCAACAAATTTATTAGGATCAAAATCATCTAAATATTGGTTATCCTGAGGAAGTGTATCTAAAATATTTAAATATTCTTCTTCAGTTAAGAAATCTAATCTTTGTAATGATTCTCCTTCTGCATTTTTAGCAATACCAGCTTGGATTACTACGTATCTTTCGTAGTAAATAATCATATCTAATTTCTTAGATGGAAGACCAAGGATATAACCAATTTTGTTAGGAAGAGAACGGAAATACCAAATGTGAGCAATAGGCACAACTAAATTGATGTGACCAACTCTATCTCTACGTACTTTTTTCTCAGTAACTTCAACACCACAACGGTCACAAATGATTCCTTTGTAACGGATTCTTTTGTATTTACCACAAGCACATTCAAAATCTTTTACTGGCCCGAAGATTCTTTCGCAGAAAAGACCATCACGTTCTGGTTTGTGTGTTCTATAGTTGATAGTTTCTGGCTTTAAAACTTCACCTCTTGATTCTTTCAAGATGGATTCAGGAGAAGCTAGTCCTATCGAAATTTTGTCAAACCTTTTTACCTGGCTTTTCTCTTTATTATTATTTCTATTATTCATCATAGTTTTTACTATTGATTTATTTGCAATTAAAAATTGATTTTAGATGCTGCTTTTTGCATCACCTATTACCTCGGGTTACTTCTCTAAACTTCAAACGGATATTTGAAGTGCTAGTTAAAAAACTAAAAATTTAATTTTTTAAAAAATCGGAACGGTTTACGGGTATAAATCCTAAAAACTTAAAAATGAGTAATCAGCCTCATGAAAATGAGACTGATTAACTCTAAATATATATTACTCTTCTAATCTAATGTCTAATCCAAGACCTTTCAATTCATGCATTAATACATTGAATGATTCAGGCAATCCTGGTTCTGGCATAGTTTCACCTTTTACGATAGCTTCGTAAGTTTTAGCTCTACCAATTACGTCATCAGATTTAACTGTTAAGATTTCACGAAGTGTACTAGAAGCTCCATAAGCCTCAAGTGCCCAAACCTCCATCTCTCCAAAACGCTGACCTCCAAATTGAGCTTTACCTCCAAGTGGTTGTTGAGTAATCAACGAGTATGGACCGATAGAACGTGCGTGCATCTTATCATCAACCATGTGTCCTAATTTCAACATGTAAATTACACCCACAGTTGCTGCTTGATGGAAACGCTCTCCTGTACCACCATCATAAAGATGTGTATGTCCAAAACGTGGAATTCCAGCTTCGTCAGTCAATTCATTAATTTGGTCAAGTGAAGCACCATCAAAAATTGGAGTAGCATATTTTCTACCTAATTTTTGTCCAGCCCATCCAAGAACAGTTTCATAAATTTGACCAATGTTCATACGAGAAGGTACCCCAAGTGGGTTCAACACGATATCAACTGGTGTTCCGTCTTCAAGGAAAGGCATATCTTCGTGACGAACGATTCTTGCAACAATACCTTTGTTACCGTGACGTCCAGCCATCTTATCCCCTACTTTCAACTTACGTTTCTTAGCGATATAAACTTTAGCTAATTTCAAAATTCCTGATGGCAATTCATCTCCAACAGTAATTGTGAATTTCTCTCTTCTTAACGCACCTTGTAAATCGTTCAACTTAATTTTATAGTTATGAATTAAATCATTCACCATTTTATTAGTTGCATCATCAGCTACCCATTGACCTTTGCTTAAGTGAGCAAAATCTTCAACAGCGTAAAGCATTTTTTGAGTGTATTTTTTACCTTTTGGTAAAACTTCTTCACCCAAATCATTCATTACACCTTGTGATGTTTTTCCGTTTACGATTAAGAAAAGTTTTTCAATTAACTTATCTTTTAACTCTGTAAATTTAACTTCAAACTCCATTTCAAGTGCTCCTAAAGCATCTTTGTCCTGAGTACGTTTGCGTTTGTCTTTTACAGCTCTTGCAAATAATTTTTTATCTAAAACCACACCGTGTAAAGATGGAGACGCTTTTAATGAAGCATCTTTTACATCACCAGCTTTATCCCCGAAGATTGCACGAAGCAATTTCTCTTCTGGAGTTGGATCAGATTCTCCTTTTGGTGTAATTTTTCCAATTAAAATGTCACCAGGTTTAACCTCGGCCCCAATTCTAATCATACCGTTTTCATCTAAGTCTTTAGTAGCCTCTTCAGAAACGTTAGGAATATCATTCGTTAATTCTTCATTACCTAATTTAGTATCTCTTACCTCTAATGAGTAATCGTCTACGTGGATTGAAGTAAAGATATCATCACGAACTACTTTTTCAGAAATTACAATCGCATCCTCAAAGTTGTACCCTTTCCATGGCATGAACGCTACTTTTAAGTTTCTACCTAAAGCTAATTCACCATTTTCAGTAGCATATCCTTCTGATAATACCTGACCAGGAATCACTCTGTCCCCTTTTCTTACGATAGGTTTCAAGTTGATACTTGTTCCTTGATTGGTTTTTCTAAATTTAATTAAGTTGTATGTCTTTTCATCAGCATCAAAACTTACCATTCTTTCTTCCTCAGAACGATCGTATTTAATAGTAATGATATTAGCATCTACATATTCTACAGTACCATGCCCTTCAGCATTAATCAATACTCTAGAGTCAGAAGCTACTTGACGCTCTAAACCAGTTCCAACAATCGGAGCTTCAGGACGTATTAATGGTACGGCCTGACGCATCATGTTAGATCCCATCAAGGCTCTATTCGCATCATCATGCTCCAAGAAAGGAATCAAAGATGCAGAAATCGAAGCAATTTGGTTAGGAGCAACGTCAGTATAATGTACTCTGGAAGGATCAACAACAGGGAAATCACCTTCTTCACGCGCAATTACGTTTTCAGCTGTAATTTTTCCATTTTCATCCATTTCAATGTTTGCCTGAGCAATCATTTTTCCTTCTTCTTCTTCAGCACTTAAGTAAGTTGCTTCAGAAACTAAATCAACTACACCATTAGTTACTTTACGGTAAGGAGTTTCAATGAATCCCATTCCGTTTACTTTAGCATAAACACCAAGAGAAGAAATCAAACCAATGTTTGGTCCCTCAGGAGTTTCAATAGGACATAAACGTCCGTAGTGCGTATAGTGAACGTCACGAACCTCAAATCCAGCTCTTTCTCTCGAAAGTCCACCTGGTCCTAGCGCAGATAATCTTCTTTTGTGTGTAATCTCAGCTAATGGATTCGTTTGATCCATAAATTGAGACAACTGGTTCGTTCCAAAGAAAGAGTTGATAACTGATGATAATGTTTTAGCATTAATCAAATCAATTGGTGTAAACACCTCGTTATCTCTAACGTTCATTCTCTCACGAATAGTTCTAGCCATACGAGCCAAACCAACACCGAATTGTTGAGACAATTGTTCTCCAACTGTTCTAACACGACGGTTTGATAAGTGATCAATATCATCAATATCAGCTTTCGCGTTTATCAACTCAATTAAATACTTCACGATAGTAATGATATCTTCTTTGGTAAGCACTTGCTTTTCCATTGGGATATCTAAACCAAGTTTTTTGTTCATTCTATAACGACCTACTTCACCTAAGTTGTAACGTTGGTCAGAGAAGAACAATTTATCTATAATACCACGAGCAGTTTCTTCATCAGGCGGTTCTGCGTTACGCAATTGTCTGTAGATATGCTCAACAGCTTCTTTTTCAGAGTTTGTTGGATCTTTTTGTAATGTATTATGAATGATAGCATAATCAGCTTGATTAGCATCTTCTTTATGTAACAAAATAGATTTAACGTTAGATTCGATGATCTCTTCAACATTATCTTTATCGATAATTGTATCACGATCAAGGATAATCTCGTTACGTTCGATAGAAACTACCTCACCAGTATCTTCATCTACGAAATCTTCATGCCATGTATTCAATACACGAGCAGCTAATTTTCTACCGATATATTTTTTAAGTCCTGTTTTAGATACTTTAATTTCTTCAGCAAGGTCGAAAATCTCAAGGATATCCTTATCTCTTTCGAAACCAATAGCACGGAATAAAGTAGTTACAGGTAATTTTTTCTTTCTGTCGATATAAGCGTACATTACGCTATTGATATCAGTTGAAAATTCTATCCAAGATCCTTTAAAAGGAATTACTCTGGCAGAATATAATTTTGTTCCATTTGCGTGGAATGATTGTCCAAAGAAAACACCTGGAGATCTGTGAAGCTGAGAAACAACAACACGTTCAGCACCATTAATAACAAAAGTTCCACTTGGAGTCATATAAGGTATAGTACCTAAATAAACATCCTGAACAATAGTTTCAAAATCTTCGTGTTCTGGGTCAGTACAATATAGTTTTAACCTTGCTTTTAAAGGCACACTATGCGTTAGACCTCTTTCTATACATTCTTGAATTGTATAACGTGGTGGATCTACAAAATAATCAAGGAATTCCAATACAAAGTAATTTCTTGTATCTGTAATTGGAAAGTTTTCCATGAAGGTATTGTATAATCCTTCATTGCCTCTTTCGTCTGATTTAGTTTCTAATTGAAAAAAATCTTGAAAAGATTTAACCTGAACATCCAAGAAATCTGGATACTGAGGTATATTTTTTGTAGAGGCAAAATTCAATCTTTCAGTCTGATTTGTTATCATCAATGGACAAAATTTTGATTAAAAAAAAGTAGTTTTTTGTGTAAAACACATTGTTTAATTTATACTTTCTTTTTTGTAATCAATACATCTTTAAAAATAAACCGATAAAAATCAGTCCAATTTTTTTTCTTCGTATTGATCAAAAACTTTTTCGTATTTTAAACTATTATTATAATAAAATGGTACTATTTTATTATACGAAAAATGGTTTAGGCATTGAGTGATTAACTCAAGACCTAAACCTAGTTCTTAAAACTGATTAAACTTATTTAAGTTCAACTACAGCTCCAGCTTCTTCTAATGATTTTTTAAGACCTTCAGCCTCTTCTTTAGAAACACCTTCTTTAACATTAGATGGTGCGCTATCAACTACATCTTTAGCTTCTTTCAAACCTAAACCAGTTAATTCTTTAACTAATTTTACTACAGCTAATTTAGAAGAACCAGCTTCTTTTAATACTACAGTAAATTCAGTTTGAGCTTCTTCAGCAGCAGCTTCTCCACCACCTGATACTACTACAGCTGCAGCAGCTGGTTCGATTCCGTACTCATCTTTTAATATTGTTGCTAATTCGTTAACTTCTTTAACTGTTAAGTTAACTAATTGTTCTGCGAATTGTTTCAAATCTGCCATTTTTTCTATCTTTTAAAATGATTTGTAAAAATATAATTTATTTATTGTGCGCTATTTAAGCAACAAGGAAATTAAACTCCTTGTTTTGAGTATTATGCCTCAGCCTCTTCGCTATTAGCGAATTGGTTTTGTAAAGCAGAAATAACTCTTTGAGCTGGTGATTGTAACAATCCGATGATTTCACCGATAAGCTCTTCTTTAGATTTAATAGTAGCTAATGCTTCTAACTGATTATCTCCAATATAAATTTCAGAGTTGATATAAGCTCCTTTTAATACAGGCTTATCAGATTTTTTTCTGAAATCTTTAATGATTTTTCCAGGTGCATTTGCAACATCTGAAATAAATATAGCACTGTTACCAGTCAATACTGAAGGTAAATCACCATAATCATTATCAGAAGCTTCCATAGCTTTTGCAAGCAATGTATTTTTAACAACTTCTAATTTAATACCTGCTTTAAAACAAGCTCTTCTTAGGTTTGAAGTTGCTTCTGCATCAAGTCCAGAAATATCAGATACATAAATAATATTTGTACCAGCTAACTGTGCAGTTAAATCTTCAATCGCGATTGATTTTTCTTCTCTAGTCATACTAAAAATTTTTAACTACCAATTATACTGCTTT
>JBDLTG010000046.1:0-21117 GCA_039805885.1 Bacteroidota bacterium
TTCAACAACGGCTGCGGCGTTTAATGCTACCCCTTTGTTTACTACTTTTTTCACATTGTTAAAAACGTTATTCTTTAAGTAAATTCCTTTGGTTTTAGAACCATCAGCTTCCAGAAAAACATCGATAGCAAACATTGGAAAATTATTATTAATCATCGTATTCGAAACATCCGTCAACTTAATCAATGGGGTATTTGCAATTGGTTTCATTGTAGCCACATTGTCTAAAATCAAATTAGTTGAATTTTCGATTTTGAAAGAAGCCCCAACGGTAGTTGTAATTTTCGCATCATGGAATTCAACATTATCAGTAGTGTTTAATGTAAATCCTTCTTCAGACTGGATATTAATATTCGAAAAAGAAATATTTTGAACGGGCATCTCAGAAATTCCATAAATAACACCTGCTGTTTTAACGTTGGTTCCCGTTAAATTACTGATGTGAATGTTTCTAAAAATTGGCGTTCGTTCTGAAACCGGCTCTTCTTTACTTGACTTATCATAAAACAAGTCCATTACAACCGCCTCCCCTTTAATGTTATTCATCACAATATTGTCTACGCGAATGTCTTCGACAATACCACCACGACCACGAGCCGATTTCAATCGGATTCCTCTGTCTGTACCGTCAAAAACACAATTCGAAATCGTAATTTTTTTAATTCCACCCGACATTTCACTACCTATCACTACTCCACCGTGACCGCTTAGCATTGTACAATTGGTAATAGTTACATTCTCTGTAGCTACGCCATATTTACGCCCATCTGCATCTCTTCCTGATTTGATGGTAATACAGTCATCACCCACACTAATATGACAATTAGAAATATGTACATTCTTGCAAGAAGATGGATTGATTCCGTCTGTATTAGGAGAATGTGGATTATTAATAGTAATTCCTGTAATTGTTATGTTCTCACAAAACTCCGGGTTTATGGTCCAAAAAGGGGAATTTTGAAAAGTAACTCCTTCGATTAAAATGTTCTTACAGTTAAGCGTTTGAAAAAATGAAGGTCTGAAAAACTTCTTGTCAATGGTTCTTTTATAATAATCCTCATATTTAATTCCTTTGTTTTGCTCCTCCCACATGGTTTGGTATTTAGTCTGCGGAATTGGGCCTTTGGCACTTTCGATTCGGTACACCTCATTCCACCAGGCTTTTCCTTGTCCGTCGATTACCCCTCTTCCTTTGATGCTAATGTTTTCGGCATCTTTAGCGTAAAATAATGGCGAAAAAGTTTTCATCATGATTCCCTCATAACGCATTTCTACATAAGGCAGGTAATCATCAAAATTCTCTGAAAATCTTAAAACTGCCCCTGCATCTAAATAAATCGTAATGTTACTTTTTAATTTTAAAGCTCCTGTTAAATAATTTCCTGTAGGAAAATAAATAGTTCCGCCTCCATCATTACTGGACGCCTTATCAATGGCACTTTGAATCGCTTTAGTACATAAGATTCCTTTGTTATTTCCACCTGCATTCAGAATGTTAATCCAACCTTCATTTTTAGCATTCGCAGTAGTCAAAGCCAGTAGAAACAACAAGCAAAATACTATATGTTTTTTTATAAAATTCATCTTAAATTATTTTGATGTTAAAACTAAAACCCAGTCATTTCCATCTACTTTTTCACCGGGAGGATCAAATTGTAAAACACCTGTATTTTTAAATTCGCCTATTGCTTTCTCTACTCCATTTCTAGGATTGAACCAAGCAGCTTTTACTTTTACTCCTTTTATTTTACCCATATTCAACGACATGGTTTTTCCGTTATACGTATAAATTAAAGCGTAATCCGTTCCTCTTGTAGCAGCTAAATAATCGTATTTCACACCTTGATTAGCAACAATGGATTCGTCAGGAACGCGATTAAAATAGTTGTGTTTCAAAATTAGTTTTTTCACATATTGCATTTGGCCTGCTCCCGGAGCATTTAGCTCATCACTCCAAATTGCTTTATTTCCATAAGCTCCTTTCTTTTCGCCTTTATGATACATTTGCATTACCGCATTATTCCCATAAGTAAAACCGGCACCTCCTGCAAAAACCGACCAATAAGCATATCTTCTCAAATCCTGATCTTTCCATTTTGGTTGTAAAGTATCGTGTAAACCATGAGGAATTCCTTCGTAAGAAGGTTCTCCGTCTAATGTAGGCTTAGTAGGTTTTAGCGCAAAATCTCTCAATACAAACTTGTAATTATCCTCTTTGAAAGAATTTGGCAAAGTATCCTGATCGTATCTTCTGTGTCCTGATTGGAACATATTAAAATCCAACCAACTTGCATTATGATAATTTTCAGATGAATCCGTACGTCCAAAAGGATGGAAAGTCACTAATTGTTTTGGATTATTGGTTTTTAGAGTACTTCCAATGGTATTCCAAATATCCGTGAATTTATCTCCATAAGTATCTCCACCATTCAACCAGATAATATTGGTTCTTGTTTTAAATCTATTGGCTAAAAATTTCGCATATTCTTCAACCTGAGCTTTAGTTACTTTGCTGTCTTTACTACTAATATTAGTTCCCCAAACAGGTACCATAGCCAAATAAATTCCGTTTTTTTGAGCCACATCTAAAGCATAATCTACGTGATCCCAAAAATCATATTCAGCCGGCTTATTAAAATTGTTCCCAGGAGTTGTTAATGGTTTAGAAACATCTCCATCCACTAAAGCGTAATCTCCATAAACATTTTTTGCTGTTATGTTATGCAACACCATTACCTGAATAACATTATAGCCTTTTGCTTTTCTGTCCTGAAAATATTTATTCATTTCCTCACGGCTCAATTTCCCGAAAGTTAACCAACCCGTATCTCCCAACCAGAAAAATGGTTTTCCATCTTCGGTTTGAAAATAGTGTTTGTTTGATGAAATTTGGAGTTTTTGTAAAGGTTTTGCAGTATTCTGACCCTGACCAGAAATAGTCACAAAGCTCAATCCTACAACAGTGATTATTCTACCAATTGTCTTAGCTATTTTCATTTTATTTCTTTTTTATATATGCTACTATTTTATTTTCTTTTGCTGCTGGAGCTGCCAAAGTATGTGCTGATTTTCCTTGAATTGTTTCTTTAGAAATAATATTTCCATTTTCAGGATTAATCCAGAACACCTCATAAGTGCCGGCGTATTTTGATAAATCAACAGTTGTTTTATTCGCTTTTGACAGATAAAAAATATAAGCTTTTCCATCCTCTTTTAAAGTCCACATAGCAGTGTTGTAATTCTCCCCTTGAGTTGTTTTCATGTTTGCCAATGACTCATAAAAACCAGGAATAACAATCTTAGGAATTGCCGGCAATGAACCTCCAGCCATTAAAACCGGCCAACCAAATCTACTGGCACCAGGAGTATTATAAATAACAGCTTTATCAGCATATTTATCTCTATACTCACGAACAGCTCTATACACCTGCTCATCAGTTTCCTTACCCACTTTCATTTGGCGGGCGTGTTGTCTTGGTGCTAAATTTACGCCACCCTGAGGCGCATACAAACTTCCGTCATCTTTATAATACCAATATCTAATATCAATTACATCAACTACAGCCGCTCTGGCGGCATCATTCAAAATAGCATCCTGAACATCTTTAGTAGCACTCAAAGCTATTTTAGATTCATTTTGATGTGTTTTTTTATAATTCTCCACTACATCAATCCAAAACTGCATGAACGATAAAGGCCCTGTATATTCAGCACTTGTAAGTTGCAATACATTAGCATTATCTTTAAAGTTGTCTAAACTTTTTTCAATAAAACCCTGATGTAATTTTTTGATATTTTCGTTTCGAATATCATAAAACTGTTCGGCAATAAAAATCCTTTTATCCCCCATATAAGGCGGCGGTTCAGGAAGTCCTGTATTGTTTATATTATTGGCTGGTCGCCAAGGTGAGCTTGCCCAGTGTGCTCCAGCTTCTAAAATATTATGTTGAAAATATTGCTCATTCATCAATATTTTATTTTGCTGAGCTGCCAAGTCGGCAAAAGTTTTCAAACGATCCCAATACCAGCTATTAAATCTAGTCAAATCGTATTTACTCAAATGATCCCAAGCTGTACCTTGTCCTGTTCTGTCGAATGGCTGTTCGTAAAAAGGAGCCCAAACATCGGCATCAATTCGGCGGATGCGTTCGTGATCGGCCATACGTTGTTCGTACCATAAACCGTAATTATGATCCAAAGCCACTTTGTTATTATCCACTAAAAACTGAACCGTTTCGGATAAATTATCGGTATAACCCAATCCATAATGTCCCGGCACAAAACGACTGATATGTGGTTTTGCTTTAGACACATCTGAATCGCGTAAACTTCCTCTCCACCACGGAATATCAATAGTTTCTCCTGCAAGCAATCCTTTATCGCTAATTAAAAACCCGTTTTTAATGGTTATTTTTGAAGCAACTTCGGTTGATTTAGCTTCTGACTTTACTTCATTAAAAACTTTTGCTTTTGAGGAATTCACAGCAATTGGATTTCTGGTCGCTGCCTGACTAATCCATTCTTTTAAAGTAGTTTGTTTTTTATAAGATTCAGCAGTTAAAAGTGCGGCTTGCTGAACTGTTGGACTCGAAGAAGGCTCTGTTCCTAAATCTAAAATTTGAGCTTGCATTGGTAATTTTCCAAGACGTTGTTCCAATAAAGCATAATACAAACTTCTTGGACTTATATGACCATTAACATCATTAAAATGTCCGTTTCCTGCCCATTGTGCCCAAACACCAAACACCCAGTTATCCGCTGTAGGCGGACTAAAATTATCTATTTTAGATGCCGATGTTTCCCAGATTACACTATTGGCTGCATTCCAACCTATTCCGCGGCCGTCTTGTCCTAAATTTTTAAAACTTAATGCATTTCCATCAATTAAAACGACGTCAAATAACATTCCTGTAGCCCAACTTCCGATAGAACCACTAAAACTATAAGGCAAATACGATTGACATTGTAAAAAGACATTTGGCCCCGCTGTTGCATAACCACCAACAGCAAAATCATTATATCCATATTCCGAATAACAACGTTGAAACAAAGTTTGTTGTCCTTCCGTATAAAAAGTATTTCTTCTAAAAGCAGCAATTTCTGAAACCGGATTCAAAGACATACAATCTTCAACGGTAATTCTTTTAGCCGATTTCAAAATCGAAACGGCACCACCGGCAAACTGCTCAAAATTGACTTGACGTACCCAAATATCTTCAGCATTTTGAATCGAAACGCCATACCATCTGTGTTGTTCATCTTTAGGATTCGTAGTATCAAACTCCGATTTTAAAGTCAGATTTTCAACTCCAATACTATTAATTCGACCAAACCAATTGTAAACTACTACTTCCGATGGAGCTAATTTTTCGTTCAAAGCATTCGTCAATGGAGCGTCAATAGTGATTTTGTTATTCTGTACCTGAGTCACTTCTCTGTCGGCACGAATTACAAAATCATCTTTTTTCCAACCTATCCATCCCGTTTCTCCTCCATAATCTACCATCTCAAGACTCTCAATCCAATTTTGGGTAATAGGAGTATTAACCAAAATGTGATCACCTTTTTTTATTGTAGTACTGTTTTTCAACGAAATAGTGGTGCTTCCTAATGGTGTATACGCATCGGCTAATTGAAATTTGTCTTTCAAAACACGATTTGGCGTTCCTGAAATTGTAACAATTGCTTCTCTTTTAGTTCCTGTTCCTAATACAATTGTTCCGTTGTTTCCAACTCCACTTCCTCTTAGAACAATTCCGCTTACGTTCATATTAATAACACCGGAAACTTTAAAAGTCCCTTTGTCTAAAAGTACTGCTCCTCTAAAGCCATTAGCATCCGCTTTGAGTGTTGCAACGTAATCTATTGCTGCCTGAATGGTTGCAGTAGCATCTCCTGAAATATTTGACACAAATGCTTTAACAGTAACATCTGAAATGGCATATTCTCCGGCGCGATAACCTGCAAATGAAAAATCCGGGATTTCATTTCCTGAATTATCTTTAGTTCTAATTATTTTTCCTGCCTTATCTTTAGTAATAGTAGGAAAGGTATTCTGAGCATTTAATGTTCCCACTAAAAACAACAACAAAAGTGTCTCCATACGAAGACACTTGTTGATTGTGTTGCTAAAACAACTATTTATTTTACTCAAATATGGATATTTGTTTTTCATATATAAAGACCCAAAAGATCATTTTTAATATTAAATCAAAACTATTGTAGCAAACCAGCTGTAAGACTTAAAAGAGTATCTTTATTATTTTCCGGATTAGTCCAATCTACTTTTTTAGTAGGATCGATTCCGTTAAAATACTTTTCGATATTAGTATAACCGTCTCCGTTTAAATCGCCAATAGCATCTGAAGCATCTTTAGGATTCAAACCGTATTTTTTCTCCCAAGCATCAGGAATACCATCGTTATCTGAATCTTTATAGGCTTTCCCTTTATAGTCAGGATAACCTCCCACTTGATTGGGGTTGGTTATAATTCCTTTCTTGTATGAATCAGCCGGCAATCTTCTTTTAATAAATTCTTTCCCAATGGTGTTTTCTAATCCGTCTTTAGACTCAATTGTTCCCGTTCTAACCTGTTTGATAATACGCTGATCAACCGCATCTCTTTTTGGAAAAGTGGCACCAACATTATTCAACACATAGTCATAAGCAGCCTCAGCACTCATAATGGTAATTTTTGGCATTGGGAAGGCTTGATTTTGTTTAATCATAGCCAACTTATCTTTAGCTTGCTCTAAATTAAGATTTTCTAATTGAACTCCACCATTCCAGTTGTCTTTAGTTACTTCGGGAACACCGTCAATAAAATTTCCATTTACATAAGCTCTACCAAAAGTTTTAGGTTCCATACCACCTGATTCTGGTTTTAAGATTCGGTAACGAATAGGCTCATCTTTAGGAGTAATAGGCCCTGGTTTAAAGTAGTTATTGATGATATTAAACATCGAACGATAATCTCCTCCATCCAATGAACGATTCCACCAGTTGAAAACCACATTATTCACAAAGTTAAAATCGCCATACATCCCGATAGAACAGTTTCTTGATATATTATCCGCCCAAAGGTTACGCATAAAAGTACTGTTTAAACCTCCAATTGTACTTCCAAAAGCATGATTGTAAGTATCTAATCCTTCTGAAGAAATAGTGTTTTGAATAGTAATATTACAAGCAGGCAATTTTTCTAATTTAGATTTAGGATTGGCTTGAAATTGGTGACGATACAACGAAATATTTTCGTCTAATCCCCAACTTACCGAACAGTGATCCACAATAACGTTTCCAATTACATTTCCGCCCAAAGCATCGTCTCTACGAGTAACATCAGTAGCTCCTCTTCTAAAACGCATGTGTCTTATAATGACATCATGAGTATCTACTTCTAAGGTTTCACCAGCAATACAAATACCATCACCAGGAGCCGTTTGACCCGCAATAGTTACATAAGGCGCTCGCATACTGATGCGTTTTGTTAATTTAATAATTCCTGAAACGTTAAAAACAATAATTCTTGCTCCAACAGCCTCACAGGCTTCTCTAAAAGTTCCTGGTCCGCTGTCTTCTAAACTGCTTACAACAAAAACTTTTCCTCCTCTACCGCCTGGAGTAAACTCTCCACCACCTTCAGCTCCGGGAAAAGCAGGAATACTGGCATGAACAAAATCTTTAGGGTAAGATGCCCATGGCAAATAAGGGCGACCTTGCAGCGTTTCTGCTTTGATAACTTGCTCGTTATCTGTCCATATTTTGGCTAATCTTTCTTCTTCTTGTTTTAGAATAACATCTGTCTTATCCTGAATTTCTTTTGGTATTTCAGGATATTGGGCATGCATTACCGAACAACTGAATAAGACTACACTTAAGCTGAACAGGGTTTTTAAATTGTACTTCATCTTTTGAGGGATTTAAGAATGAATTATTATATATGGGTTGTTAGCTATTAACTAAAAATAGCCAACAAATACTATATTAAGATAAGATATTATGCTTTTATAATTTTCTTTTTTGCTTGATCAAAAAAGAAACAAAAAAAATCAAGTCTTCCGCTTCCTCGTCGGTCAAATTAATTTTCGAATCCTAAAAGAAAAGAACTCGCTGCGCTCAAACAGCTTTTCTTTTTACGGATTCTTCAAACATTTGACACTCGACTGCGGATGCTAAGGACATTTGGATTTCGTAAATGACAACCAAAAGTCATTTAAAAACTATTTTTTGTTTTTTTCTCTTTCTTCTAATCTTTTATGCCAATCGGTACTTTCTTTATTCAAATCATATCCTTGCTGAGAAAGATAGTTGTTGATTCTTCCTTTGTATTTTCCAAACCAAGCATGTTTTTCTTTAGACGAACCTCCATCCATAGCGTGTTCTCTTGCTTCTACCAATGCATCATAGATGTATTTTTTTTGTTCATTGGTTAAATTTGGCAACATATCATTGTAACCCAATACTGTAATAGGCAACACCCCATAAGTCATCCCGTCTTTTACCTGAACAATTTGGCTGTTATTTAGTTTTTTGGCTAGTTTTTTCAGATAGGATTTATGAAGCGACATGATCTTTTTATCGGTATCATTATTTAATTTGTCGACTTCTTTTTGCTGTTGCTCCTTATCGGTAACGCTTTTTTTAACTTCAGCAATTTTCGCATCGCGAGCACCTTGAATTTTACTTAATGATCTGTATTGCTCAGCAATAATATCTCTAACAGCTAATTGATTTTCTGGTGATTGTAGTTTTAAATCATCAACTATTTTTTGTGCTCTTTCATTGGTTACTTTCACATATTCAGGATCAACTCCAGACTGTGCCAAAGTGATATTTGAACCCAAAAAAAGGAACAAAGCAACTGCAACTAATTTTTTGTACATTTTCATCTTTTCTATTTTTAAAAACTTAAGTATTATAAAGCAAAATTCTTGCTCAATCTGTGACAGATTAGGCAAGAATTATACCAAAAAACATCGGTTTACTTCTTATATTCAGCCAATCCTTGTTCGATTTTAGCTAAAGTATCTTCGTTATTATCCAAGTTTTTCCAATCCACTTTTTTGGTAGGATCTATGCCATTAATATACTTTTCGATATTTGTATAACCATCACCATTTAAATCTCCATTTGCATCAGAAGCATCGTTTGGATTTAATCCAACTTTCTTTTCATAAGCGTCTGGCATACCATCATTATCAGAATCTTTATATGCTTTTCCTTTGTAAACAGGGTAACCACCTACTTGAGAAATATCGGTAATAATTCCTAACTTATAAGAATCCATCGGTAAACGACGGTGCTCAAATTGATAAAAAGTTTTCTTCTCTAAACCTTTAGCATATTCCGGAACACCTGTTTTTACAACTCTTAATATACGAGTATCTACAGGATCTCTTAGTGGTAAATTAGCTCCCGCATTTTTAAGAACATAATCATAAGTTTCCTCAGCAGTCATAAACTTTTTCAACCAAGGCATTGGGAATGGTTTGTCAAAACGCATCTTAGCAAAATAAGTAGAAGCCTCCTCAAAACTCATCGGTTCTCCTTTTTTATTTTCCATTTGTACTCCACCAGCCCAGTTGTCTTTAGAAACTTTTTCATTTCCTTCAACCACGTTTCCGTTTACATAAGCTCTACCAAAAACCATGTATGCTAATTTACTTCTGCCTGATTCCGGTTTTAAGATTCTGTAGCTAATAGGTTCGTCTTTATTAGTTGCCGGACCTGGTTTGAAATAATTATTTATGATATTGTATTGAGCTGTATAATCTCCACCATCAATAGAACGATTTACCCAGTTAAAGATTACGTTATTGGCAAAATTAAAAATACCATTCCAACCAATAGATGGATTTCTACCTGTGTTACAAGACCATAAATTTTTAATAAAAGAACAGTTTTCTCCACCTAAAGTACTACCAAAAGCATGGTTGTAAGTATCTAATCCTTCAGCAAATAAACTGTTTTGGATAGTAACATTTACAATTCCAAATTTTTTATCTGCAACACCTGTTTCATCATCATACATATGACGGTAAAATGACATATTCTCATCTAATCCCCAAGTAGCCGAAACGTGGTCGATAATAACATTTCCTACTGGATTTCCTCCAATAGCATCATCACGACGCCCTACAAAAGTCTCTCCTCTACGGAAACGCATGTGACGGATAACCACATCATGAGTATTAATCCAAATGGTCTCACCTGCTACGCAGATTCCATCACCAGGAGCGGTTTGCCCTGCAATAGTAACATAAGGAGCACGAACAATTAACGGACTTTTTAATCTGATGATTCCCGAAACATTAAAAACAATGATTCTAGCTCCACCTTGTTCCAAAGCCTCACGCAAGGTACCCGATCCTCTGTCTTCCAGACTAGTTATGGTATAAACTTTACCTCCATGTCCACCAAAACTATACATTCCTCCTCCTTCAGCACCTGGAAAAGCAGGAATGGAAGCTTGTGGTAAATCAGTTGGTCTGGATGCCCAAGGAACAAAAGGTTTACCCTGTTTCGCTTCTTGTTCAACAATAACTTTAGCTTTTTCCCAAGCCTCATTAGAAAGCTTTTCAGCTTCTGCCTTAATCGCATTTTCTCTCGCCTGAACTTCAGGAGATATTTTTGGGTATTGTGCAAAACAATTTACACTGCTTCCCAAAACCAAAAAAGCCAATAAAAAATTTAATTTGTTCATCTTAAAATTATTCTTAATTAATAAAAAAATTGGGTTAGAATTGCTATTAATTAGATTAAAATTTGGTAGTTATAATGAAGAAATGCCTGATTTTTATCTCAGGCATTTTTTTTATTTCTATTATCTATTCTTGATAGTTGTAAGTTCCAAGACTGTTTGTAGCATCATTCCATCCTTTATTTTGTATCAACCATGGATTTTGAGCCAAAACAGTATTAGTAAGTCCCATAATATAATAATTTGGTCTCCATAGTATATCAGTTGCTACACTACTCACATTATCCATAGGTGTTACAGGCGATTTCAACTCAAAATTAGCGATATAAAATGTAGATAAAGCCGCAATTTGAGTGGCAAAGTTCGCCGCATCCGGATCTACTGAGATGGCTGCACGGGCAGTAGCTAATGGATCTGTATTTACAGCACTAAAACCTTTATATTGCAAATAATTACCAATACGCTGTGTACCGTTTATTGCAGGAATATTAAGTTTTGAATTTGTTGCATCTTCATTTATACTAGCATCATCACTATACAACATCCATCTTTGAATATCCCAAAAACGTTTTCCTTCATACGCTAACTCTACTCTACGCTCATACAAACAAGCTTCAATTGCAGCGTATTTTGACGCTAATGTACCGATACCATAATTATTAGCAGAAGGAATTCCTACACGGTTTCTAATTTTCCCTAAATACACTAAAGTATTTGTAATATCGCCCTTAGCCGCATAACATTCTGCAATATTCAACAACAACTCCGCATAACGGTATTCAAAAATATCTGTTCCTGAATACTGGAAATTACTTGCATTACTCACAGTAGGGCTTGACATTTTGCGAACAAAAGCCGGACTTGGCACATCATTACCCATACTAAAACCAAAAGATGTAGAAGTAAGACTTGGTGTCCAACGATAAGCCCAAACCGTTGTTTGTGTAGTATTCCCAAGAGTGTTATTGTAAGGCCATGCACATCCTGAAAAACCAAAAGTTCTATAAAAACGAGGATCACGGTCTTTAAAGAAAAGGAATGGATCATAACTATTAATAGCATTACCATCAACATCCATTGGACGTTTACCATCCTTCGTAGGAAACAAATCAATCATTCTTTTTGGCACTTTTACACCAGCGCCAGCTACACCACCTTGACTAGCCAATCTGATAGATTTTTCCCAAGAATTATTTGAATACAAAGCAGAAGTACCATTAGCTAAAAGTTTAATAACAATAGCTTCTTTATTAAAAGTATTATTATCACCATTAATATAGAACATTTCAGCCCATTGTTTAGCATTTGTCCCGTACAAACCATAGCCATCAGTAGTTAACTGTGTCTCAGCAGCCAAACCGGCTGCTAAAGCAGCATCCCAACGTGTAGTTGAAGTATCCCAACTTTTGTTAAATAACGGACTCGCATAAGTCAATAATACTCTTGATTTTTGGGCTAAAGCTGCCCCTCTTGTAAAACGTCCATAATTGGTAGCATCCCAATTTCCAGGTAATAAAGTTGTTGCTTTATCTAAATCAGCCAAAATTTGATTTACTGTTTCAGTTACAGTCGCTCTAGGTATCTTTAGGGATTCATCCGTTGGATTTGCATTTTGAACCGTAGTTACAATAGGAACACCACCATAAGTACGCATTAAATCAAAATATTGCAATGCACGTAAATAATAGACTTGACCTTTAATTTGATCTCTAAAAGTCTGTGATAAACTAGCCCCAACAACATCTAATTTTTCCAACAAAAAATTACAATCTTTAATTCTGGTATACGGGTTATTTACAAGTGTTGTCCCTAGAGTAGTCCCATAATAGGTAGAACCATCAGCGGCATTTTGTAAAGTTACATTTGGATTAATTAAATTTGAAATTCCCCCCACCTCTTCTGTATAAGAATTTTCAGTTGTACTATAAAGACCTGCTTTAATTGCTGTAGGTGTTTTATACCCATCAAAAAAATCATAATATAAATTATTTACATATTGATTGACACGAACTTCACTTTCTAAAAAGCTCTCATCGTAGTATCTAAACTGTTTTTTTTCTTCTAAAAAATCATCACTACAGGACGAAGAAACTCCAAGAACCAGTAGAAGGGACACAACTAAATATTTATTAAATTTTGTTTTCATAATTATCATTGAATTAAAATTAAAATGCAACATTCATACTAAGCGACCAAGTTCTAAGCGTAGGATATTTTACACTAGAGTCATCATACATGTTGCGGTATTTTTTTGGATAAGGATTGTATAAATCCCAAAGATTCTGACCCGTAATACCAAAACTAAGACCATCAATCTTTATCGTTTTAAGTGCTTCCTTTGGAATTGCAAAACCTATAGATAAATTTCTAACCATACATCTAAAATTATTCAATTGCCAGAAATCAGATGGGCTAAAATTAGCTGTTTGGTACATATTTGGATATTTACCATTAGGATTCGTTGTAGCATCATACATATCATTCCAAAAAATCTCATGTGACCAGTCATTATGTGCTGCAGCAATTCCTTGTTTTACTAAGTCCATAGAATTATATCCTCCCCAAGAAGTAGCAATTTGTGTTTTAAAATAGAAACTATTGTATTTAAATCCAAGATTTGTAGTAAAACCATAGGTTCTATTTTTATTAACCAATTTCACATAATCTTCCCCACCAGCAATCTTTCCATCCGCAGGAGCCTGAACACCAGTAACAGAATTAAAAACCCCTCCAATATCTTCATAAGCCAGCATCCCTTTTCTCATACCGCTAATATTTGTTATATTACCAGGATAACTAGGTGTCCCGGCAACAGCTGTAGCATGTTGAGTTAAATAATTCCAGTAATTTGTAATATCTTCATCTGTACGAAGGATACCATCTCCTGAAGACGTTTCTTTCCAAGTTCTAAATCCCCATACAGGAAAAAACTCTGATGTCCCTTCACGTCTTACATTTGAAGATTCAAGCGCTAATGGAGACTCTGGGTATTTTTGCACTTCATTATTAGAAAAGCCAAAGTTAACCCCTACATTATAACTGAAATTATCTTTAATTTTATCATTCCAATTTACTGAAAATTCAGTTCCCCAGTCATTCATAGCACCATAATTTTGCTCAGCAAAAGCCCCTCCTGCAGAAATTGGAGTTCCAACAATACTTCCTAAACTAACCAACATGTCAGTTGATTTATTAAAATAATAATCAGCAGTTATTTGTAATCTATTATTTAACAAAGCTAAATCTACACCATAATTTTGCTTAATACTGGTATCCCATCGAACATCTACATTTGGATTAGGTCGAGGTGTTATACCGGCACCCAGAGTACCTCCAGCAGAACCAAATTGAGCTCCTTTATCAACAATTGGTTCATATAATTGCTGCCAAAGCCAAGGTCCAATAGCATCTTTTCCTGTTTTACCAATAGAATAACGGAATTTTAAATTATCCACCCAGGATACATTATCTCTAAACCAATTTTCTTTAGACACTACCCAACCTAACTGAGCTCCCGGGAAAAAACCCCAATAGTTAATTGGAGCAAATTTAGTTGAAGCATCACTTCTAAAAATTAATGATAATAAGTACTTATCCTTATAACCATAATTCAAACGTCCTAAATAAGACAGCGTTCCTGACTCCACTTTTGTAGCTGTCGAATTAGTACTTATTGGCCCTGCTGTAGCATAATCTCCTAAATAATCTTTTCCAGTACCCTCATAAGCCAAACGTACATTTTTATTATTTAACTCCGAACGTTCCATACCCACCATCGCATCAATAGCATGATCACCAAAAGTTCTATTATAGTTAACAAAAATATTAGACTGAATCATTTTATCTAAATCAGTAGTGTAATACACTCTAGACTGAGCGCTATTTGTTTCTATAGCATAGATAGAATTTGGATTTTCAAGGTGATTATCAGTAGTCTGATAATTTGTAATTCTAGCTAAATCAAAAGGTAATTGAACTTGTTCTGTAAAAGAACTAGCCTGACTTCTGGCATAACTTCCTTTGATAGACATCCCTTTAATAAAAGGTACTTTATAAGTCAAATTTAAATTTACATTATATGAAAAATCCTCATCTGTTTGTTTACCGGCATCCAGGGCTGCAAAATAATTCCAACCCGCAATAGTACCTCTATTATTAGCACTTCCTAAGTTAGCATCTGTACGAGGAAATGGGGACAACCAATAATCTTTACCATTCACTGTTGTTTGCCAAGGAATGTATTTTGGCATGTGTAATAAATACATATAATCAGCCTGTTCCCCTGAAGAAAGAGAACCAAAACTAGCATCATTTAAATTTGCAGATGCCTTTGTGAATGATTTTTGAGTATCCGTTGAAGTTCCAGAAACCGAAGCTGAAAACTCTAAATTATCGGTAACTTTCACAGTAGTACCTGTACGAAAATTCCATTTTTTATAATCCTGCGATCCTAAATTTGCTCCTTGAGTGTAAAAAGCAACACCTGCAAAATAAGTTGCCTTATCAGTACCTCCGCTTACATTAAACACATGTCTTTGTTGCGTAGCTGCTCTCCAAGCTTTTTTCAGCCAGTCATAATCCAAACTTTTCATTTGTTCTAATTCTGCTGCAGAAAAATATTTCGATTGATCTGTAGTTAAATTAGAATTCAAAAATCTGTTCTTCCAAACTCCATGCTCATAAGCACTCATTGTTTTTTCATGACTTACTGCATCATTCACTGCAAATTGGCTATAATAAGAAAGTTTCGTTTTACCTTCTTTTCCTCTTTTTGTTTTCACAATAATAGCCCCTTGAGATGCACGAGCACCATAAATGGCTGCCGACCCATCTTTCAAAATGGTAATACTTTCAATTTCTGAAGGATCCAATCTGTTAAAAGCCTCTTGTGTAGTCCTACCAGTTGCAGGATCAATTTGCACCATGTCATCAATTACTATCAAAGGAACACTAAATAATGCAGTAGCATTTGTAAATCCAAAAGATTGACGAATATTAATATCCGCAGCTCCACCTGGACGGCTAGAACCGTTAGCATTAGTTACTGAAACTCCCGGAGTTAATCCTCTTAAAGCTTCTGCTAAATTCGAAACAGGCAAATCACGAATATCATCCGGCTTTATTGTAGCAACTGCAGCAGTAAGATTTCCTTTCTTCTGCGTACCATATCCTACTACAATAACCTCATTTAAAGTTGAACTATCCTCTAACATTGTTACATTAATAGATGTTGAAGCACCTACTGTTTTCTCAACAGTTTTCATTCCAATATAAGAGAACTGCAATACAGCCCCTTTAGGAACCTGAATTTTATAAGTACCATCAATATCAGTCAAAACGGCGTGTTTTGTTCCTTTTTCAATAACATTTAGGCCTATGACCCCCAAGCCATCTTTATCTACCACTTTACCAGTGATAGCAGTCCTATCATTTGCATTTTGAGCAAAACCATTCATGCACATGATGCTGAACAGTAATACGCTAAACACCATTTTAAATGTTTGTTTCATAAGTGTGTTTCTTTTGGTTAAAAAATTAATTATTTAAGTTTGGTTTATTATTTCTATTAAAAACTGAGAAATCGAAAGTAAAGCGTTGCATCATAATTGGTTTTTGTTTTTTTGGTTGAACTGCTAATATAATGTTAAAAGCATTTTCGTGTAAACGTTTACATTCTTAAAACTGAACATCAATTTAAAACTATTTACAAGCTAAGTAAATAAAATGTAAACGTTTACATTTATCAAAAGTAATAAAATTTTATTACTCCACTATTTTTTATTCTTTTTTTTTTAAGTTTATTTTAAGTTTTCGTGTTTTTTTTATGTTAAATTTTCATTATCCCGATATTTACTGGATTTTAACAAGTCTTTTAATGTGAAAACCAAACGCTCATCTCTTTACTGCTTCCATTCCCCCAAGAAAAGTAAGGTACTAATCGTAAGAAAATCTGCTCTTTACCTTTATTTAAAGGCTGGTATAACTTCTTATTCCATGAATTAGAATCCAAAAAACCTTGAGCAGTTATAGCAACAAGACTTCTATTATTCTTTTGAATTGGTTCAATTTTAAAATCTGAATTAACATTCAACACTACATCATTGATCGAAGTAGTTTTAGAAATACCATCTGATTCCAGACAATAAACCAAAGGCCCTCGTTTTACGGCAACTTGATTTTTAGTTTCTTCAACTAATGGATTAGCTTCCATCAATTCCACCGGCATGGGAATATTTAAACTGATAACATCACCCTTTTTCCATTTACGGACAATCTTTAAATAAGAACCAGAAACAGGATTGTTTTCTATCTTTTGATTATTGACTAGGATTGTAGCCCCATTACTCCATCCCGGTATTCTTAAAAACAATGCAAAATCTCCTTTTGGAGCTTTATCGATACTAATCGAAATAGCACCATCCCAAGGGTAATTAGTTTGTTGATGCAATTGGATTTCGGCTCCTTCTTCAGTTTTTGTATTTAAACTATTACTTCCATATAAATTCACGTACAATCCTTCTTTGGTAAAACTATAAGCATAATTACTAACTTCGGCTACAGTTCTGGTAACATTTGGCGCACAACAGTTAGACAAGGCAATATAACCTTCACGTTGATTACTCCATCTTTGCTCGAAAGGCAAATCGACAGAAACATTCAAAGGATTATTGTAACAAAACTTATTCCCTTCTAAATTAATTCCTGACAACACACTATTATACAAAGCCAATTCTATAACATCGGCATATTTTGCATCAGCAGTAATTTGTAACATTCTCCAATTCCACAATACATTACCAATGTTTGCACAAGTTTCCGTATGCGCTGTAGCATTAGGCAATTGAAATGGTCTTCCATAAGCTTGATGAATTTTTTGAACTACCGTAGGGTCATAAGAAGTTCCGTCAGGCGAAACACCATCATACAAAGCCCCACAAGCACCTGTAATATACATTTTGCGATAAGCCACATCATCCCAAATGGATTCTAAATTATCCAATAATTTTTTCTCCCCAGTTTCAGCATACAAATCGGCAACACCTGCGTATAAATAATTTGCTCTTACAGCGTGCCCCATTGCGGTGGTTTGTTGTCTAAACGGAATTCGATCCTGATTATCATCCGTTCCATCTGCCGTAGTTCCTCTAATGTCAATTAAGTTATTAGCCAGTTCCAGATATTTTGGATTTTTTGTCGTGCGATACATTTCAACAATTCCCATATAATGCGAAGGACAAATGGCATTTCGAGCCAACTCAGGCGAAGCTTTTTTATAAAAATCATATAAAAAATCAGCAACTCCTTTGGCAATATTTAAAAAATTAGTTTTCCCGGTAGCACGGTAATGCACACAGGCAGCAGTCATTAAATGCCCCATATTGTACTTTTCGAAACCCAGTTGTTTTTTAACTTCTTCTGGTCCTAAAGTTCCCCAACGTTCGTCAATTAAAACAGGAGTATGCAAATAACCATCTTTACGCTGCACTTTAGCAAACATTGCTATGGCTTCGTCCATTTGCTTATCCAATTTTTTGTCTTTGGTTACAGCATAAGTTGCAGCCATTCCTTCAAAAATTTTAAAAAAATCACCATCATGAAAAGAAGGCCCTTTGAAAGTTCCTTTTCGATTTCCGGCAGCTATTTCAAAATTGGCATAAGCATGAGAAACTTCATCATTATGATACAAGTCCCACATAAAGGGCAAAGTTTCCTTATTCTCTACATTCAGTTGTTCTTTCCAAAATCCATTGGTCCAATTCACATCTTGCAAACCAACACTTCTCAATTTAGAATACGGACTAGCCGAATTATCAACCAAACCCTTATTTTGAGCGAATGAAACAGTCGAAAAAAGTACGGCTGACAATAGAATAATGTTCTTTTTCATTTTTAATCTTTTTAATTTGGATCCCTATCAGGGTTTAAAACCCTGATAGGGATAAAATGAACTATTTTACAAATAAATTAATCGTACGGCTCATAGCATCTCCGTCGGCATCTTTAACTGTAATGACCAAAGAAGCGAATCCTTTTTGAGTTGCTGTAAATTGAATTTCTTTTCCGTTTAAAACTGCTTTTCCGTTGACTACTTCTGAAAATGAATACGCTGGTTTTTTCTCATATCCTTTGAAATAATCAGCTACAGAAAAAGTCAATTTTTCACCCGCAGTTATAAAATAATGTGGTTGTGCCAACCAATTCAAATAATATTCTAATTGAGTCATACCATCAGCTGTTCCTGCATTAGCATCCGAAAAATCTCCTTGAGCCGAATTTGGATTTGATCCTTTTGATTCTTCCCACCAGTTTGGCAATCCATCTTGATCGGTATCCCAACTATTTGGACGAGTTTCGTTTTTAAATTTTGGCCATCCTCCAGCATCTTGCTCATTATCAATCAATCCTCCCAAACCGCTTTTACTTCCTTTAAAAGTATAGGTTCCTTTTAGAGTTTCATCAATAATACGGGCATCATGCTGGTCAAAAAACGGTTGATTCGCTCCAACATCTGAAAGTACATTTTTATAAGCACCACTCGCCGATTCTGTCGTTACATGAGATTCAAAAAATGGCTTTGGCAAAAAAACATCATAATCTGCAGTCGCCTTATTGGACAATGTAAACTTTCTTCCTTTTTCCTGATTTTTTTCATTAAAATAACCCGGCATTACATTCCCATCAAAATAATATTGTTGCTTTCCTTTACCAACACCTTCAATCTGGGCATTCAAAGCAACGAATATACTAGTAGAAGCTCCTGGTTTGTAATAATTATTCACAAAATTCACTTCACTAGCTCCACCATCTGTGGCACGATTTCCCCAGTTATACACCACATTATTTCTAATATCAATTTTACCACCATAAAAACCATTTCCATTTAAACCACCACCAATACTCCAGTTTCTACCTTCATTGTGTGCCAATAAATTATGATGGAAACTTCCAACATCACCACCAATAGTCGCTGCGTAACCGTGCATTTTTCCTGCTGGGTATTTATCATGACCTGCAACATTCAAGGCTTCGGAAATCAAAGTGCGTTGCAAACTAATGTTATGCGCCCCGCGTGAACTGAATGATTCATCAATAGTCCAACTGATCGAACAATGGTCTATAATACTGTAATTAGCACCTGTCAATCCCATTCCATCATAAGTAGTCCCACCACCAATTCTCACTTTCAAAAATCGAATAATTCCATCATTTCCAGTCAATCCTATCGGTGCTCTACTTATCGTAATTCCATCTCCAGGTGCAGTTTGTCCTGCAATAGTTACAAATGGCTGACTAACAACCAAACGCGATTTTAATTGGATATTTCCAGAAACATTAAAAACAATCGTTTTTGGACCTACTTCCTGCTCAACAGCATCACGTAAACTTCCTGGTCCGCTATCATTTAAGTTCGTTACGGCAACTACTTTTCCACCTCTTCCACCAATAGCAAAACGTCCATAACCTTCGGCACCCGGGAAAGCAATTTGCGCAGGTTTAAAGAACCATACTTTTCCTTTAGTTACTTCTTTATTGCTATCAATTTCATCCACTCTCCAGTAATAACTTTTCAAATTACTAAGTGTTGTATTATCAACGGTAGCTGTGTTTTTGTTCAAATTTCCTTTAAATTCTGCCGAATTATGATTTGCCTCGGCAACTTTTTGTTCATTTTCTCCAAAATAAAAATCATGAGAAACAATTCCTTCTGGCGAATTCCACCCTAATTTAAAATCATTGCCTAAAATTACATGTGCGTCATTATTGGCCGGTACAGGTGTATTGGCTTGCTTTTTTAGGTTTGGCAAATCCAATTCGAAACCATTAATGACCACTTTTTGAATTTTTCCAGTTGCTTTTGCGTCAGCTTCAAATCGAATAACGACATCTTTTCCGGTTTCAGCATTAAAACTGATATATGAAGTAGCAGCCTGAATTGTAGCAGTTACTCTATTAGTAGGCTGAATAGTTTGTGAAAAAGCACCATTCACAGAAATAGCAACCGGAGCATAATTAGCTAATTCAGGACTATCAAAAGTATTACTAAAAACCAGCAAAGCATGCTGTCCTTTAGACAACCCACTGATAATCATTTCAACATTTTTATCAGCAACAATTCCATCACTTACCAAACGGGCATAAAACGGCGCCTGCATTCCTGTTTTGTACCAACTCGAATTAATTGCTCCTTTCAAAGTCACTTTTAAATCTCCAAAAGTTTTATCAAATTGAGTCCCTTCGCTTATTGGCCACGAAATATAATTTGGATCATTTACTTCTAAAGTTCTTCGTTGTGCCAAATCAAAATCGACTTTTACTGATTTACTAACTGGAATTACATTTTGAGTTTGCGCACTACCACTCAATGTAAACGTTATCATTGTTCCCGCGCAAAAGGCAAGCTGCTTTACTATAT
>JBDLTG010000047.1:0-8686 GCA_039805885.1 Bacteroidota bacterium
TTTTGTCAGTCTGAGCCTGTCGAAGACCTCGTTTAGTGAATAAATAAGCACTTCGACAAGCTCAGTGTGACAGAAAAATAGAGTTAGAAAATTATTTGCATAAAATTTAAACAGGCTCTAAGTCATATCAGTTTTTGCAACTATTTTGGAGTTTAAAAAAAAGTAAATTTAAGTTTTTTGATCTTTTTAGAGTAAGCTAATCATCCGTTGAGTAAAATTCTCAAAAACGTCAATGGTAGTGTTTTTTGCGTAATGAAATGAAGCAAAAAAAGTATCGAGAACCGTTTTTGATTATAAATTTTCTTGTTCTCGATACGATTTTCTAACGAAAATCACTCGAACTGACGAAAATTTACAATCAAAAACAATTTCAGCCAACGGGTTAAATTAAAGTCCATATAATCGATAAAATGAACTTATTAGAAGGCAAAATATCAGAAATAAAAACCGAAGGCTCTTTGTCCTTAGTAAAAGTAATGGTGCAAAATTGCCCGATTACTTCTATTGTGATTGACACGCCTGAAAGTGCCGGATATTTAGCTATCGGAAATGCTGTGAAAATTCTATTCAAAGAAACCGAAGTGGTTCTGGCCAAAGCGTTTTCGGGAGCAATCAGTCTTCAAAATAAATTAGATTGCAGCGTTCATTCTTTCGAAAAAGGAAAATTACTTTGTAAAATCATTTTAAATTTCCAAAATACGACAATAGCATCAGTAATTACCCGAAATGCTTTTGACCAACTCGATATTCAGGAAAACGATTTGGTACAGGCGATGATAAAAACTAATGAAATAAGTTTGGCTACTCATGATTGATCTCGAACCAATATATCTCACGCTAAAACTGGCTTTTTGTACCACAATTATACTGTTAGTACTGAGTTTACCTTTGGGGTATTGGTTAGCTTATAGCAAATTGAAATCAAAAATAATTATTGAAGCCATTGTAAGTTTGCCGCTGGTTTTACCGCCCTCGGTTTTAGGGTTTTATTTATTACTGGCTTTTAGCCCCGAAAATGCTTTTGGAAAATTTCTCGACCAGTATTTTGACATCCGACTTGTCTTTACGTTCCCCGGATTAATCATTGCATCGGTTTTGTACAGTCTGCCGTTCATGGTTCAGCCGATACAAAATGGTTTTAAATCACTTTCGAAATCACTGATGGAAGCTTCTCTTTTATTAGGAAAAAGCAAAACCGAAACTGTACTTAAAGTATTAATCCCGAATATAAAAAAAGCCATTCTAACTGGAATTGTGCTCACTTTTGCACATACCATTGGCGAATTTGGCGTGGTTTTAATGGTGGGCGGAAGCATTCCCAACGAAACTAAAGTGGTATCGATTGCCATTTATGACGAAGTACAAGCCATGAATTATCACAATGCTAATGTTTACGCGGGGATTTTATTTGCCTTTGCTTTTGTGGTGCTTTTGTGTGTTTACAGTATTAACCATCGTTTTAGCCAAACCAATCCGTTACAATGATTGTATTTAAAATCCAAAAGAAACTCCAATCGGCATCGGGCGAAATGCTTTTGAACCTTGATTTCGAAATCAAAGAAAATGAATTTGTGACTTTGTATGGCCCATCGGGTTCCGGAAAAACCACAACACTTCGGATACTTTCGGGATTAACACAAGCCGACAAAGGAATAATTACAGTCCATAACGAAACCTGGCTCGACACCGATAAAAAAATCCAACTTCCTCCGCAAAAGCGTAAAATAGCCTATGTTTTTCAGGATTATGCGTTGTTTCCTAATATGAGTGTGAGAGAAAATTTAAGCTACGCACTCGAAAAAGGACAGGATAAAAGCATAATCGAAGAGTTGTTAACCCTTATGGAACTGGAACAATTGCAACATCAAAAACCAGCGCAATTGTCGGGCGGACAAAAACAAAGAGTAGCCTTGGCAAGAGCCTTAGTTCGCCAACCTGATATTTTACTTCTCGACGAACCTTTATCGGCGGTGGATCACGAAATGCGTGTAAAATTGCAAGATTACATTATTCAGGTACATCGCAAATACAAACTCACTACGATTTTAGTCAGTCATGATATTGCCGAAATTTATAAAATGTCAGACAAGGTAATTGTACTTGAAAATGGCAAAATAAGCAAACAAGGAACTCCTGAACAAGTATTTTCCAGCCGATTGGTAAGTGGGAAATTTCAATTTGTGGGCGAAATTTTAAAAATCGAAAAAGAAAATTTTATTTATATCGTCGTGGTTTTAATAGGCAACAATGTGGTCAAAATAATTGCGATGGAGGAAGAAATAAGGGATTTAAACATTGGCAACAAAGTCCTCATAGCATCAAAAGCCTTCAATCCTATCATCACTAAAATCGATTAATGCTTTAAAAGCAGCATTTTGTAACACGAAAGTTGAAACTTTGAACGTTATTAGCTTTAAATAAAGAAATTCTTTATTATTTTTACCCCATAATTAAAGTAAACTATGAGTTCTTCATTTGATAAGTTTCAAAAACGCAGGTTAATTTCCTCTTATTTTTCGGTAGTTTTAAGTATTTTCCTAGTTTTATTTCTACTGGGAACATTAGGACTTTTCATTATTAATTCTAAAAAATTAGCTGACGACTTTAAAGAAAAAATCGCCATGACTGTTTTCTTTAAAAATGAAGCCAATGATACCATTCTGAAAAGTTTTGGTACCGAATTAAAAAGAGCTCCTTTTGCAAAATCTATTGTTTATGTAAGCAAAGATGAAGCAGCTAAGCAACATACCGATATTATTGGCGAAGATTTCCTGACTTTCTTAGGCGAAAATCCGCTACAAAACTCTTATGATATCCATATCAAAGCGGCTTATGTAGAAAAAGACAGTGTAGCCAAAATTGAACGACAATTACGCACAAATGCTATGATTTCGGACATTGTTTACGACAAACAATTAGTGAATCTAGTAAACGACAATATCAAAAAAGTAAGTATGTGGATTCTAATCATCAGCGGATTCCTGACTTTTATCGCTGTGTTATTGATTAACAGTTCGCTTCGTCTTTCTATTTATTCTAACCGATTTATCATTAAAACCATGCAAATGGTGGGTGCAACAAAATCGTTTATTAGAAAACCTTTTGTGATGCGAAGTGTAAAATTAGGAATGCTTGGATCTGCATTGGCTATTTTAGCATTAATCGGACTTTTATCTTATGTCAACTCCCACTTCCCTGATTTAGGAATCCTAGACGACAAAGCGCTTATCTTGCTTGTTTTTGCAGCAGTTTTTGGATTTGGGGTTTTAATCACCTGGTTGAGTACCCATTTTGCTACGCAACGCTTCTTAAACCTAAGAACTGACGATCTTTATTAATTTTAGATTGTAAATTGTAGATTTTAGATTGCAGAATTAAAAAATATAAAAAAGATGAAAGACGATAAACAAGAATTCTTATTCGACAAAATCAATTATAAAATTCTATTGATTGGAATTGGCGTAATTGTACTTGGATTCATACTAATGTCTGGTGGTGGTAGCGACGATCCTAAAGTGTATAGCGATGCTATTTTTGACTTTAGAAGAATCCGATTAGCTCCAACTACTGTTTTAATTGGTTTTGGAATCACAGTTTATGCTATTTTAAAAAATCCTAAAAAAAATAGTTAGCAGTGTTCAGAATGCAGTGTTCAGTTTGTAAAACTGAAACTAAAATCTACACTCTAAAATCAAAAATAAAATGAATACATTACAAGCTATTGTTCTGGCTATAATAGAAGGAATTACTGAATTTCTTCCTGTTTCTTCAACCGGACACATGATTATTGCTTCTTCTTTTTACGGAATTGCACAAGACGATTTTACCAAGCTTTTTACAATTGTAATTCAGCTTGGCGCCATACTTTCGGTTGTTGTTTTATATTTCAAACGCTTTTTTCAATCTTTTGATTTCTATTTTAAATTACTGGTTGCCTTTATTCCTGCCGTAGTTTTTGGTTTGCTTTTCAGCAAAAAAATAGATGCCTTATTAGAAAATCCCGTTACCGTAGCCATCTCATTATTAGTAGGCGGAATTATTTTATTAAAAGTAGACGACTGGTTCAGCAAACCAAATACTGACGAAACTTCTCAAGAAATAACTTATTTGCAAGCTTTTAAAATCGGAATGTTTCAATGTCTGGCTATGATTCCTGGAGTTTCCCGAAGCGGAGCCAGTATCGTGGGAGGAATGTCTCAAAAATTGACCCGAACTACAGCTGCCGAATTCTCCTTTTTTTTAGCAGTTCCAACAATGTTGGGCGCTACTGTAAAAAAATGTTACGATTATTACAAAGACGGTTTCGAATTATCGTCTAATCAGGTGAACTTATTAATTATTGGAAATATTATCGCTTTTGTTGTCGCTCTTTTAGCAATTAAATCTTTTATTGATTTTTTGAGCAAAAGAGGATTTAAACTTTTTGGCTATTACCGTATTGCTGCAGGAATCATACTATTGATTATTCATTATTTTATTCACCCACTGACTGTAATCTAATGACGCCCGAAGAATACTTAGAAGGACAAGTTTTATTAATAGACAAACCATTGAAATGGAGTTCATTTCAAGCGGTGAATAAATTAAAATACCTACTCATCAACAAAGTAGGATTGCCAAAAAAATTCAAAATAGGTCATGCCGGTACCTTAGATCCTTTAGCGACTGGATTACTATTAATTTGCACTGGAAAGTTTACCAAAAGAATCGCTGAACTTCAAGGACAGGCCAAAGAATATACAGGTACTTTTTACATTGGAGCCACTACTCCATCCTATGATTTAGAAACCGAAATCGACACTACTTTTCCAACAGCACATATTGATGAAGCCTTAATTCACGAAACGGTGAAACAATTTTTAGGCGAAATTGACCAAAAACCACCTATTTTTTCTGCGATAAAAAAAGACGGAAAACGTTTGTACGAACACGCTCGTGCGGGTGAAGAAGTTGAAATAACCAGCAGAAAAACTACCATTCACGAATTTGAAATTACCAGAATTGCATTACCTGAAATTGATTTTAGAGTGGTTTGCAGCAAAGGAACTTACATTCGTTCTCTAGCTTTTGATTTTGGAAAAGCCATGAATTCGGGCTCGCATTTGACCGCATTACGCCGAACAAAAATTGGCGATTTCGACGTGAAAAACGCCATTGATGTTACTCTTTTTGAGGAATCTTTAGGACTAGATTCATAAATTTCACTCCTTAAAAAAATTGCTTAACTTAGTACAATAAGAACAAGGAATCTGTTTACAGAAATTCTATATCGATAATTTAAAAATCCATATATGAAAACCTTAGCTTGTTTACTAATTACAATCAGTTTCTCATGGCCTGTATTCGCACAATTTAATCAAGGCTCTTATACTCAATTTAGTATATCCACACCCCTAAGAGCCAATTTAGATGATGCCGACAAAGATTCATATTGGTTTACGCCAAACGGCTTAAGCCTTAAAGTTGGCGAAGGCATCCATTTTAACAGAACAATAGCAGTGGGGATAAGTTCAGGCATAGACTGGGTAGCATCTAGAAAACTGGTTGTAGTTCCTGCATTTGCCAATCTCAAAATAAGTCTAAAATTAGATAACGAAGGATTTTTATACGTTCAAACAGCTTACGGAAAGTCAATTATTTTAGGTCGGGGAAATCTACACGGGGATTATAAAAAAATTAGTTTAGGTTTCGAACATATTGAAGGTATTGCCTTTTTTATAGAACTGACACAATACGGATTTAGTTTAGATAGTCCTGAAAAGGTTGCAAATGTTAGTTTAGGCATTTCTAGTACTTGGTTTACAAAAAACACCGACAAAACTCAATGATTATCATCAAAAATAATTTCATTCTTATAACTGCACTTCCAAATCAGTAAAAAGTGTATTTTTATAAAAAATGCATACAGATGAACTTAAATTCAAAATCAATTGGTCTAGCGCTTTCGGGTGGTGGGTCAAAAGGTTTAGCCCATGCGGGTGCTATTAAATTTTTAGAAGAAAAAAACATTCGTCCCAATAAAATTGCTGGAACCAGTGCTGGATCGATTGTTGGTGCCATGTATGCCTGGGGGAAAACACCCGAAGAAATTTTAGATTTTTTCAAATCCATTTATTTATTTCATTGGAGACACATTACTTTTACTAAGGCTGGATTGATTGACTCAGACTCATTCAGAGACTATTTTCATGCGGTTTTTGAGGATGCTACACTTGCCGATTTGCAAATTCCAACTCAAATTACCGCCACCGACATGATTAAAGGTAAATTGAAAATATTCGAACCTGAAACAAAAATTGTCGATGCGCTTATTTCTTCTTCTTCCTTTCCGGGCGTTATTTCCCCTTATGAAATTGAGGGAAATCATTACAGCGATGGCGGAATTTTGAATCATTTCCCCACCGACTTGCTAAGAGACAATTGCGATATGATTATTGGCGTTTATGTAAGTCCAATCAACATGATAACGGCTAAAGATTTAAATTCTATTCGAGCCGTGACCACCAGAGCCTTTGATATTCTTTCGGAAAACTCGAATGTTGCTAAATTCACGCAATGTGATTGGATTATTCAACCCAAAGAACTTAGTATTTACAGCACCTTTGAAACCAATAAGATTAAAATGGATGCTATTTTTAATTTGGGTTACCAAGCAGCAAAATACAGTTACGAAAACAAAATTTATAAAATTTAACTGAACATTCGCATTTAAAATTTTCAGACACGAATTACACGAATTTTCACAAATAGTATTAATTTTTAAAATTGAATCACACCAATTATAGACTAAACCACTATAGACTTAAAGTCCATAGGTTTAGTTGGCATACTAAAGATCTGCAAGACTAGAAACCAATCAGAAAACTTAAACCACAGATTCGCAGATTTTCGATACAGATTCAAAATATTTCAATCTGCGAATCTGCGGTATTTTTTTTTAGAAACTGAAAGTAAATTGCACTAAAGTGCTTAGTTTTAAACTATTTTTGAGACCAATGAATTTAGAAATTTGTGTAATTAAAACAGATTGAATTTCGTGTGAATTTGTGAAATCCGTGTTTAACTTTTTTAAACACAAATACCGTAAAAATTTAAGTCGGCCTATTTCAGAAAAAAAGAATATCCCTATATTTGCACCAATCAACGCAACAAACACATGAAATACAAAAGAATTCTTCTAAAATTAAGCGGAGAAGCTTTAATGGGAGACCGTCAATATGGAATAGATCCTGTAAGATTAGCTGAATATGCTGAAGAAATCAAAAAAGTTCACGCCAAAGGAGTAGAAATTGCCATCGTAATAGGTGGAGGAAACATCTTTAGAGGAGTTGCAGGGGCAAGCAACGGAATGGATAGAGTGCAAGGAGATTACATGGGAATGCTTGCTACGGTTATTAACGGAATGGCATTACAAGGTGCTCTGGAAGAAAAAGGCATGAAAACGCGTTTGCAAACAGCCTTAAAAATGGAGTCTATTGCTGAACCTTATATCAAAAGAAGAGCCGACAGACACCTTGAAAAAGGAAGAATCGTAATCTTTGGAGCAGGAACAGGAAACCCTTATTTTACTACTGATACAGCTGCTGTTTTACGTGGAATCGAAATCAATGCTGATGTGATTCTAAAAGGAACTCGTGTGGATGGAGTATATGATTCGGATCCGGAAAAAAATGCTTCGGCAGTAAAATTTGACTTCATATCATTTGATGATGTGATCAAAAAAGGATTAAATGTAATGGACACAACCGCTTTTACATTAAGTCAAGAAAATAAATTACCTATCCTAATTTTTGATATGAACCAAAGCGGAAATCTGGAAAGAATCTGCGATGGAGAAAACGTAGGTACTGTAGTAAATATATAGTTTATGGTTTTGAGTTTATTGTTTATAGTTCAGTAACATTGATAATATAAAATCTGGATTAGAACGATAGAGTAACAACAAACTATAAACAACCAACTATAAACGTTAAAAAAATGACTGAAGAAATTGAATTTATATTAGATAGCACGCAAGAATCTATGGCAGGTTCTATTGCTCACCTTGAAAAAGAGTTTCTAAATATTCGTGCTGGAAAAGCATCTCCTGCAATGTTAGGAAGTGTTTTTGTAGATTATTATGGTTCATCAACTGCTCTTAACCAAGTAGCAAAAATTAGCGTTCCTGATGCTAGAACCATCACTTTGCAACCTTTTGAAAAAAACATGTTGCATACTATTGAAAAAGCCATCATGATTGCTAATCTTGGGTTTAACCCAATGAATAATGGTGATTTAATCATCATTAGCGTACCGCCTTTGACAGAAGATCGTCGTCGTGATTTAGCAAAACAAGCTAAATCTGAGGCTGAAGATGCTAAAATCGGGATCAGAAACGCTAGAAAAGATGCCAACACTGACATCAAAAAACTAGAAAAAGAAGGAACTTCGGAAGACATTTGTAAAAGTGCCGAGGAAGAAGTTCAAACTTTGACGAATACATTTATCAAAAAAATAGATGAACTTCTTGCTCAAAAAGAAGCTGAAATAATGAAAGTATAACTTTCATAAAACACATCTTGAAAATCCGTCCCGATAGTTTATTGGGACGGATTTTTTATTATTACTTTTGCCATACCAAATTGTTTTTATTAGCGTTTTGATTCAAACAGCAACCATGAAGCATCTTTTTCTATTTTTTCTTTTC
>JBDLTG010000048.1:0-11462 GCA_039805885.1 Bacteroidota bacterium
TTAAATTATAATTATTTATTCGAATGATTGCATCATCACAAGTTTGTTGTAAGCGCCATCTAAAGCAATTAATTCGTCATGTGTACCTTGTTCTACAATTTTTCCTTTTTTCATAACGATAATTGTATCTGCTTTTTGAATCGTAGAAAGACGGTGAGCAATAACAATTGAGGTTCTGTTTTGCATCATGTTTTCCAATGCTACTTGTACAAATTTTTCACTTTCGGTATCCAAAGCTGATGTTGCCTCGTCCAAAATCATAATTGGAGGGTTTTTTAAAACAGCACGGGCAATAGAAAGACGCTGTTTTTGTCCGCCAGAAAGTTTATTACCGCTATCGCCAATGTTGGTATAAATTCCGTTTGGCAGATCTTTTACAAATTCGTAAGCATTGGCAATTTTCAATGCTTCAATAATTTCTTCATCGCTGGCATTTGGTTTTCCTAAAGAAATATTCGCTTTTATAGTATCATTAAATAAGATGCTGTCCTGAGTTACTAATCCCATCAATCCACGCAAAGATTGTAAGTTCATGTCTTTGATGTTTATTCCGTCAATAGCAATACTACCTTCGTTAACATCGTAAAAACGCGTCAGTAAATTAGCAATGGTACTTTTTCCGCTTCCTGATTGACCAACTAAAGCAACAGTTTGTCCTTTTTTAATTTTAAGAGAGAAATTCTTTAAAACGTTTTCTTTTTCGTATTTAAAGTTAATGTTTTCGATGTCAATATTAGATTCGAAACTATTTTTCTCAATCGCATTTACTTTGCTGGTAATAGGATTTTCCTGAGTTAAAATTTCAAGAATACGTTCTGCTGCGGCATTTCCTTTTTTTACACTATAAGAAGCTTTAGAAATTGATTTTGCAGGTGTAAGAATGTTGTATGCCAGTCCCATATAGGCAATAAACGAAGCACCATTTAAGGTTTTTTCAATCAAAACCATATTTCCTCCATACCAAAGCAAAATAGCAATAACCATAATTCCCATAAATTCACTCATTGGTGAAGCAAGATTTTGACGATTACCTATGTTATTTGATAAAGTGAAAAAACGTTGTGTAGATTCTCTGAAAACTTCGCCAAAATGTTTTTCGGCATTGTAGCCTTTTACAACTTTTAATCCACCTAAGGTTTCTTCTATGGTTGATAGGAAGATACCTTGTTCTTGCTGGGCTTTAGTTGATTGTCTTTTTAATTGTTTTCCAATAATGGAAATAATATAACCAGAAACGGGAATAAAAATAAATACAAATAGTGTAAGTTTAGGACTTATGGCAAGCATGGCTATTATGGTAAAGATAATAGTAAGCGGTTCTTTTACAATAAGTTCTAGGATTGATAAAAAGGAAGTTTGCACTTCGTTAACATCAGCCGAAATACGTGCAATTACATCTCCTTTTCTTTTTTCTGAGAAAAAAGACAATGGTAATTCTAATGTTTTTTGGTACATGGCATTACGCATGTCTCTCAAAATTCCATTTCTTAAAAAAGTAATGAAAAACATCGCCATATAATCGCAGAAGTTTTTCAATAAAAAGATGGAAATAATAACAGCTACCATAATAGATAAGGTGTAACCTACGCCATAAGTATCTGTCATGTTTGTAATGTGGTAACTAAGATAATTTTCGCCAAATTTTTTAATTTCCCAAATTCCAGTATAAGTTGGTATTGCAGTGTTTCTTTTAGTTTGATCAAATAATACCTGCATCATAGGGATTAATGACATGAATGATAATGTGCTAAAAAGAGCATACAATACATTGAAAAAGATATTGCAGTAAGCGTATTTTTTATAAGGAACTATAAAAGAGAATATTTTTTTGAAATTGTCCATTATGTTGTTTTTTACCAGCAAAACCCGATAGTTATTGAAAACATATCGGGTCTAATTGGAAAATTATCGAATTGTATTTAATTCAACTGCATTGCAGCAATAATATTTTTTATTTTTTCGTCTAAGATGTTTTCTACTTCGTTGAAGTTTTCTACGGCATCTAATTCAGTATTTACGCTGATGTAGAATTTGATTTTTGGTTCGGTTCCACTTGGTCTGGCGCAAATTTTAGAACCATCTTCAGTGTAATAAATCAGTACGTTTGATTTTGGCATATCCATAACCGATTCTTCTCCATCAAGTAAATTTTTAGCAATTGATGATTGGTAATCTTCAACCATAATCACACGTTTTCCGTTGATTTCTTTTAATGGATTTTCTCTCAAGTCAATCATCATTTGGTTGATTTCTTGTAAGCCTTCCATTCCTTTTTTAGTCAACGAAACCAGATATTCTTTGAAAAATCCGTGGTCAACATATAGTTTTAGTAATTCTTTGTAAACAGTACTTCCGTTAGCTTTGGCTTGAGCCGCCACTTCGCAAATTAATAAGGTTGCTGCAACCGCATCTTTATCACGAACCGCATCGCCCACCATGTATCCAAAACTTTCTTCTCCACCACCAATGAATTGTAATTCAGGGAAATCCTTAATCATTTTGGCAATCCATTTGAAACCGGTTAAACCTACTTTGAAATTAACGCCATAAGCAGAAGCTAATTCCATAATCATAGGAGTAGAAACAATGGTAGAACCTACAAATTGTTTTCCGTTAATTTTTCCTGCTTTTTTCCATTTTTCCAGTAAAAAGGCAGTCATTAAAATCATTGTTTGGTTTCCGTTCAATAAAGTCATTTTACCTTCATTGTTTCGAACAGCAATCCCTAAACGATCACAATCAGGATCCGTACCAATAACAATATCGGCATTTGTTTTATCGGCTAACGCCAATGCCAAAGTCAAAGCTTCTGGTTCTTCAGGATTTGGTGATTTTACCGTAGGGAAATCACCATTAGGAACTGATTGTTCTTCAACTAGATGTACGTTTTTGTAACCCGCTTGCGCAAAAGTTTCAGGCATTACAGTAATAGAAGTTCCGTGAAGTGAAGTGAAAACAATGTTTAAATTGTCTTTTGCTTCAGCAGGGGTGTCAAAACTAGCATTCTCAATAGTTGATTTTATGAAAGCTTGATCAACATCTTTATCAATATATTGAATCAAATCTTCGTTAGCATCAAATTTGATTTCGTTGTAGTTTAATGATTCGATTGCATTGATGATTCCATCATCTTCTGGTGGAACAATTTGCCCTCCGTCTTGCCAATACACTTTGTAACCATTGTATTCTGGTGGGTTATGAGAAGCTGTAAGTACAATTCCACATTGACAACCTAAATGTCTAAGTGCAAAAGACAATTCAGGTGTTGCTCTTAAATCTGAAAATAAGTAGACTTGGATTCCATTGGCAGAGAAAACATCGGCAACAACTTTAGCTAATGATTTACTGTTATGACGACAGTCAAAAGCAATAACTGCCTTTATAGGTTGGTTTGGGAAAGCAGATTTCAGATAATTAGAAAGTCCCTGAGTGCTTTTTCCAAGAGTATATTTGTTGATTCGGTTGTTTCCTACGCCCATGATGCCACGCATTCCACCAGTTCCAAACTCCAGGTTTTTATAAAAACTTTCTTCCAGTTCTTTAGGAGTATTTTTTATCAGTTCGTTAAGAGCTTCTTGTGTTGCGGTGTCAAATGTTGGACTTTGCCATTCATTAACTGCATCTAAAATGTTTTGTTTAATTTCCATTTTTGTAGCGTTTTACGGTTCTTGTTTTTATTTTAGGCTGTTTTTAGTTTTTTATAATGCGTTGTTTTAAAACGACTATTTTATTCGAAATATAAGAAATAAATAGATTTGTATTGTGTTGATAATGAGTTTTAATTATAAGAAATTAATCTCATTAGAAATTTTATAGCGTTCTTCATTGTTTTTAGTGCGTAAAATAATTTCGCCTAAAAACCCCGCTAAAAATAATTGTGTTCCTAATATCATTGTAGTTAATGCGATGAAAAACCAAGGGTTATTTGTTACTAGGCTATAACGCATATTGTTGTACATGTGATACAATTTTGAAACACCAATATATCCCGCTAGTAAAAAACCGATGATAAACATGAAGGAACCAATGGCTCCGAATAAATGCATAGGTCTTTTTCCAAATCGTGATAAGAACCAAATAGTGATTAAATCTAAGAAACCGTTAATAAAACGTTCCATCCCAAATTTAGTTTCACCGTATTTTCTAGCTTGATGTTGCACTACTTTTTCACCAATTTTTCCAAATCCGGCATTTTTTGCTAAAACAGGAATGTATCGGTGCATTTCGCCTGAAACTTCAATGTTTTTTACCACAACATTGCGGTAGGCTTTTAAACCACAATTGAAATCATTTAATTCCACTCCTGAAGTTTTTCGGGCAGCCCAATTAAATAATTTGGAAGGAATGTTTTTTGCTACAACAGAGTCGTAACGCTTCTTTTTCCATCCTGATACCAAGTCAAAATTTTGTTGGGTAATCATTTCGTACAATCCAGGAATTTCTTCAGGACTGTCTTGTAAATCAGCATCCATAGTGATGATAACATCGCCTTGAGCCTTAGCAAAACCAGCATGTAAAGCCTGTGATTTTCCGAAATTTTTCATGAATCGGATTCCTTTTACATGTGTGTTTTCGGTAGCAAATCCTTGGATGATAGACCAGGAATGATCCGAACTTCCGTCATCCAGAAATATGATTTCATAAGAATAGCGGTGTTCTTGCATTACTTTAATAATCCAAGTGTAAAGTTCTTTAAGAGATTCTTCTTCGTTAAGAAGTGGTATTAATATAGATAAATTCATCGATTTTTATTCTTGTGATGAGGGTCTGCTTTTAAAGAAAGCGGCCAAAATTAAACCAAAAATGGTGCAGAAAACAATATTAGACAAAGAACCTTTTAAGAGTCCTATGATTGAGAATTGATCGTTTTCTTTTAAGTCTTTAATTGCTTTATTGATTGTTGCTGCAGGAGCATTGAATTTTTCCATGGCTGAAACCATAAATTTAATCGTTAATTCTTTGATAGTATCTTTAGCAGCAGGATCAATGAAATTGAATAATATGATGTTGAAAACAACTGAGATTGCGATTCCAATTAAAGCAGAAATGAAATAAGTGGTAAATGCGTCTTTAAATGTAAAGGTATCTTTGAATTCTTTTTTTGTTTTTACCAATAGTACAACTGCAATGATAAAATACAAGGCTAAATTAGAAAAACCAATCCACGGTGAGGTGAATAAATTTAAATCGATAGAGTAGATTAAAGTGGTGATTAAAACGGATGTTAAACCAGTAATAATTCCAAAAGTAATCCCGTTTTTTTTGATAGTTTCATGAATCATTGTTCGGTGCTTTCAATTGAGCAACAAATATAGTAATTCCCTCTATATTGAAGAGTAAAAAACTGTTTTTAGCGCTTTATATAAAAAAAAGAAATAAACATTTGTTTATTGAAAAATAATTGTATTTTTGCATCCTCAAAATAATATTAAAATAAAAAGTTATAATTAGTTTATACCTTTTCTGTTAAAAGAGAAGCTTCAAAATAAGTTATAGCCAAACAAATAAAAAAGATTCAAGATGAAAAAAGGTGTACACCCAGAAAATTACAGATTAGTTGCTTTTAAAGACATGTCAAATGACGACGTTTTTATTACTAAATCTACTGCAGATACTAAAGAGACAATTACAGTTGACGGTGTTGAATACCCAGTTGTAAAAATGGAGATCTCTAGAACTTCTCACCCTTTTTACACAGGTAAATCTAAACTTATCGATACTGCAGGACGTATTGATAAATTCAAAACTAAATACGCTAAACACATTAAATAATTTTAATTTGTTTTTAAATAAACTAAGCCTTCCTTTTGGGAGGCTTTTTTATTTTTATCTATTTGAAAACTTTGTAACTTTGGCTCGGGTTTTAAGAAAAAAACTCAATTAATAAATAGACAACTTTTATGAATTATATACTTTTTGACGGGCCAGCTCGTAATGCTTTGTTGCCATTTACTTTTACTCGTCCGGTAGCCGATATTTTGATTGGAATCCTAACGATTCGTCAAAAATGGGAAAAATATTTAGGTTCAACTATTACTACTTTGACTGAAGAATATTTATCTGATAAGTATCCAATGGTGGAATTAGAAGAAAACGTAATGATTAATGCTTCGTTTCTTCCAAATGAAGTTTTGGCCGAAATGGTTTCAAATTTAGAATCCAATCAAGCTATTTTTAAAGGAGAAGAAGTAATAGCTTTTTACACTAATGATAGTCAGGAAGAGGTTGATTTTGATACTTATGAAATTATCGAGTATAGCGAGGAATGTTTGACGGTGATGAATACTTGGGATATTTTTTCTAAAAATGATGCCGCAATCCGTGAGGATTTTGAGTTTTTAACCGAAGATAGAAAATCGCAAGCCATTCCTAAAAGTGTGAATGTCATTGCGCCAGAGAATGTGTTTATTGAAGAAGGAGCTCAATTAGAGTTTGTGACTTTAAATGCGTCAACGGGGCCTATTTATATTGGGAAAGATGCTTTGATCATGGAAGGAACTGTTATTCGTGGACCTTTTGCGCTTTGTGAAGGTGCAGTGGTAAAAATGAGTGCTAAAATTTACGGAGCAACTACCGTGGGGCCTTATTCTAAAATAGGAGGAGAGGTTAATAATTCGGTGTTATTTGCTCATTCGAATAAAGGACATGATGGGTTTTTAGGTAATTCTGTTTTAGGCGAATGGTGTAATATTGGTGCCGATACTAATAATTCGAACCTGAAAAACAATTATGACGAAGTAAAATTATGGAGCTATGAAACTGAAGGTTTTGCTAAAACCGGATTACAGTTTTGTGGTTTAATGATGGGGGATCATAGTAAATGCGGTATTAATACCATGTTTAATACGGGAACTGTTGTTGGGGTGAGTTCTAATATTTTTGGAAGTGGATTTCCTCGAAATTTTGTTCCTAGTTTTTCATGGGGTGGAGCTGCTGGTTTTGCAACGTATACCACTAAAAAAGCTTTTGAAACGGCTAAATTAGTAATGGGAAGAAGAAATATTGAATTTGATGAACAGGAAGCGGCTATTTTAGAACATGTTTTTGAGGAAACTAAAAAATGGAGAAAGGATTAATTAGGTAATTAGTCAATTTGGAAATTAAGTAATTTTTAGCAACCCGATAGTTTTTTAAAAGCTGTCGGGTTTTGTTTTATTGTAGATTTCGAAAAAAGTTCTAATTCCTAAATTGCCACATTTTCTAATTGCCTAATTCTCTAATTAATCTATCTTTGCGCTTTTAAATTTATTGAGGACAGAAACTTCTAACTTCCAGCCTCTAACTTCTAACTTCAAACAATGATTACAATTAACGACATATCCGTTCAATTTGGCGGAACAACTTTGTTTAGCGACGTTTCTTTTGCTATAAATGAAAATGATAAAATTGCCCTTATGGGTAAAAATGGTGCGGGAAAATCAACTTTACTAAAAATTATTGCGGGAAATAGTAAGCCGTCAACGGGGAATGTTTCGGCTCCAAAAGATGCAGTTGTGGCTTATTTACCGCAGCATTTATTGACTACTGATGGTGCAACGGTGATGGAAGAAGCGTCTAAAGCTTTTTCTGAATATTTTTCTATGAAATCAGAGATTGACGAAATCAATGAGCAATTGACTATTCGAACGGATTATGAAAGTGATGAGTACATGAAATTGATCGAAAGAGTTTCGGACTTAAGTGAGAAATTTTATGCTATTGAAGAAATCAATTACGAAGCTGAAGTTGAGAAAATATTAATTGGGTTGGGTTTTGTTCGTGAGGATTTTACAAGACAGACTTCGGAGTTTTCTGGAGGATGGAGAATGCGAATCGAATTAGCGAAAATATTATTGCGTAAACCCGATTTGATTTTGCTAGATGAGCCAACAAACCATATGGATATTGAAAGTATTCAGTGGTTAGAGGATTTCTTGATTAATTCAGCTAAGGCGGTTGTGGTTATTTCTCACGATAGGGCTTTTGTAGATAATATTACCAATCGTACTATTGAGGTTACAATGGGAAGAATTTACGATTACAAAGCAAAATATTCTCATTATTTAGAATTGCGAAAAGATCGTAGAGTTCACCAGCAAAAAGCATATGATGAGCAACAAAGAATGATTGCTGATAATAGAGCTTTTATTGATCGTTTTAAAGGAACTTTCTCTAAAACCGATGCGGTTCAGTCCCGTGTGAAGATGTTAGAAAAGTTAGTTATTGTTCAGGTTGACGAAGTGGATAATTCAGCTTTAAAATTGAAATTCCCACCAGCTGCCCGTTCGGGTCAATATCCGGTTGTGGTTAAGGATTTGTCAAAATCTTACGGAGATCATGTGGTTTTTAAAGATGCTAATATTGTTATTGAAAGAGGTCAAAAAGTAGCTTTTGTAGGGAAAAATGGTGAGGGTAAATCGACAATGATTAAAGCCATCATGAAAGAAATTGGAATTGATGGTGGAAGTTTAGATATTGGTCATAATGCTCAAATTGGGTATTTTGCTCAAAATCAAGCGTCATTATTAGATGAAAATGCTACTATTTTTGAGACTATTGATGCTATTGCTGTTGGAGATATTCGTACGCAAATCAAGAATATTTTAGGAGCATTTATGTTTCAGGGAGATGATATTACTAAGAAAGTAAAAGTGCTTTCGGGAGGAGAAAAAACACGTTTGGCAATGATTAAATTGTTGTTGGAACCAGTGAATTTATTGATTCTGGATGAGCCTTCGAATCACTTGGATATGAAAACTAAAGATATTATTAAAGATGCTTTGCGTGATTTTGACGGAACTTTAATCTTGGTTTCTCACGATCGTGATTTCTTAGATGGTTTAGCAACTAAGGTTTTCGAATTTGGAAATAAAAGAGTAGTAGAGCATTTTGAAGATATTTCTGGTTTCTTAGCGCATAAGAAAATGGAAAATATGAGAGAAATCGAAAAATAGATTTTAGAAATAAAATAATTGAGGTATGGTGATTGCTTTTGAAAAAGTTAAACACGGATTTCACAAATTCACATGGAATTCAATCTGTCTTAATTGCACTAATTTTTAGAACTGTTCTTGTGATTCGTGTAATTCAATTTTTAAAATTGATGTTATTTGTGAAAATTCGGGAAATTTGTGTCTGAAAACTTTAAATGAGAATAGTCTGATATAGAAAAGAGCATTTGTGTCATACACAAATGCTCTTTTTTTTGTTTTATAGTCTAATTCCAGGTGGAAGTAATTCTTTGTATGAAGGATTTTTTTTGAAAAACTGTACAATTCTGGGGTAGATTGGAACTACTCTTAATCGCTGTTCTATTGCGTTGTCTAAGATGTTTTTTATCAAATTATCAATGAATATTTCGTTTTTAAATTCTTCGGGAGTGTTTATTTTGGTCAAAAATATTTTTCTTTCTTGAAAGGAATATTCAACAGTGACCAGTCCTTCGGGTATGGTGGTTTCAAATTGTCTTGCAAAAGTGTTGTCTCTGATTTCTATTGTTGTAATTGATTCCATAACTTTTGTTTTTTGAATTTAGACTAAAAAGATTAAGCTTGAGTATTTTTAACGAATACTCAATTTTATAAACGAACCATTTGTATAGTGATTTTTCGAATAGATTTTGGAAATGCAAAGGTAAGTATTTGATAATCAAAATCAAATCATTTTGTGGTCTCATTTTGTTTGTAGATGATGACGAGGGTGTTTTCGTGATTATAAAATTAGGTAGGCTGTTTAAAAAACTTTAAATTAGTTTTTTAGCAATATGAAATTTGAAGTTAGAATATGAGTAGAATTCCTGTTTATTTTATGCCTGGATTGGCAGCAAATCCTTTGATTTTTGAAAGGATTAAGCTGGATGCTACTCTTTTTGATGTTCATTATTTAGAATGGGAAATTCCGAAGTCAAAAGAAACTTTAGAGGATTATGCCAAACGAATCGCCTTGCATATAAAAGAAGAAAATCCAGTTTTAATAGGAGTTTCTTTTGGAGGAATTGTAGTGCAGGAAATAGCAAAATATATTTCGGTAAAAAAACTAATTGTTATTTCGAGTGTAAAAACAAATTTAGAGTTTCCTAAACGAATTCAATTTGCGAAAAAAACATTGGTGTACAAGTTAATTCCGATGCGATTGATATTGAGTTTTGGTAAGTTGGCACAATTTGTATTTGGAGAGAAATTCACACATAGAATGCAGTTGTATGAAAAATTCCTTTCGGTGCGGGACATTTATTATTTGAATTGGGCGGTTGAAAAGGTGGTGCTTTGGAATTGTTGCGTAGTTGATGAGCGTGTGATTCACATTCATGGCAATAAAGACCGAATGTTTCCTATCAAGAATATAAAAAACAGCATCGTGGTTGAAGGAGGAACCCATGTCATGATTTACACCCAATACCGTTGGTTTAATACTCATTTACCTGATATTATTTTAGGGGAGTAAATTTTGTGAAATTCCAATAACAAAATTCCAAATTCCAATTTCGGAAGGGGGAAATAAGATGATTTCGTTTCTTATGATGATAAAAAAATCCCAAACTTTTGGAATTTGGGATTTTGATATTGTTATTTTAGAAAAAAATTAGATTTTCTTCATTTGATCTTTCATCATTGTGATTTGATCTTTTAACATGTTTTGTTTGTCTAGCTTTTTCACTTCGCTAATCAAATTAGTTGCTTCTAATTTTCTTCGGCGTGACAAAGCGATTCCGGCTAAATTTAATTTGGCTACAGCCAAATCCATATCCATTGATAATCCTAGTTCGATAGCTTTCTTGAAATATTTTTCAGATTGATTGATATTTGTTTGCGAAAGCATAATTCCATGTAGGTAATTAAAGTATCCTTGTTGCTTTCTTATTAAAGCTGATTCAGGGTTTTTAATAAACGAAAGCCATTTTTGAGCGCCTTCAAAATCTTGTTTTCTTAGTTTTAAAAAAGCTAATAGGATAAATTCGTTTCTATAATAAAGAAAAATAGGAATTGCAGTCAGTAATAATAAGAAGATTCCGTTTCCAATATTGTTCTCTGCAAATTGCCAAATGCTAGTAATTACGATAAGTCCAGCGATAATAAGTTTGATATTCTTGTTTAACATGATGGGTATATAATTTGTGCTTGCAAAGATAGTAAAAGGAATTAAAAATATTTTCATAAAACTTCTTGCTAGAAAAAAAAGTCTTTGTATATTTGCACTCGGTTTCAGAATAAGTATTATTCGACCAAACAAAAGACACATATAAATAAGATTTTAAAGATACAAAGCAATGAGCAAAAGAACGTTTCAACCATCGAAAAGAAAAAGAAGAAATAAACACGGATTTATGGATAGAATGGCTTCTGCTAATGGAAGAAAAGTTCTAGCGCGTAGAAGAGCTAAAGGAAGACATAAATTGACTGTTTCTAGCGAACCTAGACACAAAAAATAATGTTTGTATAAGCATAGATAAGGGCGTTACTTTTTTTAGTACCGCCTTTTTTTAT